>CP099650.1:623439-1246878 GCA_024123915.1 Oxalobacteraceae bacterium OTU3CAMAD1 | reverse complement strand
TAGCCGTTGTAGTAATAGATGAACGGCCCTTCGACGGCAGACGTCGGCGACCCGCGCCGCGCGATCGTATAGACGGTGGTGTTGGTGGTCGACTGCAGGCCGGTGGCCGGATTGAGTTGCATCAGATGCAGGCCGTCGGTCCACGAGCCCCACGTCATCCACCAGTTGCCGCTGGCGTCGCGGAACGGCGCCGGATCGATCGCGTTGTCGGTGGTCTTCTTGAAACCGGCCGGCGGCGTGTCGTTGCTGGTCCACGATCTGGTGACGACGCCCTTGTCGGTCCATGGTCCTTGCGGCGCGGAACTGGTGGCGACGCCGATCAGCGCCTTGGCTTCCGTGCTCGGCAGATACGGAATCGAGTAATACTGATAATACGTGCCGTTCACCACCATCAGGCTCGGCGCCCAGATGTCGGTGTTGGCGCCGTTGTTCCAGCCCTTCGGCGTCTGCAGGCCGCTCCAGGACGGGAAATCCGGCCCGATCGACGGGCAAGTCGCATAGCCGCCCTTCTGCGCGGTGGTGCAGTTGGTGTACGAGGTGAAGGTGTTGAGGTCGGTCGAAGTGGCCAAGGTCTGGTGGCTGCCATAGAGCCAGTAGGTCCCGCCCGCATCCCTCAGCATGTAGGGATCGTGGACGAAGCGGCCGTTGCCGCTGACGGCGCGCGGCAACGGATACGGGCGCACCTGCGTGTTCACCAGCTGCCATTCCTGGCAGGCGCAGCCGGTCAAGCCCCACTGGTCGATGGTGGCGGTGTTCAGGTTACTGGCCTGGAACACCTCGAGATACTTGCCGCTGTTGACGTTCTGGATCAGGAAGTTGCCGCTGGCGGCCTGGGTGACGGTCCACAGGTGGTCGCGCGTGCCGCTGTCGGCCCACTGGATGATTTGCGCGCCGTCCGCGGTGGAGGCGCTCGACACGCCCAGCACCTGGTGCGTCAACATGTTCTCGATGTTGTACTCGCCGTTCCCCATCGGCATGAAATGCCACAGGTGGTCGGTGGTGCCGTTGTCGGCCCACTGGACCACCTTGGCGCCGGCGGCCTGGCTGGCGCCGTCGATGCCCAGGACCAGGCCGCTGGCGGCGTTCTTGATCTTGTATTGCACGCTGGTGTTGATCGTGATCGCGGCGTGCGCGGAAAATGCCGAGCCGACCAAACCGGCGAGCAGGGTCAGCCATAAAAATATGCGTTTCATTATTGTCTCCAAAGGATGTCATCAGGTAGTCCGGAGCAATGCATGAAACCGTTCTCATCGGGAGGACCCCGGCTCCGAACCGCGCATGTCGATTTTTTATTATTGCCAGCCCATGCTACTGGCCGCCCGACTATCCCTCCAATCACATTTTCAACGGCGCCGATACGGGTTTCGGTATGAAAACCAACGAGGTGTTGCGCCCGGCAACCCCTTTTCACTCAACAGCTGAAACCTCGTTTCATATCGCGGGATCGCGCCGCAATTTGGGCGGACCCAGCCATATCATTTTTTGAAAGTTTGTTTCACATGCCAAAATTTACAAACCAAGTCATTGAAATTAAACGGATTAATTTATGTCCTATGTCTTATATAAGACCTTGATGCAACGCACCAAAATGCCCTACTATTTAGTCATGGAGTTCGCGATTGAAAACCCAGCGGAACTCGACGATTTCCCCAAACGCGCTTTTTTTCTCAGGAGATACACATGTCCCAATACCAAGACGACATCAAGGCAGTTGCAGGTTTAAAAGAACAACAAGGCAGCGCCTGGAACGCCATCAATCCGGAGTCGGCCGCCCGCATGCGCGCGCAGAACAAGTTCAAGACCGGCCTGGACATCGCCAAGTACACCGCCAAGATCATGCGCGCCGACATGGCCGCCTACGACGCCGACTCGTCCAAGTACACCCAGTCGCTGGGTTGCTGGCACGGCTTCATCGGTCAGCAGAAGATGATCTCGATCAAGAAGCACTTCAACAGCACCGACCGCCGCTACCTCTACCTGTCGGGCTGGATGGTGGCCGCGCTGCGCTCCGAGTTCGGCCCGCTGCCGGACCAGTCGATGCACGAGAAAACCGCCGTCACCGCGCTGATCAAGGAGCTCTACACCTTCCTGCGCCAGGCCGACGCCCGCGAATTGGGCGGTCTGTTCCGTGAACTGGACGCCGCCGAAGGCCCGGCCAAGGCCGCCATCCAGGACAAGATCGACAACCATATCACCCACGTGGTGCCAATCATCGCCGACATCGACGCCGGCTTCGGCAACGCCGAGGCGACCTATCTGCTGGCCAAGCAATTCATCGAGGCGGGCGCCTGCTGCATCCAGATCGAAAACCAGGTCTCCGACGAGAAGCAATGCGGCCACCAGGACGGCAAGGTCACCGTGCCGCACGAGGACTTCCTGGCCAAGATCCGCGCCATCCGCTACGCCTTCCTCGAGCTGGGCGTGGACGACGGCGTCATCGTCGCCCGCACCGACTCGCTGGGCGCCGGCCTGACCAAGCAGATCGCCGTCACCGCCAAGCCGGGCGACCTGGGCGACCAGTACAACGCCTTCCTCGATTGCGAGGAAGTGTCGGCCGACGCGCTGGGCAACGGCGACGTCATCATCAAGCGCGACGGCAAGCTGCTGCGTCCTAAGCGCCTGCCGAGCAACCTGTTCCAGTTCCGCGCCGGCACCGGCGAGGCGCGTTGCGTGCTCGACTGCATCACCTCGCTGCAGAACGGCGCCGACCTGCTGTGGATCGAAACCGAAAAACCACACATCTCGCAGATCGGCGGCATGGTCAGCGAAATCCGCAAGGTGATCCCGAACGCCAAGCTGGTCTACAACAACAGCCCATCGTTCAACTGGACCCTGAACTTCCGCCAGCAGGTGTACGACGCGATGAAGGAAGCGGGCAAGGACGTGTCGTCCTACGAGCGCAGCAAGCTGATGAGCGTGGAATACGACCAGAGCGAACTGGCCATCACGGCCGACGAAAAGATCCGCACCTTCCAGGCCGACGCGGCCCGCGAAGCTGGTATCTTCCACCACCTGATCACGTTGCCGACCTACCACACCGCCGCGCTGTCGACCGACAACCTGGCCAAGGAATACTTCGGCGAGCAAGGCATGCTCGGTTACGTGGCCGGCGTGCAGCGCAAGGAAATCCGCCAGGGCATCGCCTGCGTCAAGCACCAGAACATGTCCGGCTCGGACATCGGCGACGACCACAAGGATTACTTCAGCGGCGAGGCCGCGCTGAAGGCGGCCGGCAAGGACAACACCATGAACCAGTTCTGAGATCCGGTTCACGTGTAAAGGCCGGCGCGCAGCACACGCCGGCGGCGAAACGCCAACCCTCGCCGGGTTGGCGTTTTTTTTGCGTTTTTTATGCGTAGCGTAATGCCGGCGCCGGCGCTTTGGCCGCCGGGGCCGTCCACGACGGCGCGCCCTCCATCCGCGCCGCGCCGGTCTTGAACACGCTGACCGCCCTCGACAGACTGCCGGCCTGGTCCTGCAACGACTGCGACGCCGCGGCGGCCTCTTCCACCAGCGATGCGTTTTGCTGGGTGACGTCGTCCATCTGCGTGATGGCCTGGTTGATCTGTTCGATGCCGGCGGCCTGCTCCTGGCTGGCGGCGGTGATCTCGCCCATGATGTCGGTGACGCTGCGGATGCTCGCGACGATGGCTTTCATGGTCGTGCCGGCCTTGTCGACCAGCCTCGTGCCCAGCTCGACCTTTTCCACCGAGTCGCCGATCAAGGCCTTGATTTCCTTGGCGGCCAAGGTCGAGCGCTGGGCCAGGTTGCGCACCTCGGTGGCGACCACGGCGAAGCCTCTGCCCTGCTCGCCGGCGCGGGCCGCCTCGACCGCCGCGTTCAGCGCCAGGATATTGGTCTGGAAGGCGATGCCGTCGATGACGGCGATGATGTCGACGATCTTGCTGGCCGAGCCGTGGATGGAGCCCATCGTGTCCACCACCTGCGCCATCACGGCGCCGCCCTCGGTCGCCACCTCGGAGGCCGACGCCGCCAACTGGTTGGCCTGCCGCGCGTTGTCGGCGTTCTGGTTGACCGTGGACGTCAATTCCTCCATGGACGAGGCCGTTTCCTCCAGCGAACTGGCTTGTTCCTCGGTGCGCGAGGACAGGTCGAGATTGCCGCTGCTGATCTGGGCCGACGCGGTGGCGATGGTGTCGGTGCCGGTGCGCACCTCGGTGACGATATTGACCAGGTTGGCGTTCATGGTCCTGAGCGCGTCGAGCAACTGCCCGGTCTCGTCCTGCGCCCCGACCTCGATGACGCTGGTCAAATCGCCGGCGGCGACGGTGCGCGCCACATCGACCGCGCGCCCGATGGGCACGGTGATCGAGCGGGTGATCGACCAAGCCAAGACGGCGCCGGCGGCGATCGCCACGATGGCCGCGGCCAGCAACGCCCGCACGGCAAAATCGTACTGCTGGTTCATCAACTCCTTCGCCTCGCCGGTGAACCGCTCCTGCAGCGCGATCATCTCGGCGACGGCCGCGAACAGCCGGTCCTGCGGATTTTGCACCGCCGTCTTCAGGAACTGCACCGCCTCCTCGGTTTTTCCGGCATCGACCAGCGCGACCACGTTATGGAACAGCGGGATCACGGCGGCGCGGCTGCGGACGATCTCGGCCGCGAGTTGCTGCCCCTTGTCCATGCTCACCAGCCGCTGCAGGCGCTCGACCGGTTCCGCCATGTTTTGGCCGGCCTGGTTCAAGCGGCCCAGCATCTGCTTTTTACTCTCGCCGTCGGTAAACAGGATGTAATTACGCACCGCGCGCGCACACATGTTCAGTTCGCGCTGAATGTCGGTGGCGGCGTCAACCTTTTGAATATTTTCATTGATGATGACATCGATATTCCGCTTGGTGCCGGCCAGCGAAGACCATCCGATATACGCCACAACGAGTAACAGCAGCAACAGCGCCGCGAAAGCGCCCGCGAGCCGGGTTCCGATCTTGAGGTTGGCGAATTTCATGTCTTCTTTCTGAATAGGTGGGGAACGCGGCGGGCCGGGGCGGATGTTTATGCAAAGCAAGTAACAATGATGTTACGGGAATGCCGCTTTGAAAAATATCGGGATCGCCTGAACCTTGATCAGGAAATCCCTACCGCGACGGCGTCGTGGGTAAAATGGCCTGGCAGCCCAGCGCGGCGCGCCCGCGCGGCACGCGGCAACCCACCGATCCACCTTCGACAAGGATGACACCATGGCCCGCCCCTCTTTCAGCGCCGCATGGGCAGCTTCGCAACGGATTTACGACCGCGACAATTCCGCCGCCAAAGTGGCGGAGGTGATCGGCGGCTATGTGGCGAAGAACATCAACAACCCCAATCCCGGCCAGCGCTGGGAAAACACCTGCGCCGTGCGCATGAGTTACATCTTGGGCGAGGCGGGCATGGTGCTGCCGGCCATCCGGGGCAAGACCGTGTCCGGGGCGGACAAGCGGCAGTACTTTTTCCGCGTGCGCGACCTGATCGCTTTCCTGACGCGGCAATGGGGCAAACCCGAGGTCGTCGACCAGCCGGCCTCCGGCGGCGGCATCCTGGCCGGCCGGCGAGGCCTGATCCTGTTCGAGGTGTCCGGATGGACGGACGCGCAGGGACACGCCACCCTCTATGACGGCGGCGTCTGCTACGACAACTGCTATTTCAACGAACCAGGGGCGAAATACCGCACGGACCGCGCCAATTTCTGGAGCCTTCAGTAAGAGGACGATAATTTCCAGTTATCAATTTTAGTTTCTTTTGATATAATGCCGGCGCACCCACTTCAGTGCGCCGACTACGCCTCCCGGGCTCACAAGGCACCGGGACGTGTCGCAATCAAAATAAGCGCCAGGCTGGCGGCCACGCCCCCGCCTCAGGCGCACCTCTTCCTCTAAAACTGGTATCTCATGAAAAAAATCGCATTCGCCCTGACGACCCTGTTCGCAACGATGGGCGCCGCCCAGGCCCAAGGCCCCGCCTCCCCACCGCTGCATTTCCTCGCCGGCCTGGGCGTGAGCGGCGGCGGCGACGACCTCGCCACCGCGCATTACACCAACGGCAAATCGGACAACATCAAGGCCGGCGGCGGCGTGTACTTCACGGCCGGCGCCACCTACCGTCTGAGCCAGGCGTTCTCGCTGCAGGGCACGGTCAATTTCCACGTCGACGACACCAACGCCAAAAACGGCAGCATCAGGTTCAAGCGTTTCCCGATCGAAGTGCTGGGCTACTACCACCCGAGCGACGCCTGGCGCGTCGGCGGCGGCCTGCGCTATATCAGCGGCGCTAAACTGAGCAGCAGCGGCGTCGCCGCCGGCATCGAAACCAAGTTCGACAACACCGTCAGCGGCGTACTGGAAGCGGAATACTTCTGGACCCCGAGCTTCGGCACCAAGCTGCGCTTTGTGAAGGAAACATTCAAGGCCGACGGCTACGAAGACGTCAAAGCCAACCACGTCGGCATCTCGGCGAACTACTACTTCTAAGACTACTTCTCAGTCCGTATCGCCCGGCGCGGCATGCCAGCCATCCCGCGCCCACCCGTTTAAAACTCTTCCCACTCATCGTTCTTGCCGGCCGTGGACGGCGCGGCGATCTTCTTGGCCGGCTCGACGGTGCGGGCGGCCCTGCGCGGCGCCGGCGCGGCGACCTTGCGCGCCTGCGCCGCCCGGAGCACTGGCGCGCCGGCGGGGGCCGGGACCGCCGGCCGCGCCGCGCTGGCCGCCAGCTTGAACACGCTGACCACATCCGCCAGCCGTGCCGCCTGATCCTGCATGGCTTCCGACGCGGCGGCGGCCTCCTCCACCAAGGCGGCGTTTTGCTGGGTCACGTCGTCCATCTGCACGATCGCCTGGTTGATCTGCTCGATGCCGGAGGTCTGCTCGGCGCTGGCCGAAGTGATCTCGGCCATGATGTCGGTGACGCGCCGCACGCTCTCCACCAGCTCGGTCATGGTGCCGCCGGCCTGGCGCACCAGCGCGCTGCCGGCGCTGACCTTCAGGCTCGAATCGTCGATCAGCGCCTTGATCTCCTTGGCCGCGCCGGCCGAGCGCTGCGCCAGGTTGCGCACCTCGGTGGCCACGACCGCGAAACCGCGCCCCTGCTCGCCCGCGCGGGCGGCCTCCACGGCGGCGTTCAACGCCAGGATATTGGTCTGGAAAGCAATGCCGTCGATGACGCCGATGATGTCAGAGATCTTGCTCGACGAATTATCGATCTCGCCCATGGTGTCGACCACCTGGCCGATGACGTCGCCGCCACGCCGGGCCACGGTCGATGCCGCCTCGGCCAGGGCATTGGCCTGGCGCGCGTTGTCGGCGTTCTGCTTGACGGTCGAGGTCAACTCCTCCATCGACGAGGCGGTCTCCTCGAGCGAGCTGGCCTGCTGCTCGGTGCGCGACGACAGGTCCTGGCTACCGGCGGCGACCTGGGCCGACGCGGACGCGATGGTTTCCGTGCCGCTGCGCACCGTGCTCACGGTGTCGACCAGGCTGTCGTTCATGGCCTTGAGCGCCTTTAGCAGCTGGCCCAACTCATCGCCCCGGTCGACCTCGATCCGGCTGGTGAGGTCGCCGGCGGCGACGGTGTTGGCCACGCGCAGCGCCTGCGCCACCGGACGCGTGATCGAGACGGTGATCACATAGCCGAGCAAGCCCGCCAACGCCAGGATCGCCGCGCTCAGGCCGATCATGATGTTGCGCGTGCTGACATAGGCCGCCTGCGCATCGGTCGCCGCATGGTTGGCAGCCTGCGTCTGCAGGGCGATCTGTTCGGCGATCGCCTTCTTGTACGCGCCCAGCACCGGCCTGAGCTCGTTGGACAGGTAGGCGCGCGACGCTTCCGATCTATTGTCGGCGATCAACTTGAGCAAATCCTCCTGGCCCTTGACGTACTTGGCATTGGACTCGAGCATCGAAGCAAGCAGGGTGCGCGCCTGCGGAATCTGCAAGGTGCGGTCCAGCTGCTCCAGGTTCTTTTGCGAGTCCTGGCGCAGGCCGGCGATCAGCTCGGCCTGGCGTTGGCGGTCGGCCGCCTCCTCCGTCAGCATCATGTTGCGCAAGGCGATGGCGATGTCGCTGATGTTGCGATTGAGCGCGTTGGCCGTTTCAATTTTGGGCATGCGATCGTTGGCGATAAAATGGGTGCTTTCATTGACCTTGCCTATCATTGTCACGCTGAGCGCCGTCACCACCACCAGCATCAAACAGATGGCGCCGAAGGCCAGCGCGAGCCGCTTGCCGATGTTGAGATTAGAGATTTTCATGAGTCACCCTTGCGGAAATTATGGACGTGGTCAGCGAAGACTGGCATTTCGCTACAGCAAGATACTATGTCCAATTTGGTGCGTTTCCGATGGCTAAAGGTTAAAACCTCTGTAAATTTGTAAAATTTCGCACCGTTTTGGTTCGAAAATACAACGTTACCGCGCCGGCTCGCGTTGGTCGGCGCCGAGCTGCTGGATGGCCTTGATGTGCCGCATCGGCGGCGCGCCGAACATGCGGCGGTATTCGCGGTTGAACTGGGTGGGGCTTTCATAGCCCACGCGGAAGGCGGCGGTCGCCGCGTCGGCCGCCTCGCTGAGCATCAACTCCCGCGCGTGATGCAGGCGCAAGTGCTTTTGATACTGCAGCGGGCTCATCGCAGTCATGGCGCGGAAGTGATGGTGCAAGGTCGACACGCCCATTCTGGCGATCTCGGCCAGCTGCTCGACGCGCAGCGGCGCCATATAGTTCTGCTTGAGCCAGGCGATCGCCTTCGCCACCCGGTTGGTCTGCGAGCCGGACAGCGCGATGCGCCGCAGATAGTCGCCCTGTTCCCCGCTGAGCAGTCGGTACAGGATCTCCTCATGGATGTGCGCGGCGAGAAAGGGAATGTCCTGCGGCGCGTCCATCAACGCGATCAAGCGCGCCAGCGCGTCGAACAGCTCGGCGCTCGCCGTGCCCACCGCCATGCCCATCGCCCCCGGCGGTGCGGCGGCCGGTACATCGTGTTGCACGATGATGCCGCGCAAGCGTTCCAGGTCGAGCCGCAACAAGGCCGCGTAATAAGGTTCGGCCTCGCTGGCCTCCAGTATCTGCACCGTGGTCGGCAGATCGATCGCGGTCAGCAGGAAGTTCGACTCGCCATAGTCGAGGATCGCCGCGCCGACGGTCACGCGCTTGCGGCCACGAATGATCAAGGACAAGCTGGGCTCGTAGATGCTGGAAAACGGCGGCGTCGGCTCGCTGACCCGGTACAAGGTCAGTCCCGGAATGCCGGTCTCAAAGGCCGGCCCCCGCCAGTCCAGGCGGTCGCAATCGGCCGCGATGCGCGCCCGCACAGGCAAGGTGTGCTCACCGGCCCGACCGTTCCCCAACTCGAATGCTTTCACTGGCGCTCCCGAAAATCCCATCCGCCCAGTCTAGCCTCCCCCGTGCCGACTTCGCCAGCAAATTATCTTCCGTCGACAGGATTGGGCAATAGTCAGGCAGGATCGGACTACCTTCGGCGCTACTTGGCCATCGGCGGAAACACGGACAGGTCCGGCAGCGGATGGCGTTTCACGTCGGCCGCGCCGCCGATGCGCAGCACCGACGCGTTGGTGCCATCGTAGGCGGGCCAGGCCGGCAAACCCTTCCCCTCCGGGCTGCCCGTGGCGGCGAAATTGACCCAGGTCCGCGCCAGCCGCGCGGCCAGTTGGCGGTCCGACCGGGTCCACGCGCGTCCATCCTTGTCGAGATTGTCGAACACGTACGGGATCTCGGCGCCATGCCCGGCGCCGCAGCCATAGCCGCAAAGCGTCGATGGCTCGGCCGGCTGGTGCGCGAAGAAGTAGGCGTACGATTTGGCGCGGCCATGCTTCGCCTGCAGGCTGGCCCAGTACAGGCTGCCCCAGCCCCACCAGTCGGTGGTGAGCTGGTCGATGGAGGCCTTGGCCTGCGCATCGGTGGCGCCGGGATAGCGCGCCATCAACGCGTCGGACGGCGCGTGGCCGAGCAGCTTCGTCACCAGCTCGCGGTGCCGGGCCGCCGTGAAATCGCCGGTGCCCAGGATCTCCGGCGCCAGGTCCTTGCCCTCCTCGGCGTTCCAGCCCACCAGCAGCGGCACGTCGTTGTGCCGGCGATGGCGGTAGGTGGTGGTCAAGTCTTCGCGCAGCACATGCCCGTCGACGATCGCGCGCGGCGACCAGGCAGGTTTGTGCAAATCCTCGACGCTCATCGCGCGCAGCCGCGCCAGATCGCGCGCGCCCAGCCCTTGCGCGAACGCGAGGCCCTGCGCCTCGGCGCGCCGGCGGTCGACCTGGGTGGTATCGTCGGCGTCGCGCGGCACGGCCGCATAGCCGCTCTCGGCGATGGCGCGCTGGAACAGCCCCTTCGCCAGCGGCGACACCACCATCGCCCCGACCGACGTGCCGCCGGCCGATTCGCCGGCGATCGCCACGCGCTGCGGATCGCCGCCGAAGGCCGCGATGTTGCTCTTGACCCAGCGCAGTGCCGCGATCTGGTCCAGCAAGCCCTGGTTGCCGGAGGCGCGGTCCGGCGACTCGGCCGACAGTTCCGGGTGGGCGAAAAAGCCGAAGATGCCGAGGCGGTAGTTGATGGTGACGACGATGGCGCCGTGCGCGGCCAGGTTGCCGCCGTCGAAGCCGCCCTGCGCGGCGGTGCCGCCGTAGTAGCCGCCGCCGTGGATCCAGACGATCACCGGCAGCTTGGCGGCTTTCTCGGGCGCCCAGATGTTGAGGTAAAGGCAGTCCTCGCTTTTCGGATTCGTCACCCACACGGCGGTCTGCGCGCACGCGGCGGAAAAGCTGTTGGCCTGCTTGACGCCCTGCCACGGCAACACGGCCTGCGGCGCCCGCCAGCGCAGCGCACCGACCGGCGGCGCGGCGAACGGCACGCCCAGGTAGCTGCGCATCGCGCCGGCGCGCGTGCCGGCAATCTCGCCGCCGGTCACCTTGACGGCGGCGGTCGCCTGGGCCGCATGGGCCGCGCCGGCCGTCAGGCCCCCGAGGTGCAACGCGACCAGGGCGGCCGCACGTAAATGTCTCATTCTTATGTTCTCCGATTATGGTCGGAATCCTACTCCCTTTATTCCTTGGCAATAGTGTGAATTTGCGCAGCCACGTTTTCGAAATTCACCAACGGCTTTGCCGCAAAAAAAAACGCGTCGGGGACCGAAGCCCGCGACGCGCAAATGAAATCGCCCCCTTGCGGCGATTAATACAACTTACAACTACATCTTGACGCTTACATCTTCCAGCGCAAGCCAACCGCGACCGAACGGCCGATCTGGAGCGTACCGAAATTGGTCGTCTGCGGGGTGCCCGCATTGCCAAAGTGGTAGTACTGCTGCTGCATTTCGTTGGTCAGGTTGACGCCACTGATATCGACCGACATGTTGTCGTTGATCTTGTAGGACACTTGCATGTCCACGCTCTTTTCCGGACGACGCCAGATACCGAGCGGATTGGCAAACTGCGCGGCTTCGTTGGTGGACAGGAAGCCGGAGCGCCACACATAGGACAAGCGCGCGCTGACCGGGCCCTTTTCGTAGGCCAAAGTGGCATTGTAGGACCGGTTGGACACGCCAAAGAACGGTGTCTCGAGCTGGGCGACGACGTCGCCGGCATCATTGACCTCGGGCACGTTCTGCGACGACGACAGTTTCGTAAAGCTGCCCTGGACCCCCAAGCCGTCGAGCACGCTAGGCAGCCATTTCGGGAAGTAGACCAGCCCGAGCTCAACGCCTTTGATCGTGCCGTCGGAAGCGTTGACCGGCGAGTTGATGACGTAGTCATAGCCGTTCGTATGGTCGCCGCCCGAGGTCGAGTTGCGGAACGGGTCGTTCGCCGGATCGACGTGCACCCTGCGGCGCAAGTCGACGACCAGACCCTCGATCTTGCGCTTGAACGCAGTACCGTAGAGTGCGCTGTCCTTCTGGAAATACCACTCGGCCGTCAGATCCAGGTTCTTGGAGCGCGTCGGTTCCAGGTCCGGATTGCCGCCGCTGCCATTGCCATAACCCACCCGGGTCACGTCGTCACCGAGTTGCAGGACAGGATTCAAACTACCGAAGTTCGGGCGGCGCAGGGTTTGACCATAGTTACCGCGCAGCACGACGTCCTTGGCTGCATCGTAAATCAAGGTCGCGCTGGGCAGGAATTTGCTGGTCGACTTGCTGGCAGTGGATGGCGTGACCGCCTTGGTGGTGGCATCGACCTTATAGAAGGTCATGTCGGTATCGACCTTGACGTAGCGCACGCCGAAATTGCCGCGCAGGCGATTGCCGAACAGCTCGTTTTGGGTATTCCCCATCAGGAACAGGTTGCTCGTCTTTTCGTCGACCTTGAACGTCTTCTGCAAGCGCAGCTGGTCCGTCGTCAGGAAGTTCGGATCGGTCGAGTTGAACATCTTGCGCCAGTCGTCGATATGGTCGCGGATGTAGTAGGCGTTGGGCTCCACCCATGCGCGCGGGACGTTTGAGATGTCCGTGCCGAAGCCCGAGTTGGTGGAGGAATACTCCGGACCGAGCGAGGCGAGGTTGCGGTTCAGGGTGCCCGATTGGTTCCGGTTGGCCTCCGACGCCTTGCGGTCGTCCAAGCGCGCGCCGAACTGGATCGTCTGCAGCGGACCCCAGTCGGCATCGTAGACGCCCGACAGATTGGCCGTGGCGGCGCTGCCCTTGTTGCGGTTGGCGTTGTCGTAGAACTGCGCGACATTCCACTTGGTCGGGTCGGTCAGGTCGGCATTGTTGTTATTGAAACCGAACGCCGTGTTGCCGCCGCCGGCATTGAAGTCGACGTTGATCGAAGGTGCGACGCGATCGATCCGGGTGGCGGTGAATTCCGAGTGAAAGCTGCTGGATTGGTACGACAGATCGCCGTCCAGCCTCAGTTTGTCGCCGATATCCCACTTGCCGTTCAGGGCATACACGCGGGAATCGGTCGCCGAAGTGGTGTAGTCGCCGCTGTTGAAGGCATAGACGCTACCGACATTGCGGCTCTTGATGATGTTCGTTCCCGGGAACGTCGTAATCGTCCCCGCAGGGTTGCTGCCGAGATCGCCCCACCAGTCGGCAAAGCTGAACAGCAACTGGTTGAAGGCCTTGTCGCGATAACCGCTGTACATCGATTCGAAGGTGTAGACCGAACTGCTGTTCGGCTTCCACTGCAACGCGAGATTGGCGGCGGGACGCTCGCGCTTGCCCTGCAGGTCGCTTTGGAAAACGGCGTCGCGCGCCAGGTAGTAAGGATGCGCTTTGCCGTTGAAATCGAGCGTTGAACCGGCCGCCGTCGGCAAGCCGGTACGGGTGCCGGGCGTCCAGATGCTGGTGTCGGTGATGCGCTGCAAGGGCGTGTAACCGGCCGGGACTTCTGCGGCGTTGGGGCTGACAAACGGCACCATCGCACCCGGCGTCACGCTTTCGTTGCGGTACTTCGTCCGGCTCGCAGACAGATTGACCAGGGCGCCGACTTCGCCGATGCCGGTTTCCCAGCGGTTGCTGAACATGGCGCTGGCTTGGGGATTGTACGTTTTCGCGGGATCGAGATAGGTTTCACGCGCCAGCACCGACACTTTCGGCCCCTTGAAATCGAACGGCCGCAGCGACTTGACGTCGACCTGGCCGGCAATACCGGTCTCCAACTGGCTGGCGTCGCGCGTCTTGTAGACGTCGATCTGGCGCACCAGGGTCGAGGGAATGTCCTGCAGTGCGACCTGCGTGCCGGACGCGGTAAAAATCGTGCGCCCGTTCCAGGTGGTTTGGACGTCGGGCAGGCCACGGATCGACAAGGCGCCGACTTCGCCGCCGGCGCGGTTGGTGACCTGGATCCCCGTCACGCGCTGCAGCGCTTCGACGACGTTGTTATCGGGCAGCTTGCCGATGTCTTCGGCAACGATCGATTCCACGACCTGGTCGTTGGTGCGCTTGATCGCGAGGCTCTTGATCAGCGATGCCTTGACACCGGTGACGACCACGGTGTCGATCGGCGGCTCGGTTTTTTCAGCGGGAGCTTGCGCCCACACCGAGGCGCTGCTCAGGATGCCGGCGCCGGCCAGGACGGCGACCGACAGCTTGATTTTCAGATGGTATTGGGGTGCCGCGTGGTTCCCGGTGCCAGGTACGCTCATGTTTGTCTCCGTAATTATAATTTTTGTAAATGATTTGGTGCGCAAGCACTTTTCCTTGTGCTGCGAAACTAATCTTAAGGAGCGAACCAAGAGCAAACCAATCAAATTTTTCCTTGTTCCGATACCGAAAATGTTATGACAACATGCTGGAAGTCATTATTTTGGTCGCGGGCGCGCACGGCCGATAATGGCGCGCACCGGGCGTGGGGGCGGGAAAAGGGGCCGATACGGCGCCGCTTGCCGGCCGCCGCGGCGATTGCCAAGGGAAGAGCTCGCCACGTGTCGGGCGACATGAAAAAAACTGCCGGCCATGGGGCAAAACGTTGCGTGAAAGCCGCACCGGGACGATTTCGGGGGTGAAAGCGAGGCGGCCCCGGCAAAGCCGCCGGGGCCGGTTTGCGGCTGGCGCGACCTTATTCCGCCCGCCGCGACGCCAGCCGCGCGCGCAACTCCTTGATCTCCGCCGCGAAATTGTCCCGCGCCGTGACGGCCCCGACCAATTCCATCTCGGCGTTGAGCCGCGCGTCGGACAAGGCGGCCGCCGCCGCCACGTTGCGCTCGATCTGCGCGCGCAGATCGACCAGCTGGCTATCCTTGCCCTCGATGGCCAACTGGTCCTTCGCCTTGCCCACCAGCGCGTCGGTGGCGATATGGCGCGCGTTGCGCAGCTCGGCCTGCAACTGGTCGATCTCCTCGCCACGCTCTGCCACGGTGGCCAGCGCCTCGTCGCGCGCGACCGTCAGGCTGGCCACCTGCGCCAGCAGTTCCTCGCGCTCGGCCTCGAACTGCCCGCCGGACTTGAGCAGCGCCTGCATGTCCTCCTCGGACTGCGCCAGCGCGTCGCGCGCGCCGACGCCGGCCTCCTCGGCCAACTGCTGCGCCCACTTGCCCAGCGCGATGGCGATCGGCTCGGGGATATCCAGCTTGGGCGCCTCGGCCGGCTTGGCATGGCGCACGCGCCACGCCGTCAGATGCTTGTGCACGGCGTTGACGGAGGCGCCGTCGAGCACCGCGCACACCGCCTCGATCGTCACCCGCTGGCCGTCGCGCTGTATCCCATCGGCCGCCGAGGCGACCTGTTCGGCTGTGACTTCTTGACGTGACATTGCATGCTCCAGTGGAAATTTAACAAATACTCTCCCCACAAGATACAGATATTGTTACGCGACGGCAAGAATATTCCGGCGACCGTGCACGCCGCGCACACAGCTTGCTTAGTTGGTCACAACCTTGATTTGCTTGACGTCGAGGGTCGACTCGCCCAGGGTTTCCTTGTCGAATTCGCCGGTCAGCTCCACCAAGGTGTTCTGGTCGATCTTGGCGTTGTCCGGGAAGCGCTTGGCGTCGATCTCGACCGTCATCTTGCCGCTCTGGTCGGCGAACTCGTATTCCTCGCCGCCCTTGTGGTTGACCAGCTTGCCCTTGAGCTTGACGTACTGGTCGTCCTTGCCCTTGGCCAGCAAATCCTTGGCGGTCATCAGCGGCACGGTCGACGGCCCCGAGTAGCCGGCCGGCGCGGCGTTGGTGGACGGTCCGGCGTAACCGCCGGTCTGGGCGACGGCGAAGGCCGAACCGGCCAGCAGAGCGGTGATGCAGGAGATTTTGAGTATGCGTTTCATGGTGTTGTCCTTTGTGGTGGTGAGTCGTTATCGGGACCTGCTGTTCATTGCAGGCACAGACGCATTACACCGATTGGACATTAACCCGATCTTAAAGAATCTTAAATCGCGGACAGCGATTGGGGTTTACGCTCAAAGAGCTACGCGATCAAACGGTGCCAACCGCGTCGCGCCAATCAGGTTTCGATACAAAAGGTTCACTATGACGACGACACAAAAAGCCTCGTTACGCCCCAAGATCCGGCACACGCTTGCTTTATGCATGGCGGTAGTACTGACTGCACAGGCCGGCGAAGCGCCATTCACCGGTCGTTTCGTGGGTACCGGTCGGGCGTGCTATGGCATGCTCGCAGTGCGTACCCAGACCATATCGTGGCTGACCTCATTCAGTCAGTGCCAAGCGCTGCCTTATGAGTTGGCGGAACAAATAGACGGCGACGGGCATTTGCGCATCACCTGGCGCTTCACCCGGAGCACGCCTGCCTGCCGCTACCAGATCATTTCGCTCACGCATGACGGCGGCCCCGATCAAGACATCGGTTGGAACGTCACGGGATATGGCAGCGAGCAAAGTTACCTGCGCGATAAGAGCGCTGGCTACAAGGCCGCTACTCCCGACACAATGTCGTGCCATCTGGTCCGCGACTCCGGCCAAGCCCCCCGCTAAAACCACCTACAGAACAGCCGTTCAGCATTCGTGAATCGTTAGTGGCCAGGATCGGGCGGCAGGTTCAGCGTGACGCCTAGGCCCCTGCCGTCAAGGCCTGTGCCGAACACGATATCGATCCCGTGCAGGTCGGCGATGCGTTTGACGATCGACAGACCGAGCCCGCTGCCACCCTGCCCCTGCCCCAACACGCGGAAGAACCGCTCCGTCAGCCGCTGCCGGCTGGCATCATCGACGCCGGGGCCGTCGTCACGGACGACGATGCGGCCGCTGCCGGCGATGCGGTCCGCCGCGATCTCCACCCGGCTGCCGGCCGGGCAATAGCGCAGCGCGTTGTCGATCAGGTTGCGCAGCATGATCTCCAGCATCTGCGGATTGGCGTCCACGTGGTCCAGATCGCAGCGCGCGGTCAGCGTGATGCCGCGCTGCTCGGCCTCGCCCGCATGCGCCGCAACCAGCCGCTCCAACAGCGGCGCCAGCGCCACCGGCTGGCGCACCAATTGCTCGCGCGCCAGCGGGTCCAGCCGCGCCAACGCCAGCAGGCTGTCGACCAGCCCGGTCATGCGCGCGATATCCTGGCGCAGCTTTTGGAACGACGCGGCCAGATCCGGATGCTGCCGTTGCAGCAGTTGCACGTGCATGTGCAGCCCGGCCAGCGGCGTGCGCAGTTCGTGCGCGGCGTCGGCGGTAAAGCGGCGCTCGGCTTGCAGCGCGGCGTCGAGGCGGCCCAGCACGCCGTTCAGCGCCAGCACGATCGGCAACAGCTCGCGCGGCTGCCCGGCGGTCGGCACCAGCGCCAGATCATCGGGCGTCTTGGCGGCGATGGCCGACGCGGTGCGGTGCAAAGGCTTGAGCACGCGCCCGGTCAACGCCCAGCACACCAGCGCCAGCAGCGCCAGAAACCCCAGCACCGGCAGCCACAGCGACTCGGCCAGCTCCTCCAGGATATCGAAGCGTTTCTTGTGTTTTTGGCCGACCTGCACCTCGAAGCGGCGCGCGTCGTCGCGCACCACGAACACGCGCCAGCGGCGCTCGTCGATCTCGGGATCGGCGAAGCCGTGGCTGTCGTCGAAGCCAGTGACAAACGGCCGCACCGGCGCGCCGCTGGTGCGCTGGATCACCCGGCCGTCGACCACGATCTGGTATTGCATGTCGACCTTGCGGCCGTTCGCGCCGCCGGGCCGCGCCGACGCCAGCAGGCCGCGCTCGTTCCATTCGGTGGTCGCGGCCATGATCATGTAGCCAGATTCCTCCAGCGCGTCGTCGAACACCTCGTTGGTCTCGTGCCAGGCGATCACGGTCACGATGCCGAGGCTGGCCAGCCACAGCACGGTGCTGGCGGCCACAATCACCGCCAGCAGGCGCCGCCGAAGCGACCACGGCGCGCGGTGGGCGTCGGCCGGTTTAGTCGTCATTGTTTTTCAGCCGGTAGCCGAGGCCGCGCACGGTAACGATGCTGTCCGCGCCCAGCTTTTTGCGCAGGTTGTGGATGTACACCTCGATGGCGTTGCTTTCCACCTCATCGCCCCAGCCGTACAGGGTTTCCTCGATCTGGGCGCGGGTGACGATGCTGTTCTTGCGCAGCAGCAGCGCGTACAGCACGTGGTATTCGCGCGCGGTCAGCGCCACCGGCTGGCCGCCCAGGCTGGCCTGCTTGGTTTCGAGATTGAGCGTGATGTCGCCGTGCGCCAAGTCATTGCTCACCTGGTCGGCGCCGCGCCGCACCGCCGCCCGGATGCGCGCCGACATTTCTTCCAACTCAAACGGTTTAACCAGGTAATCGTCGGCTCCCAGGTCCAGTCCCTCGACCCGGTCGGCCAGCGCGTTGAATGCGGTGATCAGGATGACCGGCACGGCGTTGCCGGTGGCGCGCAGCTCGGCCAGCAAGGCGTCGCCGGACAGGCCAGGCAAGCCACGGTCGAGCAGGACGCAATCGTAGCGGTGGGTCATCAGCGCGGTCTGGGCCGAATCGCCGCGTTGCACCCAATCGACCGCGTGCTGGTCGAGCCGCAACCACGCGAGGATGGTTTCGCCTAGGGAGGTGTCGTCTTCGACTAACAGAATGCGCATAAGGGGGACTCGAGCGGGAAATTGCCGCCAGTATGGCGGAAAAACGCAGCCGAGTTTGGCGCGGCATGATGAAATGAATCTTAAGGAAAGACTATGTGCCATTTGACGAACGCCCCGCTACTAAAGAACCGCCCCCGCGTTCCTCGTGCTCAGCCACCGTCAACTGATCGAGTTCTGCAAAGACGTCCTCGATGTCTCGGAATTGCTTGCGCTCGATTTCGCGCCTGCCCAACGCGAGAAGCGTCAACATGGCCGCTGCCTGCGCCTCGTCGCTTCTCATATTCATCTCCCGAACTGTTTCACGATTCAATTCTAGTCCAAAGTTTGAAAAAACCGTGTTGACACGCCCCACGCAGTGTGTAATAGTGGCTGTAACACAGTTTCTTAGAAAATCATGCCAACCAGTTCACGCTTTGTCGTTGCCGTTCACGCCCTCGTCTCCATCGTCGTTATGGATGGAAAGCCGGTGCGTTCGGAGGATATCGCCCACTCGGCGGCGACCGGCCCGGTGGTGATCCGCCGACTGCTGTCCCTGCTGAGCGAGGCGGGTCTGACGACATCGCAACTGGGCGCCGGCGGCGGCGCCATCCTGGCCAAGCCCAGCGACCAGATCCGGCTGCTGGACGTGTACCGGGCGGTGGAGGATACGGATATTTTCACGCTGCACCGTGTCTCCCCGTTCAAGGATTGCATCGTCGGCAGCAACATCCAGGAAGCCATCCGGCCCACCCTGGACAAGGCGCAGTCGGCCCTGGAGAACGAATTAGCGAAAGTCACCATCGCGGATATCGCGGCGGAGACCGCAAGATTGGGAAAATTTACGATCCCGCTGGTCTGGTAGCGTTTTTTTTGACCTTAAATGTGACTGTGTCAGTTACATAAATACCTTAACCGCCAAGCCAGCACCGGCAAGGCAAGGACCGCAGCCTAAGGGGCGCTGAGGTCCGGAACAATCCGCCCCGTTTCTTTTTGGAGTTAATATGAATATCGGTATCATTGGTTCTGGCGCCCTGGGCTCCAACGTCGCTCGCGCATTCGCCGCCAAAGGCATCTCGGCAACCATCGCCAACAAATCCGGCCCGGCATCGCTGGCCAAGTTGACGGCCGAACTCGGCTCGAACATCACCGCGGGCACCATCGAACAGGCCGCCAGCGCGGATATCGTGATCGTCGCCGTGCCTTGGGAAGCGCTCGAAACCCTGGTCAAAAACCTGCCGGCCTGGAACAACCGCATCGTCATCGACGCCACCAATCCAGTGCTGTTCCTCGCCCCCGACTCCCCCGACCGCAACGACCCGAACAATCCGCTGGCCGCCTACGGCATCAAGGCGATCGACCTGGGCGACCAGCACGCCAGCGCCATCTTCACCAAGCTGGTGCCGGGCGCGCGCGTGGTCAAGGCCTTCAACCACGTCGACGCCAACGTGATCCCCCAGCCAGAGGTGGCCGGCGGCCAGCGCACCATGTTCTACGCCGGCGACGATGCCGCCGCCAAAGCCGAAGTGCGCAAACTGCTCGACACCATCGGCTACTTCCCGGTCGACCTGGGCTCGCTCGACGTTGGCGGCCCGCTGATTCAGCTGCCGTTCGGCGCCCTGGCGATGAGTAACTTCGCCAAGGTCTAAGGGCGACGCGGCCGGCATCCTCGTCCGATGCCGGCCGCGATCAATCCGCCTGGCGACCATCGGTCCTACAGGATCGACCGTTCATCGGATCGGCATCGCCGAACCGATGGCAACAGCGTACGCTGTCCCCATTATTCAACTCAGGGGAGCTCCGATGAAATTACCGACCGCCACCGCTTATGTGCTTACCGCGATGCTTGCCGCCGTTCCGGCCTCGCCTGTTCTGGCCGCCGAACAGCCCGACCTGCGCGCCGAGATCCTGGCGGCGGACGCCCGCCTGTTCGGCGCCATCAACCAGCGCGATATCGCGACAATGAAAACAGGCTTCAGCTCCCGGCTGGAGTTCTATCACGACCGCACCGGCTTGACGGGCTACGCCGACAACATCCGCATCTTCGAAAACAAATTCAAGGAACCCGGCACGCTGCGCCGCGAGGCGATGAACGACACGGCCGAGGTTTTTCCGGCCGGGCCGGGACGGGCGATGCACATCGGCAGCCACCGCTTCTGCTCGTCGGACGCGCCGGGCACGCAGGAAGGCTGCGGCGTGTATCGCTTCTCGATGGTCTGGGAAAAAGAAGCCGGCGCATGGAAGCTGCTGCGCGTGCTGAGCTACGGGCATTGACCGTCTCCAACCATGAGTGAACCGATATTGAACCGTGAGTATGGTCACACAGTACGACAATTAGAGGACAACTATCATGTTGGCCTATAAATTACGCACATGCCGTTCCATAAACGGTTCACTCAAAGGAGATTTACATGAAGAAGATCTTGATGGCAGCAGCGTTCACCATGGCTTTCGGCGCAGCAAGCGCAGCGGACATCGTCGATACCGCCAAATCGGCCGGTTCGTTCAACACGCTGGTCACGGCCGTCCAGGCGGCTGGCCTGGTCGACACGCTCAAAGGCCCGGGTCCGTTCACCGTCTTCGCGCCCACCGACGAAGCCTTCGCGAAGATTCCAAAGGCCAAGCTCGACGCCCTGCTGAAGGACAAAGCCGCACTGACCAAGGTCCTGACCTACCACGTGGTGCCAGGCAAAGTGATGGCCGCCGACGTCAAGCCGGGCAAGGTCAAGACCGTGCAAGGTGAGTCGCTGACCGTGACCGCCAAAGACGGCAAGGTAATGGTGGACAAGGCCCACGTCACCAAGACCGACATCGCCGCCGACAACGGCGTGATCCACGTCATCGACACGGTGGTAATGCCTAAGTAAGCTCCGCTCAGTTTCCGCAGCCGTCGGCCGGGTCCCGCATGCGCGGGATCCGGCCGCTTTATTTGGCTGGCTTGAACTTCATGCGTATCTCGACCCGGCGATTCACCGCCAGACACTCGGAGAGCGTTTCCTTCACTGGCCAGTCCTTGCACAGCGTTTTGGGTTCCCTCGCACCGTGCCCTTCCGCCTTCACATTTTTGAAGCACGCCCGCTCGACGATCTGATCCCGAGTCTTCACGGCCCTTGCCAGTGCGAGTTCGTTATTGAGTTTTGCTCCGCCCTTGTAGCCAAAGGCATCCGCATGTCCGACCACTTGGATTTCTTCAATGCTGGCACTGTTCTTATGGATCACTTTCATCATTTCATCCAAGTCACCGCTGTCGTCTTCGGCTAGTTCCGAAGATCCGGACTTGAAGAAAATGTCGCTGCTCATTTCAATGCAACGAGTGACCACTCCGCTGTAGTTGCGAAAGAAGAAAACCCCATCACGCTTCAATTCGACCACCAATGGCTTGCCTTCACCGGCTGGTATCTCGACGAGGCTACGTTCGCCAATACCGTGCCACAGCAAATTAACACCGTGGACCACGCGTTCAGGCGCGCCTGAAGACGTGGTGCAGCCCAGCGCGGCAAGATATTGCCCGCTTGCGGCACTGGTGAGGATGTTGTAGTTTTCTTCACTCAGCTTGAGCGTGATGTTAGTAGCGCGCATTCCTACGTTTTTCATTGTCATATTCTCGTTCATGCGCTGCAAAAAAACTGAGGCTATCAGCACTGGCGCAAACAAGACCATACCCCCTAACCCAATATTCACAGCTTTCTGTGACGCAGGCGACAAGATTGGCGGAGAGGCCGATGACGACAAAACAGTAGCAGGCGCCCTCAGGCGCCGCTTAAGTATGACAAAACAAATACCCGACACACTGAACCCAATTAACCCCGAAGCGATCGCGGATGCTGACTCTGTATCGCGGAAGATGAAAAGGGTGACACCTATGGCCAAAAATATGCCGAAGACTAATATCCGAAAAAACCATTTCTCGAAAGTGGATGGGGCCGAAAACACGCTCTCCAGAACTAGCGCAAGTACAGCGAAATACAACAAGAAAAACAGATAAACCACACCGAATGCGAGGCCAACCATGAGAAAAAAGAAGCTGTCACCAATAGTCAGTCCAGTCGGATAGAACTTAATTGAAACGATCAGGTAGCCGACTGTGGGCAATATCCCCGCTAGCAAAACAACTTTATACCCAACCTCAAAAAAAAATCTGAGTTCGTCGACTATCTCGACGACTAGAGATTTCTGTTTGTCATTCGCCTCAGCGGCAGCATTCATCCGCCGCGCAAGACGGACTACATGCAATAGGGGTGACGTTTTCATGGTTGCGCAAGCCAATGCAAAAGTAAAATATCAATACTATAACATTGCCTTGGTGCATCTATGCTACTTGTGCATTTATTGCGCAATATCAAGCCGACAACGTCTCCAGCGCCGCCTGCCGAATCGCCTGCGTGGCCGGATGGCTGATGCGCCGTTCGGTCGTGATCGCGTAGACCTGTTCGCGCAGCGAAGGAATGGTGCCGACCATCACCACGCCATATTGCGAGCAGATGGTGTCGGCGATCGCCGCCGGCGCGAAGAACAGCCCGGCCCCAGATTGCCCGAAGGCCTTGATCATGGCGCTGTCGTCGAACTCGCCGATCACGTGCAAACGCGGCACGTGCGTGTGCAGCCACTGCATCAGCCTGGCGTGCACGGCGAAATCCTCTCCCGGCAACAGCAGCGGCGCGTTATTCAGACATTCCGGAAACGCCCCGTTCAACGTCTCCACCAGGGTCGGCGCCCCGAACACGCCAAGCTCGCTCTCGCCCAGCAAGTGGTTGTAGCCGCGCACGCTCAGGTGGCTGGGCATGGCGCGGTCGGTGATGATCAGGTCGAGTTTGTGGACGGCCATGTCCGCCAGCAACGCCGCCAGCCGCCCTTCCCTGCAGATCAGCCGGGTCGGCTCGGCCAGCGACAGCGCCGGCGCCACCAGCCGGCACGCCACCGCCTTGGACACCGAATCGGAAACCCCCACCCGGAACGTGGTAGCTTGTGTAGCGGACTGGTCCTTAACGACTTCCAGCAAGGCATCGCCGGCGCTGAAGATGTCCTCGGCGTGGCGCAGCACGCGGTTGCCGGTCTCGGTCAACTCCAGGCGCCGCCCGACCCGCCGGAACAGCTCCACGCCCAGTGTGTCGGCAAATTCGGTGAGCTGGCCGGAGATTGATTGCGGCGTCAGATGCAGCTGTTCTGCGGCCTTGGCGATGCTGCCGCTGCGGGCGACCATCCAGAAGTAACGCAGGTGTTTGTAGTTCAGAGTGGCCATTATCAATCCTTCAACACATCGGTTTAATCGATGAATTAACCAAGTATATTCGAATTGTACGAATGATTGAGCGCCCCTATCATGAGTCTTGTCATCCACCAAGAAAGGAACTGATCATGAACATCGCAATCCAATCGAACGGCCCGGTCCTTACCGAAAGCCTGCGCGCCTACGTGTATCGTCGCCTGGAAACGTCGCTGGGCTGGGCGCTGACCCGCCGCCTGGCCGTGTGGCTGTCGGACATCAACGGTCCGCGCGGCGGCCGCGACAAGCGCTGCAAGATTCAGATCAGCCTCGACAACGGCAAGACCGTCGTCATCGAGGACACCGAGGAAGACATGTACGCCGCGATCGACCGCGCCGCCGAACGCGCCGACCGCGCGCTGGCGCGCCAACTGTCCCGCAGCCGCGAATTCACCCACGACAAAGTGGCCACCCTGGCGCCGGCGGACGAAGCGTCCGACGGCAAAGACGAGCGATAACGTAACTCAAGCGGAGAGCGGTATATGACTGGAATCGAGAACATCGCCACCGCCCCCATGTGGGCGGGCTTCGTGGCCTTTGTGCTGCTGATGCTGGCTGTCGACCTGTGGGTCTTCGGCGGCAACAAGGCACACAAGGTCACGCTGCGCGAGGCGGGCGCATGGTCGCTGGGCTGGTTCAGCCTGGCGTTGGCGTTTAACGGCGGCCTGTGGTGGTATTTGAACGGCACCGTCGGCCCGGAGATCGCGGAACAAAAATCGCTGGAGTTTCTGTCCGGCTACCTGATCGAGAAGGCCCTGTCGGTCGACAACGTCTTCGTCTTCCTGCTGATCTTCACGGCGTTCCAGGTCAAGGCCGAGTACCAGCGGCGCGTGCTGATCTACGGTGTGCTGGGCGCGATCGTCATGCGCGCGGTGATGATTTTGGCCGGCGCGTGGGTGGTGAAGGAATTCAGCTGGGTGCTGTACCTGTTCGGCGCGTTCCTGCTGTACACCGGCGTCCAGATGATCCGGGCGGTCGACGACGAGCCGGATGTCAAGAACAACCCGGCGCTGAAGTTCGCCCGGCGCCATTTGCCGGTGTCGGAAGGCGATCACGGCGAGAAATTCTTCGTGAAGAAAGATGGCAAGTTCTTTGTGACCACGCTGTTCCTGGTGCTGATCCTGATCGAGGTGACCGACCTGGTGTTCGCGGTCGATTCGATCCCGGCCATCTTCGCGATCACGTCGGACCCGTTCATCGTGTTCACGTCGAACATGTTCGCGATTCTTGGTTTGCGGGCGCTGTACTTCCTGCTGGCCGATATCGCAGACCGGTTCCACCTGCTCAAATATGGCCTCGCGCTGGTGCTGTGCTTCATCGGCTTGAAGATGCTGTTGCTGCCGTGGATACATATCCCGGTCCACATCTCGCTGTCGGTGGTGGCCTTGCTGATCGCTGGTAGCGTCGTCGCCAGCTTGTATGTGACGCGTAAGAAATAAGTTAAATCAAGAAGGAGTAACGCAATGCGACATTACGAAACCGATAGCCCCAGCGCCGCTGGCCGACTCGTGGCCCTGTGCATGGTGGTGGACGGCAACATGGCGCCGTCCGAGCTGCAGGCCCTGCAACGTTCGCGGCTGCTGGAGTACATCGATATCGATATCGACAACTTCCACGACCTGGTCGACGACCTGTGCAAGGACATGCTGAGCACCTCTGTCAAGCACGAGCACGTGGTGCTGGACGAGGCGACCATCGACGCCCTGCTCGGCGAGATCCACGACCCGGCGCTGCGCCGCCAGCTGCTGCGCGCCATGTGGAACATCGCCGACGCCGACGGCGTGCTGGCCGACGCCGAGGCCAAGCTGCTCTCCCGTGCTTGCGTCATCTGGTCGGCGGAGTCGCACTTCGTCAAGGAGGAAGTCAGGCAGCTGGCGGTCCGCTAAGCTGAATTGACAGACCAAGGAGCCGCCACCGCCGAAACGCGGTGGCGGCTTTTCTCATTTTGGGAGCGGCAGCACGCCAACGGATTTCAGCGTGCCGTCCGGCTGCGCCAGCGCCACCACCATCTCGCCCTGCGCCAGACTCTCGCCGACCAGCACGCGGATGTTGATGTCGTGGGTCACCAGCACCAGGTTGCCCGGCTCCTTGTGCGTGGACAGATAGGCCCGCAGCGCGCGCACTTTGCCCTGGCGCGCCGCGTCGTCATCGTTGAACATCGAATCGACCATCGTCTCCGGCCGCACCCGGCCGAACGCCAGCCGCGCCGTATCGATGCAACGGCACCACCGGCTCGACAGAACCTGCGACACCGGCACCGCGCGCTCGCGGAAGGCCGCGCCGATGCGGCGCGCATCCTCCCGTCCGCCATCCGACAAATTGCGTTGGGTAGCGCACGCTCCGAGCTTAAAATTTTCCGGGTCGCCGACACCCGGAACGGTCGCCGCGTGGCGTATCAACACCACATGGCCGCCTTCGCGCAAGCGGCGCCAAAGACCTTCACTATCCGTATCGCCAGCACCGGCGGGGCTTGCGCCCAGCAGCGCCAGCATTCCCATAAATGAACGACGCAACATGGCGCCTCCTGTATAAGCTAATGTTGACAGTATGCGGCACAGCTCGACCGTGTGACGCGCTCTTCGCATGTGGCGTATGCTCAACGTTCAACCCAGCCACTCAAGGAGCACTCCATGTCAGGCACACCGAAGACCTTGCGCGCCATCGCGGCAACCTTGCTGTTCGCCACCACCTTCGCCGCCTCGGCCCAGGACAGCAAGAGCAACAGGACAGAAGTGCAGTGGCTGGGACAAGCAACATTCAAGATCACCACGCCGGGCGGCAAGGTCATCGTCGTCGATCCATGGCTGACCTCCAATCCGAAGACGCCGCCTGCCTATAAAAATCTGGAAGCCCTGGGCAAGGTCGACCTGATCCTGGTCACGCACGGGCACAACGACCACTTCGCCGACGCCCCGGCGCTGGCGAAGTTGAACAACGTGCCCGTCTACGGCCCGGCGGGACTGATGCAATCGGTGGTGGCACTGGACATCCTGCCGGCCACGCAGGCGGTACGCTTCGGCAAGAGCGGCACCGTCACCCCGCTCGGCCCGGACATCAAGATCACCGCCGTCCACGCCGAGCACAGCTCGGAGTTGGGCTGGAAGAATCCGGCCACCGGCAAGGACGAAGTGCACGTCGGCGGCGAACCGGTCGGCTACATCATCGAGCTGGAAAACGGCTTCAAGATTTATCACATGGGCGACACCGGCCTGTTCGGCGACATGAAATTCATCGGCGACTACTACAAGCCGGACCTGGCGCTGATGCCGATCGGCGGCCACTTCGTCATGAGCCCCAAGGACGCCGCGATGGCGACGCGCGAATGGCTGCACCCGCGCTACGTCATCCCCATGCACTACGGCACCACGCCACAGCTCAAAGGCACGCCGGCCGAATACAGCGCGGCGCTGGGCCACAGCAAGATCAAGGTCATGGCCATCAATCCCGGCGACAAGCTGGACTTCTAATCCACACAAAGGACACACATGAACATTCTTATGGTACTGACCTCGCACGACCAACTCGGCGACACCGGCAAGAAAACCGGCTTCTGGCTGGAGGAATTCGCCGCGCCGTACTACAAGCTCAAGGAAGCTGGCGCGAACCTGACCGTGGTGTCGCCGAAGGGCGGCCAGCCGCCGCTCGATCCGAAAAGCGACGAGGCCGACGCGCAGACCGAAGCGACCAAACGCTTCAAGTCCGATCCGGAGGCGCAAGCGGCCCTGGCCAATACCGGCAAATTGTCCGATGTGTCGGCGGCCGATTTCGACGCCGTCTTCTATCCGGGCGGGCATGGTCCGCTGTGGGACCTGGCCGAGGACCGCGACTCGATCGCGCTGATCGAAGCGATGATCGCGGCCGGCAAGCCGGTCGCCGCCGTCTGCCACGCGCCGGGCGTGCTGCGCCACGTGAACGGCCCGGACGGCAAGCCGCTGGTCAACAGCAAGAAGGTGACCGGCTTCACCAACACCGAGGAAGAGGCGGTCGGCCTGACCAAGGTGGTGCCGTTCCTGGTCGAGGACATGCTGCGCGAGCGGGGCGGCATGTATTCCAAGCTGGGCGACTGGCAGCCGTACGCGGTCACCGACGGCCTGCTGGTCACGGGGCAAAATCCGGCGTCGTCTGAAGTCGCCGCCGAAGAATTGCTTAAACTGCTGAAGTAACCGTTAAAATTAAATAAGGACCCGCCCCATGGACAACACCGTCACTTCCCTCGGCGCGCAGCAATGGGCGTTCGGCTACGGCGCCGCGCTGTTGGCACTGCTGGCGATCGATGCGCTGTGGCTGACGTTCTACATGGGGCCGGCCTACAAAGAGGCCGTCGGAGACCTGCTGCTGGCCCAGCCCCGACTGGCGTCGGCCGCCGCCTTCTACCTGCTGTTCGCCGTCGGCGTGGTCGTCTTCGCGGTTGCCCCGGCGCTGCGCGCCGACAGCTGGCAAACCGCCGCCATGCTCGGTGGCCTGCTCGGCCTGGTCGCCTACGGCACCTACGACCTGACCAACTACTCCGTCCTGAAAGCCTGGCCGCTCGGACTGACCTTGATCGATATCGTCTGGGGCGGCCTGTTGTCGGCTGCGGCTGCCGTTGCCGGCTACGCGGCCGCCAACCGCTTCGGCTGATCCGCGAAACGAAACGGGCGGATCACCGCTTCCAGCCGCGCAGCTTGGCCGCCTGCTCGCCTTGCGCATCCAGGGTCGTGCCGCCGATGCGGGCGTCGATCGCCTCCAGCACCGCCGGCGGCATCGCGCTGCCGGCCTGACGATACCCGCCCGCCTCTTCCTTTATCGCCTCGGTCATCATCACCAGCTTCCATTGCTCGCCGCTGCGGCAGGCAAGGCCGGCAGACTGGCGCATCGTAAAGCTGCGGCACAGCGCGCCATCCTTGGCCGCGAAGCTGACGCCGATATCGACCGCCCCGCCGCGCGTCTCGGCCAACTGCTGCGACAGCGCATTCGACAGCGGCCCACGCGCCACCAGCGCGCCGTCGGCCCCGGCCACGGCGATGGCCGTCCCGCCCGCCCCTTCGCGCGCGCCGCCGCCCAGCACCAGGCTCCCGACCAGCACCCCGACCGCCAGCGAGGCGGCCACGCCGCCCCACTCCCGCCACGACCAGCGACCGCGCTCCCCGTGCTCGGCCGCGTGGGACGCCGACGACGCCGCGTGATGTGCCCCACCGGCGCGGGCGGCGCGCACCGCGCTCAGATCGGCCACCTTGCCCGGCAAGGCCGCCGCCACCAGCCTGGGCGGAACCGGCTCGTCGGCGACGGGGGCGAAGGCGGCAAACACATCGGCCCGCAGCGCCCGGTGCTGCGCCACCCTCGCGGCGACGGCCGGATCGATGCGCACCGCGCGTTCGACCTCGCCGAGCGCCGGCTCGGCCAGCTCGCCATCGGCGTAGGCCATCAGGGTTTCGTCGGAAAAGCTCATGTCGCGGTCCTCTTTTGATCGGATAATATTTCCTGCAATGCCGTGCGGGCACGCACCAGCCGGCTGGTCAGGGTGCCCATCGGAATCTCCAGCACCTCGGAAGCCTCTTTGTACGGCATGCCGTCGACCAGCACCAGCGCCACCACCATGCGGTGCTCCTCGGACAGCATGCCGACCGCCTTCTCGATCGCCATCCGTTGCTGCTGCGCTTCGGCCGCCTGGTCGCCGACGTGCTCGCCCGCCTCTTCCGGCGCGAACAGGTTGTCGCGCCGGATGCGCGAGCGCACCTCGTCGATCCAGGCGTTTTTCATGATCCTGAAGATCCAGCTGTCCAGGCGCGTTTCCGGCTGCCACTGCGCGCTGCGCGCCAGCGCCCGCTCGACGGCGATCTGCACCAGGTCGTCCGCGTCCTCGCGGTTGTAGACGATGGTGCGGGCGAACCGGCGCAAGCGCGGCAGCAGGGCGGCGATATCGTTGTTGATGGTGGCGTTTGCGGTCATGGATACCAGGTAAACGTCGGGGGCAGGGATTTTAATCCCTGTCCCGTTCGTTTATTCATTAGAAGCGCTATGCTTATACTATCATCCGTCCATTATGCTAAACAGATCGCTACTTAAAGTGCGACGGCTGCGACTGCTTGTCGCGCTGGCGTGTTCCCTGGCCGCCGGCGCCGCCGCAGCGCAGCTGCGCCTGCCGCAGGTGCAGCTGCCGCAATTGCCGCAAGTGCCGCTGCAGGACGGCCTCGACGGCAACGTGCTGCGCGAACCGGGCCGGCGCCTGCTGCAGCGCGCCGACATCGTCGATCTGCGGGCGCTGCGCCTGAACCAGATCGGCGACCTGCTCCAGCGCCACCGCGACGCGCTGGAGGCCGACCCGCGCGGCGAACCGGTGGTGCGCCGCGAAATCCTGGCCTGGTCGCCCAGCCCGGCCGGCATCGCGGCGGCCCGGTCGGCCGGCTTGATCGTCGTCGATGATGGCGGCGAAGACGCCGTCACCGTGCTGCGCGTACCCGATGGCGCCGACACGGCCGCCATGCTGGAACGTCTGCGCGCGGCCGATCCCGACGGCGTCTACGACTTCAATCATATCTATACGGGCAGCGCCGGCGCGCCGGAACCCCAAGCCCAGGCCCAGGCCCAGCAACGAAAAGACCGGAACGCGGGGACGGCCGGCACGCCCGGCGCCGTCCGTGTCGGCCTCGTCGACGGCGGCGTGGCCCGCGAACACGAGGTGTTTCGCGACGCCGCCATCGTCACCTGGGGCTGCGACGGCGCCAGCCATCCCAATCCGCACGGCACGGCGGTGGCCGCGCTGATGATCGGGCATTCACCCCGGTTCACGGGCGTGGCGCCGGACGCCACCCTGTACGCGGCCGACATCTATTGCGACAGCGCCACGGGCGGCTCGGCGTCGCGGATCGCCGGCGCGCTGGCCTGGCTGGCCAGGGAACAGATCGCGGTGATCAACATCAGCCTGGTCGGACCGCCCAACCGGATACTCGAGCAGGTCGTCAGGCGCCTGGTGCAGCGCGGCCATCTGCTGGTGGCGGCGGTCGGCAACGACGGTCCCGCCGCGCCGCCGCTGTATCCGGCCAGTTATCCGGGCGTGGTCGGCGTGAGCGGCGTCGATGCCAAAGGCCGGCCGCTGCCCGAGGCCGCGCGCGGGCCGCAGGTGATGTTCGCCGCGCCCGGCAATCAAATGGTGAGCGCCGCCGTCGGCGCCCCGCCCTACCGGACCGTGCGCGGCACATCGTTCGCGTCGCCCATCGTCGCCGCCCTGCTGGCCGGCGCGCTGGATCGGCCGGGCGCGGACACGGCCAGGCAGGCCCTTGCCGCCGTCGCGAAAACCGCGTCCGGCGTCGCCGCCGGCACCATCAGCAACGAAACCGGCTACGGCGTGGTGGGCGCGGCGTTTCGCACCGATCCGTCGGCATTCCGATAATTTTCAAAAATATTTTCATCGCGATGGATTAAACGGCCGAGCCCGGGCGTTTTCCTTATGAAAGCTGCGGATAGTCCGTGGCGCCAACAAGGAGAACATCATGAAAAACGTCACCATCGCAAAACAACTGATCATCGTCCTGTCCATCGGCGTCGCCTGCTCGGCGCATGCGCAATTGCTGGGGCGCGGAGGCGTGGGCGGCATGGTCGGAGGCGCCGGCAGCATAGGCGGACAAATGAGCGGCATGGGTTCGTTCACGCGCTCGGCGGCCGGGACGATCAACGCAGACCAGTTGCGGCAGACGCGCAATGGCGCCGGCGCCGGGGAGACCGCCAACGCCAACAAAGCCAGCAATACGGCCAGCCAGGGCGGCGGCAACGCCAGCGGCGGCGCGCAAGGCGCGTTCGGCGCGGACAGTGGTGGCGCCGGCATGATCGCCAGCAGCGCCGTGCAAGGCGCACGCGGCGCTGCCAGCCCGTTGCGCGACGCGGCCGGGACGCAGGCGGAGAATACCCGTGGCTACGCGCAGTCGAGCGCGGCGAATGTCTCGGGCGCCGTCAACGGCGGCCGCCAGGCTGCAGCCGAAGGCGCCGGGAATAGCGGCGCTGCGGCCATGGCGGCCAAGCCAACGGTGAGCGCCAGCGGTTCCACGAGCGGGTCCTCCAACGGTTCGGCAACGGCGGCCAATGAATCATCGACGAATTAAGCTCCCTCGCGGAGACACGTAACATGAAAGAACTGGTGTTGAAGACGTGACAATACCTGGCCGCTGAAGACCATTGTTGTTTGGCTGCTGGATCAAGTCAGAGAGAAGCGGGCGTCATCCCGAACTTCGCCATGGCCTTGATCCAGCGGGGCATGTTGCGTTTTACCGATAGCGCTTCGTAGTCGACGGAACTATCCCGGTAGTACTCGTTCCGTTTGAGCATGACGAAGATGGTGCGCAGCATTTTGTGCGCGATGGCGATGATGGACCGTTTGTGTCCGCGCCGGATCACCAGGGCCTGAAACTTGAGTTTGAAGACGGAAGTGCTGCGACTGGCGGCCTGGGCGAACTCACAGAACAAGCGGCGGACGTAAGGGTTGCCGCGCCGGATTTTTCCCGATTTGCGCTTGCCTGCTGATTCGTTATTGCCCGGACAAAGTCCGGTCCACGAGGCGAGTCGTTCGGCGCTGCCGAAGGCATCCATATCGGTGCCGATTTCCACCAGCAGCATGGCGGCGCCGATCAGGTCAACGCCTGGAATGGTTTGCAGCAGCGCCAATTGATGCTGGTGTAGCGTAAGGCCGGCGAGCAATCGCTTGTCGAAGCGCGCGATGCGCGCCTCCGTTTCCTCGATGTGCGCCATCAATTCGGCCAGCACGAAGCGGTGGCTGTCAGTCAGTTCGCCCTGCAATGCGTCGAACAATTCTTCGCGGCTGGCTTTAAGCCGGCGGCTGGCGTGGCTCAGCACGTCTTGTGTCGGCCGGTTGTCGATCAGGGCTTTGACCATGGCGCGTGCCGATTGCCCATGCACATCGCTGACAACCACGCCCAGCCGTATGCCGCCGTCGGTGAGCACCTTGTGCAGCCGATTCTTCTCCGAAGCGAGCAGGCCGACCAGCTTTTGCCGTTGCCGCGAAATGAGCCGCAGTTCCCGCAATTGCGCCGGAGGCACAAACGAATTGCGCAGCAACCCAGCACGGGCCAGGATCGCCAGCCATTGCGCATCGCCAATATCGGTTTTGCGTCCAGGAACGTTTTTCACATGCTTGGAATTGACCACCAGCGGCAGCAGTCCGGCTACCTCCAGTGCCGCGAATGGGCTTTTCCAGTAGATACCGGTGCTCTCCATGACCACCAGTTCCGGTTGCAGTGAGACGGCCCATTCGGCCAGTGCGCGCCGGTCCTTTTTAAAGGTGCCGAACTGTCGAAATTCAACGCGTGTATTCCCGTCCGTTTCCTCGATGACGGCGCATGCCGTGATCTGGGCTTGATGCACGTCCAGCCCAATAACACGCTTATAGATAGGGACAAGCTCCATTTTTTCCTTCCATTGAGATAGACTGAAAAATGGAAGGCGGCGCTTGCCGAACTGAATTTGCCTGAAGGCGGTACGTTGCCAACGGCCTGCTTAACATGCGCTCTCGGGGAGGCAATCCGGGGTACGAGTCAGTTCGACCGATCACGTTAGGGTCGGGGTCCGCTAGGCCGCCGCGAAATTTCTCGATCTCGTTGCGCTGCCTTCCACCCAAGATTTTGCCTTCTTTCATCATCCGGGGCGACGACCCACGACATGCCCGTTAGGGCGGATTAGCGAAGCGTAATCGGCCATGCATGCGCCGTCGTCGGCTCATCGATGGCCGATTACGGCGTTCCGCCTAATCCGCCCTACGTGTCTCCAGAAAACGCATCCCTCCCACAACACTGACTAGCCGCCCGCCTTCGCCAGCGAAGCCCGCAAAGTCATCGTCACCGGATACTGATGCGTCACCGGCCGCTCCAAATCATAACAACCGTTCAGCAGCGCATTGATCCCGTTCTGCGTCATCTCGCGCCACGGCATGTGTACCGTCGTCAGGCGCGGCGCCGAGAACTCCGCGCTCGGCGTATCGTCATACCCGATCACCGACAGCTCGCTCGGCACATGAATGCCCGCCTCCTGGAAATACGACAGCGCTCCGACCGCCATCTCGTCATTGGCGCAGAACATCGCCGTGCAGGCATGGCCCGACTCCATCAGCTCCTTGGCCGCCGACCACCCGCCGGCCGGCGAAAAATCGCGCTCGACCAGCCACACCTTGCCGGTGTCGATGCCATGGGCCGCCAGCTCGTACATGAAAGCGTCGATACGCACCACGTTATCCGGCAAGCTCGACGGCCCGGACACCACGGCGATCCGGCGATGCCCATGCTCGAGCAAGGTGCGCGCCGCCATCTTGCCGCCCAGCTGATGGTCGACCGTGAAACACTGCCCGGCGATGCTGTCGAAATAATGATTGAGCAGCACCACCTGATGCTGCTTGGCGCCGAGCGCGGCGATGTCCTCCTCCAGCAGCACATTGGTCATCAGGATCAAGCCGTCGCAACCGCGCTCGATGAGGAACTCGATGCCTTCGATCGCCTGCTGGCGCGCGCCGCCCAGGCCGACGCCGAACGCCACCACCATGTGCAGCCCGGCCGTGCGCAACTCGGTGTCGATGATCTGCAGGATGGGCGTGTAGAACGTCCCGCTCAGCACGGGGATGTAGACGCCGATCATGCGGCTGCTGCCCGACAGCAGCGAGCGCGCCGCGTGCGACGGCCGGAAGCCGAGCTCCTCGATCGCCGCCCGCACCTTGGCCACGGTCGCCGGCGATACCGACCCCTTGCCGCTGACCACCCGCGAAGCGGTCCCCAGTCCCACGCCGGCGAGCCGGGCTACGTCTTTGATGGTGGCCACGGCTTCGTCACTTTTTCTTTTTTACGTAAGTCATGATGTTCAGGAAGGTGTCGGTCCAATAGGTCTTCCGGTTCTCGGCCAGGTAGCGCACCAACTCCTCGTGCGCCTCGGCCGTGGTCACCAGATAGTCGCCGCCGATGCCGTGGAAGGTGAAGTTGACCATCGTCCCCCGCTCGGCCGCCTCGCGCACCAGCGCGATCAACTCCTTGCCGCTCAAACCCTCCGGCGCCAGCACCGTCACCGCGTACGGATCGAGGCCGCCCATCGACGGCGTCACCGCCTGCCCGCCGGTGGTCTTCATGGCGACGAACTCGCCTGCGATGGCCGGCAGGTAGCTGGCGCGGCCTCCCGGGGCGAGCGCCATGGTATCGCCGCAGGGCACCGTGTAGGTGCGCTCGCGCCGGCCGTCGATGGCGGCCAGCATCGTATTGCCCACCAGGACTTGCGCGGCCATCTGCGCCACGCTCATGGTGTCGAGATCGCGCTCCGGCCGTACCCACTCATGCCCGGGCGCCTTGCCCGAGCACTGGTGGAACAGGCTGTGGTTGCCCAGCTCGTGGCCACGTGCCGCCGCAGCCCGCCACGCCGCCATGCGCCGCCCGACCGACCCGGCGGACAACTCCAGGTAGAAGCTGGCCTTCAGGCCATACTTGTCCAAAGTCGGCAAGGCGGTGTCGAGCTGCGAGTCGAGCGAGTCGTCGTAGGACAGGCTGACGGCGGCGCGGGCGCCGTGGGGCCAGCGGAATGCCGCCTCCGCAGCTCCCTGCGCCTGCGCCGCCGGCTGGGCCAGCAAAAGCGCCGCCGCCAACGCTGAAAATATCCGTATCGTCATGCAAAGTGTCTCATTTTGGAAACGTTCCCATATGGTGCACGCCTTGATTTGCCCTGTCAACGAAAACCTCCGGCGTTTACCCGCGATACCAAATTGACTTTAAAAAACGAACGATGCTATATTTGCCAGCATCGAATGGAAACCTTTCCAAGATTGTTGGAATATTGGTTGGAATCGTGGCGAAGGTTGGCGATGGTAGGCAGCAGGGCAACGCGAGAGCGGTTTATAAAAACAGAGGAGACAACATGCATTATCCAAAGACACGACAAAAACTCATGACCCTGGCCGTGGCCGGCGCGTTCATGGCCACAGCCACGGCCCTGCCGGCCTTCGCGCAAACCCAGGCGGCCGTCCAGGCGGCGCCGGTCGAGATGGCCGGCGAGGCGCCGGTGGTGCAAAGCGTGGTGGTGACGGGCATGCGCCAGGCGCTGATCTCGTCGATGAACCTGAAGCGCAATTCCGACGGCGTGGTCGACGGCATCGTCGCCGAGGACATCGGCAAGTTCCCCGACACCAACCTGGCCGAGTCGCTGCAGCGCATCTCCGGGGTCTCGATCGACCGCTCAATCGGCGAAGGCTCGAAGATCACCGTGCGCGGCGTCGGCCCCGACTTCAACATGGTGCTGCTCAACGGCCGCCAGATGCCGACCTCCAACCTGGGCGACCTGAACGGGCGCGCCTTCGACTTCGCCAACCTGGCGTCGGAGGCGATCTCGCAGCTGCAAGTGTATAAAACCAGCCGCGCCGACACCCCGACCGGCGGCATCGGCGCCACCGTCAACGTGATGACGGCGCGCCCGCTCGACCGCCCCGGCCTGCATGCCAGCTTCGGCGTCAAGGGCGTCTACGACACCTCGAACGACAACCTGCCGGCCGACGTCAAGGCCAGCAACTCGACCACGCCCGAGCTGTCCGGCATCTACAGCAATACCTTCGCCGACGGCAAGTTCGGCATCGCGATCACCGGCAGCTACCAGGAACGCAACCTCGGCTACAACTCGGCCGCCGTCTCCAGCGGCTGGCACGGCCCGGTGCGCGGCGACGAGAACAGCTGGGGTTCGATCCCGCAACCGGGCGCCGCCGGCTCGGAGAACATCACCAACCGTCCCGGCCCCAACGACGTCTACATGGTGCCGCAGAACCTGAACTACAACTTCAACGGCGTCAAACGCCAGCGCACCAACGGCCAATTGACGCTGCAATTCAAGCCGGTCAAGGAACTGGTCACGACCTTGGACTACACCTACTCGGAAAACAAGATACAGACCAAGCGCAACGACATCAGCGCCTGGTTCAACTTCGGCCCGTCGGCCAGCTCGTGGACCAAGGGTCCGGTGTCGAGCCCGCTGAGCTACACCGAGATCATTCCGCGCAACGCCAACGATCCGTCCATCGGCACCTCGGACGTGGCCATGGGCGGCGCCGACTTCGCCACCAGGACGCAAAACAAATCGCTCGGCTTCAACGCCGTCTGGAAGCCGACCACCGACCTGCGCCTCGAGCTCGACGCGCACCGCTCGTCGGCCACCTCCGGCGCCGACAGCCCCTTCGGTTCGAGCAACACGCTCGGCACGGCCAGCTTCAGCCGCGGCACCACCACGGCCGACTTCAGCCAGGACTTCCCGGTGCTGAGCATGGAAGGCGTGGACTTCGCCAAGGCCGGCCAGCAGGTCACCGGCTCGAACTTCACCAATTCGTACATGCGCGGCGAGGTCGAGCAGACCCAGGTCAAGGGCGCGTGGAAAGTGTTCGACGCCTCCGAACTGAAATTCGGCGCCGGCGCCACCAAGGTCGACAACCGCTCGGCCTTCTCCAACAACCAGCGCGACACCTGGGGCGGCGCCACCAAGCCGGCCGACTATCCGAGCAGCGTCTGGCACAAGGACACGATCCGCCAGTACTTCGACAAGATCGACGGCAGCGACAATCCGGCGCTGTTCAACCAGTTCTACACCTTCAACTTCGCCCAGGTGCGCCAGTTGGCGGCCACCGCCTCCGGCCTGCCGGCGCTGTACCTGCCGAAGACCACCTTCGACAACGACTCGCGCGTCGAGGAAAAATCGAAGTCGGCCTACATCCAGTTCAACACCGACTGGGACACGCCGATGCCGATCCGCACCGCGCTCGGCGTGCGCTACGAGAAGACCGACGTGGTCTCGACCGCGCTGGTGCCGGCCGCCACCAGCATCAGCTGGGTGTCGCAGAACGAATTGCCGGTCGCCTTCGGCGCGCCGACCTTCACCACCCTGACCGGCAAGTACCACAACATCCTGCCGAGCCTGGACTCCGACATCGAGCTGACGCCGACCCAGAAGCTGCGCCTGAGCTACGGCCACAGCATCGGCCGCCCGCGCTACGACCAGATCCAGGGCGGCACCACCCTCAACTCATTGGCGCGGGTCGACGGCGGCACCGGCAACCAGGGCAATCCGGCGCTGAAACCGGTCAAGTCGAAGAACCTGGACCTGTCCTACGAGTGGTACTACGGCCAGCAGAACTTCTTCTCGCTGGGCTACTTCCGCAAGGACTTGACCAACTACGCCGGCCAGTCGACCTTCAACGCCACGCCGTTCAACCTGCATACGCCGGTCGGCGGCGCGCTGTGGAACCAGGCGCTGGCCAACGGTTGCGCGACGGCCGACACCACCTGCATCCGCAACTACATCTTCCGCAACCACCCGACCGCCCCCGGCGTGACGCGCGGACCGGACGACGCCGGCACCGGCAACGCCACCGGCACCATCGTCGGCCAGCCGAGCGATCCGATCGCCAACTTCAAGATCAACTCCTTCGCCAACCAGAAGAAGGCCAGCCTGGACGGCATCGAGGTGAACCTGCAGCACATGTTCGGCAGCAGCGGCTTCGGCATCTCGACCAACTACACCTATGTGAATTCGGGGCTGAAGTACGACAACGCCAGGCTGGGCGAACAGTTCGCGCTGGTGGGGCTGAGCAACTCGTCCAACGTCGTCGGCATTTTCGAAAACGACAAGTGGACCGCGCGCCTGGCCTACAACTGGCGCGGCGAGTTCCTGTCGTCGACCTTCGACTCCTACGGACCGAACCCGCAGTACACCGAGTCGTACGGCCAGATCGACCTGAGTGTTGGCTATAACTACAACAAAAACATCAGCCTGCAATTCGAGGTGATCAACGCCGGCAACTCGATCCAGCGGGTGCACGGGCGCACCAAACAGGCGGTGGAATCGGTCACCCAGGCCGGGCCACGCTACATGCTGGGAGCCCGCTACAAGTTCTAAGTACCGCACCTTCCACCCCGCATGCCTCAGCGATACGCCAGCGCCGCCGCTTAGGGGTCGTACCCGGTTGGGTACGACCCCGCATGGGGGTGCGGGTTTGCCTATGATGTAGTGTAATTACAACCTTGGAAGGAAAAGGCCGCTGCCCGTCAGCGGCCTTGTCGGTTATACTTTCTGCAATGATCTGGGACGTTCCAATGGCCAATGACTTGATCCGCCGGATAGTGATAGTGGGAGGTGGCTCGGCCGGTTGGCTGACCGCCGGCCTGATCGCGGCCGAACACCGCGCGACCTCCCCTTCGGGGCTGCAGGTCACCCTGATCGAATCGCCCGACGTCGCACCGATCGGCGTCGGCGAAGGCACCTGGCCGAGCATGCGCGACACCTTGCGCCGCATCGGCGTGTCCGAATCCGACTTTTTCCGCGAATGCGACGCCTCGTTCAAGCAGGGCTCGCGCTTCAACCGCTGGTGCACCGGCGCCGACGACGACTATTACTTCCACCCGTTCGTGTTGCCGCAAGGCTACGGCGAAGCGAACATGCCGGAACACTGGCTGGCCCAGCATCCCGATGTACCGTTCGCCGACCTGGTCAGCTACCAGCCGCACCTGTGTGCGCGCGGCAAGGCGCCCAAGCAGGCCGCCACGCCGGAATTCGCCGCCGTCGCCAATTACGGCTACCACCTGGACGCCGGCAAGTTCGGCCTGTTCCTGCGCAAGCACTGCCTGGAAAACCTGGGCGTGCGCTACGTGCCGGACCACGTGACCAGCATCCATTCCGCTGCCAACGGCGACATCGCCTCCTTGCAAACGCAGCGCCATGGCGCCCTTGAAGGCGACCTGTTCATCGACTGCACCGGCATGCAATCGCTGCTGCTGGGCAAGCACTACGACATCGAGTTCATCTCGCAAAAGCACGTGCTGTACAACGACTCGGCGCTGGCGGTGCAAATCCCCTACCCCGCCGACAATTATCCGATCTCCTCGCAAACCTCGTCGACCGCGCAAAGCGCCGGCTGGATCTGGGACATCGGCCTGCCGACCCGGCGCGGCGTCGGCCACGTCTACTCGGGCGCGCACATCGGCGACGACCAGGCCGAAGCGGAATTGCGCGCCTATATCGCGGCCACCTGCGGCCCGGCGGACATCCCGTCGCCGCGCAAGCTGACCTTCGACCCCGGCTACCGCGCCAAATTCTGGCATCGCAACTGCGTCGCCATCGGCCTGTCGGCCGGCTTCATCGAACCGCTGGAGGCGTCTGCCCTGGCGCTGGTGGAAATGTCGGCCGCCATGGTCAGCGACGACATGCCGGCCACGCGCGCGGAGATGGACATCGTCGCCAAACGCTTCAACGAACACTTCACCTACCGCTGGGAGCGGGTGATCGATTTCCTCAAGCTGCACTACGTGCTGAGCAAGCGCCGCGACAGCGCCTACTGGCGCGATAACACGGAAGCCGAACGTGTGCCGGAGCGGCTGGGCGAGCTGCTGACCTTGTGGCGCCACCGCGCGCCGTCGCGCAGCGACTTCAACCGCATCGAGGAAGTGTTCCCGTCGGCCAGCTACCAGTACATCTTGTACGGCATGGGTGGCAGCACCGAATTCACCAAGCAACATCCGCACGAAGCGGCGATGGCCGACGGCTATTTCCGCGAAGCGGCCAACCTGACACAGAAGATGCTGGACGCACTTCCCACCAACCGCGAGCTGATAGAGCACATCAAACGCCACGGCCTCCGCACATAATTATCATTCGAGACAAGTCATGCCCAAACCAGTATTACTCAACAACGTCGAACACAAAAACCTGCGCGTGATCACCCGGCGCGGCGCGCGCTTCGGCGACGCGCAGATGGCGGCGCCCACCTTCCCCGCCGAATTCCGCAACATCCAGGCGTGCTACCCGATCGTCTTCCGTCAGACCACCGACGGCGCGGGCTTCGAGCCGATCGCGCTGCTCGGCTTCCAGGAGGGCGAGAACCTGTTCCTGCAGGGCGACCGCTGGGACGCGGTCTACATCCCGATGCTGGTCGAGCGCCAGCCCTTCCTGATCGGCATGGGCGGCCCCGATGGCCAGGACATGTCGATACACATCGATATCGAGAACCCGCGCGTCAGCGACAGTGAGGGCGAGGAAGTCTTCAAGCCACACGGCGGCACCACCGATTACCTGGAGCGCGTCAACTCGCTGCTGGCGGCGATCCACAACGGCATGCAGGACATGCCGCTGTTCCTGGCCACCCTGGTGGAGCACGAACTGCTGGAAAGCTTCGTGCTCGATGTGGGCCTGGACGACGGTTCGCAAAACCGCCTGGCCGGCTTCTACACGATCAACGAGGACCGCCTGGCCGGCTTGAGCGGAGACGTCATCGCCAAGCTGCACGCGGGCGGCCACCTGCACGCCATCTACATGGTGCTCGCATCGCTGTCGAACTTCCGCGCGCTGATCGACCGCAAGAACGCGCTCCATGCCTAAAGCGATACGCGAGATCGCCGGCATCGGCCCGAAAGAGCTGACCGACGACATCCTGACCGCCACGCAGCCCATCGTGCTGCGCGGCGTCGCCGCCGGCTGGCCGATGGTGCGGGCGGCGCGCGAATCGCACGACCAGGGCGACGCCTACCTTCGCCGTTTCTACGGCGACGCCGCCACCGGCGCCACCGTCGGCGCGATGCTGGGCCCACCGGAGGCCGAGGGCCGCTTCTTCTACAACGAGGATATGAGCGGCTTCAATTTCTACCCGGTGCACGCCAAGCTGACCGGCGTGCTCGATGAAATCCGCGTCAAGCGCGACATGGAACGGCCGCCGACCGTGTACGTGGGCTCGACCAGCGTCGAGACCTGCCTGCCCGGCTTCCGCGAACACAACGACCTCGATCTGGGTGGCCGCGACGCCTTGATGAGCATCTGGATCGGCAACCGCACCCGCATCGCCGCGCACTACGACGTGCCGGATAACCTGGCGGTGGTGGCGGCGGGGCACCGGCGCTTCATGCTGTTCCCGCCGGAGCAGTTGAAGAACCTGTATATCGGCCCGCTCGACTTCACGCCGGCCGGCCAGGCCATCAGCCTGGTGGACATGCTGAAGCCGGACTTCGGCAAATTCCCGCGCTACGCCGAGGCGCTGGAGCATGCGCAAAGCGCGGTGCTCGGACCGGGCGACGCGATCTTCATCCCCAGCATGTGGTGGCACCACATCGAAGCGCTGGACGCCTTCAATGTGCTGGTCAACTACTGGTGGCAGCGCACGCCGGAATTCATGGACACGCCGACCAACGCCCTGATGACGGCCTTCCTGACGATGCGCGGGCTGCCGCCGGAACAACGCAAGGCGTGGCAGGAAGTCTTCCGCCACTACATATTCGAAGCCGACGAAGAAACGGCAGAACACATTCCCGAAGCGGCCCGCCACGTGCTGGCGCCGCTGACGGCAGACGGCGCGCGCGCGTTGCGCGCCCAAATACTAAAAAAGCTGAACCGCTAAGGAGACCGGCAAATGCAAGACCAAAACAAAGAGTCGAACAATCGACAAGCGGTGCGCCGCGTCGTCATCTGCGGCGGCGGCACCGCCGGCTGGATGGTCGCCGCCGGCATCGCCAAGGTGCTGGGCAAGCGCCTCGACATCAAACTGATCGAGTCCGATGAAATCGGCACGGTCGGCGTGGGCGAGGCCACCATCCCGACGCTGATGAACTTCCACAACCTGCTCGAGATCAACGAGCAGGAATTCATGGCCGAGACCCAGGCCACCTTCAAGCTGGGCATCTCCTTCGAGGAATGGCGCAACGTCAAGGAGAACTACATCCACTCCTTCGGCTTCACCGGCGTGGACCACTGGACTGCGGGCTTCCAGCACTTCTGGCACAAGGGTGTCGAGCGCGGGCTGGCCAGCGACTACGGCGACTACTGCCTGGAACTCAAAGCCTCGCTGGAGCACCGCTTCGCGCACCTGCCCAACAACGGCATGAACTACGCCTACCACCTGGACGCGAGCCGCTACGCCAAATACCTGCGCCGCCTGAGCGAACCGCGCGGCGTGCAGCGCATCGAGGGCAAGATCGTCCGCTACACCAAACATGAGGAAGGCGAAAGGCGTGGCGACGTGCGCTCCATTGTGCTCGAATCGGGTCAGGAGATCGAAGGCGACTTGTTCATCGACTGCACCGGCTTCCGCGGGCTGCTGATCGGCGACGCGATGGAGGAACCGATGGAGGACTGGTCGCAATGGCTGTTCTGCGACCGCGCCATCGCCGTGCAAACCGAGTCGGTCGACGACGCCATTCCGCTGACGCGCTCCATGGCGCACCAGGCGGGCTGGCAGTGGCGCATCCCGCTGCAGCACCGCGTCGGCAACGGCATTGTCTATTCGAGCCGCTACCTGGACGACGACACGGCGCGCAAGCAGCTGCTGGCCAACGTCGAAGGCCGCACCTTGATTGAACCGCGCGTGATCAAGTTCAAGCCGTGCCAGCGCAAGCAAACCTGGAAAGGCAACGTGGTCGCCATCGGCTTATCGAGCGGCTTCCTCGAACCGATCGAATCGACCAGCATCCACCTGATCCAGCGCAGCGTGGTGCGGTTGATGCAGATGTTCCCGTCGGACGGCGTGCGCGAAACCGACATCGCCGAATACAACGCCCAGTGCAACCACGAGATCGAGCACATTCGCGACTTCATCATCCTGCACTACCACGTCAACAACCGCACCGACTCGCAGTTCTGGATCGACTGCCGCGAGATGAGCATTCCGAACTCGCTCAAGCACCGTCTCGACCTGTTCCGCGAAACGGGCCGCGTATTCCGAGTCCCGAACGAACTGTTCGCCGAAAACTCGTGGATCCAGGTGATGCTAGGCCAGGGCATCATGCCCCGGTCGCACCATCAAACGGCGGACCTGATGGGCGACGAAGAGCTCAAGCAATTCCTCGGCAACATCAAATCCCAGGTCGACCGCACGGTGGTGCAGTTGCCGACGCACCAGGCCTACGTCCAACGCTACTGCGGCCGCGCCGAATCGCCCAAAGCCGCCTAAAAGCTGGAGATTACCGAGCCGTAATCTGACTGGCGCCAGGAAACTGTCCTGGCGCCAGCAACTTCAGTTATAGTCCTCATGTGGCCACGGGCCCGACCATTCGCATTTCGACCGCAGAGGAAACCATGATGAAAAAACTGTTCGTTGCCAGCCTGATCCTGTCGCTGAGCGGCGCGGTGTTTGCCGCCGAGCCGACAGCCCAGCAAAGCAAGATGAAAACCTGTAACGCCGATGCGACCGGAAAAAAAGGCGATGAGCGCAAGGCATTCATGAAGGAATGCCTGAGCGCCAAGCCCGCAGCGCCGGAAGCAAAGCTCACGCAGCAAGACAAGATGAAAAAATGTAATGCCGACGCCACCGGGAAAAAAGGCGACGAGCGCAAGGCATTCATGAAAACATGCCTCAGTAACAAGGCCTGATAGTCATATCAAACGCCATCCACACCGGATGGCGTTTTTTTTGTGCTTACTCTTGCCTATCTGGCATAAAAATTGCTGCGGAAATACTTTTTTTGTGTCGAACCCAAGATATGAAAACGCCACCCGCCGCCAGCTCCGACACCTTTTTGCCCTATATGCCGGACGTCGCCCGCTGCGAGCTGTCGCTGCGCGAGCTGAATCAAATGTGGCAGCTGATCGAGTCGTCGGCCAAGATGAACTGCCCGGCCGAGGCGCGCTTGCTGCTGCCGGCGATGGTGGCCACGCGCACCGGTTTCGCGCAGCTGGAACGGGCGCTGATCGCCAATCTGGTGCAGGAAAAGGTGCGCCACGTGCTGGCCGACCTGGGTACCCAGGCGCGCTACGCGATCGATATCCTGGTCCGCAACCTGTTCGAACGCACCGCCGATGTCGGATTCCTGGCCACCGACGTCGATCTGTGCCGCTTCGTCGCCGGCATCGATGACGATGATGAGGGTGACGGCGGCCTCGAAGCGGCCCGCCAGCGCCTGTCCGACTACCGCGACAAATACACCGTCTACGACGAGATCGTGCTGCTGGACCTGGACGGGCGCGTGCTGGTGCAGGCCGATCCCGCCACCCCGGTAACCCACAGCCGCGATCCGCTGCTGGCCGAAACGCTGGCCGCTTCCGGCTATGTGGAGACCTTCCGCGCCACCGACCTGCGGCCCGGCAAAGCGCGCGCGCTGGTGTATTCGCACCGCATGTCGCACCCGGACAGCGGCGAGCCGGCCGGCGTGCTGTGCCTGTGCTTCAATTTCGACCAGGAGATGGATGCCATCTTCGCGTCCTACCGCGATCCGTCGCAGCGCGCCAACATGCTGCTGCTCGACGCGCAAGACCGCGTCATCAGCAGCGCCGATCCGCTGTGGATACCGGCCGGCGTCAAGGTGCCGACCAACGTCGACGGCCTGCCCCACCTGCTGATGTTCGGCGGCCGCGAATACCTGGTGCGCACCTTCCGCTCCGACGGCTACCAGGGCTATCCCGGCCCGTCCGGCTGGAAAGGACAGTTGATGATGCCCGTCGATCTGGCCTTCCGAAACACTGGCGCCGATGCGCTGGGCGGCGTCGATCCGGAGTTGATCGAAGGCCTGCTGTCGCACGCGCAGGCCTTCAGCCCAACCCTCCATGATTTAATGACTGCGGTGACGCGCACCACCCGCACGATCGAACGCATCGTCTGGAACGGCAAGGTCACCAGCGCCGCCAACGATCTGGTGGACAGCCACGGACAACACGGCGGCAACGTCAACAGGCTCAATACCGTGCTCGATCAGATCACCGAGACGGGAGGCCGCAGCGACGCGATCTTTTCCCGCTCGATCCAGGACCTGTACCAGACCGTGCTCACCGCCAGCATCAGCGAGGCCGAACTGACCTCGCGGCTATTGGTCGATATGTTGGACCGCAATCTGTACGAACGCGCCAACGATTGCCGCTGGTGGGCGCTGACGCCGCAACTGCGGCGCGGCCTGGCCTATCCGTCGGCGGAACAAACCACCGCGATGAGCGAAGTCCTCGCCTACATCAACAGCCTGTACACCGTCTACGCGCGCCTGTTCGTCTACGATCGCGCCGGCCGCATCGTCGCCAGCACCGGCGAAAGCCAAGACGTCCCAACCAGCATCGGCACCCATATCGATGGCGCCACCCTGGGCCGCGTTTGCGCGCTGCGCAGCGAACTTGATCACTATGCCGAGCCGTTCGCGCCATCGGCCTTGTACGGCGGAGAGCCAACCTTCATTTATCACGCGGCGATCCGCCACCCGGAGCAGACGTCCACGGTGGTCGGCGGCATCGGCATCGTGTTCGATTCGCGTCCCGAGCTGCTCAACATGCTGCATAGCGGCGTCGCCGGACGCCGGAACATGCACGCCTTCTTCATCACGCCGGAACGCCGCATCCTGTCGTCCACCGACCCGGCCTGCGCGCCCGGCGATACCCTGGCGCTGGACGCCGGCCTGCTGGCGGCGGCCGAGAACGGCGACGGCGCCAGCGTCGCGCGGATCATGCTGCATGGCGGCCAATATGTGATCGCCGCGTGCACGCGCGCCTCGGGATATCGCGAGTTCCGTGCCGGCCCGAATGCGGACATCGAGCAACCGGTGCTGTCGGTGCTGATCGAGTCGTTCGGCCCCGTGCGCGACAAATCGGCGATGCCTGTACCGCCCGCGCGGATCGAGCGCCGCAGCGACACCGGCCCGGACTTCGCCATCTTCCATGTCGGGCGCACCTTGATGGCGCTGAAGGCGGCGCGGATACAGGAAGCCGTACCCTTCGCCAAAGTGAATAAGGCGGCGGGCAACAACCCGGCGCGCCTCGGCATGCTGGACGTGCCGCTGGCCGGCGGTCAAAAACATTTTGTGTGGGTGTTCGATCTGGCGTTGCTGGCGACCGGCAAAGCCGGTGTCGTCACCGACAACAGCCAGGTGATGCTGGTGCACCTTGGCGACAGCACCATCGGCCTGCTGGTCGACGATCTGCATTCGGTGCAGCAGTTCGACGCCGCCGACATGACCGAGTTGCCGCTGGGGGCTGGCGAGTCGACCTTGGCGCCGCGCCTGATCAAGGCCAACCAGGGCAATCTGCTGATACAGGAGATCGATATCGAGCGCCTGTTCGCGCGCCTGCGCACCTGACGGCGGCAGGCGCTGCCTCTTTTTACGCGGCCATGCTTCGGGCCGGGGCGTCGGCGCCCTGCAGGCGCTGGCGACGGTACAGGATCAACGTCGCGCACAGGCCGCAGGCGGCGGCGAACGTCATCCACCAACCCGGCGCGCTCTTGTCGCCGGTGTATTCGATCAAGCCCGTGGCGATCGCCGGCGTGAAGCCGCCGAACACCGCCGTCGCCAGGCTGTAGGCCAGCGAGAAGCCGACCGTGCGTACTTCGACCGGCATCACCTCGGTCAGCGCCACCACCATGGCGCCGTTGTAGCTGGCGTACAGGAAGGACAGCCACAGTTCCACTTCCAGCATGTGGGCGAAGCTTGGGGAATTCACCAGCCAGTGCAGCGCCGGATACGCGGTCAATATCGCCAGCGCCGAGAAGCACAGCAACAGCGGACGGCGGCCGACGCGGTCCGACAAGGCGCCCATCACCGGCAGCCAAATGAAGTTGGACACTCCGACGCACAGGGTGACGATCAACGCCGCGCTGGTGGTCAGGTGCAGCACGCTCTTGCCGAAGGTCGGCGTGTAGACGGTGATCAGGTAGAACGACACGGTGGTCATCGCCACCAGCATCATGCCGGAAATGACCAGCGCCCAGTTGTTCATCATCGAGCGGAAGATCTCCTTGACCTCGGGGCGGTGCTTGCGGGCCTTGAACTCCTCGGTTTCCTGCAACGAGCGGCGGATCGCGAACAACACGGGCACGATCATGCAGCCGACGAAGAACGGAATGCGCCAGCCCCACTCGCCCACCTGGGCTGGTGTCAGCCACTTGTTCAAGCCGTAGCCCAGCGCGGCGGCGGCCACCACGGCGACCTGCTGGCTGGCCGACTGCCAGCTGACGAAGAAGCCCTTGCGACCCGGCGTCGCCATCTCGGCCAGGTAAACGGACACGCCGCCCAGTTCCACGCCGGCCGAGAAGCCCTGCAGCAGGCGGCCTGTGAGTACCAGCAGCGGCGCCGCATAACCGATGGTGGCGTAGCCCGGCACCAACGCGATCAGCAAGGTGCCCATCGCCATCAACGCCAGGGTGACGATCAAGCCCTTGCGGCGGCCGACGCGGTCGACATAGGCGCCGAGGAAGATGGCGCCCAGTGGCCGCATCAGGAAGCCGGCACCGAAGGTCATGAAGGTCATCATCAACGACGCCAGCTCGTCGCCGGCCGGGAAGAAGGCGTTGGCGATGGCGGTGGCGTAGAACCCGAACAGGAAGAAGTCGAACATCTCCATGAAATTTCCGCTGACGACGCGGAAAACGGTGCCGGGACGGGATTGCGCGTTTTTTTCTAAAGCGGTGGATGTCATGTGGTCCTCGATGCGGTGCGGTTACTTTGGATCGAGTCCGCTGGCGCGGACCTCGTCACGGGCGGCGGCGGAAGCCAGATAGGCGATCAGCTCCCGGCCCCCGCCGGGATGGCGCGCCTTGACCGGAACGCCGGCGGCAAACACGGTGACCTTTTGCAGCGATTCGGGCAGGCGTCCGGCCAGCACGACGCCGGGAACGGGCAGCAGTTCGCTGACCTGCTGGAAGCCGATCTCGATCTCGCCGCTGGCCACCAGGGCGGCCACCGGTGTCTTCTCGATCATACGCGCTTTGGATTTGACTTGCTTGACGATACCGAGCTTGTCGAACAGCTCACGTTCGATATAAACGCCGCTGGCGCTGTCGGAGTAGCCGATCGAGCGCGCCGCGAGCATCACCTGTTTGAGTTTTTCCGGCGTGGAGATATCGGGCAGCTGCGCGCCGGCGCGCACCACCATGCCGATGCGCGAATCGGCCAGCTCGGTGCGGCTGGCCGGGTCGACCACGCCCTGCTCGATCAAGTCGTCCAGCGCGTAGGCCACCATGATGACGACATCGGCTGGCTCGCCGCTCGCCAGGCGGTTGGGGATCGCCTGCGGGGACTTGCCCATCGACGGGCCCCATGCGGTATTGAGCGTGTGGCCGGAGGCGGCTTCGAATTTTTTTTGTAACGCTTTGTAGGCGGCGGTGAAACCGCCGGAATTCATGACGTCGAGCTGCTCGGCGCCGGCCGCGCCGGAGAACAGCGCGCAGCCCAGTAGCAGGGCCGATAAAAAGCGGGTGAACACGGTGCCGTCTCCATTCTTTTAAGGATTTGCGCTCATTATCGGAAGCGCGATTGATAAAGTAAAATGTTCATTTCCTATCCATTGATCACTCTGAGGCATCAATCATGAACCAGCTGCGATTCGACTTGTCCGACCTGCAGGCGATGGTGGCGGTGGTCGAACAAGGCGGCTTCCGGGCGGCGGCGCAATCGCTCAACCTGTCGCAGCCGGCGCTGTCGCGCCGCGTCGCCAAGCTGGAACAGGCGCTCGACGCACGGCTGTTCGAGCGCACCACGCGGCGCGTGAGCCTGACCCTGGTGGGACGCGAGTTTTTCGACAAGGCGGTAGAGATCCTCAACGGCGTCGAGGCGTCGCTGCACAATATCAGCGGCATCTCGCTGCGCCACTACGGCGAGGTGGCGGTGGCCTGCGTGCCGTCGGTGGCGCACCACATGCTGCCGCCGGTGCTGCGGCGCTTCCACGCCGAATTCCCGAAGATCCGCATCCGCGTGATCGACGAGGGTTCGGCCGAGGTGCTTAGCCACGTGGTGCGCGGCGGCTGCGATTTCGGCGTCAACTTCCTCGGCGCCCAGGAGCCGGGTATCGTCTTCGAGCCCATATTGCAGGAGCGCTTCGTGCTGGCCTGCCCGCCCGACCATCCGCTGGCGCGCAAGCGCGCGGTGGACTGGGACGACATCGGCGGCCATCCCTACATGACGGTGGCGCAGACCAGCGGCAACCGCCTGCTGCTGGACCGCGCGCGGCGCCCGGCCGACCAGCGCGTGCCCGGCTTCATCGAAGTGCAGCACGTGTCGACGTTGCTGGAGATGGTCAAGGCGGGTCTGGGCGTGGCCGTGGTGCCGCGACTGGCGATGCGCGACGGCGACGGCCTGCGCGCCGTGCCGCTGAAAAACCAGGACTTGAACCGCACCCTGGGCGTCATCCGGCGCGGCGGCCATGTGCTGTCGCCGGGCGCCCAGCGGCTGGTGGAACTGCTCAAGCAATCGCTGTCGAAGCGCCCCGCCGGCGGCCGGGCGGCGGCCAGCCAGGGCAAAACGTAGCCGCAGCGCAACACATCGCCACTTTTTTGCAGTTCGTCGCAAAGTTGTCGGCCACGGTGGCGAAGTTCAGTAAAATCAACGTTATCAAAATAAGTAACCATTGAACAAACCATCAAGGATTCACCATGCGCCGCACCGCTTCCGCCGTCCTGACCACCGCCCTCCTCGGCGCCCTGACCTCCACCTTGTACGCGGTGAGCGCCCCGGCGCTGGCGGCGGAATCGACCCGCGCGCTGCCGCCGTTCATCGCCGTCAACGCCAAGGGCGCGTTTGCGATGACGGTCGAAGCGGGCAAGACGCAGTCGGTGGTGGTGCGCGGCGACGACAAGTTCGTCGCCGACCTCAAGACAACGGTGGTCGACAACGAACTGCAGATCTCCATGCCCGATAAGAGCTACGAGGGCTCCAACGGCAATCCGCGCATCGTCATCACCGTGCCGACCCTGAGCCGGGTGAAGGTCGAAGGCGCCGGCGAAACCATCATCAGCAAGGTCAATACCGACCGCCTGGACATCGGCTACCTGGGTGCCGGCCAACTGGTCGCCAGCGGCAAGGTCAAATACCTGCGCCTGAACGCCAAGGGTGTGGGCCAGGTCGACACCAAGGCGCTGCACGCGGAACGGGTCGATGTCAACTTCGAAGGCGTGGGCAGCGTCAGCGTCTACGCCAGCGACCTGCTCAACGCCGTGGCCAAGGGCATGGGCTCCCTGAACTACTACGGCAAGCCGAAAACGGTCAACAAGTCGGTGTCGGGCATCGGCAGCGTCAACTCCAGGGACTAAACCGGGCCGGCCGGCCCGGTGACACGGGTGGCGATTGCGGGTACTATCAGAAGAACAATAACAGGGTCGCCATCAACGCAACGCACCGGGGGAAACGTGGCCGTGCCGAACGACATAGCGCACTGGCGCGCGCGGATTTTCGCCAGGCTGCTGCTGATCGTGTTCCTGCTTGGACTGGCCACGGCCGTCCCCAGCATGCTGCTCGCCGCCAGCGAGGGCATGTGGTCCATCGTCGTCGTCGACGTCATCGCGCTGTCGTGGATCGGCGCCGTCCTGCTGCTGCGCGAGGTGGCCTACAACATCCGGGTGTATAACTTCCTGGCCGTCGCCTTCGTGGTCGGCGTCGGCCTGCTGCTCAAGATCGGACCGGTCAGCCAGATCTACCTGTTGGCCATCCCGGTGCTCGCCGCGCTGCTGCTCGGACTGCGCCCGGCGCTGTGGATGCTGCTGCTGGCCGGACTGGCGGTGATGGTGCTCGGTTACGAGGAGAACGCCAAGGTGGAGATCGAGGGCATGCCCGACCACGCCTTCCTCAAGTCGGCCATCATCTCGATCAATTTCATGTTCATCGCGGCGGTGCTGACGCTGTCGTGCGCGGTGCTGCTGCAGCAACTGGCGCGCTCGTTCGACGAACTGCGCGCCGGCGCCGATTCGCTGGAGCGGCTGGCCTTCTTCGACGTGCTCACCGGCCTGCCCAACCGCCGTCTGCTGATGGACCGCATCGACACGCTGCTGGCCAGCTCCGCGCGCAGCGCCACCTTCAGCGCGGTGATGTTCGTCGATCTCGATCGCTTCAAAACCATCAACGACGCGCGCGGTCACGCCATCGGCGACGCGCTGCTGTGCAAGGCGGCCGGTCGCCTGAGCCAGTTGGTGCGCAAGGCCGACACCGTGGCGCGCATCGGCGGCGACGAATTCGTCGTGGTGCTGGCGCACCTGGCCGATGACCTTGAGAGCGCCACCCACGCCGCGCGCACGGTGGCCGAAAAGGTCCGCGTCACCATCGGCGAGGAGTTCGAGATCGAGGGCCAGCGATACACGTCGACCGCCAGCATCGGCGTGACGATGCTGCCCAAATCCCTCAACGGCGGGCAGGAACAGAACGCGCACGACCTGCTGCGCGAGGCCGATACGGCGATGTACCGCGCCAAGGCCGAGGGCCGCAACGGCATCGCCTTCTTCGAGATGGCGATGCAGACCGCGGTCGAACACCGCCTGTCGATGGAGCGCGACCTGGCCGCCGCGCTGGCCGGGGGCGACCTGCGCATGCACGTGCAGCCGCAGGTCGACCGCGACGGCCGCGCCATCGGCGGCGAGCTGCTGATGCGCTGGCCGCTGGCCGGCGGCGCGATGGTGCCGCCGTCCGTCTTCATCCCGGTGGCCGAGGAGTCGGGACTGATCCTGGCGCTGGGCGCCTGGGCGCTGCGCCAGGCCTGCGAGGCGGTGCTGCTGCTGGAGCGCGCCGGCGTGTCGATACCGCTGTCGGTCAACGTCAGTCCCAGCCAGTTCCGCCAACCGGATTTCGTCGCGCTGGTGCAGCGCACCCTGGCCGAGACCGGGGCGCCCGCCGAGCGACTGATACTGGAGGTGACGGAAGGGCTGTTGATCGATAAGCTGGATGACACCGTCGCGCGCATGCATCAACTGGCGGCGCTGGGACTGCGCTTTTCGATCGACGATTTCGGCACCGGCTATTCCAGCCTGGCCTACCTGAAAAAAATGCCGCTGTATGAGCTCAAGATAGACCGCAGCTTCATCATCGACGCGCCGGACGACGGCAGCAGCGCGGCGCTGGTGCAATCGATCCTGGCGATGGCCGGCCATCTGGGGCTGCACGTGGTGGCCGAAGGCGTGGAGACACGGGCGCAGGCCGATTTCCTGATCGGCCATGGCTGCCCGTGTTTACAGGGTTATCTGTACGGGCGGCCGATGCCGCTGGCGGCGATGATCGAACAATTGACCAACAATGCCGCCGCCGCGTAAATCGCGCGCGTCTTTTACTGCAACACGCTCACGCGCTTGCCGCTGACGCTGCGCTGCGCCGGGTTGCCGTACACGGTGACCCTTCCGGAACCGTTGGCGTCGGCCACCAGCGATTGGCTGACGGCGGCCGAGATGCTGCCCGAGCCGTGCGCGCTCAGTTCCGCGCTCTGGCTGGCCAGGCCGGCCAGGTCTGCGCTGCCGGAGCCGTACAGGCGCACGATCATGCTGCGCACGCTGCCGCTGGCGTTGACGCCGCCGGAGCCGTGCAGGTCCAGGTTGAGCATCTCGCCCTGCAGGTTGCCCAGGTTGAGCCGCCCGGAGCCGTTCAAGCTGGCCACGGTGGAGCCGCTTTGCAGGCCGTTCGCATCGACACTGCCCGAACCGTTCAACCGCGCCTCCAGCCGGCTCACATTGCCGGCCAACTGCACCGCGCGCGAACCGTTCTGGCTCAGGTTCAAGGTGCCGCCATTCAGCCCGGTGACCGACAGGCGCCCGGAACCGTTCGATTGGATGCGGCGCAGTTGCGTGGTGGTGTAGACGACCCGCAGCGGATTGGAGGCGCGCACGCTGCCCTCGACCCAGACGCGCAGGGTGCCGCCGCTGGCGTCGGTGCGCAGCAGCGGCAGCAGGTTGCTGTCGCCTTCGACCCGCAGCGAGGCCGCCTCGCCGACGCGCACCTCGACCTGCAAAGGGCCGTTGATGTCGATGCCGTCGACATTGGCGGCGACGAGGGCGTCGCGCCGTTCGACGGCGCCCTGGCCGTTGCCCTCGACCGCGTTGCCGCCGAAGGAGGTCTTGTACTGCATGTTGCCGTCTTCCGGGATGACGATGACGGCGCAGCCGGCGATGGTGGCCAGGGTGGAGAAGGCGGCGATGGTGGCGAAGGCGATGGCGGAGCGGCGCATGATCGGTTATCCGTGGAGTTATATAGTGTTGTCACTATAGCCAGCGGCTCCGCTCCCCGCCCTCGGCATGCGACAAACCGTCGAAAACGGGGAATGAAGCGCAAAAACGGATGGTGCTACCATTGCGGCCATGGATACCAAACCCTCCTCCCCTTCCTCCGACACCCTGACCGAACTGCGCGAGCGGACGCGCGCCTTCGCCCGTGAGCGCGACTGGGAACAGTTCCACACCCCGAAAAACCTGGCGATGGCGCTCTCGGTCGAGGTGGCGGAGCTGGCCGAGCATTTCCAGTGGCTGCACACCGGCGCCGACGCCGAACTCGATGACGCCAAACGCGCCGGCATCCGCCACGAGCTGGCCGACGTGCTGCTGTACCTGGTCCAGCTGGCCGACAAGACCGGCGTCGACCTGCGCGCGGCGGCGCTGGAGAAAATGGCCCTCAACGCGGCCAAGTACCCGGCCGACCGGGTGCGCGGCGACGCCCGCAAATCCACCGAATACTAACTGGCCGCCGCCCTAGCGCGCCGCCGGCTGCTCGCCGATGCCCAGCGCCTTGCGGATCTGCGCCGAGACGATGGACCACGACGGCGATGTCGCCGCCACCTCGTCGTAATGGCTCCCACCCGGCAGCACGACCACTTCCGCCGCGTCGCCGGCGGCGATGGCGCGGCGCGCGTAATCGTGGCCGGCCCTGATCGGCGAGACGGTGTCGAATTCGCCGTGGATCAGCACCGTGCGCACGCCGGACGGCAGCATCTCGGCCGGCGAGGTGTCGGCGAAGACGTCGGGCCGCTCGGCGCTCGGCGTGCCGGCCAGTTGCGCGGTGTCGCGCTCGCAGCTGGTCTTGATCAGGGCCGCCTCGTTGCGCAGGTCGGCCAGTCCGCCCAGGCTGATCACGGTCGGCACCGGCAACGGATCGGCCACGTACAGGGGGCTGGTGCGCGGCAGGCGCGCGCGCGAGCCGGCCCATTGGGCCAGGTGGCCGCCGGCCGAGTGCCCGACCAGCACGATGCGCGACAGGTCGAGCCGGTGGGCTGGGGCCAGCGCGCGCAGGCGGTCCATCGCGGTGGCGACGTCGTGGTACATGCCCGGGTAGCCTCCGCCCTCCTCGTCGAAGCGGCGGTATTCGACGTTCCACACCGCCACGCCCTGGCGCAGCAGGTCGCCGGCGATATTGCGCATTTGCGTGATGCCGCCGAATTCCTTTGTCCAGCAGCCGCCATGGATGACCACCGCGACCGGGAACGGGCCGTCGCCGGTCGGCGCAAACAGTTCGGCGAACTGGGACGGCGCGGCGCCGTATGCCACGTGCAGGCTGGGGGCGGGACCGTTCAGGGCCAGGTAGTGCTGTAAGGTCATCGGCGCGGCGGCCGCGCCGCCCGCGTTACCGGCGATGGCTGCGGCCAGCAGGGTTCTGCCCATCATTTTCAACATGCGACGCTCCGTGGTGTGAAGCCGCCATGCTACACCAACATGCGAAAGCTAAACCCGCACGACGCGCACCACCGGGGTCGTACCCCTTGGGGTACGACCCCTCTGGCGGGGGTGCGGGTTACCGCGTCAACGGCTTACCACTTATAGTTGGCCCGCACGTAGTAGTAACCACCGTTGATACCGAACGGCGAGAACGACGGCAGCACCGTCACCGCCGCGTTGTCCAGCGCGGCGCGCTGGTCGGCCAGCAGCGCCGGATTGACGCCGTTCGGGTAGGTGTTGAACAGATTATTGGCGCCCACCGCCACCGACCACGCCGGATTGACCTTGTATCCCACCTCCAGATCGGTGATCGCCTTGGCCTTGATCTCGGTCTTGTGATAGACCGAGCCGTCCTCGCTGCCGTAGTCGTTCGACTTGCCGTAGATCGCCTCGCGCAGGTTGATGGTCCAGTCGCCGATCTTCCACAGCGCGCCCAGGTTCACGCGCATCTTCGGCGAGGCCGTCTCCAGGTTCGAGATGGCGGTCTTGTCGAGCAAGGTTTGCGGCAGCAGCTGCGTCGGCGCCTGGTTGATCTTGGTGACTTCGACCTTGTTGTAGTTGGCCGCGATCGACCAGTCCACGCGGCCGTATGCGCCGTAGTTCTCGTTCAGGGTGGTGACGAACTCCAGCCCCCGGCTGCGGGTGTTGACCGCGTTCGAGAAGATGTTGATGCCGGTCTGGCTGACGGTGCTATCGAGCACGTTGCCGTTGGCCAGGATCGCCGCCGTGACGGCCGGCGAGTTGACCGCGCCGCCGGAACCGTACAAGGCGCCCGAACCGACGATGCGGTCCCGGATCTTGATCTGGTAGACATCGAACGTGATATTCAAATTGCTGGCCGGGTTGAGCACCATGCCCAGACTGAGGTTGGTGGACGCTTCCGGTTTGAGGCCGTCGACGCCGACCAGGCGCGCGCCCGGCGAATTGGGCGCCAGCTGCACGAAGGCGCTGGTCGGGCCGACGTTGGTGGCCGAGTAGTACGATTCGGCCAGGGTCGGCGCGCGGAAGCCGTTGCTGAACGTGCCGCGCACGGCCGCCGTCGGCGTCAGTTCGTAGCGCGAGGTCAGCTTGCCGACGCGGGCCGCGCCGAAGTCGGAGAAGTGCTCGTAGCGCCCAGCCAAGTCGACCGTCAGGTCCTTGATCGGATTGCCGGCGAAGTTGATGTAGGCGGCCTTGTTGGTGCGGCGGTGGCTGCCCGCGTCGGTCAGCGAGAAGCCCGGATACGACTGCGAGCCTTCCTTGTAGCGCGACGCCGGATCGCCGGCCTGGATCTCGTACTTGTCGATGCGGTGCTCGACGCCGGCGGCGAAGGTGAGCGGCTTGCTCCAGCCGACGTCGAATTCGCGGCTCGACTCGAGCGTGGTGGTGAGCTGGCTGGCGATGAAGGCGCCGGCCTTGAACGTCGTCGGCGAGAAGCCGGTGTCGGCGAACAGCGAGGCATTGGCCGAGTCCTCGACGCCGATCTCGGACTTGTCACGCCCGTAGGTGGTGCTCAGGTCCAGGTTCCACTCGGCCAGCTTGCCCTTGACGCCGCCGGTCCAGCCGAAGTCCTTCTGGTTGATCTTCTCTTTCGGCGAGAAGCCCTGCGGGTACATCTTCGGAATGCGGGTCGGCAGACGATAGTTCTCGTAGGCGCGCGCGACCTTCTCGCCGTAGGTGGCGATGCTGTAAATCTGGACGTCCTTGGTCACGTCCCAGCCAAAGTTGGCCGCCAACACCTGCAGGTGGTACTGGGCGTCGCCCTGGATCTTGTTCAGGTACGGGTAGCCGGGGATCGACGTCATGCCCGGCGCGGCGGCGATGTTGCCGGCGTCGAGCAGGCGCGGGTCGATGCCGCCACGGTCGCTGTAGTCGTGGTATTTGGATTCGGCCGTCACGCTCAGGAAGGCGTCCTTGAACGGTTCGAAGCCGATGTTGGCCGAGCCGCCGACGGTCTTGCCGCCGCCGTCCCAGTAGCCGCCGCCGGTGGCCGAGGCGGTGCCGCCATGGTCGTTCGATTTGAGGATGATGTTGATCACGCCGGCGATGGCGTCGGAGCCGTATTGGGCGGCCGCGCCGTCCTGCAGCACCTCGATATGGTCGATGGCCGACACCGGGATGAAGTTCAGGTCGGCCGCCGCGCCGCCCTGGTAAGGGCCGCCCAGCACGGCCAGGTTGGCGGTGCCGTGGCGGCGTTTGCCGTTGATCAGCACCAGCGTGTTGTTCGGGCTCAGGCCGCGCAGGCGGGCCGACAGGGTCAGGTTGGCGGTGTCGCCGCCGAAGGCTTGCGCGGTGAACGACGGCAGGTTCTGCGCCAGCGCCTGGATCAGGTCCGGCTGGCCGGTGCGCATCAGCGAGGCCGAGTCGAGCACCTGGATCGGCGAGGCGCTGTTCTCGGCCTTCATGCCGCTCGAGCGGGTGCCGGTGACGATCACCGAACCGGCCGACGCGGCATCGGCCGGCGCGGCAGCGGCGTCGACGGCGGCGTCGACGGCGGCATCGGCCGGATTGGCCGCATATGCGGCGCCGATCGCCAGGGTGGACAACACGGCTGCGACGCCGATCTTGAGTGTGGCCTTATGCATATTTTAAATCCCCAGTTGAATAATTAGAAAAGTAAGACCTGAACCCGAACCCGAACCTCATTCCGATGCCGCTTATTTTTTGGCGGCGACCACCTCGATCTCGACCAGCCAGCCCGGGTTGCTCAAGCCGGCCACCTGCACCACGGCGCGCGCCGGCAGGTTGGGCTGGGCGCCGCCGAAGTATTGGGTGTAGGCTTCCATGAAGCCCTTGGTGTCGCCCTTGCCGCCCTTGGCCGGATCGCCGACCAGGAACACCTGCATCTTGACGACGTCGGACATCTCCAGCTTCATGCCCTCGAGGATCTCCTTGATCTTCTTGAGCACCGTCTCGGTCTGCGCCTTGGTGTCGCCGAAGGCGGCCAGCGAATCCGGCGCGGCGGTCTTGTCGATCACCGCCGGCACCTGGCCGCTGATGAAGTGGATGGTGGCCGTCGGCGGGATCGTCACCGCGAGCGCGATCGGGAAGTCGGAGTTTGGAATCTTGTGGCGGACGATGTCGGCCTTTTCCTCCACCTTCTCCACCTTGGCCTTGGCGGCGGCCATCGCCGGCGATGCCGACAGCAGGCCGATGGCGGCGGGGATCAACAATGCGGCGAAGGATTTGGTCAATGCGTTGCTAGATGCTTTGGTCATGGTCTCGTCTTCCTTGGGTTGTATATAGCGGTAATCAGTGTTTGTTCGACATTTCGGCGCTGCCGAATTGGGCCACGCCCAGCGCATCGCGCAGCTTGAGCACCTCGGCCTCGGTCAGCGCGTCGGCCTTGTTACCCCAGCTGGCGCGCACGTAGGTCAGGATGGCGGCCATGTCGGCGTCGCTGATGGTCTCGCTGAAGTCCGGCATGCCGCCACGGCCCTTGAGCAGCACCGTGGCCACCTCCGCGTGGTCGCCGGTGACGAACTTGCTGCCGGCCAGTGGCGGGAATGCGCCGGGTATTCCCTTGCCGCTGGCCTGGTGGCAGGCCGCGCAGTTTTTCAGGAACAGCGCCTTGCCGTCCGGCGCAGTGGTCTGCGCCCCCGACGGCGCGCTGGCGGCGGCCGCGAATGCCGCCACGATCACCATCGCGGCCTTCAGTAAGGTGTCCCTCATGCGCTGGCCCTCGCATGGATCTTGGCGATCTGCTGCCAGGCCGATTCGATGGCGCCGGCCTGCCAGCCGGTCAGGTAGCTCAGGTGCTCGCCGGCGAGCATGATCCTGCCCTCGCCCTCGAGCAGGGTCGGATAGGCGGCGGCGCGGGTCTTCTCGGTCCACTCGGCCCAGCCGCCCAGGTTGTACTGCACGCGGTGCCACGCCACCGAGAACGCGTTCTCGTATTCGTCGCGGTACTGCGGGAAGATTTTCTGGCCGGCGGCGACGGCAAATTCGGCGCGCTCGGTGGGCGTCAGCGCGCTGACCTCGATGGCGGCCGTCTGGTACTGGTAATAGCCGAGCAGCACGCCCTTCTTCTTCTGCCAGCCGTACGACGGCATCGAGATGGTGTTGATGCCCTTGATGTCGGTGAGCACGTGGCCGCCGTAGATATGGTCGTCCTCCTCCCAGAAGCGGCGCTTCATCTGCAGGCCGATCTTGCCGACCGGCGCGTAGGCCACCGTGGCGACGGCCTTCTTGAACGTGTCGGAGAAATCGGTGTCGATCTGGCGCAGCACCGACAGCGGGATGGTGCACAGGCAGTAGTCGGCCGTCACGCTGGAGGCCTTGCCGGTGGCCGTGTCCTTGAAGGCGATGGTCACGCCCTTGTCGTTCTGGCGGATGGTCTGCACCTCGGCGCGGTAGCGGATGGTTTTGCCGACGCGCTTTTCAAACGCCTTCGGGATCGCGTCCATGCCGCCGACCGGCTGGAACATGGTCGCCTGCATCGGGAAGTCCTGCACGGCGCTGTAGACGTTGCCCAGCTTGGACGCCAGCAGGTCTTTGAAGCCCAGCGGGTCGGACTGCTTGCCCGGACCCGGCTCCGTGCCGGCGCCCGGATAGACGGCGAAACCGCGTCCGGTGCGTCCCTTGTATTTCAGGTCGGCGCCGGCCAGTTGGCCCTCGTGCGCCAGGTAGTCCAGCAGCAGGCGCTTGTCGTCGGCGGTCAGCTCGGCGTCGAGCTGGTTGTTCTTGATCGACTTGGCCAGCATCTCGTCGACGTGGCCGCGCATGTCGGCCTTGATCTCCTTGATGCGCATGCGCTTGCCGGCGAAGGGGCCGGCGTTTTCGGAGTACACATAGGAGTGGTCGTTCTCGTTGACCATCACCTCCAGCGGCACCTCGAACAGGCGCGTGTAATGCAGGGTCGACTGGTGGTGCAGCGGGATGCGCCACGGGCCGTGGTTGATGTATTGGCCCTCGTCGAAGGCGCAGGTCTGTTTGTCGCCGCCCAACTCGGTCAGACTGAAGCCCTTGCGGGCGGTCTGGCAACGGCCGCCGGCGAACGCGCGCGCCTCGAGTATCTGGCACTGGTAACCGAGCTTGCCCAACTCGTAGGCGGCGGTCAGTCCGGCCAGGCCGGCGCCGAGGATCACCACCTTCTTGCCCTTGCCGCTGCCGCTGAGGACCGGCGGCGCCGAGGACGTCGAGCCGATGCCCATGCCCCAGGCGTTCATGGTGTTTAACAGCAGGCCGGTGCCGCCGACGGCGGCGGCCCGGTACAGAAAGTCCCTACGGGTAAATGAACTAAACGGTTTAAACGGTTTTACTGTTTTGCTTTCCATCGGTTTCCTCACCAGTCTGCCTGAAATAACTTGGGTGACTTGCTTACCCATAGTTCCAATCTAGCAAGGCTCGTGCCACGCTAAACAACCAAAACAAACATGCTTCGCAGCGCCGGAAAGCCTTATGGCATAAGGTCTCCCTTCATCGAACAATGTTTTTACATGGACGCCGACAGCACTCCGGAAGCACGCTGAAAATCGCTGTTGGCGACAAACTTTATTTGCGCGAAACGGACTTTATTCGCGGCGCGGCGCGGCGTGCGCGCGCGGACAAGGCGGGCCGGCGGCGGCGCCGCGCACCAGCAAGTGGCAGGCACCGAAAAGGGAAATTGAAGGATGCACGACGCTGGACCGCGCCGGCGGGGACCGCGCGGGAAATCAGCCCGCGAAGCTGACCAGGGCCGGCGCGCCGCTGCGCGCAGGCAGCACCGGCGCGGACGCCGCCCCGCGTGGCAGGCGGGCGATTTCCTCGGCCGACAGGTGGCGCTGGGCGCCGCAGGCGTCGTCCAGGTGGCAGGCGTGGAACTGCATCGGCGCGGCCGGATCGAGCAGGTAGATCATGTCCAGGTTGGACGGATCGTAGGCGACCTTGACGCTCCAGTGTCCGCGCAAGCGCGCGCGGTCGAACCAGCGCTCGTTGATGGCGCGCGCGCAGGTGTAAGTACTTTCGAACAGGCGGATGCCGTCGGCGCCGACCTGCGCCGCCGCCACAGGCATCAGGCTGCAGCGGATCAGGTGCTCGGGATAGGTTTTGAGGCTGCCGCCGCGATGGGCCACGCCCCAGTCCCACAACTGGCGCGGGGTGGCGTTGCCGGCGTGGCGCAGCGGGTGGCGGTTGTTGTAATAGAGGACGCAGTCGATGACGATGCGGGTGAACTGCTCCAGATCGAGCACGCCGTCGAGCCGGCACGGCGCGCCCTCGTCGTCCGGCGCGAGCAGGCGGAAACGCTTTTCCAGCACCGCCTTCCAGTCGCCCGGGCCGTCGTCGACGGCGACGCAGCGCAGGTTGAAGTTGTTGAGCAGGGCCGGGGCCATGCCGCCTTCGCCGCGCTCCAGGCCGGCCGTCAACGCGGCGTTGGCGAACAGGGTTTCGGGCAGGTGGCGGCACGGCCACTGCGCCGCCTCGATGCGGCGGCCGAACTGCTGGCTGTAGCGCTGCTTGTCGGCGCCGCAGTTGGCCAGCGCCAGCATCGCCTGCGGCCAGCTGGCCGGCCCCAGGCCGATGTAGACGCCGGTGACCAGGCGGCTGAACGAATCGATCGCCAGGTAGATGCGCGGGCGGCCGATCGATTGCCGGCGGTCGGCGCGCGAGACCAGCCGCACCTCGGCGCAGACGGCGTCGAGATAGAAGCCGGCGCCGGGGCGGCCGGGCGGCAGCGCCTGCGGCGTTAGCGCGGCCGGCTGGCCGATCACGGCGGCGGGCGCGTTGGACACGGGAGCGGTGGCTGCGGGCGGCCAGAACGCGGCGGCGCCGTCGCCGCGGCGCGCCACCTCGGGCGGACGGTCGTCGTCGTGGTCGAGCCAGTAGTTGAACTGGCCGAAGGTCGGCAGCACGGCGCTGCGGCCGGCCGGCGTGGTCAGCACGCGGCCCGATTCCTCGTCGATGCGGCGCTCGACGAAGAATTCGTCGAGCATCTGTTCATAGGCGCCCAGGCGCGAGAACTTGGCGTGGCCCGCCGCGTAGCGCGCGATGGCGACGCGGAAGGTGCGGCGGATCTCCTCGTCGGCGTTCAGCCCGGGGCCGGCGTCGGCGCCGTTCTTGCGCGGGCGTCCGCGCTTGACGCCGGCCGAGGCCTGGCGCACCTTGCCCTTGCCGCCCGAGTTGCAGTAATCGGGCAGCAGCGCGTTGGGGGTCTGGCCGCGCTGCCAGTAGCGGCGCAGGTAGCGGTAGATGGTCGGGTGCGAGACGCCGTGGGCGCCGGTGGCGCGGGCGATCAGCTGGCCGCGCTGGCGGGCCTCGTAGATGCCCGGCTCCAGCGCCACCAGCGGCTCGATGATCTCCCAGGCGCGCGCGCGCAGTTGCAGGTGTTTGGGCGGCAGCAGGTCCTGGCTGACGACCATTAAATAAGGGTCGGCCGGCAGCACGCTGGCGCGGCCGGCCCGGATGTCGGCGTGCAGCACCGACAGTTGGACAAGTTCTACATCGGCCGAGCGGGCCGCCACGTCGAAGACATAGGCGTGGCTCTGCTCGGGAGCGATCCACAAGATGCGGACGGTGCGCGGAGACGGATGCGTATAGTGCAGCAGGTCGTTCCGCAGTAGCATTAGCGCCCCTTCGAGACGGTGAATGGCCGGCTATCGACGATGATCGCGTACGGGCCGGCCTGATTATGCTCGCGCAGAATCTGCGGCTTGAGCGAATCGACAAAGGTGTTCCACAGCTTCCTGAATGATGTCATCTCAATGCTCCGATCTAAACGACTTGTCTCCAGGTTGAGGCGCCTCGGCCGGCACGCCTTTTATAGGGATGTGCTATCACATATGCAATAAGCGGGCCAGCCTTGCCGTCAAGCAGCTTCTCCTATGAGAGTCGTTCATATGGGGTATGGGAAAAGATATCTTTGCGCCAAGTCAAGCTTTGTTTTGGTGCAACGCAACAGATGCGCGCACCTTGTCCGTGCAACAACATGGACGGCCTGCGCCAACGGAAAACGGGGCCTCGCGGCCCCGTTTGGATGTGACACAAGCGGCGGGTATGCTACCCGCGCCGCCTTAGTATTTCTTGCCGGCCGGTTTTTTCTTCGGCGGCGTGGACTTGCCCGATTCCGGCGGCATACGGTCCGCATGACTGATTTTCAGCTGCGCGCCGCCGACCCAGACCTTGCCGAGGTGCTTGAACAACTCGTCTGGCATGCCGTCAGGCAACTCAACCATGCTGTAGGTGTCGAAGATCTCGATGCGGCCGATGTGCTTGGCTTCCAGTCCGGCCTCGTTGGCGATGGCGCCGACGATGTTGGACGGGGTGGCGGCGTTGTTGCTGCCCACTTCGATGCGGAAGGCGCTCATCGGCAGGGTGACCTTGCCCGGCTTTTCCTTTTTCTTCTTCGGCGCGGCGTCGTCCAGTTCAGCGGCGTCGACGCGGGCGGCGCGCGCCAGCGGCGAGGCGGCCGGCTTGTCGGCGACCGGCTTGTCGGCGGCGGGCGCCCTGGCCGGGGCGGCGGCTTTGGCCGGCGCCGGACGGGCCGGAGCCGGGGCCGAAGCTGGCGCCGATGCCGCAGGGGCGGCGTCGCCGTTATCGCGGCCGATGCGCAGCTGCTGGCCGGCGACCTTGATGCCGGCCAGGTGATCGAGCACGTCGCCGGTCAGGTTGTCGGGCATATCGAGCACGCTGTAGTCGTCGTAGATCTCGATGCGGCCGATATGCTTGGAGTCGATGCCGCCCTCGTTGGCGATGGCGCCGACGATGTTACCCGGCTTGACGCCGTGCTGGTAACCGACTTCGATGCGGAAGGTCTGCATGCCCGGATCGGCGGCGCGCACCACGCGCTCCTTTTTCGGGAATTTGTCGCTGCGGTCGGGACGCTCGGCGCGGTCGCCACGCTCGAACCGGTCACCACGGTCGCCGCGATCGGGACGGTCGCCACGGTCATGGCGCTCGAAGCCGACCTGGCGGCCCGGCCGCTCGTCCCAGGTGGCGGCGGCGGTCTGCTGCTTCTTATCGAGCAGCAGCGGCACGTCGCCGCGCGCCATCTTGGCCAGCGCGGCGGCGATCTCGATCGCCGGGATGTTCTGTTCGCGCTCGAAGTCCTCGATCAGCGACTGGAACTGTTCCAGCTCGCCCTGGGCCAGGGTTTCGCTGATCTGCGACTTGAATTTGGCGATGCGCACGTCGTTGACCGCCTGGATGGTCGGCAGCTCGAGCATGCCGATCGGCTGGCGCGTGGCGCGCTCGATCGATTTGAGCAGGTTCTTCTCGCGCGGCGTGATGAACAGGATCGCCTCGCCGCTGCGGCCGGCGCGGCCGGTGCGGCCGATGCGGTGGGTGTAGCTTTCCGGATCGTGCGGCACGTCGTAGTTGACCACGTGGCTGATGCGCTCGACGTCCAGGCCGCGCGCGGCGACGTCGGTGGCGACCAGGATGTCGATCTTGCCGTCCTTGAGCTGCTGGATCGTGCGCTCGCGCTGCTGCTGCTGGACGTCGCCGTTGATGGCGGCGGCCGAGAAGCCGCGCGCCTGCAGCTTGCTGGCCAGTTCCTCGGTACCGAGCTTGGTGCGCGAGAAGATGATCATGCCGTCGAAGTTTTCAGCTTCCAGGATGCGGGTCAGCGCGTCGAGCTTGTGCATGCCCGACACCAGCCAATAGCGCTGGCGGATGTTTTCGGCGGTGCCGGTCTTGGCGGCGACGGTGATTTCCTTGGGGCTGCGCAGATAGGTGTTGGCGATGCGGCGGATCGCCGATGGCATCGTCGCCGAGAACAGCGCGGTCTGGCGGCTGTCGGGCGTCTCCTGCAGGATGCGCTCGACGTCGTCGATAAAGCCCATGCGCAGCATCTCGTCGGCCTCGTCGAGCACCAGCGTTTTCAGCTTCGACAGGTCGAGCGAACCCTTGTCCAGGTGATCGATGACGCGGCCCGGGGTGCCGACGACGACGTGCACGCCGCGGCGCAGCGCCGACAGCTGCGGACCGTAGCTTTGGCCGCCGTAGATCGGCAGCACGTGGAAGCCGGGGATGTGCGCGGCATAGGTCTGGAAGGCCTCGGCCACCTGGATCGCCAGCTCGCGGGTCGGCGCCAGCACCAGCGCCTGCGGCGTGGTTTGCTTGATGTCGATGCGCGACAGGATCGGCAGCGCGAAGGCGGCGGTCTTGCCGGTGCCGGTCTGCGCCTGGCCCAGCACGTCGAGGTTATCGAGCAGCGAAGGAATGGTGGCGGCCTGGATCGGCGAAGGCGACTCGTAGCCGACGTCCTTGAGGGCCTTGATCAGCGGCGCGCTCAGATTCAGATCGGTGAAAAGGGTGATGGGGGAGGTTGGGGTGTCAGACATGGCGTCACTCACAAGTATGTTCGAATCGCCTAATTGCGAAAGAAATTTGGGCGTAGTTTACTCTGTCTCGCCGGTTTCAGCCTTTTTTTGCGTGAAACGGGGTGCTTTCGAGGCAAATTAAGGGCAAATTAAGGGTAATACCCGCGTTCCCGATTGCCGTCCTATCGTGCCGACCCTATATTGACCGCTCCCCCGACCCTGGAGAATGCCATGCCGTCCACCCGCTTCGTCCCTACCCTGGCCGCCGCCGCTTTTGCCGCCACCGCCGCCACCGCCGCCGTCTGCGCCCCGGCCCTCGCCGCCACCTACGGGCCGCAGCTCGAAGGCTTCGCCTATCCGCACAAGCTGCAGTACTACGCTTTCACTTCGCAAGGCAAAGAGCTGCAAATGGCGTACATGGACGTGGCGCCCACGGCCAAGGCCAACGGCAAGACGGCGGTCCTCTTGCACGGCAAGAACTTCTGCGGCGCGACCTGGGAGCAGACCATCACCGCCCTGAGCGCGGCCGGCTACCGCGTGGTGGCGCCCGACCAGATCGGATTCTGCGCCTCGACCAAGCCGGAACACTATCAATACACCTTCCAGCAGCTGGCCGCCAACACCGAGGCGCTGCTAAAGAGCATCGGCGTCAAACAGGCCGCCATCATCGGCCACTCGACCGGCGGCATGCTGGCCACGCGCTATGCGCTGATGTATCCGGAGGCGGTGTCGCGGCTGGTGATGGTCAATCCGATCGGGCTGGAAGACTGGAAGGCGCTGGGCGTGCCGGCGCGCAGCGTCGACCAGTGGTACGAGCGCGAATTGAAGATGACGGCCGACAGCGTGCGCGCCTACGAGAAATCGACCTACTACGTCGGCCGCTGGAAGCCGGAGTACGAGCGCTGGGTCGATATGCTGGCCGGGATGAACGCGGGACCGGGCAAGAAGATCGTGGCCTGGAACTCGGCGCTGATCTACGACATGATCTACACGCAGCCGGTGGTCTACGAATTTCCGCTGCTGAAGGTGCCGACATCGCTGATCATCGGCGACGCCGACACCACCGCCATCGGCAGCGACATCGCGCCGCCGGCCGTCAAGGCCAAAATCGGCAAGTACGAGGTATTGGGCAAGCAGGCGGTCAAGCAAATCCCGAACGGCCATCTGGTCGAATTCAAGGGCATGGGCCACGCGCCGCAAATGGAAGATCCGGCCGCGTTCCACCGCGCCCTGCTCGAAGAGTTGAACCGTTAAGAACCACCCACGAAAAAAAGAGAGGCGGGGCGTATCCCGTCTCTCTTTTTTCTTGCGCCGCCCAGGCCAAAGGTCCGGGGCGGCACGTCATGCGCTAGCTGGTGAAGCCTACGACTTGATTACTTGGCTGGCGTTGCCGGGGTTGCCGGGGTTGCCGGAGTTGCCGGGGTTGCTGGTGTCGCCGGCTCCGCAGCTGCAGGCTTGGCTTCTTTTTCAGCCTTGGCCTTCTTGTGATGCGTTTTCTTCGCGGCGGTGTGCTCATGCGGCGCCGCTGGTGCGGCCGGCGTCGCGGCGGTTGCCGTTGCAGGTGCCGCCGGCGTCGCCGGGGTTGCCGGCGTTGCAGGGGCCTGGGCGAAAGCAGCGCCGGCGAACAAGGTGACGGCCAAGGTAGCGATAATCTTCTTCATGATATAAGTCCTTTTAAAACGGTATAAATTATTTAAATTATTTTAGTAAAACTGACCCTTTTTTTTACTTCTTCACTGCTACTTCTTTCGTTTCAACCTTCGTCACCGTCTCGGTGGCGGGGGCTGCGACTTTGGATTCTTTGGTTTCCTTGACCGTCTTGACCTTGTGGGCGCCGTGCTTGTCGGTTTTGACTTCGCTCTTCACTTCGGTCTTGGTCGTGGTCTTCGCTTCGGCGGCGACGGCTGGTTTGGTCTCAGGCGTGGCTGGCGCGGCGGCTGGCGTTTGGGCGAATGCTGCGGTGGCGAACAGGCCGGCGATCAGGGAAGCGATAATTTTGGTCATGATGTGTTTCCTTTTTCTGGTTTGGGCAGCGGGACCATCCCGTGTCGCATGAGCAGAAAACGGGCCGCACGACCGATGAGTTGACCGCCCTTACAACCTCTTACCGACTCTTACACTCGCTTACAAACGGTCGAAAATCCAGTAAGATGGCCCGCGTCCGCAAAAAACCTTATTTCCACGTAGGGCGGATTAGGTGGAACGCCGTAATCCGCCAATGCACGCGCCGTCGAAACGCATGCATGGCGGATTACGCGCTGCGCGCTAATCCGCCCTACGTGATTCAGACATCTATGGAGTCAACATGCGTCTTACAGTGTTAGCGCTAGCCGCCGGTATCGCCTTTCAGGCCCAAGCCCAAACCCAACCGCCCGTCATCGCCGAGGCGCCGCTGCGCGCCCACCTGTCCTTCCTGGCCGACGACCTGTTCGAAGGGCGCGGCACCGGCCAGCGCGGCGGCGACCTGACGGTGCGCTATCTGGAGACGCAGGCCGCCATCATAGGCCTCAAACCGCTGGCCGGCGGCGGCTACCGGCAGTCCGTCAAGATCGAGGGCACCAAGCTGCTGCCCGGGAGCCTGGTGCGCTTCGACGCCGGCGGCAAGACCATCGCCCCCAAGACCGGCACCGAGATCGTCTTCGGCACCATGAGCGGCAAACAGGACGTCACCGTCGACGCGCCGCTGGTGTTCGTCGGCTACGGCGCCAGCGCGCCGGAAGAGAACTGGGACGACTACAAGGGCGTCGACATGAAGGGCAAGATCCTCGTCATGATGGTCAACGACCCGCAGCCGACGGCCGAGGAGCCCAACCGCTTCGCCGGCAAGGCCTACACCTACTACGGCCGCTGGCTGTACAAGTTCGAAGAGGCGGTGCGGCGCGGCGCGGCCGGCGCGCTGCTGATCCACACCACGCCGTCGGCTTCCTACCCATGGAGCGTGCCGGCCAACGGCTTTAGCCACGAGCGCTTCCACCTGGCCGGCAAGGGCAACCCGGTCGAAGGCTGGCTGCAGGAGGACACCGCGCGCGCGCTGTTCGCCGCCGCCGGCTTCGATCTGGACGACCTGCGCGCCAAGGCCGAACGGCGCGACTTCACGCCGGTCGACCTGAAAATCAAGGTCCACGCCGAGGTGCGCAGCGCCGTGCGCCAGATCGAACAGTTCAACGTGGCCGGCATCGTGCCCGGCACCGACGCCAAACTGAAGGAACAGGCGGTGATCTACTCGGCCCACTGGGACCACATGGGCATGGACGAGGGCGTGCGCCGCGACGACAAGACCGACCACACCTACAACGGCGCCATCGACAACGCGTCCGGCACCGCCGCGCTGCTGGTGATGGCCGCCGAGGCGGTCAAGCATCCGGCCAAGCGCACGCAGATCTTCCTGTGGCCGGCTGCCGAGGAGCAGGGCCTGCTGGGCAGCGCCGCCTACGTGCAAAACCCGGCCTGGCCGCTCGACAAGACCACCGCCGACCTCAACCTCGACAGCATGAATTTCGTCGGCAAGACCAGCGACATCGGCGTCGCCGGCGCCGAACGCAGCAGCCTGTACGATGCTGCCGGCGCCGTCGCCAAAAAGATGGGCCTGACCCTGGCGCCGGCCATCCCCGACCTGTCGGGCGCCTTCTTCCGCGCCGACCATTTCAATTTCGCCAAGGCCGGCGTGCCGGCCTTCAACGTCGGCTCGGCGGTGTTCTCCGGCGACGGCCACTTCACCTTCGTCAAGGACCTCGAGCCGTCGCGCGCCAAACTGGTCGCTTTCAAGAAGGACTACCACCAGGTCACCGACGAGTACCGCCCAGAGTGGGATTTGTCGGGCATGGTGCAGCAGGCGCAATTCACGCTCAACCTGGGCTACGCGGTGGCCAACGCCCCGGCCATGCAGACCTGGAAGGCCGGCGACGCGTTCGGCAAGGTCAAGCGTTAACCATGCGCTAACGAGGGCGCGCCACGACGCCGGCCAGCAGGCCGATCCACCCGGCCGGCGTCTGATATATGCCACAGAGCAACACCCGAAACGGCCTATAATGCTGACAGGCATGTTCGGGTGGCGTATGACTTTCAATTTCTTCAGGCTTGTCGTTTTACTCACGACGCCCGCGCTCCGGCGCGCTGGCGCCGCCGCCGCCATGGCGCCGCTGTTGGCCCCGCTATTGATCTTCCTGCTGTGGCTGCCGGCCGGCCCGGCCCACGCCGCCCAGGACCACTTCAACGGCGGCAACGTGGCCGGCTGCACGCGCGCGGGCAACACCTACACCTGCCCCACCTTGTCGCAGGCCAACGACATCACCATCGGCAACGGCTACACGGTGCAGGTCTCCAGCGCCGTCTCCTTCACCTATTTCCAGGTGCTCAAGATGAGCGGCAGCGCCGTGCTGCGCGCCAGCGGCGACCTCGATCTGCGCGGCCTGCAGACCAATAACACGCAGGTGGCCGGCGGCACCCTGTCCACCGGCGGCACCTTCCGCCTCGGCTCGAACGACCAGACCGTGAGCGCCGACGTCGTCGCCGTCGCCATCGCCACCGGCGGGCCGTCGACCCGCATCAACGGCGACGTCACCGTCAGCGGCCAGGCCGACCTAGGCTCGAGCACCACCATCACCGGCACGCTGTCGGCGGCGACGGTGACGGCCGGCCCCAGCCTGCGGATCGACGGCGGCATCACCGCCAGCGGCACCGTCAGCCTGGGCTCGAACAACATCATCAAGGGCGGCATCACCGGCATCGCCGGCGTCAACGGCGGGCGCAGCGGCGCCGTCACCACCGGCTCCGGCTCCAGCATCACCGGCAACATCGTCGCCTCGTCCTTCACCCTGGCCTCGGGCGGCACGCTGGTCGGCGACATCAACGCCGCCACGGTCGAACTCAGCGCCGCCAACGCGGTCGTCACTGGCAACATCACCGCCACCACCTCGCTGGTGGTCGGCAGCGGCGGCAGCGTCACAGGCAAGATCGACTCGCCCAAGGTCGAGCTCAACGCCTCCGGCGTCACCATCAAGGGCGACATCAACGCCAGCACCTCGCTCACCATCAGCAGCGGCAACACCGTCAACGGCAATATCACCGGCACCACCCTGACGATCGCCGCGTCCAACGTCGTCGTCAACGGCAACGTCACGATGAAGGGCGACATCGACATCGGCTCGGGCGCCACCGTCAACGGCGACATCGTCGCGCGCAACGTCACCACCCACGCCTCGGGCGACAATCTCAACGGCAACGTCGCCGTCAACGCCATCTTCCTCGACTGGGGCGCCACCGTCAGCAAGACCATCACCTGCACCGGCCCCGGCGCCGTCAAGTGCAGCTGCGTCACCAAGGCCGATCCCAACTACCAGCCCGTCTGCGGCGCCGCCCCGCCGCCGTCGGGCGTGCACCATTTCCGCATCACCCAACCCGGCAACGCCCTGACGTGCCAGCCGCAGCCGGTCACCGTCACCGCCTGCGCCAACACCGCCTGCACCCTCCCCCACTACAACGGCACCGCCACCGTCACCCTGCAGCCCGGCGGCAAGTCGTTCAACTTCAGCGGCGGCGAGACCACCAGCGCCACCGTCGAGCAGACCAAGGCCGGCACCGCCACCTTGTCGGCCACCGGCGCGCTCAACGCCCATACCTGCGTCAACACCAGCACGAGCGACCCGAATCGCCAGTGCGACATGAATTTCGGCACCACCGGCCTGCAGCTCGTCGCCAGCGACCACGTGTCGATGGCCAGCGGCGCCACCGTCACCATCCAGGCGCTCAAGGCCACCGCGCAAAACCAGAACTGCGTGCCGCTGGTGGCCAGCCAGACGGTCAACATCGACCTGTCTTGCGAGTTCGACAGCCCGGTCGCCGACAAGGCCGCCGACGTCAACGTCAAGGTCGGCAATTCCAGCCTCGACTGCCGCAAGGCCGCCGTCGCCGTGCCGCTTACGTTCGACAAGGACGGCGTCGCCGTCGCGCCGCTGCAGTACGCCGAGGTGGGCAAGGTCAACCTCAAGGCCAGCTACACCGGCGGCGGCGCCGGCTTCAACGCCATCGGCAGCGACAGCTTCATCGCCGCGCCCAAGGCCTTCCTGATCGAGGCGGTCGGCACGGTCACCAAGGTCAGCACCAACAATCTGGCGGCCGGCGCCGTGTTCGCCCGGGCCAGCGAGGGCTTTACCGTCAAGATCAGCGCCGTCAACGCCGAAACGCCGCCGAGGGTGACCACCAACTTCGGCAAGGAGACCGCGGCCGAGGGCATCACGATCACCTCCGGCATCAACAATCTGGACGGCAAGGGCGACCCGGACCCCGCGCGCCAATACGGCGCCATCACAGCCGGCAAGTTCAAGCCCGTCAGCGGCGGCGTGTACGCCAGTGAGGACGCCGCCGCGGGCGGCCTGTGGAGCTTCAGCGACACCGGCGCGATCAAGCTGGGCGTGACCTTGTTCAACCCCACCGGCTATTACATGGGACATGTCGATCCGGCCTTCAAAACCGGCGGCGCGCAGAACGTGACCCGCTTCGTCCCCGACCATTTCGACACCGTGCTGATGACCAACGCGGAGGTCGCCGCGTCCCCCGCCTTGCCGGCCATCCCGGCCGAAGGCCGCAGCATGAGCTGCGCCGGCCTGAGCGACGCCACCCGCCCCTGCGGCCCCGCCACGACCAGCTTCGTCCATTCCGGCCAGCCGTTCTTCGTCAAGGTGCTGGCCTACAACGGCGCGACGCCAAAGGCGCTCACGCTCAACCACACCGGCGCCTACGCCGGCGCGGTGGCGCTGTCGGCGCTGACGAAGGCCGGCGGTATCGACGCCACACCGGGCGGCCAGCTCGAATGGATCAAGGCCAACGGCGAGCTGCCCGGCGCCATCGCCTCCAATTTCTTTTTTGACAAGGGTGTCGGCAAACTGACCGCGCCGGTCGACAACATGCCCCGCTTCATCTTCAGTACCAAGGACGTATTACCGGTGACGACGTATATTCGCGCCGTGGACGCCGACGGCGTCAGCTCCAAACGCCCCTCGCCGCCGCTCCCCGCCCCCCAGATCGTCTCGACCGAGGCGCCGCTGACCGTGGTAAGTGGCCGCCTGCTGATCGCCAACACCTACGGCTCTCCCACCGGCACCGTGCCGGTCGACGCCACCGCCCAGTACTACATGCCGGTCGGCTACGTGTTCAATCCGCAGGTGCAGGTTGCCAGCATGGCGATCGGCAGCGCCATCAAATTCGACAATTGCCTCGCGGGCATGGTCGGCCGCTGCCCGGCGATGAAGGCCGCCGCGCCGGCCACACTCGAACTCAAGAACGGCAAGGGCACCTTCCGCGTGGCGCCGCCGGTGCCGGCGCCGACGGCGATCGGCTCCGCGGACGTCTCGCTGGGATCGCTGATCTACTACCTTCCCAGCAGCGTCGGCCGCGCCACCTTCGGCATCTACCGTTCCGGCCCGGTGGTCTACCGGCGCGAGGTGTACTAGAGGCAACCCGCTACGGCCGGACGCGCGCTGCAAGCGCGCGCGAAACAAGGTACGATGGCCGCTTTCTGCCCCTACAAGGAACGCCATGGAAACCAATTCGAAGTGGATCGACGTCGCCACCGCCGACGGCAAGTTTGAAGCCTACCTCTCACTGCCGCGCTCCGGCAAGGGACCCGGCATCGTGTTGCTGCAGGAAATCTTCGGCGTCAACCAGCACATCCGCAACGTCGCCGACCAGTACGCCGCAGACGGCTACGTTGTGCTGGCGCCGGACCTGTTCTGGCGCGAGGGCGCCCACATCGAACTGGCCTACGACGGCGACGGCTGGAAGCGCGCCGTCGAACTGATGAACGCCACCGACGTCGACAAGGCCCAGGCCGACATCGCCGCCACCGTCAAGGTGCTGCGCGCGCTCGACGCCGTCGGCGCCCAGAAGGTCGCCTCGATGGGCTTTTGCTTCGGCGGCAAGCTGTCCTACCACACCCTGGCCAACGGCCTGGTCGACGCCGGCGTGTGCTACTACGGCGGCGGCATCCAGAATTCGCTCGAACGCGCCGACCAGATCACCGCGCCCATGCTGATGCACTTCGGCGGCGCCGACAGCCACATCCCGGCCGAGGCCGTCAAAAGCATCGCCGAGCGCTTCGACAGCAACGACCAGGTCGAGATCCACGTCTACGAGGGCGCCGAACACGGCTTTAACTGCAACCACCGCGACAGCTACCAGCAGCGCGCCGCCGCCCAGGCGCACGGCCACACGCTGGTGTTCCTCGGCGAACAACTGTAAGGGGCGCCATGGCACGCCTGACCCTGGACTTCCCCGACGACCAGTATTATTTCGAGACCCGGATGACGGTGCGCAGCACCGACATCAACGCCGCCAACCACCTGGGCAACGATTCGATGGTCTCGATGCTGTCCGAGGCGCGCGCGCTGTTCCTGGCGCACTACGGCGCGCCGGAGATCGACGCCGACGGCCTGGGCACCATCGTCACCGACCTGGCGACGATGTTCAAGGCCGAGGCGCACGCGCGCGACCTGCTGTTGTTCGAGGTGGGGGTGATGGACTTCAACCGCTACGGCGGCGACCTGATCTTCCGCGTCACACGTCCGGCCGACGGCAAGCTGATCGCCATGGCCAAGTACGGCTTCGTGTTCTTCAACTTCCAGAGCGGCCAGGTCGCGACGATGCCGAAGGCTTTCCTGGCCCACTTCCCCAAGGCCGCCCAACCGGGCTGACGGGCGGTGGTTCGGCTGTGGATCGGCCGCGGTTCAGCCGTGGTTCAGCCGATCAGCGGCTGGCCACCTTCGGCACGATGGTCTTGCCGAACCACTCGTCGATCATCTGCTTCTCGTAGCGCAGCGGGTCGCTGTCCGAATGGCGGCTCATGCGCTGCTGGTACATCATGTTCGACAGCTCGTCGTCGCCGCTGCGCAGCACCTGGCCGTTCTCCTCCAGCGTGTAGCGCAGGTGCATGCGCGGCCAGTCGGCGCCGCCCCGCATGATGCGGATATCCTCGCCGCCGCTGCGGCGCGGCCACAGCTGTCCGGCCAGGTCGATGTCGAGCACCTCGATCTTGAGGTTCTGGCCGGCCGGCAATTGCTTGTTGAGCGAGGCGAAATACTGGGCGAAATCCTTTTGCAGGCGCTCGCGCTCGATCGGGCTGCGCGGCATGTCGATAAATTCCTCCGGCTTGACGAAGGTGACGCTCACGTCCGCCCACGCGGCGCCGCTGGCCAGCAGCGCTACGGCGGCGGCCAGCAAGGGTTTGGTCATCAGGCGCATTTTGCTACTCCTTCACGGGGTTCATGCGGGATACTTCCAATGCTAAATAATATAGTCCTTTTTACGCGCCCCCGCCCGGCCTGAATCGATTTGTTACCAATGCCGTCTTTCGGCGCAACATGCCCGTGACTTGCCGGTCACGCCCCTGTCACGCCCCTGTCACAAGCGGCCGCTAAGATGGCCGCCGTCGAGGCAACGCCGCCGCCTCGCATGCCGCCGCGCCGCCGCCGGCGCATGGAACGGCCCCCAATAGAAACAGGATTACTATGACCGCGTCCCCTGACCCATCCCGCCGCCGCCTGGTGCAACTGCTGGCCGGCGCGCCGCTGCTGCCGCTGGCCACCGGCAGCCTGGCCGCCACCCTGCTGACCGCCTGCGCGGCCAACGGGACGGCCACCGCCGCGCCCAAGCTGATGTCGGTCACCTTCACCGGCATGGCCGCGCCCACCCTGGCCGACCCGGCCCGGATGGCCGCCACCACGGTCGCCTCCTCGCTCAGCGCGACCTACGCGGACGGCAAGACGCAAACCTACAAGCTGGCCTACCAGCCCTTCTTCATCACCGGCGCCATGGTCGCCGACGGCAATGGCGGCACCGTGCTGGCCGGCGGCTACTACGACATCCACAACCGGCCCATCCTCGACAACAGCGACGCCGGCCGGCGCCACTTCTTCTCCGACTGCCCGGACGGCACCTCGCTGCTCAAGCTCGACGCGCCGACCGTTGCCGGCGTCAAGGGCAACACCGTGTTCGCCGTCGTCCAGTTCGAATACACGACCCGCAACGTCAAGGGCGAGACAATGTACGGCATGCTGCCGTCGCCTATCGCGGTGCTGACCCTCGACCAGGACCAGCGCACCGGCGCGCTGACCCTGGTGAAATACCACAACGTCGACACCAGCGGCGTCCACGGCCTGTGGATCACCTGCGGCGCCAGCCGCTCGCCGTGGAACACCCACCTGTCGAGCGAGGAATACGAGCCGGACGCCGCCGCCATCGTCGGCAACGGCCAGTTCGCCAGCTTCAGCGCCAACCTGTACGGCGACGCCGGCAAGGCCAATCCCTACCACTACGGCCACATGCCGGAGGTCACCGTCAATCCGGACGGCACGGGCAGCGTCAAGAAGCACTACTGCATGGGCCGCATCTCGCACGAGCTGGTGCAGGTCATGCCCGACGAGCGCACCGCGCTGATGGGCGACGACGCCACCAACGGCGGCCTGTTCATGTTCGTCGCCGACCGCGCGCGCGACCTGTCGAGCGGCACCCTGTACGTCGCCAAGTGGCTGCAGAAAACCGCCGACAACGGCGGCTCGGCCGACCTCCAATGGATCAAGCTGGGCCATGCCACCAGCGCCGAGATCAAGGCGCTGGCCGACAGGCTCAAGGCGGCCGACATCCTCACCGTCAAAACCACCGACCCGGCCGACGCCGGCTATACAAAAATCCCGTACAGCGGCAAGACCAACTGGATCAAGCTCGCGCCCGGCATGGACAAGGCGGCCGCCTTCCTCGAGACCCACCGCTACGCCGCCTTCAAGGGCGGCAGCCTGGGCTTCACCAAGCTGGAGGGCACCACCGTCAACGTCAAGGACAAGATCGCCTACAGCGCGATGAGCTACATCCAGGCCGCGATGAAAAACGGCTCGGGCGGCATCGCGGTCAAAGGGCCGAACGCCGGCGCGGTCTACGCGCTCAATCTCAAGGCCGGCCAGGTCGACGACACCGGCGCCGCCATCGACAGCGCCTGGGTGCCGGTCGACATGGCCGCCATGCTGGTGGGAGAGGATTTGCCGTCCGCCGACGCGCTGGGCAACCTGGCAGATCCGGACAAGATCGCCAACCCGGACAACATCAAGTTCTCGGAAAAGCTGCGCACCTTGTTCATCGGCGAGGACAGCGGCCTGCACGTCAACAACTTCCTGTGGGCGTACAACGTCGACACCAAGGCCTTGACGCGGCTGTTGTCGGCGCCGTCGGGGGCGGAGTCGACCGGCTTGCACGCGGTGGACGACATCAACGGTTTCGCCTATATCATGAGCAACTTCCAGCACCCGGGCGACTGGGAAGCGGCGCTGCACGGCAAGGTGCAGGCCACGTTGGACCCGCTGATCCGCGCCAATTACCGCGACCGTTTCGGCGCGGCGGTCGGTTACCTGACCGGTTTGCCGACCCTGGGCTGATCGCCGCCCGACCCGCACGGCCAGGCGGGGACTCGGCGTCCCCGTCGTACCCAACGGGTACGACCCCATTGTGGCGACGCAAGCGTCTTGGCAACGCACGCGGGTCCAACTCTCCCTCCCCATCAAAATATTTCACTTCGGGATAGCAATATTGCCCGATTCAAAGTATTGTTTAGCTCATACGTAGTGTTACGTAAAACTAACACCACACCCGTCCGGCCCCATAGTGTTGTGCAAAGCAACAGGAAATTTTATTGCTTGTTGTTAATGGCGTTGGACACGACTACAATCGAAAATTAATCCATACGTCATTTAGCGGAACGTTCCCCTATGTCCTTTTTGTCATCTGCTTCGCCCAAGTTAGCACCGTGGAAAGTTCTGTTGGTCGATGACGAACCGGACATCCACGACATCACCAAGCTGACCTTGAGCCGCTTCCGCCTCGACGGCCGCGCGCTGAGCTTCGTACACGCCTACAGCGGCGCCGAAGCCAAGGAAGTGCTGTCGCGCGAAACCGACATCGCGCTGGTGTTCCTCGACGTGGTGATGGAAAAGGAGGACAGCGGCCTTGAAGTGGCGCGCTGGATGCGCCAGGACCTCGACAACCAGTTCACCCGCATCGTGCTGCGCACCGGCCAGCCCGGCCAGGCGCCCGAGGAACGGGTGATCGTCAACTACGACATCAACGACTACAAAGAAAAAACCGAGCTCGACCGCACGAAGCTGTTCACCACCACCTTCGCCGCGTTGCGCGCCTACCGCGACATCATGAAGGTCGAGGAAGCCCGCCGCTCGCAAGCCAACTACCGCGAAGGCCTGGAACGGGTGATCGCCGCCTCGGCCCACATCTTCCAGCAACGCAACCTCAAGGACTTTGCCAACGGCCTGCTGCAGCAAGTGGTCGCGTTGTTGCGCCTCGAACACAGCATGCTGCTGCGCCTGCGGGGCGCCACCGCCTTCGGCGGCGAACAGGAATATGAGGTGCTGGCCCAGATCGGCGACGACGAGGGCACCCTGCTCAGCGCCGAGGTGCTGGCCCAGCTCGACGAGGCCAAAAGCAACAAGATCTCGCGCGTCGAGGGCGACACGTATATCGGTTACTTCCCCAACAACAGCGGCAAAGCCTCGCTGCTGATCCTCAAGGGTGTGGAGGAAATCTCCGAGATCGACACCAAACTGCTGGAGGTGTTCTGCTCCGGCGTCGCCATCGCCTTCGACAACATCCTGCTGACGCAGGAGATCACCGACACCCAGGCCGAACTGATCCTGCGCCTGGGCGACGTCGTCGAATCGCGCTCCAACGAGGCCGGCAACCACGTGCGCCGCATGGCCGAGGTGTGCCACCTGCTGGCCACCGCCGCCGGCATGCCGGAGGACGAGACGGCCGTGCTGCGCCACGCCGCGCCGATGCACGACATCGGCAAGATCGCCACGCCGGACGCGGTGCTGCTCAAGCCGGGCAAGCTCGACGCGGCCGAATGGGAAATCATGAAGCAGCACCCGACGGTCGGCCTGTCGATCCTGGACGGCTCGCAGCGTCCGATCCTCAAGGCGGCGGCGGTCATCGCCCACCAGCACCACGAGAAATTCGACGGCAGCGGCTATCCGCAGGGCCTCAAGGGACACGACATCCACCTGTACGCGCGCATCGTCGCCGTCGCCGACGTCTTCGACGCGCTGATGCACAAGCGCTGCTACAAGGACGCCTGGCCGATCGACAAGGTGGTCGAGCACCTGCGCGAGGTGGCCGGCCAGCACCTCGACCCGGTGTATGTCGACCTGCTGGTGCAAAACATCGACAAAGCCGTCGCCATCAACGAACGCTTCCCCGACTAAACCCAACCCCGCCCGCTTTTGGCGATACGCATGCGTCACCGCTTAGGGGTCGTACCCCGTACGGGGTACGACCCCGCATGGCCGTGCGGGTTTCAACATAAGCATATTTGCAATCGGTTGTTGTTAGAAGGAATTCCTTGCTCGTAAGATACTGGTCCAGACCAAGCAAGGAATCCGTCATGCCGCGCCACACCCTCCCCCAATTGCCCCTGCGCCGCAGCGTCATCGCCTGCGCGCTGTTGCTGTCGTCGCTGCCCGCCGCCCAGGCGCAGCAAACGACCACCGGCGAAACCGCCGCCATCGACCAGGTCACCGTGGTCGGCTCGCGCGCCCGCAACCGCACCGTGTTCGACAGCGCCGTCCCGATCGACCGCTTCGGCCAGCGCGAGGTGGAGAACGCCCTCGCCAGCGGCGACCTTGGCGCGGCCCTGCAAAACCTGTCGCCGTCGATCAACTTCCCGCGCATCGAATCGAGCGGCGCCTCCGACTCCGTGCGTGGCATCCAGCTGCGCGGCCTCGCCCCCGACCAGGTGCTGGTGCTGATCAACGGCAAACGCCGCCACGCCAGCGCCGTGCTCGACACCGAAAGCAGCTTCGCCGGCACCGTGCCGGTCGACGTCAACGCCATTCCGCCCGCCGCCATCGACCACATCGAAATCCTGCGCGACGGCGCCGGCGCCCAGTACGGCAGCGACGCCGTCGCCGGCGTCATCAACATCGTGCTGAAGAAAGCCCGCAGCGGCGGCTCGGCCTCGGTCAGCTACGGCGCCAACCACACCGACTTCAAACCGACCAACGACACCAAGACCGACGGCCAGACCAAGATCGTCAGCGCCGACTACGGCGTGCCCGTCGGCGACGCCGGCTTCGTGCGCTTCGGCGCCGAAACGCGCGACCGCAACCCGACCAACCGCGCCGGCCGCAGCGACGCCGGCTGGACCTCGTGGAACTCGACGCCGCAAGACCTGGCGCTCGACGGCCAGGTGGTGTTCAAATCCGGTGACTCGCAGCAGAAAAACCACTACCTGTTCTACAACGCGCTGGTGCCGCTGGGCGCCGGCGTCGACGCCTATTCGTTCGCCACCGTCAACAAGCGCAAGTCCGACGGCAGCGCCTACTTCCGCTATCCGGGCGACCCGTCCAACGTGCCGGCGATCTACCCCAACGGCTACCGTCCCAGCACCAACGGCGACATGACCGACACCAGCGTCGTCGCCGGCCTGCGCCTGGCCAGCGGCGCCTGGAACTGGGACCTGAGCGCCCGCCACGGCGGCAACAAGTTCGACTACGACCTGTCCAACTCGGTCAACGCCTCGCTGGGCGAGGCCAGCCCGACCAGCTTCCACCTGGCGACCTTCGACTTCAAGCAAAACGCCGTCAACGCCGACGTCACGCGCGAACTGGACCTGGGCATCGGCGCGCCGGTCAACCTGGCGCTGGGCGTCGAGTACATGCGCGAGAGCTATCAAAGCTCGCCGGGCGACCCGGCCTCGTACGCCGCCGGCACAGTGCCTTTCGCGCCGCCGGGCGCACAAGCCGGCCCGGGCCTGCGCCCGCAGGACGCGTTCGACGGCAGCCGCTCGATCCGCTCGGTCTACGCCGACATCGAAAGCGACATCACCAGCCGCCTGCTGCTGGGCGCGGCCGCCCGCTACTCGGACTACAGCGACTTCGGCACCGCCAGCACCGGCAAGCTGTCGGCGCGCTACAAACTGAGCGACGGCTTCCTGCTGCGCGGCTCGCTGTCGAACAGCTTCCGCGCGCCGGCGCTGGTGCAGACCGGCTTCCGCTTCTCGACCTTGAACTTCAACGAGGACGGCAGCGCGCTGCAAACAGCCTCGCTGCTGCCGGCCAGCGATCCGCTGGCGCGCGCCTTCGGCGCCGAGGCGCTCAAGCCGGAGAAGTCCACCAACCTGTCGATCGGCGCCGCCTGGCGTCCACGGCGCAACACCAGTGTCACGCTGGACGCCTACCGCATCAAGATCCGCGACCGCATCACCCGCACCAGCGACCTGCAAAGCGACGCCGCCACCGCCTACCTGGCCGGCATCGGCCGCACCGACATCCAGTCGGTGGCCTACCTGGCCAACCTGCTCGACACCACCACCACCGGCTTCGACGCGGTCGTCAACCACGACCTGCCGTTCGCGGGCGGCAAGCTCGACCTGAACGCGGCGCTCAACCTGAACAAGACGCGCATCGACAAGGCCCGTCAAAGCTCCGCCGCGCTGTCGCAGATCGACCCGGACCTGACCTTGTTGACCGACATGAGCCTGTTCCGCATCCGCAACGCCTCGCCCAAGAACAAGCTGGTGCTGAGCGCCGACTGGCAGGCGGCGCAATGGAGCCTGCAAGCCAAGGCCACGCGTTTCGGCCCGCTCAAGGACTTCTCCTACGACCAGGACGCCGAAGTCATCGACGGCGTCAACGCCCAGCGCTTCGGCGCCGTCTGGACCCTGGACCTGGAGGCGCAATACAAGCTGACCAAGCAGCTGACGGTGGCCGTCGGCGGCGACAACATCCTCGACCGCTACCCGCAGCGTGTGCGCCAGACCAACAACGCCACCTATGGCGGCGCGCTGCCGTACAATTTTATTAATCCGATCGGTCTCAACGGCGCCTATTTCTACGGCCGCCTGCGCTACACTTTCTAAGCTCAAAATTAAATCAGGAAAAACATGAAGCTCTCCAAACTGCTCGCCACCGCCTGCCTCGGCGCTTTACTCACGGCGCAAGCCTACGCGGCGGATGCCAAGAACGCGCTGGTGCTGATGACCGACTTCGGCACCTCCGACGGCGCCGTCTCGGCGATGCACGGCGTTGCCTACGGCGTCGACCCGACCCTGCAGGTGTCCGACCTGACCCACAACATCCCCGACTACGACATCTGGCTCGGCGCCTACCGCCTGTACCAGACCGCCAACTACTGGCCCAAGGGCAGCGTGTTCGTTTCGGTGATCGATCCCGGCGTCGGCACCGCCCGCAAGTCGGTGGTGTTGAAGACCAAGGAAGGCCGCTACTTCGTCGGCCCCGACAACGGCCTGTTCACCCTGATCGCCGAGCGCGACGGCGTGGCCGAACTGCGCGAGATCGACGAAAAGGTCAACCGCCTGGCCGGCTCGGCCGAGTCGTACACCTTCCACGGCCGCGACGTCTACGCCTTCGTCGGCGCGCGCCTGGCCTCGGGCGCCATCACCTACGAGCAGGTCGGCCCGGTGCTGCCGAGCGAATCGGTGGTCAAGATCCCGTACCAGAAGGCCGTCCGCAAGGGCAACACCATTCGCGGCATCATCCCGGTGCTCGACGTCAAATACGGCAACGTCTGGACCAACATCCCGAAATCGCTGTTCGACGAATTGAAGGTCGGCGTGCATGAGCAAGTGCAGGTGCGCATCCTGCACAACGGCAAACAGATCGACAAGGTGATCGCGCCGTTCGAGCGCACCTTCGGCGGCGTCGCCAAGGGCAAGCCGCTGGTCTACCTCAACAGCCTGCTGGACGTTGCCATCGCCATTAGCCAGGGCAACTACGCCGCCAAGCACAAGATCGAATCGGGCGTGGACTGGGAAGTGGAAATCACCAAAGTGCCGTCGAAATGAAAACGGTCCTGCCGGCGCTGGCCTGGGCGCTGTCGTTGAGCGCGGCGGCCGCGCCCTGCCTGCCGACCGCCGAGCTGATCGAGCGCGACCGGCAGTACGAGGAAGCGCTGCGCGTCGGCGACGTCGCCTTCCTCGACCAGTGGCTGGCGGACGACTACGTCTGGGTGCACAACCTGGCGTCGCAGACCGAAGGCAAGGCGGTGGTACTGGAGCGCTCGAAGAAACCGGCCGTCGTGCACAAGTCGCGTACCACCAGCGACGTCCACGCCCACGTCGGCGGCGACACGGTCGTGCTGCGCGGCCTGAGCACGGTCGAGCAATGGAACGCGGACGGCAAGACCTGGCGCAGCAACCGCTACCAGTTCATGCGTACTTACATCAACGTCGGCGGCCAGTGCAAGCTGCTGGCGGTGCAAACGATGAAGGTGTGGTCGAGCCCGGCTGACGGCTGATCGCCGGGTAATGCGGCGGCGTCAAGCCTCGGCGTGTTGCACGGTCTCTGACGCCTCGACCGGCGCGATTTGATCGATCACCCGCTGAATCATCTGACGTAGCTGTAGACAATCTTCGGGCGCGACCACCGCGTCGCTGCCAGTCACAACTCTATTGCGAAGGATCATCAACGCGCGACCTTCCTCACATTCCGCGTTGGAAATCAAACCGTTGCTTTGCGCTCGGACCAGACGGCTATAGTCAGCGTCACCATCCCGATCAAACCCTTCCTGAATCGCTAGCAACCTTAAGGCGGCGATGTAGACCACCCAGAGCTTGGGCAGAATAACCGAACGGAGTTTGGGATCACGAGACAACAGATCGATCTCGCGCAACTGTTGGCGCAGCCCTTCAACGTCGAGATCGCTTAACACGCCGGAGGTATTCACTTCCAGGTCCAAGTTCGGCACGGTGATGCCCGTCAATTTCCAACCGGCGTGTCGTTTGACCTCGGCTACCATCCGCCAGAATTCTGCAACGTCCCTTGCACCTTCCAACTTTACGTCGAAGAGCATATGCTCATCATCTTTTGTGGCCAGGAGCTCAGGTTTGTAGGTACCGAGGAACGGCGGAATCAAAGTTGCTGACGGCTCGATTACGACGGTGTAGCCAAGCCGCTGATATTCCTCGGCAAGATCTCGCAACGCTTGAAGTTCTTGAACAGTTTTCATCTCACCTCCTCGGCAAGTTCGCGCGAGTCGGAAATCGCCACATAAACACAGACTTGTCCCGTATCGATAGCATGTGCCAACTTAGCTGGCAAACCATCCTTCGCGCCATTTACATCGACAACCCGCATATGAGCCGATACGTCCCGTATCATGGAATCGTCGGCATAGATTAAGGCGCGTAACGCATCCTGCACGGGTTTGACGAAATTATTGATGTCGCCGGGCCGCGCACCTTCGTACAGATAAACCATGGTGAATTTTAGCGGATAATTTACCAACGGGCGCGCCGGCCGTGCAAGCCTCGCACGGCCATAGATATAGTCGTTCCACCCCCTTCGATGCGACGCATCTTTCGTCTGGTATGAAAACGGACGGCTGGGCAAAACAAAGTCCACGATGAGCGGCATGCTGCTTACCTTACTGGGTCGCTTGGGCAGGACTGATAGTCTGTCATCGCCAGACACAGCGCGACTGATGCACATCAAAGCGAATCGCGCCCCACCCAGAACAGCCCACTTGGCACCGAACGGCTGGACATAGGTTACTATCCTGTCAACTCAAATTTTTCGATGCCACTATTCATGACCGTCCATAAGAAGCACCAGCTCAGCCTCCTCCCCCTGGCGTTCGCCGCGTTCGCGGCGCCGTGCTTCGGCGCCACCGACTGGAATGCCATCGCCCGGGCCGACATGAAATTCGCCATCGACAAGGTACGCAGCAGCCATGCGGGCAGCATCAGCGGCCAGATCGACGTCACAGCGCCGCTGGAGGCCGGCGCGCGCAGCGGCATGCTGGAAGCGGCCGCCGCCAAAACCGAGCAGGACTACAAGCGCGCGCTGGTGCGCTTCATCGCCGGCTTCGGCGATCCGCATACCGGCATCCGGCTCGATCTGACGACCAAAGCCTGGACCGGCATCGTGCTCGATCACGTCGACGGCAAATTCCGCGTCGTCTGGTCGGAGCCGAACTGGCCGCAAGCGCTGCCGCCGCGCGGCGCCATCGTGCAAAGCTGCGACAACGTCTGGATCGGCACCTACCTCAAAAGCAATGTCGCGCCCTTCAGCAACCACAGCCTCGAGTACGCGACCACGCCCAGCGAACTGGCGCGCGTGGCGATGTTCGACACCGGCCTCGGCTGGACGCCTAAGCAATGCGCGGTAGAACAAGCCGACGGCTCCACCCACCAATACGAGTTGCCGCTGCGCGCGGTGGCCAACGGCATCGGCGACGCGCGCATCGACGCGGTGCGCAAGAGCTACAAGGCCAAAGCGCGGCCTGTCGGTCTGTACCGCCTGGCGGCCGACAAGCAATGGGTCGGCATGCCGACCTTCAACGGCGCCATTTCCGGTGATGCCTACACCGCACTGTATCCACAACTGGCAGCGCTCAAGCCCACCGGCTGGATCGTCTTCGACCTGCGCGGCAACGGCGGCGGCGACTCCAGCTGGGGCAACCGCGCCTTGCAGGCGCTGTACGGCGAGGCATACGGCGAGCAACTGGGCAACACCGCCTCCTACGTCAAATCGCTGATCGCCGACCAGGCCACGATCGACCAATATCGGCAATTTGCCAGCAAGAAGGAATTCGCCGCCTCGAAAGCTGCATTTGAAGAGGCCATCTTGAAACTGGAGGCGTCGCTCGCCAGAGGCGAACCAATGGCGCGGGTCGACGACACCAGCAAGGAGGACGCCACAGCCCTCGCCGCCAAGGTCCGCCGGCGGCCGGGCGGCCCGCGCGTGGCCGCTATCATCGATCGCGGCTGCTTCAGCTCCTGCATGAATTTCGTGCAGCAGATCTCGTCCATGTCCGACACGGTGCTGCTGGGCGAACCGACGATCGGCTACTCGCCGTATGGCGAAATCGGCCGGTACGAGCTGCCCAGCGGACAAGGTGCAATCTTCGTGCCGTCGGCGATCTACACCGCCTTCCAGGCCACGCGCGAACCGTTCGCACCAACGATACGCTACGACGGCAACATGGCCGACGACGACAAGCTGATGACATGGGTGAACGCCACACTGACGCGCATGAAGTCCAGCAAAACGAACTAACCCACGCCCCCAATCGCCGACCGACTCGCCGCAATCTATGCACGGGTCGCCGCATTTGACTCGACCGACGCCAGGCCATCACCTAAGGTCAAGGCTTCCTACTTCCGGGCCTTCCATGCGTGTATTGCTTTCTATTCGTTGGGTGATTGAAACGCTACAATTGCGAAATTGCATTTTTGGAAACCTCGCGTGAAAGTCGAAACCCCTTTGCTCGTTCCCATGCTGGCCGCACTGCCGGTATCAGCCTGCATGGTCATACTAGGCCTACCCGCCGTCAGTGACCACTATATCGTAGCCTTTCGTACGCTGTTCCTGGTCGCCTGCCTGCTATGGCTTATTCCGCTGACGCTGCTTCAGCGGGCCATGTGGCGTCGCGATTGGTCCTGGCTGCGCATGGGATCGATATTGCTGGCGACCACCTATGCCATGGCAATGACGAACGCCTTTCTGGGACAAAGCTTTGGGATCGCGATCGGACGGGAGACGGGCTACCAATGGAAATATCTGGCACGGGGCCTGGATAGCTGCTGGCTGGCGCTGATCGCGTTCTGCGCGGTCCATGCGGTGGCGGCCTATTACTTGTCGCTGCAACAGGTCCGGCTGCATCTGGCCCAGGCGCAAAGCGCGGCCCGCGACGCCGAGTTGCGCGCGCTGCGCCTGCAGGTCAATCCGCACTTCCTGTTCAACTCGCTTAACGCGATCTCGGCGCTGGTGTCGGCCCAGTCCAACCGGGAGGCCAACCGCATGCTCGCGTGCCTGGCCGACTTCCTGCGCGCCACGCTGGCCCATGATGGCAGCCACGAGCATACGCTGGCCGATGAACTGGCCCTGCTCGACGCCTACCTCTCCATCGAAAAAGCGCGACTCGGCGAGCGCCTGCGCCTGACGATGAAAAGCGGCCCCGACCTTCTGGACAGCGTCGTGCCTTACCTCATGCTGCAGCCGCTGGTCGAGAATGCGATCCGCCACGGCATCGCGCCGCTGGCCGTGCCCGGCCAGCTCGATATTCTGGTCGAGCGCGTCGGCACGCGCCTGCTCATCGGCGTGCAGAACGACGGCCAGCCGTCGGCGCAAAAGGGGAGCAGCATCGGCCTGGCCAACGTCCGGGAACGTCTGCGCCACCTATACGGCGCCGAGCAAGCGGTGGATGCAGGCTGGCGTCCGGACGGCCGCTTCCATGTGCGGATTTCCATGCCGCTGCGCGGCATCGAGGCGGCGGCGTGAACATCAGGGTGGTGATCGTCGACGACGAACCGCTGGCCAGGCTGGCGGTCAAGGTCAGGCTGGCGCAGCGCGGCGCCTTTGAGCTGGTGGGAGAATTCGCTGACGGCGACAGCGCTTACCAAGGGATTGTGGCACTGAAGCCCGACCTGGCGTTCGTCGACGTCGAGATGCCGGGCAAGAGCGGACTCGACGTGCTGGCCGCACTGCCGCCGGCGCAGCGGCCGATGACGATCCTGCTCACCGCCTACGAAGGCTTCGCCCTGCAAGCGTTCGAACTGGCCGTCCTCGATTACCTGCTCAAGCCGGTCGATGACGAGCGCTTCGACGAAGCCCTGGAGCGCGCGCAGCAGGCCTTCCCCTACCGCCGCCAAAGTCGCGCCGCAGCACCGGCGGCAACGGCAATTTGCAGCTTCAGCGTGCGTGTGGGATCGCGCACGGTGCTGGTGCCGGTGGCCGACGTCGAGCGCATCGAGGCCGACGGCGATTATGCCTGCCTGCATGCGAACGGCAAGACCTGGCTGGTGCGGGAACGCCTGCAGAACCTGGCCATGCAGCTCGATCCGCGTCAGTTCCACCGCGTGCACCGCTCGTCCATCGTACGGCTCGACATGATCGCCGAACTGCGTTCGCTGACCAACCGCGACGCCATGCTGCGCCTGCGCGACGGCAGTGTGCTGCGCGCCAGCCGCTCCTACATGCCGGCGTTGACGGAGGCGCTGCAATACCTCAACGCAAAAAACGATTCGTAGTCCATCCTGGAGAAATGTATGTTAGGTAGCAAGAAGCTTGTTTCAGCGGTCGTCTTGGGCGCGCTGTGGTCGTTGTCCGCCTTGGCCGCGCAGGACACCGCGTTGAGCGCGTCCGATCGCGCCGCGATCGTGCAAACGCTGGCGGCGAAAATGAACGCGAATTACATCGATCCAACGCGGGCCGAACAGATCGGCAGTGCGATCATCAGGAAAAATGCCGAAGGAGGCTATGCGGCCGCCGCCGGCGCAACGGCGTTCAGCGCGGCGCTGAAGAAGGACTTGCGCGAATTGAGCGGCGACCTGCATTTCATTGTCGGGCGTTACGAGGGCTTCAGTGAGCCCAGCGCTACCGAGGAGCCTCCAAGCCGCGCCAAGCTAGACGAATGGCGTAACGCGGCCGCGCGGCGCGGCTATGACATCGAGAAGATCGAACGCCTTCCCGGCAACGTCGGTTACATCGAGTTGCGCCGCTTTGCCGGCGTGGAATCGGTCGGCGCGGCTTACGCGGCGGCGATGTCGCTTTTAGCGGGCACGGATGCGCTGATCGTCGACCTGCGCCGCAACGGCGGCGGCCACTCGGCCAGCGTGGCGTATCTGATGAGTCACTTCCTCCCGGCGGGCCAACCGCACCACCTGATCGATATCTACGATCGCCCGACCGACACGACGCAGCAGATCTGGACGGTGCCGACGTTCTCGCCGCGTTACGACAAGCCGGTATATGTGCTGACCTCGGCCCGGACGGGTTCCGCCGCCGAGGACTTCGCCTATAACTTCCAGGTGCTCAAGCGTGGCACCCTGGTCGGCGAAACCACCATCGGCGCTTCCAATCCCATGACCTGGTACAGCTTGGGATACGACATCGCGGTCTCGATCCCGACGTCGCGCATGATCAATTTCGTCACTAAAACCAACTGGGAGCGTGTCGGCGTGAAACCGGACGTCGCCGTGCCCGCAGCGCAAGCGCTGCAGGCGGCGCATATCGCCATCCTGCGCAACCTGGTGGCATCCGCAAAGGAGGGCGACGAGCGAACGGAACTGCAACGCCTTCTCGTCATGGTGGAGAAGGGAGAAACCGAGAAGCCGGTCTATACCCTCGCGGGCAAGCGTTAATCGATCGGCCTTGCCATCTTCGAGCCGTCGTGAACGACGGTTTCCGAGGCGATTTTTTCTTTGTGCGCAGCACGACTATCCAGCGGGGCCTGCGCGCGCTCCACCAACCCATAATCACGTATCACGCCCGCGATGCGCAGCCGATAGTCGGCAAACACCCCCGCCCTGCCCTGCGATTGCGCGGCGCGATGCTCCTCGGTATTGCGCCACAGCCGCACCGACTCCTCATCCCGCCAGAACGACAACGACAGAATCTTGTCGGGCTGGCTCAAACTCTGAAAGCGTTCAATGGACACAAAGCCATCGATCCCGGCCAGCAGCGGCGCCAGATCCGCCGCCAGCGCCAGATACTGCTGCCGCGCGTGGCTATGCGGCACAACCTCAAAAATGACGGCAATCATGACCACCCCTCCGAACCTGCATTAAAAAACTCCGGCAAGCGCGCATTGGCCGACGGCCGATAGTCCCAGCCAAATCCCGCCGGCCCGAGCGCTACCGGCCGCGCCAACAAATATTGAAGGGCCGCCGTAGCGATAGCCAAGGCCAAACTCTGCCCCGGACAAGCATGACGCCCATGTCCGAAGCCAGGCAATGGGCGACTCTCCCGCTCCAGCATAAACACATCCGGCTGCGCATGTACTCGCTCATCGCGTCCGGCGGCGGCCAACGACAGCAAGACAACGTCACCCGGCTGTAAGGTCACGCCCGCCACGCTGGTCGCCTGCGCCACGAACCGCCGCGTGTTTTGCACCGGAGGATCGAAACGCGCCACCTCCCGCACCACCGCCGCCGCCAGTCCCGGCTCGGCGCGCAGGCGCCGCTCCAATCCGGGCTGACTAAGCAAAACCACGACACAATTCCCGATCAGCCCGGCGGTAGCTTCATGGGTTTGCGACAACAGACCAACAAGATTGGCGATAATCGCCTCCCGCTCATCCCAGCCGATCTCGGCAGCGTGCCGGCATACCTCGCCCAGCAGTGTGCCCGGCACCGCCGAACCCGATCGCACCAGCTCGGCGAAGCGTCGATTCAACGACCGCGCGGCGGTCTCCGCCCCGGCCAGTTGTTCCGGCGTCGACAACGGCGACAAACAGCGCACGAACTCCGCCACCCACCGCGCCACCGGCGCCAGTTCCGCATGGCCAACGCCGAGCAGATCGGCCACGACACAGGTGGGCAGGTCGAACAGCCAGCGCGTGAGGGCGGCGCCATCGGCGGGAACATGCCGCTCCTCCAGCAGGGCCGCCAAACGGCGGGTTTTCTCGGTAACGACGGCAAGGTCCACCCCGGCCAGCGCCTGTCCAATGGCGCGCTTGGGGCCGGCATGCGCGGCGCCGTCGTTCATGCGTATCAAACTTGCGAAGATGGCCCGCGCGTCGCAACCGACGATGGCCCGGGGAACAGGCTCGGCGGCAGGCCGCACCAGACAATGCGGATTGTCGAATACCTCTTGGATGACTTCGGCCCTGCTGGCGATCCACAGTCGCAACCCGGCGTCGAAATACAGCGGAGGACCCGCCAGCAATTGGCGGTAATAAGGATAGGGATCGGAATGACTGGCGGCGGCAACGGCGTTGGAGGGGTGCATGGGCGTTTTCTGATAACGAGGGCAGCGCGAATGCCGCCCTGGAACGCCCATCTTAGGGATTGCCGGCGGCGGACACTTCGCTCCGCGCCGAATCGTCGCCACCGTGCTACGTTATTTGGCGTCCGCGTGCTCGTAGCTGAAGATGCGCGAGACTTTCCACTCCTTACCCTGCAATACCCACAGTTGCGTGAATAGCGCGCGGCCGGCCAGGAACTCCGGCTTGTCCTTGGGCAGGACGATGAACTGGTGTTCGCCGGTCGACAGATAGCCGTAGACGACGTCGTCCTTGCGCATCGGGAAAAATTTCACGGTGCCGGGAATCACTTCGCGGCGCAGTTTGTGTTCGCTGGTGGCCATGCCGTTGTTGGCGGCCGCCAGCAGTTTCTTGCCGATCAAGCTGCCGCCACGGTCATGGTAGAACTCGACATCGTCGGCCAGGAACGCGTTCATGGCGACCGGGTCGGCGCGGTTGTAGGCGGCCCAGTAAGCGTCGTCGGCTTGCCGGACGGCCGCCTCCGCGTCGGCCGGTTTCGGCTCGGCGGCCACGGCATGCGCCTGCGCCGCAAAGAATATCGATGCCAAAAGAATCGAACGTAAACCCATCATTTCCGGCTCCTTATTTGCGTTTGATCTTGGGGAAGCGCAGCTTGTAGTGCAAGCCCATGCCCGGCGCGCTGGCCACTTTGACGGTGCCGCCCAGCGCGCCCGTCACCAGGTTGAACAGGATATGCGCGCCCAGGCCGCTGCCGCCCGAGCCGCGCTTGGTGGTGAAGAACGGATCGAACAACTGTGCCAGGGTGCCCGTGTCCATGCCGACGCCGTCGTCGCTGTATTCGAAGACGACGAAATCGCCATCGAGCTTGCCGGTGATTTTGATCTTGCCCGACTGCCCCTCCTCGTAGCCGTGCACCAGCGAGTTCATCACCATGTTGGTGACGATCTGCGACACCGCGCCGGGGAAGCTGGCCATCTCGATGCGCTCCTCGCAATCGATCTCGATGGCGATCGGCTTGCCCTTGAGCTTGGGCTGCAGCGACAGCAGCACCTCGTCGAGATACTTGCGCAGGTTGAAGCTGCGGATATCGTCGGACGACTGGTCCACCGCCACCTGCTTGAAGCTGCGCACCAGCGCCGCCGCCCGCTGCGTGTTGGTCGTCATGATGCGCAGCGACTGGTCGATGATGTCGAAGAACTGGTTCAGGCCGTCCTCGTCGAGCACGCCCGCCGCCATGTCCTCGCGCGTGAGCTTGAGCTCCTCCACCAGATGGCTGGTGGCCGTCACGCAGATGCCCAGCGGGGTGTTGATCTCGTGCGCCACGCCGGCCACCAGGCGCCCTAGCGAGGCCAGCTTCTCCTGCCTTACCAGCTCGCCTTGCGCGTCCTTGAGCGACGTCAGCGCGCTCTCCAGCGCCGCGTTCTGCTCTTCGAGCGCGTCCTTGGCGCGGCGAATCTCGCGCTCGGCCTGCATGCGCGCGATCGCCACCGCGACGTGGCTGGCCATGAAGGCCAGGATGTCCAGGTCGCCCTGGCTGTAGGTGACGGCGGCGTCGTAGCTCTGCACGATGATCACGCCATAGGCCTGGTCGCCCAGCAGCATTGGCGCGCCCATCCAGCTGGCGATCTCGACGTTGCCCAGCGGCCGGGCGATCTCGCCGGCGGCCACCAGCGCGTTCAGGCCGGCCTTGTCGAGCAGCGCCGCCTGCTTGCACCGCAAAATATACGACGACATGCCGATGCCGAAATCGAAGCGCTTGACCGGCGCCTGGTCGTCCTTTTCATCGACAAAATACGGAATGCTGACTTCCTCGGTGTCCGGATGATAGATCGCGATCAGGAAGTTCTGCGCCGGCACCAGCTCGCTGATGATTTCATGCAGCCGCGTGTTGAGCGCATTGCCGCCGGTGGTCGTCGCCGACAGGTTGGCCAGCTCGTACAGCGCGCGCTGGATGCTCTCGGCGCGGCGCCGCTCGGCCACCTCGTGCGCCAGCAGCGCGGTGCGCTCCTGCACCGCGCGTTCCAGCCGGTCCATGCTTTGCAGGCCGCGCAGCGCGCTCGAGACGTGGTTGGCGATCAAGGAGAACAGCGCCTGGTCCTCCTGGCTGAAGGTGTGTTGCTTGTCGTAGCTTTGAATCACGATCGCGCCCAGCACCTGGTGGTTCTGGTCCAGCAGCGGGCAGCCCATCCAGTGCTCGGCGATGGTGCCGATGCCGAAGCCGGCGTCGGCCTCGAGCCTGGCGACGTGTTCGGCCGCCGTCATGACCAGCGGCTTGCCGCTGAGGATCACCGCCGCCGTGGGCGACTTGCCGGCCACCAGTTCGCTCAACTCGCCGGGATCGGGCGGCTCGTCGACCTCGTCGACGTAATAGACGAAGCGCACCTGGTTGGCCGGTCCGTCGTGGTCGCTCAGCGCGACGAAGAAGTTGGCCGCGTACATGATGCGGCCCAGCGCCGCGTGCACGGATTGCAAGAACTCGCTGATATCGGTGCAGGTGCTCGATTTCTGTCCGATTTCGAGCAACATTGTCTGAACGGCTTCGAGACGGGTAAGACGACTTTCCATCGAATTTCCTAAGTGGGATTGATGCACATAGGAAATACTATCAGGTCAATGCGCCAAGAGGCCAGCGCTTGTCGCAGAAAGCAACGCTCTGGCCGTCGTTTATGGGCGATCAGGGCTTTTTGTAGCCTTTTTCGATCCACGCCTCCGCGCTCGTCACGCTCAACTTGAAAGTCGGCGGCACGCGCACCTGGGCGATCTGCTCGCCGTAGGGGTCGAACGCGGTCAGGGTGGCGTAGGCGTCGTCCTCGTCCGGCACGATGTCGAGCGCGACCTTGACCTGGCCGTCGTCGGTGCTGACGAACACGTTCTTGTGCAGCTGGGCGTGCAATTGCTGCTCGTGGCGGCGGATCACCTCGTTGGCGGTCTTGACCAGTGTGTTGAAGGCGTTGACGTCGAGCGGCTTGGGGTTTTTCTTGTCGCGGCCCATGGTCCAGGGACCGACCAGCGCCGGCTCCGGCTCGCCGTCCTTGATCATCGCCACGGCCCAGCCCTCGTCGTCGTCGTTCTTGATCACGCGCGCGGTCCAGCCATTGCCTTGCCACACGCGCGCCTCCTGGATCGGGGCGTCGTCGGGCTGTTCGTCGAAATCGTCTGGGTAGTCGTTGCTCATGCTTGGGGCTCGTGTTGAATTGGGGTCGGGGTGGAATCATAAGCGGACAGCACCCGAACAACAATAGCAACTCGATATCGATGAGCGATCTGCCGCGTCGACATGCCGGCGCCGCCCTCGAACGGGGCGGCGCCGGACGCTGGTCGCGCGGTCGATGACGTCAGAAACGGTTCAGCAAACGGCCATGCAAGACATGCAAGGCCGGTGCGGCGGCGCGATCGGCGGCTTGGGCGGCGTGACGCGCGGATCGATCGCCGGATCGGGCTTGTGATAGCTGAACGGTGTGATGATGATAGGCGGTATGGTCGGCGGTGCCGATGGCGGACCTTTCGGGCCTCCGCCGGAGCGTTGCCGTGCGCTGCGTTGGCGCGTGGTCCGATTGAGTATCGAAGGTAGCGATTGACCCTCGCTTATTGCAAGCCATGCCATGGTAAAACCCTCCCTGCGCAAGTCAGGTTATCAGTATAGGCGGGGATATCTTTAAATCAAGGAACAATCAGTGTTTTGTTCCCGAGTACCAGCGGTTTCCACCTCGGCTGCACATCGCTCACCCATTCCGCTCGTCGCCACCCGGCGTCATTCCATCCCGCAAATCCGCCGGTCTGTCGCAATCCGATGGCCGGCAAAGGCGCGCGCCGATACAGTTCGACCATGCCAAAGCAAAACGGCAAACGAACAACAAACAACCAAGGGATCGATCATGGACAGCAAACTCGGCAAAACCAGCAAAACCAAAAAAATCGTACTCGGCCTCTTCGTCCTGCTGCTGGCGGTGTCGGTGTGCCAGGCGGTCTTCGGCGACGGCATGACCGTCAACCTCGATGGCGATGAAGTGGGCGGTCCGTTCGGCGCCTTGCTCGGCATCGTGCTGGGCGCCGGCGGCCTGCTGATCGCGGCGCTGGCGATGACCTGCGCGGCGGTGTTCGTCGGCCTGGTGTTCGCCGGGGTCGGCATCGTCATGGTCAGCGCGCTGGTGCTGGCGGGCGTGCTTCTGGCGGCGGCGATCTCGCCCCTGCTGCTGCCGCTGCTGATCCCGATCGGCCTGTACTGGTACTTCACCAGCCGCTCCCGCAAGCAGCGCCTGCGCGCCACGATGGAACACGCGGTCTGAGTCACACGGAGACACGTAGGGCGGATTAGGCGGCACGCCGTAATCCGCCACGCTCCGTCGGCGGCTCATATATGGCCGATTACGCTACGCTAATCCGCCCTACGTAACACCGTTGCCCAGTGACTTTGCAGCTCCGCTTTACCCCTTTCAACCGGAAGCGGCCGGGACCTGAACTCCCGGCCGATCCGCCTCGACATCGATCAGCACCACCCGGTTACGCCCGCCACGCTTGGCCGTGTACAACGCCTGATCGGCCCGCACCAAGGCCGCATCCCCGCCCGGCTGCTTGCCGCCCATGACCGCGATCCCGATGCTGACCGTCACCGTCAACTGCAAGCCATCGCCCAGGCACATCGGCGTATCGGCGATGCGCTGGCGCAGGCGGTCCGCGAACACCGCCGCCTTGCCCAGCGTCGCCCCCGGCAGCAGGATCGCGAACTCCTCGCCGCCGATGCGCCCGCGCATATCGATCTTGCGCTGATCCTGCCGCATCAACTCGCTCAACTGGCGCAGCACGGCGTCCCCGGCCGCGTGGCCGTACTCATCGTTGATGCGCTTGAAGTGGTCCAGATCCAGCAACAGCACCGCCGTGCAGGCGCCGATGTCGCGCTGCAGCCGCTCCTGCTCCTCGGCCAGCCGGTTCATGAACTCGCGCCGGTTCGGCAGTCCGGTCAGGAAATCGGTGGTCGCCAGCACCCGCAGCTCGTCGTGCATACGGCGCTTTTCGGTGGTGTCCAAGGTCGAGACGATGACGAAGTCCAGGCTGTCCGTGTGGCCCGGCATCACCAGCAAGGTCAGCTCGTTGAGGCGGGTGACGCCGTCGAGCCGCTCGAAGCTGCCCTCGCACGAGAAGAAGCGCTCGCCGCGCACCAGCGCCGTCACCGCGCGCGCGAAGCCGGGCATGGCCTCGGCGTCGAAGTTCTGCGCCAGGGTGATCAGCGACATGTCCTTGCGGCACGGCTCGACGCCGATCTGCCGCAGCGCCGAGGCGTTGACGTCGAGGATGCGCACCAGCGACGCCAGCCGCCGCACCTGGCTCGGATTGGCGCTCAGGTAGCGCTCCATGTCATCGACGCCACACTGCGCCAGCTCGGCCAGCGCGGCGCGCACGGCCGACCAGTCCTGCTCCCACAGCGCCACCGGCGCGTGGTCGTACAGGCTGCGGAAGCGCGCCTCGCCGGCGCGCACCGCCTCGGCCGCCTGTGCCTGCTCGACGGCGATGCCGGCCAGCCGCGCGGCCTGTTCGATCAGCGCGATGTTGGCGATGCTGGGCAGGCGCGCCTCCGGGTGGAACACGGCGAAGCTGCCCAGCACGTTGCCGCCGGCGCCGAAGATCGGATCGGACCAGCACGACCCGAGCCGCGCCTGCACGGCCAGGTCGCGGTGCTCCATCCACGACGGCGCGTTGCGGATATCCTCGATGATCACGCGCCCGCGCGTGCGCACCGACTCGCCGCAGGCGCTGTGCAGCGCGTGCACCGACATGCCGTGCACGGCGGCGATGAAGAAGGCCGGCAGGCTCGGCGCGGCGGTCACCAGCAGGTGCTCGCCCGGCTCGTCGAGCAGCAGCACGCAGCACATCAAGTCCTCGTTGTCGGTCTCGACGCCCTTGACCACGCTCTCGAGGATGGTGTGCAGCGGCGCGCCGGTGGCCAGCAGTTCGAGCACGTGGCGCCGGGTTTTTTCGCGCCGCTCGGTGTGGGTGCGCTCGGTGATGTCGCGGAACGACCAGATGCGCGCCGGCTCGCTGCCCAGCCGCAGGCCGCGCGTGTGCTGTTCGATCACCCGCCCGTCCTTCAGGCGCAGCAGCTCGTGCTGTGCCTCCACCGGCAGGCCGCGCTGCACGCCCGGCAGCAGCATTTGCTGCGCGTCGTCGAGCCGCAGGCCGCCGTCCGGATGATACAGCTGCTCGCGCATGTGCTGCATCAGCACGGCGCCGTCGCTTTGCCAGTCGAGGCATTCGGGCACGTTCCACAGTTCGCGGAAGCGCCGGTTCGAATTGAGCACCGAGCCCTTCAGGTTGTCGACCAGGATCCCGTCGATGGTCGAATCCAGAATGCTGCGCAACATCGCCTGGCTGCTCTGGGCGCTGTCGGCCAGCACCATCAGCGCCGCCTGGCCGTCCTTGAGCTCCCCGGCCAGGATGCGGCTGCGGGCCAACGCCCGGTGCGCGCGCACCCGCGCCCGCGTCAGCATCCACGCGACCCACGCGGCCAGGGCGCCGATCGGCACGCCGAAGCCGGCGATTCTCGTCGCCCGGTCCACGCGCGCCGACTTCCCCGGCAGCAGCGAGATGCGCAAGGTCCAGCGATGGCCGGCGATGGCCATCTGCTGCACGCTCGAGCGCAAGGTGGCGCTGGCGGCCGGCGCGCTGTCGTACATGCGCGCCTCCGGCGTCACGCGGTCGCCGTCGTAGATTTCCACGTCCAGCGCGGCGGTGCGGGCGTTGCCCAGCCCGGCCATCAGATCGCCGACCCGGAACGGCGCGAACACCCAGCCCTTGATGGCGGCGCGGCGCTCGCTCCAGCTGCGCACCGGCTGGCCGGCGCTATACAAGGGCAGCATGATCAGAAAGCCGGCCTGCGGCGGCTTGCCGTGGTCCTGCACCAGGCCGACGCGGCCGGTCATCGCCGGCAGACCGGAATCGCGCGCCTGCTCCAGCGCGGCGCGGCGCACCGGATCGGAAGCGGAGTCGAAGCCGATCGCGCGGCGGTTGCTTTCATTGAAAGGTTCCATGTACACGGTGGGCGCGTACCACGGGCGCGCGCCCGGCGGGACCAGGCGGTAGTGCGGGTAGTCGATGCGGCGCACGAGCGCCTCGTGCGCCTCGCGCTGGTCGGCGCCGATCAGGCGGATGTAGCCGATCGCCTGCACGCCGGGGAAATGGCCGCCCAGCTCCTGCCCAGCCAGATAGGTGTGGAATTCGGCGCGGTCGACGTCGAGCGAGCTGTAGAACAGTCCCTGGACGCCGTACAGCACCTGCACATAGGTTTGCATGCGCTGGTCGAGCTGGTTGACCAGTTCGCGCACGCGGCCGTCGAAGTCGGCCTGGGCCTCCTGCTCGGCATCGGCGCGCGCGCCGTGCCACAGCACGGCGGTGACCCCGAGGCTGCCGGCCAGCACCAGCGCCGGCAGCACGCGCTGCGACAACAGGGCCTGCACCACCCGGCGCAGCTGTGCCTGGATATCGGCCATGTCCGGTTAACCCGTGACCTGCAACTGGTATAAGTACGACATCAAGGATATGTCCCTGGCTAAGTTGCATCCGCTAACGAACTCGTCCTTATCCTAACAGGGTCCAGCCCAAAATGACAATCAAAGCGCTGTGCCGATTCATAACACGTGTTTAGTGGTGAAAAAACCATAAAATCGTTTATACCAAGATGGTTTTCACTCAATAATGATGGCGCGACAAGCGCGGCGGCCACGGGGCCGGCGCGGGTTTGTCGACCAGGCACTGAGGAGTACCACCATGGCTGCATACGCGATCGGTTCTTTAACGCTGCACAACACGGACTGGCAACAGGAATATGGCACCCGGATGCCGGCGCTGATCCAAAAACACGGCGGCAAGATATTGGCCAAGGCGCCGACACAGACCTTGGAGGGCCAGCCGGTGTTTCCCGGCATCGCGGTGCTGATCGAGTTCCCTTCCGAGCAGCATGCCAAGGACTGGAACGACGACCCCGAGCACATCCCGCTCAGGAAGCTGCGCAGCAGCGGCGCCAATTTCGATTTGGCGCTGGTGAACGGGGTGTAACCCCAAAGCGGGCCGGTTTTACCCTTCGGCGCCGGCGAACTGCCGATACCCGCGCGCGCGCAGCTCGCACGCCGGGCAGGTGCCGCAGCCGTAGCCCCAGTCGTGCAGCGCGCCGCGCTCGCCGAGGTAGCAGGTGTGGGTGCCGTCGCGGATCAGGTCGACCAGCGACTGGCCGCCCAGCTCTTGCGCCAGCTCCCAGGTCTGGCGCTTGTCGCGCCACATCAGCGGCGTCTCCAGCTTGATGCGGGTGTCCATGCCGAGGTTGAGCGCCACCTGCAGCGCCTTCATGGTGTCGTCGCGGCAGTCGGGATAGCCGGAGAAATCGGTCTCGCACATGCCGCCGACCAGCACCGTCAGGCCGCGCCGGTAGGCCACGGTGGCGGCCACCGTCATGAACAGCAGGTTGCGGCCCGGGACGAAGGTGTTGGGCAGGCCGTTGGCTTGGGTTTCGATGGCGATATCGTGGGTCATCGCCGTCTGCGAAATCCTGGAGATCAGCGACAGGTCGATCATGTGGTCTTCGCCCAGTTTGGCGTCCCACTCGGGGTTCTGGGCGCGCAGGCGCGCGATGACGTCGGGACGGACGGTGAGCTCCACGGCGTGCCGCTGGCCATAGTCGAAACCGATGGTTTCGACGCGGGCGTAATGTTTCAACGCCCAGGCCAGGCAGGTGGTGGAATCTTGTCCACCGCTAAAAAGCACCAGAGCGGAATCGGTAGGCAACATGACATTTTCTTTCAGGGGTGACACGATGTTATATGTACGCCATCTTTAAGGGCAATCCGGTAACATGGCGCATAGCGCACACCCTGATGGAGTCTCATGTTACCGGCATCGCCAGCAAAAAAATCGGCAAGATCACGAATTTTGGCACAACTCGCGCCAAAAGTATCTTGCCGCCACGCAGCATTTACACTGTTACTGGCCTTCGCGACGGGCGCCGTGATGACTGCCGGCCCCGTTTTTGGACAAACCACCGGGCAATCCACGGACCAAACGTCCGATCAAGCGCCGGCACCCGCCGCCGCTCCGGCGGAGGTCCAGGCCGCACCGCAACCGGAGGCGAAACCAGCCTCCCCCGCCCCGCTGGTCTCGACCGGCATCAAGTACACGGTCAACATCGACGCGCCCGATGAGCTCGAAGAGCTGCTGGAGAAAAACCTCGATCTGATGCGTTTTCGCGGCAATGCCCGCATGACCCGCGAGCAGCTGTTCAGACTGGTACGCACGACGCCGGAACAGATCCGCACCCTGGTCGCCACCGCCGGCTATTACTCGCCCGAGGTCAGCGTCAAACTCGACCGTGATGCGACGCCGCTGGTGGTGCAGGTCACGGTCGCCGCAGGCGAGCCGGTGCGCGTGGGCGAGGTCGAGATCGTTCTGCAAGGTTTCCCGCCCAACCCGGAACAGCGCGCCAGCAACCAGTTCAACCCCGACGCGCTGAGGGGGACCTGGGCGCTGAAACGCGGTGAAATCTTCCGCCAGGACGACTGGGAAGCCTCCAAGCGTGCCCTGCTGCGCCAGGTGGTGCAGACCCGCTATCCGCGCGCCCAGCTGCTGGAGAGCCAGGCCACCATCGATCCGGAAAGCCGCCAGGCCAATCTGCGGGTGGTGCTCGACAGCGGCCCCGAACTGCGCTTCGGCGAACTGCGCATCGAAGGTTTGAAGCGCTACCCGGAATCGGTGATCACCAATTTGAACCCGATCGATCCGGGCGACTATTACAGCGAGGCGGCGCTGCAGTCGTACCAATCGCGCCTGCAGGACACCGGCTATTTCAGCAGCGTGGAAGTAAGCGCCGACATGAGCGCGATCCTCAACGAGCAGCTGGAGGCCGCCGCCGCGACCGCCCCGCCGCCGGGCGCCGACCCCGCCGCCGCCGCAGCAGCAGCCGTTCCTATGCCCCGCTCGGACAACGCGGCGTCGATGGCGCCGCTGCCGCTGCTGGTGCGCGTGACCGAGAACAAGCGCAAGAACGTCAGCGCCGGTCTCGGTTACAGTACCAACACCGGCAACCGCGCGTCGCTGACCTATGACGACCTGGCTATCTTCGGCCTGCGCCTGAAAAGCGCGCTGACCCTGGAAACCAAGCGCCAGACCGCGCGCGGCGACTTCTACTTCCCCGTCACGTCTGATGGCTACAACCATAGCATCGGCGCTTCCTACGAACGCAGCGACATCGAGGGCGAAGTCACCGCCGTGACCAGCGTCGCCGCCAAGCGCGCGTGGGGCACGCCGCTGCTCGAACGCAGCATCTCGCTCGAGCTGCTGTCCGAGACCAAGACCGTGCAGGGCCAGGAATCGGTGACCAGCAAAAGCTTGCCGCTGACGTACGCCACCACCTGGCGCAAGGTCGACAACCTGCTGATGCCGACCAAGGGCTACGCGCTCAACGCCCAGGTGGGCGGCGCGCTGCTGCCGATCCTGACCGACGAGGCCTTCGTGCGCGCCTACACGCGCGGCATCTACTACCTGCCGTTGAACACCACCTCCAACATCATCCTGCGCGCGGAAGTCGGCGCGCTCGGTTCGCGCAGCAAGGTCGGCGTGCCGGCCGTGTACCTGTTCCGCGCCGGCGGCGACCAGTCGGTGCGCGGCTACGCCTACCAGGAACTGGGCGTCAAACAGGGCGACGCCACCGTCGGCGGGCGCTATCTGGCCACCGCCAGCGCCGAATACCAGTACTGGTTCAAGCCGCAGTACGGCGCGGCGGTGTTCTACGACGCCGGTAACGCCGGCGACAGCTTCAGCGCCCTGCATCCCAAGTCCGGCTATGGCATCGGCGCGCGCTGGAAAAGTCCTGTGGGTCCGATCAACGTCGATGTCGCGTACGGACACGCGGTTCAAAAATATCGTTTGCACTTCTCGCTGGGATTCACCTTCTGATGGCCGACCATAACAACACCGAGCAGCCGGGCGGTCCCGATTCCGCTGTCGCTTCCCCCCGCCCGCGCCGCTGGCCGCGCCGCGTCCTGATTTCACTGGCGGTGCTGGTCGTGCTGCTGGCCGGCGCCTTCTGGCTGCTGGGCCGCGAATCGACCTTGCAGCAGCTGGTCGCGCGCGTCTCCAAGGCCAGCGGCGGCAGCATCGCCGTCACCGACGTCAGCGGATCGCTGTACCACCGCATGCACATCGGTAAGCTGGCCTATCGCGGCAAGGACAGCGTCATCACCGCGCAGAGCATCGACATCAACTGGTCGCCGTTGCAGTACTTCTCCGAAGGCCTGGCCATCAGCGAACTGCATGTCGCCGCGCTGACGGTGCAGAGCCTGGGACCGTCCGAGCCGGCCAAGATGCCCGAATCCTTGGCAGCGCCGTTCCGCCTCAGTCTTTCCGACGCCCGCCTCGACAAACTGACCCTGGTCAGCGAGACCGGCACCAACGTCATCGAAAACGTGCGCTTCGAGCTGTATGGCGACAAGACCAGCTGGCACCTTCAGGAGGCATCGGCCAAGACGCCGTTCGGCAACGCAAAGGCCGACCTGACCATCGCCGCCGACAAGCCGTTCGCGCTGCAGGGCAAGGCGTCGCTGACCCAGACCATCGTCCCCGCCGCCAAGCCGTCCGCCGGGACCACCTCCGCCCCTGCCGCCCATTCCATCGCTGCCGCCGACAGCGCCACCGCGGCCATCCCCGCCCAATTGAACGTGACCGCCGCCGGCAGCCTGGCGCTGCTCAACCTCAAGGCGCAGGGCGAAGCCGGACCGGCCAGCGGCGACGCCACGCTGTCGCTCGCACCGTTCGACCCGATCATCCTGCGCGCCATCGACCTGACCGCGCGCGACGTCAATCCGGCCGGCTTCGAGGCCGGCCTGCCGCCGGCGAAGTTCAACCTCAAGGTGACGGCGGCCATCACGCCGGACCAGAAGCTGTCCGGCCAGTTCGCGCTGGTGAACCAGGACAAGGCAGGCCCGATCGACCGCGAGGCGCTGCCGCTGCAAATCTTCAGCGGCCGCCTGGGCGGCACCCTGACCGCCTCGCTGCTGGAAAACGTGCTGCTCGACCTGGGCGCGGCCGGCCACTTCACCGGAGGCGGCGACGTCCAGCGCAAGGGGCCGGACGCGGGCATCGATGTCGCCAACTTCAAGCTGCACACCGACCGCCTCGATCTGAGCCACCTGCACACCAGCGCCAACAAGACGACGGTGGCTGGCGACATCGCGCTTTCCAGCACGCCGACCAAGCAAACCCTGAACGCCAACCTGGCGCAGGCCGGCCTGAAGCTGGACGTGCAGGCCACCCTGGCCGACGCACTGCTGCAACTGCAACAAGCGCGCCTGCAAGCGAAAAAAGGCACGATCAGCGCCACCGGCCAATTGAGCCTGAAGGATAAGCAAGCGTTCAGCGCCAAGCTGCGCGCCGACCATTTCGATCCATCCGCGCTGGGCGCCGGCCTCCCGGTCGCCGACCTGAACGCCGACGTCAACGCCAGCGGCGCCATCGCGCCGGCATGGCAGGTGGCGGCCGACTTCCAGATCAAGCCGAGCAAACTACTCGGGCAACCGCTGACCGGCAACGGCAAACTCAACGCCGACGCCAAACATATCAGCGGCGTCAACGCCAAGGTGACGATGGCGCAGAATAACGCCGAGATCACCGGCAGCTTTGGCGCGCCGGGCGAGCAGTTGCGGTGGAAGGTCGACGCCCGCCAGCTGTCGGCCGTCAGCAGCGACCTGCTGGGCGCCATTCAGGCCAGCGGCGTCGTCACCGGCACCATGCAGGCGCCGCGCAGCAGTTTCGAGGCCGACGCCAAGGGACTGGGACTGGCTTCTGCCAAGCGCCCCGCGCCCGATAGCCTGATCCACGCCAGCGGCAACGTGGCGCTGGCCGGCGCGAAGAAAATCCCCGAAGTCAAAATGACCGGCACCGTGCAGCGCCTCAACCCGGCCGCCTTCGGCACGGCACAGAGCGGCGCCATTAACGCCACCTTCACCGCCGACGCGCAACTGTCGGACGACTGGCGCGCGGGGCTGAACCTGACCTTGCAACAGTCCACGCTGGCCAGCGCGCCGCTGTCCGGCTACGCCAAACTGACGGCCCGCAAAGACGAAATCCGCGACGCCGACATCGACCTGCGCCTGGCGACCAACCGCTTGCTGGCCAAGGGCAGTTTCGGCAGCGCGCTCGATAAGCTGGAGTGGAAGCTCGAAGCGCCGCAACTGGCCGCGCTCGGACCGCCGTTCGGCGGCGCGCTGCGCGCCAACGGCACCCTGTCGGGCACCAGCGCCCGTCCGGCGATCTCGCTCACGCTCGACGCCAGCGCCCTGCGCCTGCCGGGCCAGCAGCAGATCGCCGCCATCCGTGGCAGCGCGACCTTGGGTAACACGGTGGCGATGGCGGCCTCCGCGCCCGCGTCCACCGGCGCCCGCCGCGCGGCCAACCGCGAAGGCAATAGAGACCCCATGGCCGACGTGCCGCTGGTGAGCGACATCGAAATCACGCTCTACGAATCGCCATCGATCAAGATCGACAAGGCGCGACTGCAAACCAGCGGCTCCCGCAGCGGCCACACGATCGAGGTCAGCGCCAGCAATCCGCGCTTCGACGCCTCGCTGCGGGTCAAGGGCGCCTGGGCCGACGACGCCTGGACCGGCACCATCGACTCGCTGCAAAACAAGGGCCGCTTCGCACTCAACCTCGTCGCGCCGGCACCACTGCGCCTGGTGGCGCCGGATGGCAGCGGCGTCGCAGGTTTGTCGCGTCCCGAGAAAATCTCGCTGACCAACGCCACCATCAAGATCCGCGACGGCGCGATCCGCATCGACAGCGTCGAGAAAAACGGCGGCGCCTGGCGCAGCAAGGGCCAGGCGAACGCCGTGCCGGTCAACTACCTGGGCCAGCTGTCCGATGCATGGCGCGAGAACGTGCGCGGCAACCTGACCATCGGCGCCGATTGGGGCCTCAATCTGCAAGCAGGCACCAAGAACAGCGCCCCGGTACTGGGCGGCTCGTTCCACGTGTTCCGCGAACAGGGTGACCTGACCATCATCGGCGCCGACCTGTCGCAGGCGCTGGGGCTGACCAAGCTCGATGCGCGCGTCGACGTCAACAACGGCACCCTGCGCACCCAACTCGATGTGGACGGCACCCGTGTGGGCCAGGCCCGCATCGATGGCAGCGCGCAGCTGCGCGAAGGCCGGCTGGCCGACGCCAGCCCGTTCACGCTGGAGGGCAACGCCAATATGGGTTCGCTGGCCTGGCTCGCGCCGCTGGCCGGCCAGCCGGGACTGGAAATCGACGGCACCCTGAAGCTGGCCATTTCCGGCAGCGGCACCCTGGGCGCGCCGCAACTGAACGGCGACATCAACGGCGACAAGCTGGTGGTCAACCTGCCCGACGAAGGCATCAAGCTGCGCAACGGCGTGCTGCAGGCGCGCCTGGCGGGCGACCAGCTGCAACTGCAAAAGCTCAGCTTTGACGGCGCCGAGGGCCGCGCGCTGGCCGACGGCTGGATACGTTACGCCGGCAACGAGGCGACGATGGCGCTCAAGCTCACCGCCGACAAGCTGGAGATCCTTTCGCGGCCGGACCGCATCCTGGTCGTCAGCGGCCAAAGCTCGCTGACGCGCGACGCCAAACGCTTCCAGCTTGACGGCAAATTCCGCGCCGACCGCGCCAACATCGAGCTGGCCGGCGAAGGCGGACCGACCATCAGCAACGACGTGGTCATCGTCGGCAAGAGCGCGCCGCAGACCAAGCCCGCGCAAGGCATGCCGCTCAATGTCGACGTCGAAGCCGATCTTGGCGACTCGTTCAAGCTGCAAGGCAAAGGGCTGGACGCGCGGCTGGCGGGCGCGGTGCGCATCCGCATCGCCGACCGCCGACCGCCACGGGTCAACGGCAGCATCCGCGTGGTCGACGGCACCTATGCCGCGTACGGCCAAAAGCTGGCGATCGAGCGTGGCGTGATCAACTTCACCGGCGCCTACGACAATCCGGGCCTGAACATCCTGGCGGTGCGCCGCCGGCCGGAGGGCGAGCAGCTCAGCGAGAGCAATGTGGAAGCGGGCGTGGAGGTGCGCGGCACGGCGCTGGCGCCGGCGGCCAAGCTGGTATCAACGCCGACGGTGCCGGACAGCGACAAGCTGTCATGGCTGGTGCTGGGCCACGGCATCGAGAACACGGCCGGCAACGACATGGCGCTGCTCAGCACCGCCGCCGGCGCGCTGTTCGGCGGCAGCGGCGGTGGCGGCACGGGCAAACTGGCGGGCAAGCTCGGATTGGACGAACTGGGTGTGGGACAGGCGTCGGGCACATCGTCGGCCGGCGCGGCGACCGGGTTGCAGAACACCGTGGTCACCATCGGCAAACGCATCTCGTCGCGCGCCTACCTCAGTTTCGAGCAGGGCGCGGGGACGGCCACCAGTCTGGTCAAGCTGCGCTACAAGCTCAATCCGCGCATCACCTTACAGTTCCAGACCGGGACCAATAACGCCTTGGACGTGTTGTACACCTGGGCGTTCGATTAACGTAGGGCGGATTAGGCGGAACGCCGTAATCGGCCATGTATGCGCCATCGGCGGCTCACACATGGCCGATTACGCTGCGCTAATCCGCCCTACGTGATTTCCGGCATAACATGATGCCCGTTGCGTCAGCTGGGATTGTGGTCCGGCACCGGGTCGTCCTGCGGCACCGGGTGCGGCACATGGGGCGGTGACGGCGGCGCCGTGTCATCGTCCGGCAACGGATCGGGGGCGCGGTGTGAGGTGACGAATTCCATGATCTTCACTCCAGATAAAAGGGCGGGCGTCCATTCTACGACGCCCGCCGATTACACCGGTTTCGCCTGGCGCACGTACTTATCCAGCCAGGCGTTGGTCTCATACAGCATATGCAGGATCGATTCGCGCGCCCGATAGGCGTGCGACTCCTTAGGCAGCATCACCAGCCGCGCCGTCCCGCCCAGTCCTTTGATCGCCTGGAACATGCGCTCGCTCTGTAATGGGAAGGTGCCGGAATTGCTGTCCTCCTCGCCGTGGATCAACAGCATCGCATCCTTGATCTTGTCGGCGTTATTAAACGGCGACATCGCCTGGTACACGTCCGGCGCCTGCCAGAACGGCCGCTCCTCCGACTGGAAGCCGAATGGCGTCAAGGTGCGGTTGTAAGCGCCGCTGCGCGCAATCCCGGCCCGGAACAAGCGCGTATGCGCCAGCAGGTTACCGGTCATGAAGGCCCCATACGAATGCCCGCCGATGGCGATGCGATGGCGGTCGGCCACGCCGCGCCGCACCACCTCGTCCACCGCTGCCTGCGCGTCCGCCACCAGCTGCGGCAGATAGGTGTCGTTGGGCTCCTCCTCGCCGCTGCCGATGATCGGGAACGACGGATTGTCCAGCACCGCATACCCCATCGCCAGGAACGCCGCCGGCCCCCAGTAACTGACCGAATTGAAACGGTATGGCGAACCGGTGGTCTGGCTGGCCGCGCCGGCCGACTTGAACTCCTGCGGGTAGGCCCACATCAGCAGCGGCAGCGGGCCGTCGCGCTCCTGCTCATAACCCGGCGGCAGCATCAGGGTGGCCGTCAGCTCGACGCCGTCGTTGCGCGGATAGCGGATCTGCTCCTTGCGCACATCCTTCAACTGCGGCGTCGGATGCGGATAGTCGGTCAGCGCGCGCAGCTGCTTGTCGGCCGGCTTGGTCAGGTCGCGCAGATAGTAATTGGGTCGCTCGGTAGGCGACTCGCGCGTCGTCATCAACAAGGTGCCGTCGTCGTTGAGCACCGCCGCCACGTTTTCGAAGTACGGCGCCTCGCTCTGGAACAACCGCGTTTTCTGCTTGGTCGTCAGGCTTAGGCGGTCGATGAAGGGCCGGTCGCCTTCCGGCGTGGCCCCGGCGCCATCTAGCAGGATGGTGGTGCCAGGCCCGATCAGCAGACGCGGAAAACCGGTGGCGTCGGCGCGCATGACCGGCGAGCCGGGACTGCTGTAGCGGTCCTCGTAGGAGCCGGCGTAAATCAGTTCCGGCGGTGTCGACAAATGGCCGGGCGCGATCATCCACTGCTTGTAGTCGCGCGCCTTGTGCCAGCGCTCGTTGATCAGCGCGACATCCTCCCTGCCCCAGGCGATGCCGGCGTAGCGCATCGTCAGCCGCGCCAGCACCTTGGGCGGTTCGGCGAACGGCGCCGCATGCAGGTACACCAGGTCGCGGATGCCGTCGACCACCGCACGCGCCGGATCGCCGCCGTCCTGCGCCTCGGCCCACACCAGCGACGCGGGCGCGTCGGCCCGCCACGACACGTGGCGCACGCCATCGGACACGGCGTCGTTCCCCGGCGGCAGGCCCTCCTCCAGCGGCAGGGTGGCCACCGTGTGCAGCAATTCGCCATCGAGGTTGCGCACATCGACACGCTCGCCGAAGCTGTTGGCCGGCACGATGTACGAGTATGGCCGCGTGATGCTCTGCGTGAGCAGATACTCGCCGCCCGGCGCGATCGAGGTGCGCGAATACTGGCCGGGCGCGCCGATCATGCGTCCCTTGCCGTGCAGGTCGAGCAGCACCATCTGCACCGTGACATAGTGCTCGAACAGGCGGGCGTCGTCCTCGTTCTTGAGCAAGTCCTGATAGGTGCGCAGCTGGCGCATGGCGCCATCGGCCTCGCTGTCCTGCTGGATCGGACCGGACGGAATGCCGGTCGATTGCGGCGCCTTGCCCATGCCGGTGGGACGCCAGTGCACCAGCAGGCCGCTGCTGTCGGGCAGCCAGTTGAAGCCGCGCGTGAGCACCGCCGACAGCGGCTGCGCCGACAGCCGGCCGGCCTTGCGGGCGGCGATATCGACCAGCCACAGTTCGACCGCGCCGCGCTCGCCCTTGAAGGCCATGTGCGTGAAGGCCAGGTAGCGCTGGTCCGGCGACCAGGCCAGGTCCGACAGGCGCAGGCCGCGCGGCAGGCCGCGGATGCGGGTTTCCTTCTGCGTGGCGATATCGAGCAGCGCCAGATCGGTGCCGAACGAGAAGCGCGAGGACGAGCATGTGCGCGGATTGATGCGCAGGCCGGCCAGTTTGAGCTCAGGCTGCGCCACTTCGGCGATGCCCGGCAAGGGCGGTGTTTGAACCACGGCGGCGAGGTCGCGTTGGGGACTGAGACTGAGCGCCGGGGCGCGCGGCGCATCGACGATGGCCTGCAGGGCGGCTGGCGGCAAACGGTAGCCGCCTTCCTGCGCGCCGGCCTGCGGCGAGGCGGCCATCAAACCTAAATTCAGGGGCAGCATGGGAATCTGTTTGTTCATGGATGTCCTTTCGGTCCAGAATCGCGGGGCTGCTGCGGTATTGCTGTAGTTCAGTGTGCTTATGCTCAACGCGAATGTCAATGCGCGCAGCAATGTGGTGACAATCAGTCGTGACAATCTGTAACGTCATGCTGCAACGCCGCACAGAAGATTGAAGTGCGGCGCTGCGCTGGGACCTGCTCTGCTCTCCCTTCCCGCTCTCGCGTACAATCGCAGTTCTTCGAATCACGCGGTTGGATAGATTATGGAAATGACGACGCTGACGTTGCTACTGCTGGTACCACTGGCGGTGTGGCGTATTTACTCCCGGCTGAAAAAAATGATGGTGCGCACCAAGTCCGAACTGTGGCGCCATTACGCGATGGCGAGCGCGATGTCCGTGGTGCTTCTAGTAATGTTGGGCCTGCTGATCGGCAAGTGGATCGCCCTCGGCGCGCTGGTCGCCGGCGCCGTCGTCGGCGTGCTGCTCGGCTACCGCAACCTGCGCCTGACGCGCCTGGAGAACAAGCCGGACGGCTTCTTCTACACGCCGGACCGCCGCATTCCGCTGCTGGTGACGATGCTGTTCGTCAGCCGCCTGATCTTCCGCCTGTTCGAAGCGTACCTGCACATGCACGACGGCCTGCCGCTGGACCCGGACTTCCTGGGCAACCCCATCACGGCGGTGCTGGTCGGCCTGCTGGCCGGCTACTACGCCACCTACAGCCTGCTGCTGGTGCGTTGGCATAAAAGCCAGAAGCCGCTGCCACGCCCGATCGACATCTTCGATATCAAATAGGCACGCAATCGTCTCATCGCGGCAAAAATTAACTATGCAGCAGCAATTATTTGCTGTAAAACGATAATTTTTAACGGAGGCGATGATGAAGACAGGTTTTGCCCGGGCCCTGCTGTGGGCGTGCATAGGCGTGCAAGCGGTGATGTTCGTGCTGGCGTGGACGGATTTCGAATCAGCCCTGGGCGCGATTGCCGTACAGCTGACCGACACCGGCATCAGCACCGCCGCCAAGCTGGCGATGACGCCGGCGCAGCGGGCGGTCGGCGCGGCGGTCGGGCTGCCCGCGCTCGTGGTGCTCACGTATGGATTGTGGCGCCTGGACCGCCTGCTGCTCAATTTCCACCGGCTCGACCTGTTCACCGCCGAGTCCATCGGCCACCTGCGCATGTTCGCCGGCGCCACCTTGCTGGCGACCGGCCTGTCCATCCTCGAACTGCCGGTCCGCGCGCTGGCCTTATGCGCGATGCAAAGCGGCCAATGCGAGGTTGTGATGAAGTTCAATTCCGAGCAGCTGATGATGATGCTGGTGTGCGCTCTGTTCTACCTGATCACGCGGCTGATGCAGGAAGGCCGCCGTCTGGCGGAGGAAAACGAAAGCTTCATCTGATGGCGATACTGATCAATCTCGACCTGATGCTGGCGCGGCGCAAGATCAAATCGCGCGAGCTGGCGGCCTATGTCGGCATCACGGAACAGAACCTGTCGCTGCTCAAGTCGGGCAAGGTCAAGGGCATCCGTTTCGCCACGCTGGAGAAGATCTGCGAACGGCTCGAATGCCAGCCCGGCGACATCCTCGAGTGGACGCCGGACGATGGCGCGGCCGGTGATGACGGCGATGAAAGCGTATAAAAATGCCACGCCTTTTAAACGACAGTGCTATCGTTATGCTGCGGGGCGGGATGCAAAGGGTGATATCCTGAAGTATCCGCACAGCAATAATTCGCATAGCTATGAACACGTCCATCTACGACAAGACCGCCAAGGGCAAGGAGGAGATCGCCACGCGCAAGTATCAGCTTGCGCCGCGTCTGCGCACCTTGCTGGTCCTGATCGATGGCCGGCGCACGGAGGAAGAACTGCTGCGCAACGTCGCGGGGCTGGGCCTGGGCGCGAGCGCGCTGGCGGAATTGCTGGAGCATGGCTACATCGTGGTGGCGACCAGCTACGTGGCGCTGGCCGAAGAACCCGCGCTGGCCGAATTGTCATTGGCCGAACCGGCACCGGCGGCGCAGTCGCAGGCCCAGCAGTTTGCGCAAACGGCGCAGATCGCGCAGTTCCAGTCGATTTATGATTTCTACAACAAGACCATCAAGAACACCATCGGCCTGCGCGGCTTCACCTTGCAGTTGAAGGTGGAAAAAGCCAGCAGCGTGGCCGAGCTGCGCGAACTGCGCCACCCCTATATCGAGGCGGTGCAGAAGGCGCGCGGCAGCGAAACCGCCGCCGCCCTCGCCCGCCAGCTCGATCAGCTGTTGGGCATTACGACCACTTAAGCCACCTTGGCGGCGCCGTCGGTCCGGCGCTGCAGCACGAAGATCGGCTGCGCCCACTCAGTATCCTTCTTCTTTTTACTCGTGATGAGCGTCAGTTCGGAAGGATCGTAGACGTCCGTGTTGTGCGTCAGCGGGGTCGTCATCAGGTACTGGGCGTCGGTATTCTTCAGGAACTCACCGACCAGCTGGATGTTACGGATATCCAGGTGGGCGAACGGTTCGTCGATGAACACGAAGCCGCCGGAGCCGTCTTCCGACTTCAGCAAACCAATCAGCAGCACCAGCGATTTCATCACCTGCTGGCCGCCGGACGCTTCGCCGTCGTTCATGCCGATGATGCCCTTGCCGTCGAACTTGAAGCGCACGTGCAGGCCGGCCTGCGCCAGCTGCACGTCGTCGTTCTCCAGGCGCACCGGATCGGAGTGCACCTCGATGCCCGCCAGCTCGCCCAGCTCCTTGATGTTCTTGGAGTAGGTCTTGATGGTGTAGCGCAGCCGCTCCATGTAGGCGCCCCGGGCGTTGCCGGTGGCCTCGATGGCGCGGTTGTTCTGGTAGCGGCGCTCCTCGGTCTCGGACTGGCGGCCGCTGAGCTGGTCGTTCAGGCGCTGGTACTGGTCGATGACCGTCGCATCCAGTTCCCAGTCGCTGCGCGCCAGGCTGGCCTCCAGGCTGTGGATGCGCAGGTTGACCTGGTGCGCATTCTGGTGGTCTTTGACCAGGCGCAGGCGGCGTTCCGGACGGCGCCAGCTTTTCGGCAGATGGCGCCACGACTTGCGCAACGCCAGCAAGGCGCGCGCGTGATCGGCGCGCTGCTCGATCTGACGCTTGTTGTTGAGGCGCATGCCGGCTTCCGCTTCCGACAGGGCGAAGCGCGCGTTCTGCCACGTCGTGTCGGCGCGGGTGCGCGTGACGACGGCGTTCTTGATCAGGTTTTGCAGCTCGCCCAGGCGTGTGCCGACTTCGGTGCGTTCTTCCTTCAACGGCACGGCGTTGCGCGCGGCCTCGTCGAATTCGTCCTGGCGCGCGGCCAGTTCCTTGGCGGCGTCGACGCCGGCCAGGCGGGTTTTCAGCGCGCTGATTTCCGACGCCAGCTTCGAGACGATCAACGTCAGCGCATCCTCCTGCGCCTCCAGCGCCGGCAGCGATCGTTGGATCGCTTCCATACGCTGCGTGCGGCCGGCGGAACCGAAGCGGTAGCGCGAGACTTCCACGAACAGCGAGCGGCCGCCGCGGCGTTCGCGGTGGTAGGCGTCAGGCGTGATCCACTCTTCGTGGTTGCCCAACTTGGCACCGGCATCGACGGTGTCCACGCGCGTGATGCGCGACAGCTGTTCCACCAGCCAGGCCGGAACCTTGGCCGAGAACTTCACCACCGACATCAGGCTGTCGTCCTTGACGGTCGGCGCATTGACCAGGTCCGGCACGATGAAGTGGCGATAGCGTTCTTTCTCCGCCAGGCGGTAGGCCGCCGAGGCGTCGCTGGATTTATCCAGCAGCACCACCGAGGCATAGCCGCCAAGGACGCCCTCGATCGCGCCCTGCCAGCGCGCATCCGTCACCTCGACGATGTCGGACAGCATGGCGTGGCCGATGCCGGCGTCGTTCAGCGCGCGGCGCATGGTGCGCTGGGCTTCCGGCTCCGGCATCGCGGTCTTGCCCTGCAACGCCGAGATGGTCGACAGCTCGCCGGCGATCTTCGACGCGATGGCGTCGCGCGCGTTGCGCTGGCGCGCCAGCTCGATTTCCTTTTCCTGCAGCTGCTGCGCCACTTCGGCCAAATCGGCGCCGGAATCGGCGGCCAGCTTTTGCAGGCGCACCTTCTGTTCCAGCAGGCTGTCGAGCGGTTTCAGTTTGCCGTTGATGTGCGTCAGGCGCGTTTGCAGCGACGTCGATTCCTGCTCCAGCACCGTCTCGTGCTGCTGCGCGTCGGTCAGGGCTTTCGCCTGCGCGGCCAGCTGGTTGCGCTTGTCGGTGATCTGCTGGTCTGCCTGCATCAGCGGCTTGCGCGCCTCGCGCAGCTGGCGGCTCACGTTGCCGTGCTTTTCGCGCGCCTCGTGGTATTCCAGCGTGGGCAGCACTTCTTCCTGCAGGTTGCGGCGTTCCTTGTTCAGGTCTTCCCACTGGTGGTAATTGGCCACGCGCAGGCGCAGGCCTTCCAGGTTGGTCTTGGAAGCTTCCAGTTCGGTTTCGAAGCGTTTCAGTTCGACTTCGGTGTCGCGCTGGTGGCGCTTGGCTTCGTCGTACGCGTCCAGCACTTCCTTGTCGCCGAAGACCTGGAACACCAGGTCGAGCAACTGGCGCGGCGCGTATTCGCACAGCTTGTCGGTTTCGCCCTGCTCGAGCGCCAGCACTTTGGCCATCGCCGGCGACAGGCCGGCGTTGGCCAGGCGCTTGCGGTAGTTCTCGACGCCGAGCCAGTCGTTGCCGGCTTCGCCGATGTCTTCGATCTGCACGTTACCGGGACGCATAAGGTACTGGCGCTTCCAGTCGCCGCCGTTCTTCTGGATCTGGCAGAACAGCGTGACTTCGTCGTCGCTGAAAAAGCCGGAGCTGCGGAACGGACGGTTCGACAGCTGCTTGCCGACGTTCTTGTTGTCGACCACGGCGCGCAGCCAGGCGGTCTGCTGGCCGCTGTGGCGCGCGTAGTGCTTGTAGGTGCGGCCCATCGAGCAATCGAGGCCGAACAAGGTGCGCAGCGCGTCGAGCAAGGTGGTCTTGCCGGAGCCGTTCTGGCCGGCGATGGTGATGATCTTGGCGTCCAGCGGGATGTTCTTGATGCGCTGCCAGTAATCCCAGTGGACCAGTTCTAACGATTTGATGTGAAACATGGTTTAGTCCTTGGTGGGCAGGTCGGTGTCGTCGGCTGGCGCGTCGGAAGGCGAAGCGTCGGGCAGGCTGTCGGCCGGGATGTCGAACGCCGGCACGATGTCGTCTTCAACTTCTTCGGCCGCCTGCTCCGCTGCCGGTTCGTCGTCGTCGACGGCGATCGGCGGCGTGCGGCGGGGCACCGGAATGACCTGTGCCGGCGAGCGTTTAAAGACGTCGGCCAGCGCACCGTTGATGATGCGCTCCTTCAGCTGGTCGGTGTCCATCATCAGGTCCAGCAGCGGGCCTTCGACGATGACGTCGCCGCGACGCTCGATGAAACCCAACTTGGCGAGGATGCCGAGGTTCATATCGAGGCGGGTCTTCTTGCCCAACTTGTCGCCGAAGTCGGCCAGCAGCGCCTTGTAGGCGATGCCGATCGAGGTGTCCTCGGCGCGGGGCAGCGGCTTCTCGATGCCGAACATGTCGTTCTGTTCGTCGTCCGCGTGCTGGTGGGTCTCCTGGCGTTCGCGCTTGGGCAGGATGATCTGCGCCCACAGCACGACCAGCAGGGCCACGCCATCGCGCGACAGGCCGAAGTTATTGTTTTGCCAGACGTCGCGCGCGCCGAAGATCTTCGGTTCGATGGCACGGTGCAGCGCCAGGGTCACGTGGTCGGCGTAGACGTTGTCGAGCAGTTTGAGGCCGGTCGCCAGCAGGCGCGCGTCCACTTCGGCGCGGAACAACTCGTCCGACAGCACGCGCTTGACCAGTTTGTCGTCGCGGCGCAGGTGTTGATGCGTCAGCAGGCGCGCGATCAGGATTTGGGAATCGTCATTCATCGGACTTGTCGCCTTCCGGTTTCAAAGAAAGTGAGAGGGAGGCCAGGGACATCGCCGCCACGTGCAAATCGGGCAGCTGCACCATTTCGTCGCAGGGGTTGAAGGTGACCGGCAGGCGTGCCAGGTCGCCGGTGGCGCCCTGCAGGCGCGCTTCGTCGGCGTCGCCCAGCAGCGGCAGCAGCGAGGCGCGGTAGGACGCCACGGCGAAGGTCGCCGGCAGCAGCGAATCCTGCACCGGGATCGATGGCGCGGGCTCGCCGGCGGCGGGCGCCGGCAACTTGGCCAGGGTGGCGAAGTCGGACAGGCGCGAGAGCCATTCGTCGAGCTCCTGCTGCATCGCCGGGCCGTCGCTGATGGTGGTCGGCGCGTCCTCGCCGGACGGCAGGCCGCCGGAAACGGCGCTAACGGCGCGGTCGGCCAGCAGCTCGGTCTCGGCGACGTCGATCATTTCGGCCGGGGTGATAAACAGCGGCACGACCGGCTGGTCGATGGCGCCTTCGGCCAGCGAGGCCAGGTCTTCGTGCAGCAGCAGCCAGCGCTTGATGTCGGTGGTCGACAGGCCGGACTGGCCCAGGTGAACGCGCTGGCGCTCGATCTGGTTCAGGGCGCGCGAGAACATGCCCTGCATGTTGAGCAGCGCCGATTGCGCGCGGCCGATGGCCTGCGCCGCGCGGTGGGTGGCGCTGTCGGCGTTTTCGTCGGACAGGATGGCGCGCAGGATCTCGGAGCCCTTCTCGACCCAGTCGCAGGCCATGTGCCACTTGGCCTGCGAGGCGCGCAGGCGGAACTCGGAGCCGGAGGCGATGGCGTCGGAGAATTCCTCGGTCAGTTCGACCAGGCGGCCCAGCAAATGCTGCAGCTGGTCGACGGTGACGCCGCCCATCACCTGGGCGCCGGCCACCTGCGACAGCAGGTAGCCCATGTCGGCCGGATCTTCTTCCTTGCCCATGGCCAGCAGCGCGTCGATCGCCGACAGCACGTTGCGCGCCATCGGCGTGACGCGGTAGACGGCGTGCTGCGCGTCCCAGGCCAGCAGCTGGTTGGTACGCAGGCGCATCAGCACCGTCTCCAGGCTCTCGGGGAGCAGATAGGCCAGGCGGGTGTTGATGTCGGCGCGGCTGAAGCTGGCCGACGCGGTGTCGGAGGCCAGCTCACGCAGCACCAGCAGGCGCACCAGCACGCCGTCGAAACCGCCATGGAACAGCGCCGTAAACACCTGCAGCAGCGGCTGCGCGCGTTTCAGGTGGTAGACCTGCTCGATTTCGTCGGCCGAGATGTTCGGCTTGAAGTGCGCCTGGAGGCTGTTTTGCGTGTCTTGCTGGTCCAGCGCCGGATCGGACGCGGACTCACTTGTTATAGGTTCAATCATTCTCTGCCATTCTGGTCGCAACGCGATTGCAAATCGTGCAACAAAGCATCATCATCGCGGGGGCGTCAGTATAGCAGGCGGGCGGGGTCGGGTCCGCCATTTGTATACGGCCCCGGGCACACGGGGCCACACACATAATTATTTCTTGGCAACTTTATCCAGGGTCTGGTCGACGAAGTCGCCGTCGGCGTCCTTGAACACCACCCGCACCGGGTACCAGTCCATCGACGGCGCCAGCCACAGGTCGACCTGCGAGCCCTTGTCGTCGTCGAGCGGCTGGCGCACCAGGTGGACGGCGCTGACCTCGCCGCCGCCGGTCTGCACCGGCTCGACGTTGGCGACCTTGAAGCTCCACTGCTCGGCATTGCGGCGGCCGGCGACAAAGTAAGCCCACTCGCTGCCCGGCTTGAACTTGTCCGGCGCGGCCCGCGCCTGCGAGGCGATCTGCCACTGGATGCTGGCGCGATCCTGCTCGCCGCCCTTGATCGGGTAGGTCTCGTCGCCGACGCTGAAGCTGATGGTCTTGGTGTCGCGCTTGAAGCTGGTGGTGTTGGCCTCCTTGCGGAAGCGCTTTTCATAGAACGCTACCGGCGCCAGGCCGTAGTCGTCGATCAGCCCTTCGCTGCGCGTTTCGAGGATCTTGCCGAAGATGGCGGCGCGGCTTTCCACCGCCAGCGAGTACTTGCCGTCGCCGACGCGCCATTGCACGACCGCCGTGCCGTTGATCGTCAGCCCGTGCTGTTTGGCCGTGATGTTGTAGTTCAGGTCCGCCGACGGCGGTTCGCTGTGCGCCCGCTTGGCGCTCGGATGGGCGCCGGGGGCGTCGCCGGCCGCGCGGGCGCTCATGGCGCCGGCGGACAATGCCAGCAGCACGGCGGCGCCCAGCAGGCGAATGGTTAGGGTTTTTTGCATGTTATTTTCCGGGGTCTGTCATCGTAATATTGGAGACGGTCTGCGTGGTCAGCGCGCCGCTCGCTTCAGTGTTGCGCATCTGGACCGGGTACCAGTTCATGCCCGGCGCCAGCCATATGTCCAGCCGCGACGAATACGTGCCCGGCTTGGGCGGGCGCGTCAGGTGCCAGGTGACCAGCTTGCCCATCTTGGTGTTCAATTCTTCCTCGCCGACCAGCTGGAAGCGGAAGATCGTCGCCTCCTTCTCGTCGCCCACCTGCAGGTCGATGTCGCCGCCTAGCTGGTTGACGTCGGCGCGGCCGATGCCGCCCAGTTGGAACGGCACCGTCGCCTTGTCCTGCGCGCCGGTCAGCAGCGGATAGCTGCGCTCGGACGCCGAGAACGTGATCGTGCCCTGGTCGCGGTTGAAGTGGGTCGCGGTCTCCGCCCTGCGCGTGCGCTTTTCGGTGACCCTGACGGGGGCGATGCCGTAGTCGTCGATGACGCCTTCGCTGCGCAGCACCAACAAGTTGACGCGCGTCACCAACAGGCTGACGCCGGCTTCGAGCGAGGCGTCGTAACGGCTGCCGTCAGTATGCCACGTCATCGACGCGGAGCCCGTCCATTTGGTGCCGTCGGCGTCCACCCGCGCCACCGCCATGTCGAACTTGGCCGACGGCGGCAGATGCACTTTGTAACGCCGCCCGCCCTGCGGCGCGGCCTCGGCCGGCACGGCCGGCGCCGGCGTCGGCGCCTCGGCGGGTGCCGGCGGCGTGCCGGTTTGCGCCTGCGCCGCCCCGGCCTGGGCCTTCCCATCCTTGCCGCCGGCCGGCGCGCCGTCACCGCCGCTTTCGGTCGAAGGAGCGTCGGCCAGCACCGGAGTGGCGGCGATGGCGGTCAGCGCGTCGTTGGCCGGCGCCGATTCCGGCGGTGGCGGCAGTGCCCTGGGCGGCGGCGCGCGCTTGACGCGGGGACGCGGCGCATCCTGCGGCGTGAGCGGCTTGACGTCGACCAGCGGCGCGCTCTCGACGCGCTTGGGCAAGGTCAGTCGCAATTGCGCCGTCATCACCGACGGTGGATGGGGCGAAGTACGCGGCGCGGAGGAGCCGAGGTGATTGCCCGCCCAGTCGATCGCCGCGAAATGCAGTGCCAGGGTGGCCGCGCATACGACCAGCAGGCGTCGGCGTTGAAAGAGGTAGGAAACAATCGTCATGCCGCTAGTTTAACGTGTTCGGACAAAGCCATCGCTTCGCCGCCTCGCGCCGATGGAAATGTTGTCAAAATCTTTTTGAATGCGGCCCGGATATCTGCTACGCTGAATGCTAAAACCACAGGAGACAGTTATGGCCAATACGCAGATGCCGCACATCCCAGGCGCCGGAGTGATGACGGATACTTTAGATTTTGTCAAAAACCTGTGGGGCAGCATGAGCGTGCCCGGTTTGACGGCGCCGACGCTGTCGGTCGAGGAACTGGATAAGAAGATCAACGATCTGAAGGCCGTCGAGGCCTGGTTGAACCTCAATATGAGCATGCTGCGCGGTAGCATCCAGGCGCTCGAAGTGCAGCGCGGGACCATCGCCACGCTCAAATCCGTCGGCGCCAGCCTGGCCGCCGCCGTCAACACGGGCGCCAACGACAAGTCGATCTTCGACGCCAACCCGTACGCGTCGGCCTTCTTCCACCACGCCCGCGAGGCCGACAAGGCGCCCGCCAGCACGCCGTCATGGCCGCCGGCGCCATCGGCCGCCCCGGCATCGGCTCCCGCTCCCGCTACGGCGCAGCAAGCCGCGCCCAAGGCGCCGGACGCCGCGCCGCCGTCCAAGCCGGTCCCGGACGCCGCCGCCCAGATGCCCAATCCGGCCGTGTGGTGGAATCTGCTGCAGGATCAATTCAAGCAGGCCGTATCGACGGCGATGGCGTCCGAGTCGATGATGGCCGATGCCGCCGCGCGCGCCACCGATACGGCGGTCAAATTCGCCACCGCCGCCACGGCCGCCGGCAAGCCCGCCGCTGCGGACGCTGGCGCCAGCACCACGAAAACCGCCAGCGCCGCACCGGCCGCCGACCCTGCTGCCGTCAAGCCGGCCCCGAAAAAGGCACCGGCCAAAACCGCATCGCCGAAGGCCGGCAAGCCCGGCGCCGAAAAACCTTAATCAGACCACGGCGAGCCCGCGTTCGGCGCCCGGCCTCAGGCCAGGCGCTGGATGCGGATGGCGTCGATCATGCCGTCTTCCTGGCGCTGCACTTTTTCGATATCGATCAAGCCCTCTTCCTCGAGCAGCTTGGCGCTGTCGTGGGCGGACTGAAAACTGTCGAGGGTATCTCCCTTGGCTGCGACCGGCCGTATCCAGGCCACGCTGCCCACTTTCATCTTCGTATACACTTCTTTTGCGATATCACGCATATTGTTTTGCCCTTTATTTCAAGGCGCAGACAGGGCTGCGCCGCGATTCAGTGTAATCATTAGGTGACCCATAAACAAGTTGGGTGTTGCGCCCATCCGTCACCGGCATCAGTCGGGAACCGCGCCGTTGGCGGCCTCGTACTCGCTCGCCGCTGCCGCCGCCACGACGCCGGACACCGGCGCCAGCATCGCCAGCTGCTCCATCAGCTGCGCGAACCGCAACTGGCCCGGGGCGATCGCGTCAACATGCATCAACACCCCGATCGCCTCCTCCGCCAGCTCGCGCACATAGCCAGTTTGGTGCAGTTGCGAGATCAGGATCTGCGCCGAATTAAACAGAATGCGCATATTGTGCGGCAGCGCCTTGCGCGCCACGCGCATCCATTCGACCGCCTCGATCAACTTACCGGTCTTCCACAGCAGCACGCCCTTGTTCATCATGTCGGCCGCCTCCTGGCGCGAGGCCTTGATCAACTCGATGCCCTCGTCGCCCATGCGCGCCTTGTCGAAGATCTTCTGCACATCCTCGAGCAGCGGCGCGTTGTCATGGTTGTTGCGCGCCACGTAGCACAGCAAGGTCACCGGCGCGTCCTTGACGCCGACGGCGAACAGCAACGTCGCCATATCGAGGCAGGTGGTGCTGTCCGGGCGCTGCTTGGTGTCGTCGGCCAGCATCGCCTCCAGTTCGTCGCCGGATTTGCGCGCGCGACGATAGTCGCCGCTCTCGTGGTAGACCAGGCCCTCGGTGATCTTGGCGCGCAAGGTGACCTGGTCGCCGCCGAATTGATGGACCGCCGCGTTCAGCAACCGTATCGCTTCCTTGGTGTCGTTCTTCTGGCCGCACACGCGCGCCAGGCCGAAATACGCGTCGACCGTCTTGGCCACCGAGTACTCGCCCATCTCTATGCATTTGCGGAAGGCTTTTTCCGCCACCGGGATATTTCCCAGCTTGAGCGCCGTCTGGCCGAACGCGCGCTGGCGCGGCACCGAATTGGGCGACAGCTTGGCGGCTTTTTCCAGCACGCCGAAGGCTTCCTCGTGCTTGCCCTGCTGCTGGTACGTCAGCGCCAGCTGGTCGAAGGCGTCGATGTAAAAGCGGTTGTCGGCGATCACCGCCTGGAACATCTGCTGCGCCGCTTCCAGCTCGCCGGCGCTCATGCGGATCTTCCCCAGGCCGCAGCGCGCCCAGTTGTAGTCGCGCTCCTCGAGCACCTTCTCGTACACGGCGCGCGCCTGTTCCGGCACGCCGCTTTTGAGCAGCAAGGTGGCCTTCATCCGCTGCAGGTCGATCTCGTGCAGTGGATAGAGCGCGATCTGTTCCTCGCACAGGCGCGCCGCGCGCAGGTAGTCCTTGTCGGCGAAAGCCTGGTCGATCTCGCGGAAGATCTGCTTCTTGTTCCACACGCGGTTCAGGCGCGTCAACAAAACGCCCTCGGTGATCGGCTTGATGATGTAGGCGTCCGGTTGGTGCTCGGCCGCGCCCATCACCGACTCCACGCTTTTCTCGGCCGAGACCATCAGCCACACGCTGCTGGGCAGCATCAGGTTGCGCAGGCGCGCCTCCTCCAGCACCTGCTGGCCGTTCTTGCCGTCGCCGAGGTTGTAGTCGCACATGACGACGTCATAGCGCGTCTTCGACAGGAGCACGATCGCCTCGCCGCCGCTGGCCGCCTGGTCGATATGCTTGGCGCCGAGGTTGCGCAGCGATTCGCGCAGCAACTGGCGGATGCCGACAAAATCGTCGACCAGCAGATAGCGCTTCTCGGCCCAATCGATGTCGCCGCTGGTTGGGGTTTCCGCGTTCATGGAAGCCGCAGGACGAAGCAGCCGCCGCCAAGCGCGCCGCCGTTTTCCAGGGCGATGCCGCCATGGCGCTGGCGATGCTTGTGCATCTTCGCCACTTCGCTGGAAAAGTACAGACCGAGGCCGCTGCTGTTGCTGAGGAAGTTGACCTTGCTGCCGCCGGACTTCATGGCTTCGGCGCCGGTCTCCAGGATCGCCGGCGGGAAGCCGTCGCCGTTGTCCTCCACGCGCAGCTCCAGGTAGTCGCCATCGATTTTGACGGCCAGACGGATGCGGTCGCGCGTGTAGCGGATGGCGTTGTTGATGGCGTGGACCAGCACACCGATGATCAGGTCCTCGTCGAAGGTCCAGATGGCGTCCGCCGGAAAATCGACATCGAGCGTGACGCCGCGCGATTGCAGCAGGATGCGCGCCTGGCCCTTGACCTGGTCGACCAACTCGCTGACGCGGTGGGCGGCGGGATCGAACGGATAACCGGGTTTGCCCACCTCCTTGTACAACGCTAGCAACTGGATCAGGTTGTCGTTGAGGCGGCGGGTCTGGTACAGCATCTGGCCCAGCTGCCCGTATTGGGGCTGATCCGCGACGGCGGAAGGAGGCGGCGCGGAGGCCGGGGCAGAGGCGGCGATCAGGTTCTCCAGCGTGCCGCTGAGGACGCTGATCGAGTTCTTCATGTCGTGCACCGTCGACGCCAGGAACATCAACAACTCTGGCGATCCCTCGTAGTGCTGCGCTTGGTCTTCGTCCATTGTGCGGTGCTCGCGCCCGGTTCAAAGGGTGATTATATCCTGCGGGATATAGCCAAGCCAACGCCGGGATGGCTTGTGTGCGCAGGAAATTTGCGCCAACGCAACGCCGGTGTGGCGGCGGGATCACTGGCTGCGACGGCGTTCCTTGAGCAGGAAGCGGCCCGGATCGAGCGCGGCCACCAGGCTCGCCTCCAGCGGAGGCGGCCCGTTCTCCAGTTGACTGACCAGCAACTCGGCCATCAACGGCGCCCAGATCAAGCCGCGCGAGGCGTAGCCGAGCAGTCCATACAGGCCGGGATGGCGCGGCACGTCACGCAGGCGCTCCAGGCGCCCGGCGGCGCCGTGGTCGGGCAAGGCGCCGCACAGCGGCAGGCGGTCCGGCGCGGCGCAGCGGAATCCGACCCGCCCGGCCAGCGGCGCGCTCGCCGCCAGCGCCGCCACCGCCCCGCCCGGGACGATCTCCGCCAGCCGGGTGAGATTTTCCAGTTGGCTGCTGGTGCGCAGGAACGGATCGTCATCGTTGTCGTAAGTCGCGCCGGCGCAGACGATGCCGTTGGCGGCCGGCGTCACATACGCCTCGCGGCAGACCACCAGCGGCAGCCGGGGCGCGCCCTGCGAACCGGGTGCGTCGAGCGCCAGGTGGGTGACCTGGCCGCGCAGCGCCGACAACGGCAGCAGCGACGCCTGCGCGATGTCGGCGGCGCCGGTGCCGTTGGCCAGGATCAGCGTGGGCGCCTGAGCAATCGACACGCCGTCCGCGCCGATCACGTGCCACTCGCCGTCGATCCTGCGCAACGCCAGCGCCTGCGTGTGGAACACGCGGCGCAAGCGTTCGCCGCAAGCGTTCAACATGGCTTCGCACAGCGACGCCGGACGCGCCCAGCCGCCCTGCTCGAACAACCAACCGCCGTGCGGCGTCTCGCCGTCCAGCACGCGGCCGGCGTCTTCGGCCGCCAGCCAGCGCGCATACGCCGGCGGATAGTCCCACGCCGCCAGAACGTCTTGCTGCACCTTCGCATGCGCGGCGTCGCGCGCCAGTTGCAGCACGCCGCAATCGGCGCCGTCGAAGGCCTTGCCTATCCCGCCGAGTCGCCGCCACTCGCGCAGCGCGAACAGATAGGCGGCGCGGCTCAAGCGGGTCGGGATATTGTCGTCCTTCGACAGCAGCGGCATGAAGATGCCGGCCAGGTTGCCCGATGCTTCCTGTGCCGGCAGCGCGTGCCGTTCGATCAGCGTGACTTCCCAACCTTTGGCGCACAGGCGATGGCACGCCGAGGACCCTGCCAGGCCGGCGCCGATGACGATCGCGCGCCGCTCCGGTTGCGGCGGTGCGGGGGGCTGCGGCTTGCGGCTTCGATAGACCGCGCCGACATCGCGCGAGTCGGCGACGGCGTGACAGGCGAAACCGGCCGCCGTTAGCGCCCACACCAGCGGCTCGTCCGGCGCGTGCGCGTGTAGCGCCGCTCCCGGCGCGGCCAGCTTTGCCAGGCCGCGCGCGAAGCTGGAGATAAAAGCCGGCTCGCAAGGGGAAACCTGGAATTCGTCGACCCGTGCTTCGATTTGCGGCAGCACGGCGTCGAGCGCGCCGACCAGCAGATCGAGCGTGACGCGGCCGTCATCGAGCACGATGCGGTGGAAGCCCGGCAGGTTCAGCGGCCAGTTGGCGCGCAGCCGCGCATCGGCAATGCGCGCGGCGTCCTGCAGCTGCGGCGTGACGGCCAGATAGTGCAGCGTTGCGCCCCCCGGCGTAGCGGCCCGCGCCCATGCGGCCAGGAAGCGCGCGCCATCGGCGAAGTCCGTATCGAGGACGACGCGCCGTGGTGCGTTCGCCGTCGTCACTTGCGCCGCTTCCTGCAGAAGCACGCGGGATCATGATCGTCGACCATGCCGATGCCCTGCATGTAGGCGTAGACGATGGTGGAGCCGACGAACTTGAATCCCAGCTTGGCCAGGTCCTTGGAGATGCGGTCCGACAGCTCCGTCTTGCTGGCGCGCGGGCCGTCGCCGGACACGATGGGCTTGCCGCCCACATAAGCCCACAGCAGTTGATCGAGGCTGCCGCCGCCGGCGCGCAAGCGCAGGTACGCCTGCGCGTTGGTGATCGCCGCCGCCACCTTCAGCTTGTTGCGCACGATGCCGGGATCGGCCAGCAGCGCCGCCACCTTGTCGGCGTCGTAGGCGGCGATCTTCTCCGCGTCCCACTGGTCGAAGGCGGCGCGGTAGGTCTCGCGTTTATTGAGGATGGTCTCCCAGCTCAGGCCCGCCTGCGCGCCCTCCAGATTGAGCATCTCGAACAGGCGCGTCTCGTCATGGCAAGGCACGCCCCATTCCGTGTCGTGGTAGTGCAGGTAAAGGGGATTGACAGGGTTGGCCCAGCCGCAGCGGATTTTGGTCATCGCATCGAGATCGAAGGTCGTCGGGAGGGGAAGTATAGCAACCGGAAGGCATCGCGGGCGAGCGGGTTAGAATGGGGGTCTTCATCGACCATGGCGACAGGAGCTTTGCATGCAATTCGAGGCAACACTGGAATGGAAACGCGACGGACAGGATTTTCTCGGACAGCGCTACAGCCGCGCGCACACCTGGCGCTTCGACGGCGGCGCCGTCGTGCCGGCGTCGTCGTCGCCGCTGTCGGTGCCGCTGCCGATGTCCGACGCCGCCGCTGTCGACCCCGAGGAGGCGCTGGTGGCCGCAGCGTCGAGCTGCCACATGCTGTTCTTCCTGTCGATCGCCGCCAAACGGGGGCACACGGTCGACAGCTACACCGACCACGCGATCGGCACGCTCGGCAAGAACGCCCAGGGGAAAATGGCGATGACGCGCATTGCGCTGCGCCCGGCCATCGTGTTCGCCGGCACCGCGCCGCCGGGCGAAGATGAGCTGCACGCCATCCACCACGAGGCGCACGAAAAGTGCTACATCGCCAATTCGCTTAACTTCGAGGTAGTGGTCGAGCCGCCGGCCGCCTGATCGAACCGGATCAGGTTTCCAGGTCGCTCGACAGGCCGACGCGGCGCCGCTCGCCGCCCAGCGACAGCGGTCCTTCCAGGTTGCTGACCAGCCGCACCTCGCCTGCGGACAGCGCCTCGTCGACTTGATGCATCAATCGCGTGAACAGGCCGTCGGCACGGGCGCGCTCGGTGCCGTACAGCGCCGCCCAGGCGTTGCGGCCGGAACGCTTGGCGATGTACAGGCCCTGGTCGGCCAGCTCCACCACTTGCGACCACGACAGCAGGCGCGGTTGCGCCGGCAGGAAGGGGAAGCAGGCAAAGCCGATCGAGCAGGTCTTCGACAGCCGCACGCCGTCCGGCAGCACGAACTCGCGCTCGGCGACGACACGGCGCATGCGCTCGGCCACCACGCGCGCGTCGTCGCGGTGGGTGGCGCGCGCCAGCACCAGGAACTCCTCGCCGCCCCAGCGGATCACATAGTCCGATTCGCGGAACACTTCGCGCAGGCGCTCGGTCATCTGCACCAGGATGGCGTCGCCGGCGGCGTGGCCGTAGCGGTCGTTGACTTCCTTGAAGTGGTCGATATCGACCATGAAGAACACCAGGTCGTTGGCCGCGTGCTGTTCCCATTCGGTCATCTGGTGGCCGCGCTGCTGGCCGCCGTCGTAGCCGCGCAAACTCATCGCCACATCGGCGTCGACATTGCGCAGGAAGAAGCGGCGGTTGCGCAGGCCGGTCAACTGGTCGGTCAGGCTGACCTCCTCGAGCGCCTGGTAGGCGCGTTCGAGCTCCAGGTTTTTTTCCACCAGTTGCTCCTGGGTGGCGCTCAAGGTCTTCAGGGTCGCCGCCACCTGGCGGTAGGCGCTGGCATTGTCGAGCGCGATGGCGCCGTACGCGCACAGGGTGCGGAAGATCAGCCGCTCGCGCTCGCCGTAGGCGTTGGCGTGCAGCGACTGCACCGTCATCGCGCCCAGCACGCGCTCGCCCACGCGCAGCGGCGCGAACAACAACGTCAGGGTCGGCAGCGTGCCCGGGATCAGGTTCGGCGTCACATCCGCCTCGCCCAGTTCGATCAGGATCTCGCGCCGCTCGCGCACGCAGCGCGAGGTATTGGCGCGCGGGTCCGCCAGCGAATAGCGCACCTCCGGCAGCGGATTGCCGGCCTCGACGCCGAAAGCGCACGACAGCCACACGCCGTTCGGCTCCAGCAGGAAAATCGAGAAATGCGTGGCGTCGAGCAGGCCGTGCACGTGGCGGTCCAGCGCGCGGAACACCGCCGCCGCGTCCAGGTGGGCGGTGATTTCCTGGCCGACCGCGCTCAGGTGCGCCAAGGTGGCGCTGGTTTGCTGCAGCACCTCGGCGCGCTGCGCCTCGGCCGCCGCCAGCTGGCGATGGTGCTCGGCCTCGGTCTGCGCGCGCTCGGTCTGGTACTGCACCTGCATGGCGATGGCGCGGTTGGTGGCCTGCTGGCTGTGGGTCTGGTCGCGCGCGGCGCCGGCCTGCAGCGCGATCGCGTAGGCGCGCGCGTGGTCGCCGATGGCGGCGTATTCGCGCGCGGTGGCGTCGAGCAGCGCGCCGGGCACCGTGTAGCCGTCGATGGTCGCGGCGATCTCCAGCGCCAGCAGCAGGTAGTGCAGCACCGGGTTGGGCGCCATCATCAGATCCGGCTCGGGCAGCGCGTGGTGGGCGTGGATATCGGCCAGCACGTTGAGGGCGGCGATCTGGCCCAGGGCGTCGCCGTGCTCGCGCGCCAGCGCCAGCGCGCCGCGCACGGCGGCCAGCGCCTCGTCCGGACGGTCCAGGTGCGACAGCGCATGCGCCTGGCCGCGCCGCGCGCTGCTCTGGAAATCGTTTTGCGCCAGCGCGTCGCCGCGCGCGGCCAGCCGCGTGAAACTGTCGAGCGCGGCCGCGTGGTTGCCCAGGTCGAGCGCCAGGTCGCCCTGGTATTCCAGCGCCACCGCGTAGGCGCGCGAACCGGACAGCGGCGCCAGCACGGCCAGCGCCTCGCGCAGCAGGGCTTGGGCGGCCTCGCGCTGGCCCAGCTGGCGCAAGGTTTCGGCGGTCTGCATCAGGCACATGCCGATCGACAACGGCCAGCCGGCCGGACGCGCCAGGTCGAGCCCGCGCTGCATCCATTCCAGCGCCGCCTCGTGCGCGTTGAGACTGGTGAAGCCATTGCCGATATTCGTGGCGATGATGATGGCGCGGCGCACCTGGCCGCTCACCAGCGCCATCTCGAAGCTGAGCATCAGGTGGCCGATGGCGCGACCGTACTCGCTGCGCTGGAAGGCGCAGGTGCCGAAGTAGTCGCTGACCCAGCCGGCGGCGATGGGCGGCAGGCCGCCCGGATCGGCGTCGAAACGGCCGCCCCATTGCCGCTGCGCGGCCTGCCAGTCGCCGAAGGCGGCGCAAATGCCGGCGGCGGCGTCGATCACGTCCACGCGCACCGGATCGCCGCCGGCGCGGGCGGCCGCGCCGGCCTGGGCCAGCCAGCGGTCGCCGGCCGCGCTGTCGCCCCGGTCGTTCGATATCCAGCCCAGCACCCAGCACGCATCGGCGCGGGCCAGCGCCGGCGCGACGGACGCATCGGGAGTGAGGGCGGCGGCCTGCTCGAACAGCGACAGCGCCTGCTCCGCCTGGTACTGGGCGGTGTCGAGCTGGCCGTTGAGCCATTCCGATTCGGCGGCGATCAGCAGCAGGCGGCCGCGCACCACCAGCGCGTCGGCCGGTGGCAACGCGCCCGTCAGGGGAACGATATCGGCGGACAGGGCACGAGCACGTGCCGGCGCGCGCTGGCGCAAATGCCAGGCGAGCGCCACCAGCAACGGCAAGCGCGCCGTGCCGGAAATCTCCGGCAACACCGCCTCCCACCGCGCCAGCTCCTCATCGAGGGCAAACATGTCCACCAAGTGACGTCCTTTGACTGTGTGCCGGGCGTAGTTGCCCGAACGCATTTAAACGCTGTTACCGCATTATTCCACAGTTTTCAGGAGCCCTCGCAGCCCCGCTCCAAGTGCCTGAATGCAAAGCAAATTCAGTTCCTCGAAGCAATTTTACTGTATTTTGGGCGCGTCGGTTTTGCCCGCCGCCATCTGCGGCACGGACTTCATGTGCTGGGTGATGGTTGGCTCCAGCTTGGCCGCCAAGGCCTTGATGTCCGGGTCCTTGGCCTTTTGCTGGGCGTCGGTGACCAGTTTGTGGGCGGCCTTGTGGTCGTTGACGCCGGCGTTGGCGATATAGGTCTTGTCGAACTGCTCGCCGCTGAGCGCGTTGAGCCGGTCGGCCATCTTCTTGTGCTTGGCATCAGGCTCGGTGGGCAGGGTCACGTTCTTGGCCTGCGCCACTTGCTGCACCTCCTGCAAGCCCTTGGTGTGGTCGTCGACCATCTTCTGGGCGAAGGACTTGACCTCCGGCGAGGTGGCTTTTTGCAGCGCGATATTGCCGGCGGCAACCTCGTTGACATTGGCCTGAGCCAGGCTGGTGAGGATACGCTGGTCGCCCTTGCTCAGATTTTGGGCAATGGCCGCGCCGGCGGCCAGCAGGCCCAGACACGCGGCGACCGCGATCCTGATCTTGTTGTTCATGATGGGTTCTCCCAAAAGAATGACGAGGAATTAATTTTACAAAGCCTGGACAATGCCGGACGCACCTTACGGCTATGCAAGAGGGTGGCCGGAACGAAAAAAAGCGCCGCAAGCGGCGCCTTCTTGTGTAGCTGAGACAACGCTCAGGAAGCGTGCTTGCTGATCTCGATCAAACGGGTCCGCATGGTGTCGCTGGCGGCGGGCCCCGGTGCGAACATATAGTCTTCGTCGTTGATGGCCAGGCCGCTGTTGGCGTCGACCAGCACCTGATCGGCCGGTTTGCCGGTTTCGCGGCTCACCACCAGCAGGCTGGCGCCTTCCGGTGCCAGATGGTCGTTGCCCCAGGCGATGAACGCCAGCAGCACAGGCTTGAAGTCGCGGCCGGCCTTGGTCAGCAGGTATTCATAGCGCGGTGGACGGGCGCTGTACTGGCGCCGCTCCATCAGGCCGCCCTCGACCAGCCCGGCCAGCCGGCGGGTCAGCATGTTGGGGGCGATCTTCAGGCTCTTTTCAAATTCGTCGAAGCGCGACAGGCCGTAGAAGGCGTCGCGCAGGATCAAAATGCTCCACCATTCGCCAACTTTACCCAGGCTGCGGGCGATAGGGCAAGGCATGCGGCCGAAATCGGTATGTTTCATGTGTAACTCCTTGGTTCAGGTGAACAGGAAAATTGGTTGAAAACGTGGCGTGCGATGCGACTTACTTGCATGGCTGCCGTAACAATGTGTGACTTTTATGCGAGCAAACCCCTGTGACTATGTGTGATTTTTCTAGTGTCAATTTTGCCTCCCTTTTTTGCCCTGCGGTTTAAGTACTTTCCCTGTGAAAAACAATATTTTTCAGCCCTTTTTCAGTGACCAAAATAGGCCAAAAAACGACCCTCAAAACTCTCCAAATTCCACCGTTTCGTGAAGTGAATTTCAGCGTGAAATGTGAACATTGGATAGAATGTTGATTCACGGTAAAATTCGTTCTATGGATGCAACTTACTAACCACTGCCTTTCGAATTGATCGTCATGAAAATCCTTGCCGCCCCGCTGACCCTCGCACTTGCCGCCGTCCTCTTCGGCTCGCCGCTGTCCGCCGTCGCGGGCAACAAGGCCGCCACCAGCGGCATGCAGGTGAGCTTCGTGGTCAAGGAGGCTTGCACCGTGCAGAGCGCGACCAGCCAGCCCCGCGCCACCGCCCGCGCCGCCATGCCCGCCACGACCGCCCCCGCACCGGCGGTCGTCTGCGAACTGAAAACCCCTTACCTGCTCACGCGTGGCGACCAGCCCGCCCCCGCCAATACCGCCAATACCACCACTGACCGCCCCGCCGCGCCCATCCGCACCGAATCGGGCGCGCAGAACTGGGTCGTCTACTTCTGATGCCACCGGCCGCCACCCGCGCGCGCCAGCCCGGCCCGGCTCAAAACGACACCGTGGCCGTCACCGTATCCTTGTAATCCCCCGGCGATGGCGTACCCTGCGCGGGCACCAAGCCATATAAAGTCTGCGTCTGCGCGCCGCCGTTGCCCGTCCCCGAAATAATTACCGTACCGCCGCTGCCGTCGCCCCAGCTGCTGCCGTCCAGTGTGGTCGAGATCTGATATGCCACCAGCTCCGCGCCCGCCACTTTGCGCATCCTGCGGGCGGTCGAGGTGCCGTTGGCACCGCCCGACAGGGCCACGCGGTAAGCCGTGTTCTTGCTGCACACCACCGACATGCTCGACGTCGTGCGCACCGCGCTCGTCAGCAATTTGCTGTTCGGGAAGACCAGGTTGCCGACATTGATGTTGCAATCGTTGATGACGGCGGCGCTGACCCGGAACGCGATCGGCATGGTCGGCCCGAGCGCGCAGGCCGGGGTGCCCGTCAGGAAAAAGACGTACTGCATCAGCCCGCTGCCGGCGCCGAAGTCCGACGTGAAGGTCAGGTCGTCCGGCCCGAGCGTCAGGCCGGACAGGGTGGCGTCGGCCGACAGCTTGCCGAACAGGCTGATGTTCTGTTCCAGCGAGCCGACGCCGCCGCCCTTGGTCATCGAAAAGATGATCGGCGTCGGCGTGTTGGTGCCCACCCAGCCACCCCACACCTTGGCCGGCGTGTAGGTGGCGTCGGTATAGATGTTGTAGTTGGCGCGCAGCGCGCCGTTGCCGATCTGCCGCGTGCTGGTCACCGTGGCCGAGGAATTGGTGCCGGCGCCGAGGTACAGGCAGACCGTCACGTTCGGCGTCAACAGGTTGCCGAGGAAATTGGTCCAGGTGCAGGTGACCTTGAAGCTGGCCGACGCATACACGTCCACGCTGGAAATCGAGCTGACGCTGGGGAACACGAAGTTCTGCGGCGTGATCGCGCAACTGTCGGCGCGCGCGTGCCCGCCGAGCAAGGTCAGCAGTAAAGCCGGCGCCAGCGTGCGCGGCGCCGCCACGGGCAGGCGGCGCAGCAGGGCGGCCACGGCGCCCGTCATTGCACGCCCCGGCAAATGAAGGGGCCGATGGCCGGCAAGGCGTTGCCCTTGACCGCAACATAGGGAAACTCGACGATGCAATCGACGCCGCCGGCGCGCAGGCGCAGGTGGTTGAGCGGGGCCAGGTTGTCGATGAAGGCGACGCCGTCGAAACCGACCAGCGTGGTGGCGCCGCTCTCGACATGCAACACCTCGGCGCCGGCCGCCAGCGGCTTTCCATCGGCGCCGTGCAGGATCACGCTGGCGGCCGCATAGGTCTCGACAGGGAAGCGCGCCAGCATGCCGGACATGCGCGCCGGCACCACGCTACGGCTGGTGTTGGCCACCCGCGCGTGCAGCGGCAGCGCGCTGGTGTCGATGCCGATCTGGTTGACCAGGTAAGGATTCAGGTTGGGCACCAGCAGATAGCCGTCGGCGCCGGTGCGTCCCAGCGGCCGGTTTTCCTGCAGCACCGGCACGCCGCCGACACCGTCGGTCGACACCAGCGCGAAGCCGGCGCCGACCTGGCGCGCCGCGTGCACGCTGCCGTCCATCAGCACCAGCGAGCCGGCGGCGTTGAGCGAGGTGTTGCGGTTGTCGCCGGTTTGCTGCACCAGCGCGCCGACCTGGCCGTAGCCGCCCAGATAATTGAGCTGGGCCTGGCGCAGCGCCGCGCCGTTGTTGCCGATCGATTGCACGCCCCAGCCGAAGCCGCCGTCGTAATCGGCCGCGCGGCCGGCGGTCAGCACGGTGCTGCGCACGCCGTTCTGGCGGCCCCGGCTGGCGTTGACGGCGATACGGTCGCCGAACGAGGCGCTCAGGCTGAAGAACACGCCGCGCGTCTGGGCGTCGCGGGTGTCGCGGAAGGCGCTCACGCTCAGGAACAGGCCGGCGCCCAGGGTGGCCGAGTACGACAGCGCGGCCACCCGCGCCGGCGGCACCAGCGGCGCGCGCAGGGCGACCAGGCTGGCGCCGACGCTGTGGCCAGGGAACAAGGCCAGGTTCACATTGATCCGGTCGTTGGCGCGCGCGCCGGCGCCGCTGTCGGCGGTGGCCAGGTCGCTGTAGCCGGCGCTGGCGCGCAGGGTTTCGGCGTCGATGCTGAAGCGTCCGCTCAAATATTGGTAGCCCACGCCGGCCTGGGCGCCGGCGCCACGGCCGCCGCTGCCGGCGATGGAACCGCGCACCACGCCGGCCTGGCCGAGCCGCAGCATGGCGCCGAGCCCGCCGTTGACGACACTGCGGCCGGCCTCGCCGTGCGCCTCCAGGGTCAGGCTGTCGCTCAGGCCGTGCCGCAGCGAACCGCTGACAGCCGGCGTGCGGGCGTAGCCGAAAGACCTTCTGGCGTAGTCGCGCCGCAGCACGCCGACTTCGACCGAGTAGTCGCTCAGGCCGGCGGCCAGCAGGCGCGTATCGACATACAGCGGCACCGTGGTCGAGACGGCGCGCCCGGCCGTATCGCGCGTGACCAGCGTGGCTTGGCCGGCGCCGTTGATGCCGGCGACCTGGTTGATCACGAACGGCCCCGACGGCACGGCCGTCTCGACCTGGCGCACGCCGTTGACATACAGGCTGACGGCGCTGGGCACCACCGCCGAGCCGGCCAACGTGGCGACCGGGAAGGTCAGCAGGTCCGGCCGCAGGTCGAAGCTCTTGCGCCATTGCATGCCGCCCATGCGCAGCGAACGGCTCCACGGCAGCGACGACGAGATCAGGTCGCCCACCTGCCACACCGCCAGGGTGTCCGGGTCGGCATGCACCCACGAGGTGTCGAAGCGGATGTATTGGCGCAGGTCGCCGCTGTGGTTGTACGTGCCAGTGCTGCTGAGCACGCCTCTGTCGTTGAAGTAGCGCAGCTCATGGGCCAGCGACAGGCTGCGGTCGCGGCCGAGGCGGCTGAAGGCGTCATAGGTGAGCACCGCGCCCGGCGTGACCGTGGCCGCGCCGGCCTGGCGCACGGTGCGCACCGACAGCGCCACCGGCGCGCGCAGGGCGTCGGCCACGCGCAGCGCGATGGCCTGGCGCGCCGCGTCGTAGGTGTAGCTCAGGCCGGCGATGTCGTCGAGGTCGAACTCCTCCCGCCCCGCCACGCCAAAACGTTCCGGGTCCAGCTCGAGCTCGCGCAAATTGCGCACGCTGCTGCGCAACCCCGAGGTTGTACCCCGGGTGTAGCGCTGGATCAAACCGGTCTGTTCACCGTTCAACTCTACCTCCAAAAAAAGCTCGTCTTCGGCCACCGCCGGCGGCGTTTGCCCGTTTGCCACCACGGCCGCCATCGCCGCCGCGCAGGACAGCACCGACAGGCAGATCAGCCGCCCCCACATGGGCCCCGGCCCTATTCCAGCCGGCTCGCCGTGCTGGCGCGCGCGGGCCGCGAATTAATATTGGCGCTGACCGCCAGCGTCCCGCTCAGGTCGTTCTCGGCCGGCGTCGGCAAGCGCCACTCGCGCTGGCGTCCGGCCAGCACGTAGCCGAACAGGCCGGCGGCGATGACGAACTGCTCGCCGGCGGCGTTGCGCAGTTCGAGCGCGCCGATCTGCGCGCGCTGGTTGCCGGTATTGCGCACGCGCAGCATCCAGCTGCCCTCTTTTTTGTACACCGACCACGCCAATACCGGCACGGCGCGCTCGTCGGCCGGCAGCACGAACATCGGCACCGAATACCGCAGGCGGATGTCGACGCCGGCCGCCGGGCCGCCGTCCTCGCGCGGAATCTCGTCAATCAAAATCCGGTAGGTCAACTCGTTGCTCGGGAGTTGCTGGCTACGTCGTACAAGACGAATGACCTGGCTGCTTTTGGGCCCGATCTGCAGTATTGGCGGACTCGCCACCACTTCCTGTGTCGGCGTCAGGACGTCGTCGCCCTCGTTCTGCTCCCACTGGTACACCCTGACCTGGCCATACACCGGGGTCTCCCCCAGGTTTTGCATCGAGATGCCCGTGGCCCCCTGGCCGGCACGCAAAACTATCATCACCGGGGAAATCTGCAGGTTGGCCGCGCCCGCCTGTACCCCCGGCATCGCGAGGACGCCATACAACACCCAGCACAGGAACCGCGCCGGTCTTTTCATCGTTTAGAAGTACACCGTGGCGGTGATGGTCGACTTGTACGTGTCCGGCTGCGGCGTGGCCTGGGCCGGCACGACGCCGTATACGGTCAAGGTTTGCGAGTTGCCGGTGCCGGTGCCCGACAGCGTGTCAGTGCCCTGCGTGTTGCCCCAGTTGGTGGCGCCGGCGGTCTGGTACAGGTTGAAGGCGACGGTGCCGGTGTTGGCGCCGGTACCGCTGAGCACGCGCGCCGCCACCGTCGAGCCGGTGCCGGTGCCGGCGTTCAAGCCGACGTTGTACAGCGTGGTATTGGTGCAGGTGACGCTGAGCGTGGTGTTGATCGACACCGCCGTCGCCAGCACGCCCTGTGACTGGCCGAAGTCGAGCGGATTGGCCGCGATGGTGCAGTCGGCAACGATTTTCAAGGTGACGTCGAAGGTGTTGGTCTTGCTGCCGTTGACATAGACGGCCGCGTCGGCGCCGGGCAACGTGGCGGCCAGCATGGCCGACACCGCAACGGTGGCCGCCGCAAGGCGGGATGTGCGCCTGTTTTTCATTTCTACCCCCATAATTAACAATTGAGCGACGGTGCCGAGAGGCGTTGTTCAGGACAATTGCCATCGCTCAACACTTGAACCAATTATTGATGATCTAAAAAAACCCTGCTTTTGCTGCAAGTGACTACGGTTTTGGGAGCGTAGAAAACTATTAAAAATTTTTAAAAGATAGGCATAATACGCAACAGGGCGTGAAGAATTTATCAACCAAGCAAGGTGAACCATGCCGACGGCCAGTGACAGTACGCAGCGCAAAATACTCATCGTGGACGACTCCGCGTTCGAGCAGCGCGTGCTGGTCGATCTCCTCAGCGAGCTGCCGTACAAGGTGTCGGTGGCCTTCAACGGCCTGCAGGGCTACCAGCTGGCGCTGGCTAATCAGCCGGACCTGATCCTGCTCGACGTGCGCATGCCCAATATGGACGGCTACACCGCGTGCAGGTTGCTCAAAGCCAACCCTGTGACGCAGGACATCCCGGTGATTTTCCTGAGCGGCGCCGACGCCGACGAGGAGCGCATCATGGGCCTGTCGATCGGTGGCGTCGACTATGTCTCCAAGCCGTTTTCGCCGGGCGAGCTGGCCGCCCGCATCCAGGTCCACCTGAACCTGGCGCGCCGGGTCAGCGACCGCGGCTTGCAGGCCTCCAACGACCCCGAGGCCGATCATGGCGGCAGTGGCGGCGCCGCCTCGAGCGGCGCCGACAGCGATCCGGACGCGGTCATCGTGGCCGCCGTCAAACGCCTGATCGCCGACAACCTGGCCACTTTGCCGGGGCTGGCGGAGATCGCCCGCAGCGTCGGCACCTACCGGGAAAAGTTGTCGCAAATCTTCCGCGAGCAAACCGGCATGACGGTGTTCGCCTTCATCCGCGAAGCCCGCATCAAGCGCGGCGAGGAATTGCTGCGCGAAACGGACATGGATGTACAGGACATCGCGCTCTTGATCGGATTTAACAATGCGGGCAATTTCGCCACCGCCTTCCGCGAGCGCACCGGCATCACGCCGAGCGCCTTCCGCAGCTCCAACCACCACCAGCAAAGAAAAACGCCGCAGGCCTGACGGCGTGCGGCGTTGTCCGGAGCGTGCCCGGCGGGCTTAGCGCAGCCGGAACACGCTGACCACCGCCGCCAGGTTGGCGGCCTGCTCCTGCAACGAACCGGCGGCGGCGGCCGCCTCCTCGACCAGCGCGGCGTTTTGCTGCGTCACCTCGTCCATCTGCGTGATGGCGCGGTTGACTTCCTCGATGCCGGTGCTCTGCTCGTGGCTGGCGGCCGAGATCTCGGCCACCACGTCGCTGACGCGGCGCACGCTTGAGACCACCTCGGCCATCGTCGTGCCGGCGCGCTGCACCAGCGCCGTGCCGCTGTCGACCTGGGTCACCGAATCGTCGATCAACTGCTTGATCTCCTTGGCCGCCGCCGCGCTGCGCTGGGCCAGGTTGCGCACCTCGCTGGCGACCACGGCGAAGCCGCGCCCCTGCTCGCCGGCGCGCGCCGCCTCGACGGCGGCGTTGAGCGCCAGGATGTTGGTTTGGAAGGCGATGCCGTCGATCACGCTGATGATGTCAACGATCTTGCGCGAGGCCGCGCTGATCGCCTCCATCGTGGCGATCACCTCGCCCACCACCTGGCCGCCGTCGGTGGCCGTGCCGGACGCCGATTGCGCCAGCTGGTTGGCCTGGCGGGCGTTGTCGGCGTTCTGCTTGACGGTCGAGGTCAGCTCCTCCATCGCCGAGGCGGTCTCCTCCAGCGAACTGGCCTGCTCCTCGGTGCGGCTCGACAGGTCGAGGTTGCCGCTGGCGATCTCCGCCGACGCGGTGGCGATGGTGTCGGTGCCGCCGCGCACTTCGCCCACCACCCGCAGCAGGCTGTCGTTCATGGCTTTGAGCGACAACATCAATTGTCCCGTCTCGTCCTTGCTGGTGCTGGCGATGTGGCCGGTCAAGTCGCCCTCGGCCACGCGGCGGGCGATCACCACCGCCTCCTGCAGCGGCGCGGCGACGGCGCGCGACACCGTCGTCGCCAGCAACAGACTGATGACGATCAGCGCCGCCAGCGCGCCCAGGATCAGCTTGCGCGCCAGCGAGAACGTCTGCTCGGCCGACGTGTCGGACGCGGCGCTGCCGTCGTCGTTGATCTTGGCCAGCGCGTCGAGCTGTTCGTTAATCTGGCGGAACACCTTGTTGGAGGCGCCACGGAACAGCACCCGCGCCTCCTCTTTCTGGCCGGCGCGCGACAGCGCCATCAGCTTTTTGCTTTCGGCCAGGTAGGCTTCCATGGTTTTCTGGAACTCGGCGTAGATGCGGATCTCGTCCGGCTCCGACACCAGCGGCGCGTACGAGGCCTGCTGCTTGCCCAGGGTCTCGAGGCGGGTCGCCATCGATTTTTCGGTGGCCGCCATGTCGGCCTCCTCGGACAGCAGGATGTGAGTCGATTCGGAGATGCGGTAGCGCGACATCGACGTCTGCATCTGGCCCAGGTAGCGCACCGCCGGCATCCAGTTGGTGGCGATGTCGGTCGATGCCTGGTTGACCTTGACCAGCTGGTTGATCGAGAACAGGCCGAGGAAGCAGGTCAGCGCGATCACCACCGCGAACGCCAGGATTAACTTCTTGCCTATCTTGAGATCATAGAACCATTGCATTTTATGCTCCATATTTTTTCCACTTGGAAATGAATGATAGAGCGTGCCCAGGACAATGTCGATTTTTTGTCGTGTTTTCTAGGCGCCGAGTTGTAGCTTTGCCTCTTGGCCGCGCATCTGCCGGCGCCAGAAGAACCACGACGCCAGCGCATTGAGCCAATAGGCAGCGTACAGCGCGGCCGTCAGGTACAAGCCGCGGCTGGCGTACAGCGGAACGGAGACGGTGTTGACCAGCAGCCAGAACGGCCAGGTCTGCAAGCGCCGCCCCATCAACAGCAACTGCGCGATGATGCTGAACATCAGCACGGCCGAATCGATGAATGGCGCGTAGGCGTCGGTATACACTTGCAGCATCAAGCCGTAGGCGGCGGTGGCCGCCAGGCCGGCCACCGCCATCGAGCCCACCAGCAACGGCCGCGCCCTGGAAATCGGCAGCGCCCCGCCGCCGCCGCTGCCCCCAACCATCCATTGGCGCCAGCCGATCAGGCAGGTGACGATGAAGAAGCCTTGCAGGGCGACGTCGGCGTAGAGTTTGGAGGTGTAGAACAGCGCGGCGAACATCGAACAGCCGATCACGCCCAGCCACCACGAATGCACATTGTTGCGTCCGGCGAGCACGATGGACAGCGCCATGACGGCATTGGCGGCGACTTCCAGCGGTGTGGTCAAAACGGCGTCCTTCGGTGGGTGGCGCCTGGCTGGCGCCGAAGTTCGGAGGGCCGGCAGCGAAGGTCGGCCGGCTACTCGCGGCAGTCGGCCGGCAGCAGCCGGGCCGGGATGCCGTCGCTGCCGCAGCGCCAGGCCACGCGCTTATTCTCGTCCAGGCTCGGCGTGAACGCAATAGCCTTGCCGCGATAGTTCAGGTCGGCCGGGAACACGTGCACCGCGCCGTTGGCGGCATCGACCGTGATGTTCTGCACCACGTGGTTCGGATCGGCCATCGCGTAGCCGGCCTGCTCCAGGGTGGCCGGAGCGCTGCCATGGGCGTAGAAATAGCGCTCCACCGCCGCCGTCGCGTCCTGGCCGACGCCGACCACCTGCGCCATGCGCGCGCGCGTCGTGTAGTCCTGGTAGGCGGGAATGGCCACCGCCGCCAGCACGCCGATCAATGCCAGCACCGCCAGCAGCGAACCGGCGCCGCCGACGCCCAGGCGCGGCACGAACAGCGCCATCAGATAGGCCAGGCCGTGGCGGCCGGGCTGCTCGACCTCGCTGCCGCCGGCCAGCCCGCGCATCACCGCCATGCGCTTGACCAACCACGGATAGTCGCCGACCAGCTCGTGGAACGACATCCAGAAGCCGGACGACTGCTGCGCCTGCGCGGCATAGCCGGCCGTGCTGAGCTGGCGCCAGCGCTTGCCGCCGGCCGCCAGCGCCGACAGGCCCACCTGCGCGCTGTCGAGGTCGTCACAGGCGTGGAAGCCGTGGCGGTCGCACGTGTACTCGCGCGCGCGGGCGTAGGCCGCGCCCAGCAGCGGAACGAACGAAGCCGGCGCCAGCAGCGCCGACCAGCGCAGGTGCTGGCGTTTGAGGTGGCCGATCTCGTGGCCGATGTAGAAGTTGATCGCGTCCGGGCGCTCCTCCAGCGCGTCGACGACATCCGAATACAGCACGATGAAGTTATTGCCGAGAAAGCGCGTGGCGAAGGCGTTGAAGCTGCCGCCCATTTGCAGCAGATACGCCTCCGGCGCCTGTTCCAGGCCGAGGCGCCGGCAGCAGGCGTCGATGCGCTCGCGCAGGTCGGGGAATTGCTCGGCGGTGATGCGCACGCCGGTCCCCTTGAGCCAGGACACCAGCGCCGATTGCGCGAAGCAGTAGGTAATGAAGAACAGCAGTAAATACACCAGCGCCATGCCCATGGTCGCCGCCAGCAGGCCGGTCCAAACGGCCAGCGAGACGGCCAGCATGATGCCGAACAGCGCTTTTTCGTTCTTGTAAACCAATTCCATACGGCTCCCGGCCTCGCAAAGTTTCCCGGGAGCTATTCTAGCGGTTTATTTAAGAAAAATACAACTCTTTATGATAACGTTGTCTGCAGTTCAGCGATATTGATCGGCTTGACGAGATGGGCCGCGAAACCGGCCTCGCGGCTGCGGTGCTTGTCGTTTTCCTGGCCGTAGCCGGACAGCGCGATCAGTTTCAAGCCGTCGCCGCGCGGCAGGCGGCGCAGATGGGCGGCCAGCTCGAAGCCGTCCATGCCGGGCAGGCCGATGTCGAGAATGGCGACCTGCGGCATCGCCTTGGCGGCCTCGGCGATGGCGTGGGCCGGATCGTAGGCCACGCTGGCGCTGTAGCCGAGCGCGCCGAGCAGGTCGGCCAGCGAATCGGCGGCGTCCTGGTTGTCGTCGACCACCAGCACGCGGGTGCCGCCGCCCTGCGCCGGCGCGGCGGCGGACGCCGCCCCGTTACCCGGCTCGGCCTCCTCCACCACCGATTCGGGCAAGGTGAGCGTGAAGGTGCTGCCGCGCCCTTCGCCGGCGCTATAGGCGGCCACCTCGCCGCCATGCATCTGCACCAGATTGCGCACCAGCGCCAGCCCGATGCCCAGCCCGCCCTTGGCGCGGTCGACCAGGCGGTTGCCCTGCACGAACAAGTCGAAGATGTGCGGCAACAGGGTGGGCGAGATGCCCGAACCGTCGTCGGTCACCTGGATCGTCAGCGCGCGCTCCTGGACCCGGGTGGCCAGGGTCACATGGCCACCGGCCGGCGTGTAGCGCGCCGCGTTGCTCAGCAGGTTGGACACCACCTGCGCCAGCCGCGCCGGGTCGCCGTGCCAGCGCACCGGCGCCACGTCGACCAGCAACCGGTGCTGCTTCTGCTCGAGCAGCGGGCTGGCCATTTCGATCGCCTTGTTGAGCACGTCCGGCAGCGCCACCGTCTCCTTGCGCAGCTCGACCTTGCCGCTGGCGATGCGCGAGACGTCGAGCAGGTCGTCCACCAGCCGCACCAGATGGTCGACCTGGCGCTGGATCACCTCCTGCTCGTGGATGGTCTCGCTGTGCTCGCCACCGCGCAGCTTCATCAGCTTGAGCGCGGTGACGATGGGCGCCAGCGGGTTGCGCAGTTCGTGGCCCAGCATGGCCAGGAATTCGTCCTTGGTGCGCGCCGACGCGTTCAGGTCGGCGTTGAGGCGCTCGCTCTCGGCCATCGCCTGCGCCAGCGCGCGGTCGCTGTCGAGGCGGCTCAGGGTGGCGCATACGGTGGCGGTGTACTGTTCCAGGAACTGGCGGAACGCGGCGTCCAGCGGCAGCCGCGGCGAGATGCGGAACGCCAGCGCCAGCTCGTCGCACAGTTGCAGGTCGGCGCCACGGATGACGACGACGGCGGGGTCGCCGACGGCAAGGTCGGCGCCATTGGCGGCGTCCGCGCCCGGCCGGCGCAGCAGGTCCACCGACAGCAGGTCGCCCGGATCGTCGCCGACGCTCAGCGCGATGCCGGCGCGCACATCGGCCTCGCCGTGGCAGGCCAGCAGCCGGCGCGCCAGCAGGTCGAGCGCGTGGCGGCGGCGCTCGGCCAGCACCTGGGTGGTGGTCTCGGTGCACACCACCAGTACGCCGGCGATGCGGTCGTCCCCGCCGAACACCGGCGTGTAAGTGTAGCTCCAGTAAACATCCTCAATGCGGCCGTTGCGCCAGATCGGCACCAGGTTGTCGGCATACCAGCGCGGTTCGCCGCCGGCGCGCACCTCGTCGATTTGCGGCCCGATGATGGGCCAGATCTCGGCCCAGCATGCGCGTCCACCCTGACCGAGCGCGGCCGGGTGCTTGCCCTCGCCGAAGCACGGCACGTAGGCGTCGTTGTAGACCTGGGTCAGCTCGTCGCCCCACCACAGGAACATCGGATGCACCGAATGCATGACGATGCCGACGCTGGTGCGCAGCGCGGCGGACCAATCGGCGATGGCGCCCAGCGCCGTGTTTTGCCACGGAAAGTCACGCACCATGTCGCGCATCGGCGTGCCGTCGCCGATGAAGCGGTACGACCGTTCGCCGACGGCAGGGAAGGACAGGGTTGTAACGGAGTGGGCCGCCATGATGACTTTATGTGCCGAAAGCCAAAGTGTAACAAGAGCAGTGTACGGCGGCGCACAATAGGCGCGCCCCGCGCTGGAGCTGGCCCGGCGGCGCGCATTGTAGTTAGCAAGCAACGCCAACACCGCCAAAATCCCTTAATGAATCAACTCACTGATCGTTTCCGCGCCGCCGATTTTTCGCGCGTTGAAGTCGCATATGATCGATTTTCCCAAGCAGGGAGAGACATCCACACGGCAACAAAAAAAACCAAAAGGATACGCATGAAGAACCGGAACGCAAGTCCGCTCAAACCATCGGTGCTCGCCGTCATCGGCGTGTTGGCCACGATGGCCACACCCTCGCAGGCGCAAACCGCCGCGACAACCGAAACCGCAGCCGCAGCCGCACAGCCTGCCGACTCAGTCGTAGTCGTGACCGGCTTCCGCGCCAGCCTCAACAGTGCGCTGAACACCAAGCGCGCCAGCGACGGCATCATCGACGTCATCAAGGCCGAGGACATCGCCAAGTTCCCCGACGCCAACCTGGCCGAATCCCTGCAGCGGGTGCCGGGCGTGTCGCTCACGCGCGGCGACGGCGGCGAGGGCAAGCAGATCACCGTGCGCGGCCTCAACGCCGGCTTCACGCGGGTGCGCATCAACGGCATCGAGGGCGTGACGGCCACCGGCGCCTCCGACATCAACGGCAGCACCAACCGTGGGCGCGGCTTCGACTTCTCCGTGTTCGCCTCCGAGCTGTTCAATAGCCTGGAGGTGCGCAAGACCTCCGAGGCCAGCGTCGAGGAAGGCTCGCTCGGCGCCACCGTCGACCTGCGCACCGCGCGCCCGTTCGACTTCAAGGGCCGCACCTTCAGCCTGGGCGCGCAGGAAATGCACAATTCGCTGTCGAAAAAATACAGTCCGCGCGTGACGGCGCTGCTGTCGGACCGGTGGAAGACCCCGTACGGCCAGTTTGGCGCGCTGATCTCGGCCGCGTACTCGAAGCGCACCGTGCAGGAGGAAGGCTACGAGGCGGTCGAGCTGCTCAGCGCAAGCAACGACGGCGGCTTTTGCGCGCCGGCCGGCTACGCCCCGCAGAACCCGGCCAACAATGCCGTCAAGGGCATCGACGCGGCCAACTGCGGCTTCGGCGTGCCGCGCACGTCCAACCTGGCCGCCTACAACGACGTCATGTCGCGCACCGACAACTACGGCGGCACCGTCGCCAACCCGCTGGCCGGCTCGGGCGCGTTCGCGCCGCGCATTCCGCGCTACCGCCGCTCGATGACGCAGTACGAGCGCTCCGGGGTAACCGGCTCGCTGCAATGGCGCCCGAACGCCAGCACCGAGCTCAATCTCGATCTGCTGGGCGGCAAGTTCAACAACAAGCGCTACGACAACTACATCTCGGCCATCTCGTTCGGCCGCAGCCTCGGGCAATCGAACGGCAAGCCGCAGACGTCGATCCTGGAAACCCACTTCAACGACGCCGGCAGCTGGGACTACGGCAAGTTCAACGCGGTCGACATCCGCAGCGAAGGCCTGCTCGACGTGTACTCGACCCTGTTCCGACAGCACGTGTTGTCGGGCCGCCACGATGTCACCGACCGCCTGAAGATCGACTTCCTGACCGGCCAGTCGCGCTCGGACCTGGACGAGCCGCAACGCACGACGGTGCAGTTCGACTCGCCCAACGCCAACGGCTACTCCTTCGACTTCCGCAACAACCGCAACGTGCCGACGATGAACTTCGGCATCGACGTCACCAACCCGAACAGCTTCAGCTTCGCGCCGCAGGAGGCGGACGGCACCTTCCACGGCCAGTTCGTCGGCCGCTACCTGCACACCCGCAACACGCTCAAGACCAACCAGGTCAACGCCAGCTACGAGCTCAACGACAACCTGACCTTGCGCACCGGCTTCTCCAAGCGCGACAACACCTGGACCAATGTCGAGATCGGCTCGGGCGGCAACGGTTTGACCTTGCCGGCCGGCGTGGGCATGGGCGACATCACGCGCCAGATCAGCGGCTTCGGCAAGGGCCTGGGCGCCGGCGGCGTGCCGAACTCGTGGGCCGCCGTCGACCTCGACAAATTCCTCAAGGTCTACAACATCGAGTGCCATTGCACCGAGGTGCCGGGTTCGAGCTACAACTACCTTAACCAGGCCAACCGGGGCGTCGACGAATCGATCAAGGCGCTGTTCCTGGCGGCCGACTTCAAGTACGACCTGTTCTCGATTCCGCTGCGCGGCAATGTCGGCGTGCGCCACGCCCGCACGGAGGTCAACAGCTTCGCCATGCTCAACGCCAACGGCGTGCTGGAGCCGGCGCGCTTTAAAAACAGCTACCGCGACAACCTGCCTGCGCTCAATATCTCGGCGACCTTGCCGCACGACGTGATGCTGCGCTTCTCGGCCGGCAAAACGCTGGCGCGTCCGGAGTACACCGACCTGGCGCCGTCGACCACGCTGAGCACGCAGGTGCAGACGGTCACCATCGGCAACCCCAACCTGGCGCCGATCCGCGCCAAGACCTACGATGTGCAAGCCGAGTGGTACTACGCCAAGAACGCGATGGTGTCGGTGGGCGCCTTCCACAAGGACATCGGCACCTTCATCCAAGGCGTGTCGGAGCGGGCGGTGTTCTCGTCGCTGGGCTTGCCGGAATCGATCCTGCTGGGCGGCGGCTGCAGCATCACCGGCGGCACGCCGGCCTGCGCCACCCTGCCCAACACCACCGTGGTGGTCAACCGCCAGGTCAACACGCCGGGCGGTCCGCTGACGGGGTACGAGTTCAACCTGCAGGCGCCGTTCAGCTTCCTGCCGGGGATCTGGGCCAATTTCGGCCTGCTGGCCAACTATACGCATGTCGACTCGAAGATCACCTACATCACGCGGGTGGACAATCCGAACACGGCCGCCAACGAGCTGCTGACGCGGCGCGCCAACTTCACCGGCCTGTCGCCGAAGGCGCACAACCTGACGTTGTTCTACGAGGACAAGAAGTTCAGCGCAAGGGTGTCGGCGGCGCATCGTTCGTCGTATCTGCTCAGCGTGCTGGGCGACGTGCAGGGGCACGACTTCACCATTGTCGATGGGTCGACCAATATCGACTTCAGCATGTCGTACAACATCACGCCGCAGTTGCGCGTCAGTCTGGAGGGGCAGAACCTGAACGATACGCCGCTGCGTTACGGGCGTGACAGCCAGCGCAACGACACCTTGTTGTACGTGCATTCGGGCCGCACGTTTGTGGTGGGGTTGAATTACAAGTATTGATCGCCGGCCGTCGACGGCGCGTGCATGGCGGATTACGCTACGCTAATCCGCCCTACGTGTCTCCCGTGGACGCACACGACGAATGACCTCGGAAACACGTAGGGCGGATTAGGCGGAACGCCGTAATCCGCCATCTATGCGCCGTCGAAGGCGTCGATCAATGCTCCCGCCAGTGATCCAAATTCACCGGCTCGGCGATCGGCGTGCCGTTGCGCTCGGCGCGGAAACGCGCCGACGCCGCGTACACGGCGCGCCGCACGCGCATGATGGAACCGAGCGGACGATGCGCGGCGACGCAATGCCACGGATTAAACTGCATGCCGTCGTCCACCAGCACCGACAGCCCATGCGTCCATCCCGCCTGCGGCGCGGCGCTGATGCGCGCCACCGCTACCCACGGGCTGGTCCACTCGACCGTCGCATCCTCGATCGGCATCGTCTCGAGGTCGGTGCATAGCTGCACCCGCAACTCCCACTCGGCCGCGTGCTCGGTCATGAAATCGACCACCGCGCCGCGCAGGCCGTTGGGCTTGTTGTCCAGGTCGACCGGCTGGTCCTTCAACGCCACCAGCTCGGGCGACACCGGCACCAGCGACAGCTTGGCCATGTAGCGCCCGAACAGCACCGGCACCTGCGTGTAAAAGGTCTCCCCGAGGATGTGGGTTTGCGGATGGCCGCCGAGGCCCTTGAGCGCAACGCTCTCGCCGCCGACCGCCTCGATCGCCTTTTCCGCGCCCTGCAGCGCCGCCGAAAACGCCTTCTTCAACGCCGGCACCTTGTCGGTGGTCGCTGCCAGCAGCTTGGCACTGTTCAAGAACTGCTTGGCCGTCGGCGACAGGAACACCGGCCCGTTGACCATGACGAAGTCCTGGGTGGTGTCGCCCTCGCCGTCCGGCAAGCGCTCGCCGGGCACGCCGACGATCTTGATCGCCATGCCGCGCGGCGTGGACACCTTGTCGTCCAGCAGGTCGCCGGGCGTGGTCGAGAGCCGCATCACCACCGGATACTGGCCGGCGGTGGCGAACAAGCCTTGGGAATAATCCGGCGGAATGCGGTCCAGCACCCGTAACTGGCCGCGCAGCAAGCCGTGGCTCTTGGCGTGCACCCCGCGCGGGGCGTGGCCGCTGTCCTTGTGGACGGTGTCGGCAACGCTGCGCATGGCATCCTGCAGGCCGGCGATGGTCTTGGCCTCGTCCTCTTCCTCGATTTCGTAGGAGGGATCGTAGGGCAACGGTTGGTTCAGATGGCGGGTGGGAAAATCCATTTTGCGTCCTGCGGGCTAGTTGGCTGACCCGCCGATGATGCCGCCATCGGCCTCCGATGTCTGTGGCGTGACACACTCAAAACTGTGCCACGGCGGCAATAACGCATTCCATTCCGTTAAACCGTCGGTTCGTCGCCCGCCGCTGGTCAACGCTCCCCGCAAGCACTACAGTCATCCCATGATGTTCACCCACGGATAACAATGACGCCCGCTTCCCGTTTCGCCCCGCCGGCCCTGCTGGCCCTGATCGCCGCCGTCGCGCTGCTGGCCGCACACTGCGCCCGTGCGCAAACGGCGCCCGTCTTCACGCCGGAACAATTACGGGCCGACCTGCGGTTCGTCCAGGACACCATCGCCAGCACCCACCCCTATCCCGGATTCTCGGTCGACGCCGAACAGTTGCGGCAAACCTACCGGCGCATCGATGCCCAGCTGGACCAACCGATGACGCGCGACCAGGCCTGGCGGCTGATGGCCACGCTCAACCCCGTGTTCGCCGACGCCCATATGGTCGTGACGCAACCCGACGCCGGCGGCCAGAGCGAGGCCTTCATCGCGGGCGGCGGCGGATTCTTCCCCTATGAAGTTGTGGTGGACACACAAGGCGGCCTGACCATCCGCGCCGAACTGGGCGGCGGCGCCTCGCCGCTGGCCGGCGTGCGCATCGAGCAGATCGACGGCGTGCCGGCGCGGCGCCTCGTCGCCGAGCTGCTGGAACGCTGCCATGGGGACACGCCCGCCTTCCGCGCCGACCTGCTGTCGACCCGCTGGCCCTTCTTGTACTGGAAGATGTACGGCGACGCTGCCGGTTTCGATTTGCTGACCGCCGATGGCCGGACACTGCGCGCCAAGGCCGCCGGCAAATTGCCTGCCTACCTGGACGGACGATCGCAATTCGACCGGCAATTCCGTGTCGAGCTGCTGCCCGGCGGCGCCGCGCTGATGACCATTAACACCTTTTACTGGCCGGACAAAAAGCAGTTCACCGATTTCACCGAGCGCGCCTTCACTCAATTGCGCGACGTAAAGGTCAAGACGCTGCTGATCGACGTGCGCGCCAACGGCGGCGGCAACGACGACATGTGGATGGACGGCATTCTGCGCTACATCGCCGACAAGCCGTACCGCTGGGCGTCGACGTACAAGAAGAAGGTGATCAAGGGCCGCGAGAGCGCCACCGAAAAGCTGGGCGACGTGATCGACGGCACGATCGAAAAATGGCTGCCGCCGCAAGCCGACGACCCGCTGCGTTTCGGCGGCGCCACCTACGTGCTGGTGGGACGCAACACCTATTCGTCGGCCATCCTGTTCAGCAACGTGGTGCAGGATTTCGGCTTCGCCAGGGTGGCCGGTGCGCCGGGTTCGGCGCGCGCGCGGCAAAGCGGCGGCACGCAGAACTTCGTGCTGCCCGCCAGCGGGCTGGGATTCAGCGTGCCGCGCCTGATCTTCCAGCGTCCCTCCGGCGCCGACACCCCGATGCTGGTGCGGCCCGATCTGCTGCTGCCGGACAGTCCATACGACAGCCGGCAACTGGTCAACGCCGTGCTGGACAGGGCGAGCCGTTAAAGGAGAACTGTCGCCGCCGACGCGGGGGGGGGCTAAACAAATCGGCCCGCCGTTCGTCACCAAGCTGACAGCGGCATTCCGCCGCTCCCAGCCGAGAAGAAATCCATGAGCATCCCCCCGACCGCCGGGCGCCGCCGCGCTCCCCTCCCCCTGGCACTGCAGCTCGCCTTGGCGGGCCTGGTGCTATCGGGCGCGGCACGCGCCGAAGAGCGCGCCGACGCGCCGTCCCCCACCCTCCCCACCGTCACGGTCACCGGCAGCGCTGCCGACGGCTCGTACACGGCGCGCTCGAGCAGCACCGCCACCGGCCTCGATCTGTCGATCCGCGACACCCCGCAATCGGTCAGCGTGATCACCCGCGAGCGCATGGACGACCAGGCGCTGCAGACCGTGTTCGACATCGCCAACAACGCCACCGGCGTATCGGCCAAGGAAATCGACAGCGTGCGCGGCTACTTCTTCGCGCGCGGCTTCGAGATCAAATCGCTGCAGATCGACGGCACGCCGATGGGTGGCACCAGCTCCGGCCAGACCAAGGGCGACCTGGCCATCTACGACCATGTCGAGATCGTGCGCGGCGCCACCGGCCTGCTCAACGGCACCGGTAGCCCGTCGGCCTCGATCAACCTGGTGCGCAAGCACGCCGACAGCAAGACCTTCACCGGCAGCGCCAGCGCCGGCCTGGGCTCCTGGGACCAGGCCGAGGCCGAACTCGACCTGACCGCGCCGCTCACCGCCGACGGTTCGGTGCGCGGCCGTGTGGTCGTCAACGCCGAGCGCAAGGATTCCTTCATCCGCCTCGAGAACACCCGCAAGCGCACCGTCTATGGAGTCATCGACGCCGACCTCGGCGCCAGCACCAGGCTCAGCGCCGGCTTCAGCGAGCAGCGCGACAAGCGGCGCGGCAACCAGTGGGCCGGCCTGCCGTTCTTCTACACCGACGGCACCCGCACCGACTGGGCCCGCTCGACCACCGCCGCCGCCAAGTGGAATAGGTGGGACACGCAACAGCGCACCGGCTTCGTCTCGCTCGAACACACCCTGTCCAACCAGTGGAAACTGAACGCGGTGGCGACCCGGCGCGAGAACGACGGCGACCAGCGCCTGAACTGGATGGACGGCCTGGTCGACCGCAACACCGGCCTCGGCCTGCAACCGTGGGTGGTCGGCTACGGCGGACGCGACAAGCAAACCGACTACGCGCTGCGCGCCAGCGGCCCGTTCTCCCTGCTGGGGCGCGAGCATGAACTGACGTTCGGCGTGCTGCGCGCCAAGCGCAACGAACTGTGGATGATCAGCGACGCCAGCATCCAGCCGGAGATCGGCGACTTCCGCGCCTGGACCGGCGACTATCCGGAACCCGAGTGGGGCGCCTACTACACCGGCTCGAACTTCAATCAGAAAGAGACAAGCGCCTATGGCGCGGCGCGGCTGAAACTGGCCGACAAGTTCAAGCTGATCGCCGGCGCCCGCGTCACCAACTGGCGGCGCGACGGCGACCAGGCCGCCTGGACGGCCGAGGCCTACACCCTGCGCCATCGCGGCGTGGTCACGCCCTACTTGGGCGCGGTGGCCGACGTCAGCGCCCACACGTCGTTGTACGCCAGCTACACCGACATCTTCGACCCGCAGGACGCGCGCGACCGTCGCGGCAACTATCTGGACCCGCTGCTGGGCAAAAGCCTGGAGGCTGGCGCCAAGAGCGAACTGCTCAATGGCAAGCTCAACGCCAGCTTCGCCGTATTCCGCGTCAAGCAGGACAACTTCGCCGTCGCCGACGCCGGCCAACTGGTACCCGGCACGCGCGTGCAGGCCTACAACGCCATCGACGGCGCCAAGACCACCGGCTACGAGATCGAACTGAGCGGCGAACTGGCGCGCGGCTGGAGCGCCAGCATCGGCTGGACCCAGTTCCGCGCCGAGGACGCCGACGGCAAGAAGGTCAACACGGTTCATCCGCACCGGATGCTCAAGTTGTACACCAAGTACCGCCTGCCCGGCGATTGGAGCAAGCTCAGCGTAGGGGGCGGCGTCAACTGGGAGGACCGCAGCTACACGACCTTGACCGATCCGCGCTCGGGCGCCAGCTTCGAGGTCGAGCAGCCGGCGTACGCGATCGCCAGCCTGATGGCGCGCTACGAGATCAGCCCGCAACTGGCGCTGCAGGTCAATCTGAACAACGCCTTCGACAAGAAGTACTACAGCAACCAGCTCGACGTGTTCCAGAACCTGCTGTACGGCGCGCCGCGCAACGTCTCGGGAACGCTGCGCTACGTGTTCTAATCCGCAACGCCGCCTGCCCAGCCATCGCTTGCACGATGCATGCGGCGTCTCCGGAGGAAATCCTCTTCCGGCAACAAAATTTTGCGGCTGCCTAAAAACTGTGGGAGCATAGTCGACACGATCGCCGCCACCGCGGCGGGATTGGGGGCTGCTTGAAGCTGTTACGGCTATTGAAATTTTGCATAGGTTTGTTGCTAAGTATGCCGGCGCTCGCCGCCGAGCCGCCCGTCATGCGCTTCGCGACAGAGGAATGGCCGCCGTTTTTCAGTCGCGCGCTGCCGGGCAACGGGCTGACGGGCACGCTGGTCGGCGCGGTGGCCGCCCGCATGGGCTACGCCGCGCAGATCGACTATTTTCCGTGGAAGCGCGCGATGGAAATCGGCCTGCACGACCCGGACTACGCCGGCGCGGTGGCGATGGTACGCAATCCTGACCGGGAAAATATCTGCTATTTCTCCAGCGCCGTCGGCAGCCGGCAGACGGTGTTGGCCTACCTGAAGGACAAGCCGGTAAAGGCCGGCGCGTTGAAGGACCTGCACGCGGTGCGCATCGGCACCGTCGGCGGCTACTCCTACGGCGAACAGTTCGACGGGCTCGCCCGGTCCGGGGTGCTGGCGGTCGAACCGGCCATCAGCGACGAGATCAATGTGCGCAAGCTGCTGGCGCGCCGCTTCGTCGCCATCGTCATCGAAAAACGCATGCTGCGCTACCTGCTGACGGCCGACCGCTACACGCAAGCCGAGCGCGACCGCGTTGAAACCGTCGACCACCTGTTCACCACGCGCACCGTGCACGTGTGTTTCCAGCATACGGCGCAGGGTTTGCAGCAGCAGCGGGCGTTCGACCAGGCCGCGCGGGACGTGGATTTGACCAGGATCGAGCGCGACTACTGGCGCGACATGCTGCAGACTCCGGGCGTGCCACCGGCCAAACCATGAGGCGGTGGTGGCCCGCTCGTCAGGCGGTTGCCGCCGCCGGCGCTTTTTTATCTTGCGTGACGATGGCCTTCGGCGCCGGCCTGGCTTTCTTCTTCCCTACCTGCTCCAACACCACCTTGTGGATGAAATGCAGTTTTTCCTGCACCGGTGTTGGCAGCTTGAACGGATACGAGTCCGGCGTGCCGACGCTGCGGTTCAAGCTGTTGAGCACATAGGTCAGCGCGAACCAGTCCGAGATGATTTCGTCGAAGGAATCGATCTTCAGCGGCGGCGCCGTGATCACCATCTCCGGCTCTTCCTTTTTACGCGGCTTGAGCGACAGGCCGCACGCGTGCGCCGTCTCCAGCGTATCGATCATGTGCAGATAGTGCGCCCAGGTCTCGGCCCAGTCTTCCCACGGGTGGGAGCTGGCGTAGGTGCTGATGTAGTGCTGTTCCCAGTCGGCCGGCGCGCCGTTCTCATAGTGTTTCTTCAGGCTCTCGCTGTAATCCTGGCGCTCGTCGCCGAACAGGTCGCGGTAGCCGTCGATCCACTCGCTGTCGGCGATCAGGCGATCAAAGTAGTAATGTCCGCTCTCGTGGCGGAAATGGCCCAGCAGGGTGCGGTAGTGTTCGTGCATCTGCTCGCGGGTGCGCTCGCGCTGGGCCGGATCGGCCTCGGCAATGTTGAGGGTGATCAAGCCGTTGTCGTGGCCGGTCATCACCTTCTCGTCGTCGCCCGGGCCATCCTCCAGGAACTGGAAGGCCAGGCCGGTTTCCTCGTCCTCCTCCTTGGAGACCGGGGTCAGGTGCAACGAATACAGCGAATACAGCAAGCGGCGCTTGGCCGATTCCAAACGCTGCCAAAACAGGTGGTTCTTATCGGTGCTCAGGGTAGGAATGACGACGGTCAGCTGACACGAGGCGCACAGTTCGTTCGGATCGTCGGCGTCAAGCATCCAATTGCAGACCTGATGGTTGACGTAGTTGCTGCATTGCTTGTAGAGGCGTCCGGCGTCATTCTTGTTCAGGCTGCGCCACGTGCCGTCCTCCGCCGCCTCGAAGCTGCTGACGACGCGTTGCTCCGGCTGGTAGCCGAGCATGCTGTCGCAATTGAAGCACAGCGTGTTTTCGAAGAAGACTTGTTGGGCGCACTTGTCGCAGTGGAAGGTTTTCATCTGGTTTGGAAGGTAGGTTGGTGCGACGCCGAAAGGCACGCTTGCCAGCATCATACCCATGTACCGGCTAGCGCTCAGTTAGGCAGCGCGCATTGCGCCATTTGCTTTACCATTGATCGTTGGTCCGCGACTCATTTCACCTTATGAAGGTATTCCCCTTTGGCTGCCAGTTCTTCGACTGCGCTGGCACTTTGGTCGACAGCGAGATGCTCTGCAATGAGAAACTTCGCGGACGAAGGGTGCGTCCAAGTACATCCACACAAGATCATTCGATCACGCGCGTTTTATCGCCCGGAAGTGGAACGTATGAATGTCGTCAATCATAATGGAATGGGCCTTGGGAAAACGTGATCTCGCCCCCGCCATATTCCCTTAGCCAAACGTCCCGCAGCTCTTCCCCCCGGCCTTGCACACCGAACACTGCATCCGGCTGCGATCTCGAAGCGAGAAGAAGCATTTCTTCGATCATTGACGTGTATAACGTGAACGTTGCAGCATGGTCCTCAAGAAGCGTGGCGAGATCTTTTAGTGCGTTTTGATGAATGCCGTTCTCATCAAGATAAGACTTTAAAGCGCTTTCCAGCACCTTAAAATCAAGTTCGACATCACCCATGTACTGTAAATTGACCCAATTAAAATAGCTCATTTATCTCCTACATGCATTTGGTTTTACGACCGGCGATCCAAAGCAACCATTGCCCGGATTTAGCGCCAAGTTTAAAGGATAAGGACGAAAACAATTCTCTTCTTTTATAACACGTCGGGCGATTCGGGGCCCGTTGCCCCCCTAACGGCTGGATGGTTTATCATTTGCTTCCGGGCTTATATGACTGCACATTATGGCGGACTTCAGTTATCTGTTCATCAGCGATGTCGAACCATGGCGCGGAGGGAATACGCAACGCCCCCCGTCTATGCGCCACATTGCCACTTCACGCCACGCCGTGGCCTTCGCATTTAAGCTCCTCCTGTCGGGCGACCCGAAAGCGATCACGGCCCCCCAGCGCGGGCCTCGAAAGTGCTTTCACGTGATGGGAGATCGCCAGGCCGGGGTTTCACGCCTGCTTGCATTCCTGAGGCGTATCGAACTGCCGCACGCGCAGCCGCTCATCGACGATACCATCGCGTTCCTGAACAGACCGCAACATGACGCGAGGTTTTTCCTGCTCGATCCGCTGGACGTATTCAATTCGGACGAACCGTATAAAACGCAGATTAACAAACTCATGAATGAAATCATGGACCTTGATTCCGCCATCGAAGGGCAACTCGCATGGTTGCACGAGCCGCTTGGACGGATGACTGTGGGCGAGCCGACACAGCCGGGGTTTATCGCCAGACTGTTCGGCGCCAAGCCAAAGCCGGCGCTGCTGCTCCCGGCGCCCGACCCACTTTATCGCCTTGAGCGAATTGGTCTGCAAAGCTGGCATGAAGAGAACGGACACCCGCTGGCGGCGAACTGACGTCGTCAAATTCGCCAGCATGGGGGCAATCTGACTTAACCGAACTTCATTGATTGCCCCGCTCTCCACCGACGACGACGCAGCGCAGCGCTTGGAATGGATGCTATTAGCGACCAAAGGTCTGCTGCATGGCTTCCATATCGTAATCGAGCAACAGACCGATGTGCCGTTCATACAATTCCGCCAACGCTGATGTGTGCAAACTAATCACGTCCATCCCTCTGTCATCGTAGGGATGAACGACTATTTCTCTATTCAAGTTAAGCAAATATACCCGACAGCGCGGATTCGGCGCCAATGACGAACCGAAGTCGGTAGCAACGGCACACCAGAGCAGATTCTGTAGTTTGGAAACTGCTACTTCAAAAGCACAGTTGACCCAGCAATTCCCCTCGCCATCTTCAGGCTCTTCGACTGGATCTGCCCCTTCCAGCCAGAACTCTCGTCTCTCAGGGACAATAATTCCTGCAACCTGTAAATCACGTAACAGCTGACGCAACCCGAAGCGAGATGTCGAAGCAAACGCCTGTAAGTGGACGAGTATGTTTTCTTCACGGTCAAAAACGTCATTGCAAATTGCGGTTGCTTTACGCAGGGCGGTTAACGCTTGATCCAAGGGACTGCCTCCTTCCGACAACTTAAACCGCAGCCCTCGGGGGAAGTTATAAAACAATGCGAATCGATAGGGCCGCTAGACGATCGTCTGGATTTTTCTTTGGAGACTCATGTAGGGTTTCTGCGTGACCTATCTAATTCGGCGAATCAGCCAAGTTCCAACGGCGTCACCGTGACATTGACTTGCAACGCCTGCTCGCCGCCGCCCAGCACGATGCCGCGCATCGGCGTGACGTCGCTGAAGTCGCGCCCCCAGCCGGTGACGATGTGCTCGTGCTGCACCAGGCAGCGGTTGGTCGGGTCGAAGTCGATCCAGCCCAGCGCCGGGTCGTACACCGATACCCAGGCGTGCGAGGCGTCGGCGCCGATCATGCGCGGCTGCCCTTCCGGCGGGTGCGTCAGCAGATAACCGCTCATGTAGCGCGCCGGCAGGCCCAGGCCGCGCAGGCCGCCGATCATCAGTTGCGCGAAGTCCTGGCACACGCCGCGCCGTCCGCTCAGCACCTGCTCGAGCGGCGTCGAGATGTCGGTGGCGGTGCTGTCGAAGTCGAAGTCGTCGAAAATCCGTTGCGTCAGGTCGAGCGCGGCGTCGAGCAGCGGCCGGCCGGCGCTGAAGCTGTCGCGCGCGTAGTCGGCCAGCTCCGCGCTCAAGGTCACATGCGGCGACGCGTACAGGTATTGGCATGCCTCCAGCGTGGCGTCGCTGCGGTCGGTCAGCATCAGGTCGCGCACCAGTTCCCACGGCGCGCTGTCGGCGATCTGGTCCAGGGTGCGGCGCGGGTACAGCGCCAAGGTCGATTCAACATGCACCAGCAGCGCGCTGTGCGGCGCGGTGACGCTGAAATGGCGCGTCAGGTTGCCGAAGTAATCGGCGCCGTCGGTGATGTCCTCGGCCGGCGGGTCGGTCACGATCCGGTGCGACTCGGTGCGCTGATAGTCGAACGAACGCGGCGTCATGTGCAGATACTGCTGCGACAGCGACACCGCGCTTTGATAGCTGTAGCGGGTCTGGTGCACCACCAGGTAGCGCGCGCAGGCGGTCGGCGCGGATTGCCCGGGCGGCGGCGTATCGCTGGCGGTGTTCGGCAGCGGGCTGGCAGTTTGCTGGGTTTGGGATTGCGTCATCGCGCGTACCCCCGCGCGCACGGCGTTTCGAACTTGTTATGCAGGCTGCCCGTGTAGCTGAAGAACTGCAGGCCGATCTGCTCGGCCATGACCTCGCTGGCATTCTGCACGCGCGCCAGCAGGTCGACCAACCGTGGATTGCCGCCGTACAGGTCAGCCTCCGGCGACAGCGACAGCAGTTCGGTCTCCAACGGGGCGAGATTATGCTCGCCGCACGGACCGTACACCTTGGCGATCTTTCGCAAGCCTTCAAGCACGCCATGCAGTTGATGGCTGATCGAGCGCGGATTGCTGTCGTCGAGGATCAGCAGGTCGAGCACCGGCAGCCACTCGGGCTGGGCGCGATAACGCGCACGGTAGGTGACGATGCTGTCGGAAAGCTCCAACACCCAGTCCAGGTTGCCCTCCGGGTCCATGCCCAGCGCCGCCCGCAGCACCATGCTCTGGAATTGCAGGCGCTCCAGGCGCCGCCCCAGCGACAGGAAGCGCCAGCCCATGTCGCGCGTCATGCCGTCCAGGCCGAAACCGGTCAGGGTCATCAAAGATGCGGCGGCGTCGTCAAGGATCGTCATCGCCTCCGATTGCGACGGCAGCGTGGCGCCGCCGGCGCGTTCGACCAGCCGGTTCAGCGCGCGCCAGTTGTCGACCGACAGCCGCTCGCGCAACTGGCTGGCGGTGTTGTAGAGCTGTTGCTGCTGGCGCGCCAGTCCCGGCACGTCCGGCGAGACCACCGCCAGCAGCAGCGCCGCTTCGATCTGGGCGTCGTGCGCGATGCGGGCCGGCGCCGGCTCGGGCTCGGGTTCCGGCGCCCCACCCTGGCTTTGGCTTTGGCTTTGGCTTTGGCTTTGGCTTTGGCTTTGGCTTTGGCTTTGCCCCTGGCTCTGACTTTGGCCTTGATCCTGACTTTGGGTCTGGGTCTGCTGGTCCTGGCTTTGGGTTTGCTGATCCGCGCTCTGGCTCTGCTGGCTCTGTCGCTGCGCGGGCTCCGGTTCAGGCATGGGCGTCAGCTGGAACCAGGCACACAGCGATTCGACGGTGGGCCATTCGGCGCCCGGATAGCCGGCCCGCACGTTGAAAACGATATTGAGCGCCACCCGCAGCAAACGCGCGATGTCGTCGCAGCGCTCCGTGTGGCGGCCCAGCCAGAATAGGTTCTCCGCCATGCGGCTCGACAGCTGGGTGTCGTCGCGCACCAGGTCCTGCGCTGTCATGCTGCGCGGGACGGGTTGCTGGTGGCGCGCCTGCGAACTGGCCTGCACCCACGTATCCTTGCTGCCACCGCCGTGCTGCATGGTGATGACGCGCGCGTCCGGCCCGGTGGCCACCCGGGTCAGCCCGCCCGGCATGACGACGTAGCCGTCCGGCGTGGCGCAGGCGAACACGCGCAGGCCGATCGAGTGCGCGCTCAGGCGCCCGGTCTCCGGCTGGTACACCGGCCCTTGCGACAGCCGCACCAGCTCGTGCGCGACGTAGTTGTTCGGGTTGGCCCGCATCTGGGCGATCAGGGCGGCGCGGGCGGCGTCCTTCAGGTCGCGTCCATACACCGGCGCCTGGCGGAGCTGCGGGAAGGCCGGCATGATCACCAGCTGGTCCAGCTTTTCGATCGCTTCCTCCAGCGCGGCCGGCTCGCCGCACCACCAGGTGGCCACCGACGGCATGCGCAGCGGCTGGCCGAGCAGGCGTTCGCTGAGCGCCGGCAGGAAGCCGAGCAAGGCGCCCGATTCGAGCAGGTTCGAGCCCAGGCTGTTGGTGACCAGGACGTTGCCGCGCCGCGCCGCCTCGGTCAGGCCGGCCACGCCCAGCGCGGAGTCCGAGCGCAGTTCCAGCGGGTCGCAGAAGTCGTCGTCGACGCGGCGCATGATCACGTGCACCCGCCGCAGTCCGGACAGGGTCTTCATGAACACGATGCCGCCGCGTACCGTCAGGTCGCCCGCCTCCACCAGCGGCAGGCCGAGGTAGCGCGACAGGTAGGCTTGTTCGTAATAGGTTTCGTTGTAGGGGCCGGGCGTGAGCAGTACGATCAGCGGCGCCTCGCCGGCGCGCAGCGGATGGGCGTCGCCGTTGGCGGCGCAGCGGCGGCCCCAATGCGCCAGGCTGTCGCGCATGGTGCCGAAAAAACCTTCGAGCGGGCGCACCTTCATGTCGCGCAGCAGCGACGGGAAACTGCGCCCGACGATGGAGCGGTTCTCCAGTGCGTAGCCGGCGCCCGAAGGCGACTGCGTGCGGTCGGCGGTGGCCCACCAGCGGCCGTTGGGCGCGCGCGCCAGATCGACCGCGTAGAAATGCAGGGCGATGTCGTCCGGGTGGCGCATGCCGTAGGCGGCGCGCAGGAAGCCGGCGTGGCCGTGGATCAGCGCCGGCGGCAGCAAACCTTCCTTCAGCATGTTCTGCGGGCCGTAGACGTCGCCCAGCACGCGGTTCAGCAGGGTGGCGCGTTGGATCACGGCCGCCTCGATGCCCTCCCACTCCTGGCGCGGCAGGATCAGCGGCAGCAGGTTCAGGTCCCACGGCCGGTGCGTGCCCTTGGTGTCGCCGTAGACGGTGTAGGTGACGCCGTTCTGGCGCACCTCGCGCTGCACCGTTTCGAGGCGCTGGCGCATCAAATCGGGCGTTTCGGCGCGCAGTCCGTCCAACATGGCGCGCCAATGCGGACGCGGCTCTTTCGAGGCGTCCAGCATTTCGTCGAAACTATCCGATGCAGCCAGATATTTGGATAGTAGTTGCTTAGGCATCGCGGTCGATCGGTTTTTCTTCTAGTTTTTCTTCTATAGTGCGCTCAATCGGGCTGCCAGCGCAAATCGAGCGTCATCGGCAGGCTCGGATTCAGTGCTTCCTTGTACACATACATCTGCCCCGGCGTGTGGCCGTGCGCCCAGAAACGGGCGAAGCGGCGCGCCTCGGCGGCGTTGGCGTTGATCGGCGAACTGTCCTCGCTGCGCCCGCCCGGGTGCACCACGTGGTAGGTGCAGCCGCCAATGGCGCGCCCGCTCCAGGTGTCGACCAGGTCGAACACCAGCGGCGCCTGCACCTTGATGCTCGGGTGCAGCGCCGACCACGGGCTCCACGCGCGGAAGCGCACGCCGGCCACATATTCTCCCGGCACGCCGGTAGGATGCAGCGGCAGCATGCGGCCGTTGCAGGCGACCACGTGGCGCCCGTCCGTCAGGCCGCGCACCAGCAGCTGCATGCGCTCGACCGACGAATCGACGTAGCGTGCGGTGCCGCCGCCGGTCATTTCCTCGCCCAGGACGTTCCATGGCTCGATCGCCTGACGCAGCTCCATCTCCACGCCCTCGTACACCACGGTGCCGAAGCGCGGGAAGCGGAATTCGATGAACGGATCGAACCAGTGCTCCTCGAACTGGTAGCCGGCGGCGCGCAAATCGCGCGCAACATCGCGGATATCCTGCGCCACGAAGTGCGGCAGCATCCAGCGGTCGTGCAGCGCCGTGCCCCAGTGGACCAACTTGGCTTGGTAGGGCTGGCGCCAGAAACGCGCCACCAGGGCCCGCAGCAAGAGCATCTGCAAAAGACTCATACGCTCGTGCGGCGGCATCTCGAAAGCACGGAATTCTACCAGACCGAGACGGCCGGTCGGCCCGTCGGGGGAATACAGCTTATCGATCGAGAACTCGGAGCGGTGCGTATTGCCGGTCAAATCGACCAGCAGATTGCGCAGCAGGCGGTCGACCATCCACGGTTTGTCGCCCTCGTGCAGGGTCGGCAGCACCTTGTCCATCTGCTGGAAGGCGATCGCCAGTTCGTACAGATTATCGTCGCGTGCCTCGTCCACGCGCGGCGCCTGGCTGGTCGGACCGATGAAGGTGCCGGAGAACAGGTACGACAGCGCCGGGTGGTTTTGCCAGTAGGTGATCAGGCTTTTGAGCAGGTCCGGACGGCGCAGCATCGGGCTGTCGGCGACCGTAGCGCCGCCCAGGGTGGCGTGGTTGCCGCCGCCGGTGCCGGTGTGGCGGCCGTCGTTCATGAATTTTTCGGTGCCGAGGCGGGTCTTGCGCGCCTCCTCATACAAGGTGGTCATGTTGTGGACCAGCTCTTTCCAGCTGCCCGCCGGCTGCACGTTCACTTCGATGACGCCGGGGTCCGGGGTCACGCTCAGCAGCTTGACCCTCGGGTCGCGCGGCGGCTGGTAGCCTTCGAGCCACAGCTTCATGTTCAGGTGGGCGGCGGTGGTTTCGATGGCCGTCACCAGCGCCAGGTAGTCTTCGATGCGTTTGAGCGGGGGCATGAACACATGCAGGCGGCCGCCGCGCACCTCGACGCACAGCGCGGTGTGGATCACTTCGCGCGGCGCCGGGGCCGGATCGACTTTCTTGGCGGCCGATTTGCGGGCGGCCAGGTCGATCTCCGCGTGGGAAGGCACGCCATCGCCCTTGGCCGCAGGCGCCAGCGGGCCGCGCGGTTCGAACGGATCGCGGTCGAATTCAGGCTCCTCGTCCTCCGGCTGGACCCATGGCAGCGCGTTGAGCGGTAGGCGCAGGCCGAGCGGCGATTCGCCCTCGATCAAATACAGGTGCTCGCGCTTGAGCGGCCAGGCCGACGTGCGCCAAGTGGTCGGCAAGGCGATCGACAGGCGCGCCTTGGCGTCGTCGGTCAGTTCCTCGGGTTTGAGCGGCAGCACGTAGCCGGCCACTTCGCCCAGGCCGTTTTCCAGCAGGCGCGCGAGACGGCGGCGTTCTTCCGGCGCCTTCAGGTCGGCCTTCAGCGGATCGAGGTTGACCGGCAGGCCCTCCTCGCGGCGGGCTTGCACCAGCACGTCCTCGTAGGCCGGGATCGGGCTGTTGGACGGCAGGCCGAGGGTGCTGACCAGCGCCTCGGTGAAGCGCTTGGCGTGTTCGGCGCCGTAGCCGTCGGCCTTCTTCTCGTCGGAGAACAGCGCCTTGTTGCGCCAGATCGGCTGGCCGTCGGTGCGCCAGAAAATGTTGAGCGCCCAGCGCGGCAGCGGTTCGCCCGGATACCATTTGCCCTGGCCGTAGTGCAGCATGCCGCCGGGGGCGAAGTGGTTTTTCAGGCGCAGCATCAATTCGCCGGCCAGTTCGCGCTTCTTGTCGCCGTGCGCGAGGGTGTTCCATTCGGCGCCGTCCATGTCGTCGATCGACACGAAGGTCGGCTCGCCGCCCTGGGTCAGGCGCACGTCCATCGCTTGCAGGTCGTGGTCGACTTGCTGGCCGAGGGCGTCGATCTTGTGCCAGTCGGCGTCGGCGTAGGGCTTGGTCACGCGCGGGTCTTCGTGGATGCGCGTCACGGTCATCACGTGATGGAATTCGACCTCGGCGACGTCGGTGAAGCCGCTCACCGGCGCGGCCGACGACGGGATCGCGGTGCAAGCGAGCGGAATGTGACCCTCGCCGGCCAGCATGCCGGAGGTCGGGTCGAGGCCGATCCAGCCGGCGCCAGGGATATAGACCTCGGCCCACGCGTGCAGGTCGGTGAAGTCGACTTCGGTGCCGCTTGGACCGTCGAGTGCCTGCTGGTCGGCCTTCAATTGAATCAGGTAGCCGGACACGAATCGCGCCGCCAGCCCCATGCCGCGCAGGATCTGCACCAGCAGCCAGCCGCTGTCGCGGCAGGAACCGGAGCGTTTTTCCAGCGTTTCGGCCGGGGTTTGCACGCCCGGCTCCATGCGCACCAGATAGCCGATGTCGCCCTGCAGGCGCTGATTGATGGCGACCAGGAAGTCGTTCGTCATCAAGTCTTTTTTCAGGATGTCGCGGCGCGCCATGGCGATCCACTCGGCCACCTCGGGATCTTCCTCGAAGTGCAGATAGCCGGCCAATTCAAGCTTGAGCGCTTCCGGATAGGCGAACGGGAAGTGCTGGGCGTAATCCTCAAGGAAGAAGTCGAACGGGTTGATGACCGTCATGTCGGCGATCAGGTCGACCGTGAAGTCGAGTTCCTTGGTGGCCTCCGGGAACACCGCGCGGCCGATGTAGTTGCCGTATGGATCTTGCTGCCAGTTGAGGAAGTGCTGTGCCGGGGTGATGCTCAGCGAATACGACAGGATCGGCGTGCGCGCGTGCGGCGCCGGGCGCAAGCGCACTTCATGCGGCGAAAGCGTGACCAAACGGTCGAATTTGTAGCTGGTTTTATGGTGCAGGGCGACGCGGATGGCCATTCGGTAGTGCCTTTCGGTAAGTATTGCACGGGACGAAGGCAGCAACACTGCCGAGGCGCCGGGGATATTCTGTTGTCTTGCTGATAAAGCAGGATCCGTACCCGCAGCGCAGGCGTTCAGCGGATCGGTCCGGGAGATGTTGGCAAGGAGTTCACTTGCGTAAGGTTAGTCATAGTAGCTGAAAACGCCTGAAATCCCGGCACCCGACATGAAACAGGCCTTTATTGACCTTTATCGCGTTTGTGATAACGTTATTGAAGTCAGGATAAAGGGGGATAAACATGAATCCTTTCTACTTTGCGAGGCCTGCACTGACCGATGCCCTCGTGCGCGACTTGACTGGTGGGAACTTGTTCAGCGATGCCGCCAATGGCCTCTTCCTCGCCGCGCCGCGCCGGACGGGCAAATCCACGTTCCTTCGAAATGAGCTTCAGCCTGCCCTGGAAAACACCGGCCGCGTGGTGGTGTACGTCGATCTCTGGAGTGATAAAAATCGAGACCCGGGGGCGCTGATCGCAGAAGCCATAGGCAAGGAGCTTGGGAAACACTTGGGCATCGTCGCAAAAACAGCGAAAGCGGCGGGAATCGAGCACGTCGGTCTGGGCAACTGGCTGAAAGCGGATCCGGCAAAAATCGGCAAGACTGACGGTCTGACGCTGGCCGAGGCGGTACGCGCGCTACGCGAAACGTCGGGAAAAGCGGTTGCCCTGATCATCGACGAGGCGCAACATGCGCTGACCAGCGTGCAGGGCGAGAGCGCGATGACGGCGCTGAAATCGGCTCGCGATCAACTTAACACGCCAGATGCGGCGAACCTGCTGCTCATCATGTCGGGCTCTGACCGGGATAAACTACTGCGGCTTCTCAACACAAACGCCGCACCCTTTTTCGGTTCGGCCATCTCTTTGATGCCCCAGTTGGGCGTCGACTTCATCGGGCATGTCGCGGACATGATTACCCGCACCTACCAGCAACTCGCGCCGATCGACATTCCGCAGTTGTGGGAGGCGTTTCAACGACTCGCGCACAGACCACAACCATTCGTAAGAACGCTGGGCCAGATCCTCAATCCCCTCCATCCGCCGGAACGGGGATTCGAGCAGCAAGTGCTTGAGATGGCGGATGTGCAACGGGCCGACGACGAGCGCGCAATGGAATCCGCGTACCTGGCACTGCGTCCGCTTGAGCAAGCGGTGCTATGGCGCATGCTTGAACAAGGCGACCGGTTCCGCCCCTACGATGCGGACGCGCTCGTGTTTTATCGCGAGAAAACCGGAGAGAAGATCACCGCCCAAAAAGCGCAAAACGCGATCGAATCATTGCGGATGCAGACACCGTCACTCATCTGGAAATCCGCGAAGGGCGAATACGCGTTGGATGATGCGGGAATGAAAAAGTGGTTCAAACAGCGCTGCGAAGCGGGGCATTGGCCGCCGACGGCCCTGACCTTTTGACGGTCGACCAGAACAATGGCGACCACGACAGGGAAGTATAAGTAACCCAAGTCAGTTGGGCCGACCATACCCGATTTCAAGAATCTCAGCCCCGTCCGCTGAGCATATCGCACTACTTATTCTTGAGAATTCGATAGCCACCTTCCCAAGTGTCTTTTTCAAACGCAGGATCCAACCTCGCACATAAGCGCGTCTGACGTTCGTTAGGAGGAAGTTTGCACCGAGTGAAATCGGTTCTAGCGCCTCGCTCTTCGAGCACGGCGATCTCTCGCTGAAGCTGCGCCCGCTCGTCTCGTAAAGCTTGAATTTCAGCCGAGGTAGGTGCCGTCATCCAGGCGACTGCGACTATCGCCGCCGCACCAACACAAACTAAGCCAAGCGCCGCTCCCACTATCCGGACCATACTAAACTTAGCGGCCTGTTGATAAGCCAAAGCGGCACGGTCGGCATCGCGATTCGCCTCGATGAAACGCTTCACAACCCTATTCGCAGCAATATCAACAGCTGGTTCAATAGCGTCACTGACCGACTTAGCAATTTTTCCCGGAAGTTCATGCGCTGCGGTATGTTGCGCAGTGGTGGCAACCTTCATGCCTTCAATGGCACGCTGGATTCCGATTTGATCCCTTGTCGCGGCCTCAAGGAGCGCGCCAATTATTTCGTGATGCTTGTCGGTACTCATAGGCTGTGGCCTCCACGTTCAGGGCTCTCTCGGCCTCTGACATTATGTTTCTGAAGTTCTTGCTGAGGCTGCAACGAGATCTGACGGTCCTGATTAAGTTGATGATATCTGGAGAGCGACAAGCCAAGCTCGCGCAAGTTCTCGACAACGGCGTAATTAAGACGTCCCCCGCCGTCCACCGAAACGATCAACGCACCGGATCCGCCCTTGGGAGCCCCCTGGCATTTCGCGACCACATCGAGATATTCGGAATACAGTTCCGACTTATCTTGCCCAACGCTGATCGCCTCAGCGACCATCTCGTCGATGAATTGCTGCAGACTTGGTCCCGGCAGCGCTCGGTTGGTGAAATCCAGATAGGGGACGATACGCAAATTCAGCACGCTTGAGCTCGATTCCGACTCCAGATACCAGTGCACTTCGCGAGACAACTCTTCGAGATGGTCGATAACCGGAACACTCAGCGCGCGTTTGAGGTGTAAGAGTTTGCTTGCCTCTTTGATGTTATTGCTCCTGAACCGCTTGAACTCGAGTAGCCGCATAACACGCGATCCACGGACAAGTACATCCGCAGCACCATGATCCAACGGGGTTTGCTGCAGTAGATTCACTGACAATGGCACGCCCTCCGCATGGGCGCTTCGTCCCATAGCAATACCCGCGCCATAGAGGAAATTTCCGATGATAATGTTCTCGTAAATATCCACGTCGGGCTCCCCTGCTGAACTAAATTTCAATTGGACTTGCTGAGATCGGCAGGCGCCTCTCACATGCCGCTGAACGTCCCGTTCCCTTGCGGCGACGCTAGCATTACGCCACACAGCTTGCTCTCGGCGAGATTGTATCGCTACCCGAGGCGCTGCCGATGACCGTCATCAAATGCCTTGTGCGCAAGCGTAAGCTCAAGAGTTGCACTATTCCCCGATTTTTCCGAATGTCTAACCTGACCCTCAGTGTCTGACCGATGTGGTGCTTTGGCACATGCTGGAAACCCCGGTCCTTAATGATTCTGAAGAAGATGCCAACGGAGGACAGCCGAGATGCTGGTCCTCGCTGTCCAAGTAGCCGGCAAGCCGTTCACGCGTGACCTTGTCAAGTCCGATGGCTTCCCTGACAGGCACCAGACCACACCATAGTCCGACGCCCGCAGCCGGCCTGCCCGCAACCCCTCTACGCTTTAAACACCCGCCGCCGGCAGCGTCTGTGCAAACTGCGAGACGCCGTCGAGGTTGAACAGCTCGACCTTCATCGCCTTGGTCTGCGGGTCGATATTAACTTCACCAAAGAACTGGTAGCCGGCAAACGGCGAGGAGTTCTGGATCAGCGGGCTTTTCGAGAATACCGCAGTGGGACCGAAGGTTTTGTCGAGCACGCCCGGGCCGAAGGTGCCGGCATTCATCGGGCCGGCGACGAATTCCCAGAATGGGGAAAAGTTGGTAAACCGGGCTTGGGCGGGATCGTAATAGTGGGCGGCGCAATAGTGGACGTCGGTGGTGATCCAGACCACGTTGGGGACTGCCTTGATACTACTGAGCAGGCGGGCCATTTCGAGTTCGCGGCCGAGTGGAACGCCGTCGTTGCCATTGGCGAGTGCTTCCCATAAAGCTTCACCTTGCGCGTTCTTGCCGTCGCCGACGTTCAGGCCGATGGGCATGTCGGCGGAGATGACTTTCCAGGTCGCGGTCGAGGCCTTCAGGCCGGCGATCAGCCACTCCACCTGATCACGGCCCAGGAATGCCGAACTGGCGTCTTCCGCCGTTTGCAGGTTGGTGCTGTTCGGGCCACGGTAGGTGCGCATGTCCACGACGAACACGTCCAGCAGCGGGCCGTGCGAGATGGTGCGATAAATGCGCTGCGGTTCGCTTTGCTTGTAATACCGCATGGGCGCATATTCGAGGAAGGCGCGACGGCCACGGGTGGTGAGGGTTGCAATGCTTTTTTCGGTGTAACGCGCATCGGCCGATAAATCTTTGGCGGCGCTGTAGTTATTGGTCACTTCGTGATCGTCCCATTGCCAGACCTGCGGCACCTGGGCGGCGAACTTGCGAAAGTTCGCGTCCATCATATTGTAGGCATGGCGGCCACGGAATTCCTTCAGCGTTTCCGCCACCTTGCTGACTTCTTCCGTGACCAGATTACGCCAGACCTGGCCGTTCTCCGCCGTTACCTGGGCCAGGATCGGGCCGTCGGCATAAATCGTGTCGCCGTTGTGGATGAAAAAATCCGGGTCGCGCAAACGCATCGCTTCGTAGATTTTCATGCCGCCAAACTCGGTGTTGATGCCCCAGCCCTGGCCGCACTGGTCGCCGCTCCAGTGAAAACGCACGGCCTTGGCGCCATCGGCAGAGGGCGTGGTCCGGAATTGACCCGAAATAGTTTCGCTTTCGATTTTGGAATTATTGGGGTCCACATAGCGCACGCGCACGAACACCGTTTGGTCGGCGGGCAAGCCGCCCAGGTCGACACGGGTCGTGAAATCGGTGGCGTCGCTGGCAGTGGGGCCGACGATGCGGCTGGCGTTGCTGAAACGGTCGCTGGTATCGTATTCGACAATCATCTGCGCGTTGCGGTCGCTCCTGCTCCAGATGATCGCCCGGTTATCCGTAATGTCGCCGAACTGTATTCCCGACGGCATCTTGGGCCGTTCGTTCTCACTGACACCGATGGCGATAGGGGTGGTGCTGCCGCCGCAGCCCCCGAGCAACAGCGGGCCGCCCAAGGCTGAACTGCCCACCAATGCCCCACCCTGGGCCAGGAAACTGCGACGCGAAATCGATGAAGTCATGCTTGCTCCGATCATTTAAGAGCGGACAAGCTTAGGTTTTTAATATGACATGACGATGAAATCGTCAACGGAACGCGAGGTAAGAGCGTTCCGGCAACCCGCCACATGAAATCATGCGAACTGGCTGAAATCCGGCTTGCGCTTCTGGAAGAACGCCGTGAACGCCTCCTTGGCCTCCGGCGCCGTCAGCATCGCGCTGAACAGCTTGTTCTCGGCGGTGATGGTTTCGCTGACCAGCGCGTTGCGGCTGGCCTTCATCAGTTGCTTGGTGGCGCGGATCGAGCTGGCCGGCAACGCCACCAGCTTGGCCGCCTGTCCTTGCGCGAACGCCAGCAACTCTGCGGCCGGCAGCACGCGCGACACCAGCCCCATTTCCAATGCCTCTTGAGCGAGGAATGCTTCGCCCAGCATCAACTTTTCGGCGGCGCGCGGATAGCCGGCGATTTGCGTCAGCAGCACGCTGGAGGCGAACTCCGGGCACAGGCCCAGCTGCGAGAACGGCATCGAGAACTTGGCCGTGTCGGCGGCGTAGACCAGGTCGCAATGCATCAGCAAGGTGGTGCCGATGCCGACGGCGGCGCCGGCCACGGCGGCGACCACCGGCTTGGTCGTGCCGCTTAGTGCCATCATGAACTTGTACACCGAACGGTCTTCGATGGCGCCGGTCGATGGCGCGGTCTTCATGAAGTCTTCCAGGTCGTTGCCGGCGGTGAAGATCTCCGGCTTGCCGACGATCAGGATGGCGCGCACGGCGGTGTCTTGCTCCGCTTCGTTGATGGCGTCGGCCATGGTCTGGTACATCGCGGCGGTGATCGCGTTCTTGCGTTCCGGACGGTTGAATTCCAGGGTGAGGATGCCGTTTTCCTTGCTGCTCAGGATGTCCATTTTGTCTCCAAATAAGTAGGGCGCCGTAGCGCCCTTTTTTAACCCGCACTGCCAACCGGGGTCGTACCCCTTGGGGTACGACCCCTTAGCTGGGATGCTTGCGTATCGCTAAGGGCTTGCCGGGTTAAACGCGCTCGATGATGCCTGCCGCGCCCATGCCGGCGCCGACGCACATCGTCACCATGCCGTACTTCAGATTGTTACGGCGCAGCGCGTGCACCACCGTCGCGGCGCGGATGGCGCCGGTCGCGCCCAGCGGGTGGCCCAGGGCGATCGCGCCGCCCATCGGGTTCACTTTCGCCGGGTCGAGGCCCAGGTCGCCGATAACGGCCAGCGCTTGGGCGGCGAACGCTTCGTTCAGCTCGATCCAGTCCAACTGGTCCTGGGTGATGCCGGCGGCCTTGCAGGCGTCCGGAATCGCGAACTTCGGACCGATGCCCATGATTTCCGGCGGCACGCCCTTGACGGCGAACGACGAGAACTTGGCCAGCGGCGTCAGGTTGTGCTCGCGCAGGAATTTCTCCGACACGACCAGCAGCGCGCCGGCGCCGTCGGACATCTGCGAGCTGTTGGCGGCCGTGACCGAACCCTTGGCGGCGAAGACAGGCTTCAGCTTGGCCAGCGATTCCATCGTCGAGTCGGCGCGGGCGCCTTCGTCGGTGTCGACGGTGCGGGTCTTGACCTTGATCTCGCCGGTTGCCAAATCAGGCGTGCGGGTGATGATCTCGACCGGCGTGGTCTCGTCCTTGAAGAAACCGGCTTGCTGCGCGGCGATGGCGCGGCGGTGTGATTCGACGGCGAACGCGTCCTGCGCCTCGCGCGACACTTTCCACTGCGTCGCTACTTTTTCGGCGGTCAGACCCATGCCGTAAGCCATGCCGACGTTTTCGTCGGTGAACATGTTCAGGTTCATCGATGGGTGGTGGCCCATCATCGGCACCATCGACATCGATTCGACGCCGCCGGCGATCATGGCGTCCGCTTCACCGACGCGGATGCGGTCGGCGGCCATGGCCAGCGCCGTGATGCCCGATGCACAATAACGGTTGATGGTGACGCCGCCGACGGTCTTCGGCAGGCCGGCCAGCAGCACCGCTTGACGGGCGATGTTGAAGCCCTGCTCCGCTTCCGGGAACGAGCAGCCGATGATGGCGTCGGTGATCAGCGCCGGGTCCAGCCCTGGCGCCTGGGCCAGCGCCGATTGCAGCACGCGCACCAGCAGGTCGTCCGGGCGGGTCTTGTTGAACATGCCGCGCGGCGCCTTGCCGATCGGGGTGCGGGTGGCGGAGACGATGTATGCGTCTTGAATTTGTTTGCTCATTATGTTCTTCCTGTTCAGTGTCGGATCGTGCAACAGTTAGTTGCGGACCGGCTTACCGGTTTGCATCATGCCCATGATCCGCTCTTGCGTCTTCGGATGGTTCAGCAGTTCCAGGAAGGCTTTACGCTCCATGTCCAGAATCCACTGCTCGCTGACGAACGAACCCTGGTCGATGTCGCCGCCCGAGACGATCTCGGCGATCATGTCGCCCAGCTTGAAGTCGTGCGCGGAGATGAAGCCGCCGTCGCGCATGTTGACCAGTTGCGCCTTGATGGTGCCCCAGCCGTAGCGGCCGGTGACCTGGATCGGCGTCTTCAGCGGCGGACGATAACCCTTGTCGAACATGGCGCGCGCTTCAACTTTCGCAACGTGCAGCAACTCGTACGGGTTGAAGACGATGACGTCGTCTTCCTTCAGGTAACCCATCGCCTGCGCTTCGAGCGCCGACTTCGATACATTGGCCGTGGCCGCGTTGGTGAAACCGGTTTTCAGGAATTGCAGGATGTCGTTGCCCTTGGCTTCCTTGAAGGCGCGCAGTGCCGCTTCCTTCAGGCCGCCGCCGGCAGGGATCAGGCCGACGCCCACTTCGACCAGACCGATGTACGACTCGATCGAGGCCACGCGCTTGGACGCGTGCAGCGCCATTTCGCAGCCGCCGCCCAGCGCCAGCCCGGCCACAGCGGCCACCACCGGCACGTTCGAGTATTTCATCGCCATGAACGTGTTTTGCAGCTCGCTGATGATCGGGTCGACCGCCTTGGCGCCGCCCTGCATAAACGCAGGCAACGCCGATTGCAGGTCAGCGCCGGCCGAGAACGCGCCGCCTTCGGCTGCGTCCGAGTTCCAGATGACCAGGCCCTTGAAGTTCTTCTCGGCTTCAGCCAACGCCTTGCGATAGCCGGCGATAACACCAGGGCTGATCACGTGCATCTTGGTCTTAAGCGAGATGATCAGCACGTCGTCGCCGGTGTGCCACAGGCGCACGTCGTCGTCTTCATGCACGGTGGTGCCGGCTTTCTTGCCGTCGATCTCGCCGCTGCCGAACACCGGCGCGCGGAACACCTGGCGGTCGTAGACCGACAGGGTCGAGCGTGGCACGAACGATTTCGACACGGCCGAGTACGAACCTTCCGGCGTGTGCACGCCGCCCTTTTCAGCGACCGGGCCTTCGAACACCCAGGCCGGCAGCGGTGCGCTGCACAGTGCCTGGCCGGCGTCGATGTCTTCCTTGACCCACTGGGCGACTTGCGTCCAGCCGGCCGCCTGCCACGTTTCGAACGGACCGGTGGTCCAGCCGAAGCCCCAGCGCATGGCGAAGTCGATGTCGCGCGCGTTGTCGGCCACGGTGTCGAGGTGCACGGCGATGTAGTGGAAGGCGTCGCGGAAGATCGCCCACAGGAACTGGCCCTGTGGATTGGTCGATTCGCGCAGCGCTTTCATTTTCTTGACCGGATCTTTTTCCTTCAGGATGCGGGCGATGATGTCGGCGGCCTTGCCGCCGCCGGCGACGTATTCACCGGTGGCGAAATCCAGACGCTGGATGTCCTTGCCGACCTTTTTATAGAAACCGGCGCCGGACTTTTGGCCCAGGGCGCCTTTTTCAACCAGTTTCGCCAGTACTTCCGGCGTCTTGTAGACGGCGGCGAAGGGGTCGTTCGGCAGGTTGTCCTGCATTGTTTTGATCACATGGCCCATCGTGTCCAGACCGACGACGTCGGCGGTGCGGAAGGTGCCCGATTTGGCGCGGCCCAGCTTGGCGCCGGTCAGGTCGTCGACCACGTCGACGGACAGGCCGAACTTTTCGGCTTCGTGCACGATCGCCAGGATGCCGAACACGCCGACGCGGTTGGCGATGAAGTTAGGTGTATCTTTTGCGCGCACAACGCCCTTGCCCAGCGTGGTGGTCAGGAAGCCTTCCAGCTGGTCGGCGATTTCCGGCTTGGTCGCTTCGGTCGGGATGATCTCGACCAAGTGCATGTAACGCGGCGGGTTGAAGAAGTGCACGCCGCAGTAGCGCGATTTCAAGTCGGCGTCGAAGCCTTCGGACAGCTTGGTGATCGACAGGCCCGAGGTGTTCGAGGCGAAGATGGCGTTGGCGCCGATGTGCGGGGCGACCTTCTTGTACAGGTCGTGCTTCCAGTCCATGCGCTCGGCGATCGCTTCGATGATCAGGTCGCACTCGGCCAGCTTGGCCAGGTCGTCCTCGTAGTTGGCCACTTCGATCAGCGCGGCGTGGTCCTTGTTGCCCAGCGGCGCCGGCGACAGCTTCTTCAGGTTCTCGATGGCTTTCAGAACGATGCCGTTCTTCGGGCCTTCCTTGGCCGGCAGGTCGAACAGGACGACGGGTACTTTGGCGTTGACGCAGTGGGCGGCGATTTGCGCGCCCATCACGCCGGCGCCCAGCACGGCTACTTTTTTAACGATGAAATTGGTCATGTCGTTTCCTCTAGTCTTAGAACAGGTCGGCGTCGAGTGCCATCAGGTTGGCGGAGCCCGAACGTGCCTGGCGGATCAAGGTTGCGGTTTCAGGCTGCAGGCGGGCGAAGTAGAAGCGCGCGGTCGCCAGCTTGGCCTTGTAGAAATTGTCGCCGCTGTCTTCCTTCGCCAGCGCGATCTTCGCCATCTGCGCGAAGAAATAGCTGTATACCATATGGCCGACAACACGCAGGTACGGTACGCAGGCGGCGCCGACTTCGTCCGGATTCTGGAAGGCTTTCATGCCGATTTCCATGGTCAGCTTGGTGACTTTGTCGCCCAGGTCGCCCAGCGGGGTGATGAATTCGCTCATCGCCTCGTCGGTGCCGTTGTCTTCGACAAACGCCTTGATCTTCTCGCCGAACTTGCGCAGCTTGGCGCCGTTGTCGCCCAGAATCTTACGACCCAGCAGGTCGAGCGACTGGATGGTGTTGGTGCCTTCGTAGATCAGGTTGATGCGGGCGTCGCGCACGTACTGCTCCATGCCCCACTCGGAGATGTAGCCGTGGCCGCCGAACACTTGCATCGCTTCCGAGGTGGCGATCCAGCCGTTGTCGGTGATGAAGGCCTTGACGATCGGGGTCAGCAGCGCGACTTCGTCGGCCGCTTCCTTGCGCACTTCTTCGTCCGGGTGGTGCAGTTCGCGGTCGATCTGCAGCGCGACGTACGACGTGAAGGCGCGCGCGCCTTCGGCGTAGGCCTTGGCGGTCAGCAGCATGCGGCGCACGTCCGGGTGCACGATGATCGGATCGGCTGGCTTGTCCGGTGCCTTCACACCCGACAGCGAGCGCATCTGGATGCGGTCCTTGGCGTAGATCAGGGCGTTCTGGTACGCCACTTCGGTCAGGCCCAGCGACTGCATGCCGACGCCCAGGCGGGCCGCGTTCATGAACACGAACATGGCGTTGAGGCCCTTGTTCGGCTGGCCGATGATCCAGCCCTTGGCGCCGTCCAGGTTCATCTGGCAGGTCGAGTTGCCGTGAATGCCCATTTTTTCTTCGATGGCGCCGCAGGTGATCGGATTGCGTTCGCCGACCGAGCCGTCTTCCTTCGGCAGGAACTTCGGCACCAGGAACAGCGAGATGCCTTTCGAGCCTTCCGGCGCGTCCGGCACGCGGGCCAGCACCAGGTGCAGGATGTTTTCAGCCATGTCGTGCTCGCCGGCCGAGATGAAGATCTTGTTGCCGGTGATCAGCCACGAGCCGTCGGCCTGCGGCAGCGCCTTCGAGCGCAGCATGCCCAGGTCGGTGCCGCAGTGCGGCTCGGTCAGGCACATGGTCCCGGTCCATTCGCCCGAGACCAGCTTCGGCAGGTAGGTTTTCTTTTGTTCGTCGGTGCCGTGTTCCTTCAGGCACTCGTAGGCGCCGTGCGACAGGCCCGGGTACATGGTCCAGGCCTGGTTGGCCGAGTTCAGCATTTCGTAGAACGAGTTGTTCAGCAGCACCGGCAGGCCTTGGCCGCCGTATTCAGGATCGCACGCCAGCGCGGCCCAGCCGCCGTCGACGTATTGCTTGTACGCTTCCTTGAAGCCCTTAGGCGTCGTCACGGAGTTGGTCGCCACGTCCAGCTTGCAGCCTTCGCGGTCGCCCGAATGGTTCAGCGGGAACAGCACTTCCGACGTGAACTTGCCACCTTCTTCCAGCACCTGGTTGATGATGTCGGCATCGATTTCGGCGTAGTCCGGCAGTGCCTTCAGTTCTTCTTGCACATTGAGCAGCTCGTGCAGCACGAATTGCATATCCCGGATTGGCGCGACGTATTGACCCATGTTTATTCTCCTGATGACTACTTAATTGGTTTAATGAGTTGCTTAGTGACTTGCTTAGTGACTTGCTTAGTGACTTGTTTAGTGACTTGCTTAGCGGCTTACTTAATGAGGTACTTCTGCATTACGGTAGGAAACGATCAAGCGTTCGAAGCCGACGCCGGCGCGCTCCAGGCTGCCCGGAATACGCAGGAAACGCGCATCGTGGTGCAGGGCCAGGATCAGGCCGTACATCTCGTAGACCAGCTGCTGCGGATCGGTGTCCGCTTGCAGGTCGCCGCAGTCGATGGCCTGTTTCACGCAGCGCAGCAACGCGCCCTGCCAGGCCCCGACCATCGCCATCAACTCCTCGCGGATCGGACCCGGGCGGTCGTCGTACTCGACGGCGCCGCTGATGTAGATGCAGCCCGAGGCCACTTCCACACTGACACGCTTGACCCAGCGCGCGAACATCGAGCGGAGACGCTGCAAACCGCGCGGTTCCTTAACGCTGGGGAAAAACACTTCCTGCTCAAAACGGTGGTGATACAGCTTCAGCACTTCCAACTGCAAATCTTCACGCGATCCGAAGTGCGCGAACACACCGGATTTGCTCATGTTCATCTTATCCGCGAGCAATCCAATGGTCAGGCCTTCGAGGCCGTCCCGGCTGGCCAGGTCCAGCGCCACATCCAGGATCGCCGCGCGAGTCAGCTCGCCCTTGCGCATAAATTTAGTTGAGGTATTAATAACTTGCATCCCAAGGTGTAGTTACATGGAGAAAAGAACATTTTGCTCCACTTCGTTTACTCCGTGTGAAAAAATTGCGAACGCTCGTACTATTATCCACTGGGGGATAAAAGTCAAACAGTACATTTAGAGGTGGGGGTCTATTGCTGCGGCGCAGCAATGAAGTGAACGGGATGCGCGCGTCAAACCCGCACGGCGATCCGTCGCAGGGTCGTACCCGAACGGGTACGACCCCTCTTTCGGTGGCGGGTTAAACGCCGGCGGTACGCAACGACAAAACCTATTCGGCGCCGCCGAACTTGCCCATCTGCCGACGGTCGCGCTTGGTGGGACGGCCTTTGAAATCGGCGCTGGGCTCGCGGAACATCTTGCGGTTCTCGGCCACGTTGGCGCGCCGCTCGACGCTCTCGTCGGTTTCTTCATACAAATTGCGGGCGATCGGCGCCGCCTGCCGCACGTCGGACAGGTTCATCACATCGATCTCCCAGCGGTCCGAGCCGTTGTCGATGTCCAGCTTGTCGCCGATGCGCACGGTGCGCGCCGGCTTGACCTTGTCGCCGTTGACCTTGACCTTGCCCGCGTCCACCGCGTCCGTGGCCAGCGAGCGCGTCTTGAAAAAGCGCGCCGCCCACAGCCATTTATCCAGTCTGACACTATCGCTCAAGCGTATTTCCCCACGGAGAACAACCGCATCACGGTCCGGTAAAACACGAACGCGATCTCGTAACCGATGCGGCGGAAGCGCCCGACGTGCTCGAAGTCGGCATAACTGATGACCACGCCGTCGGCGACGGCCGCCTCGATGTGCTTGCGCAGGTTCTGCGCGAAGGCCGCATCCTTGATGATCACGTTCGCTTCCTGATTCAAAAACAGGCTCAAGCCGTCCACATTGCTCGAACCCACGGTCGCCCAGTCGTCGTCGATGACGGCCACCTTGGCGTGCAACTGGGTTTTGTGATATTCCACCACTTTGACGCCGGCCGCAAGCAGCTTCGGGTAGAACGAGTGCGCCACGGCGTCCTGCAGCCAGATCTCGCCCACGCCGATCAGCAGCACCACCTCGACGCCGCGCTCGGCGGCGGCGGCCAGCGCGTGGCGGAATTTACGACCCGGCGCGAAATACGGATTGGCCAGCATCACGCTCTTGCGCGCGCGCCCTAGCGCCTGCAGGTAGGCGCGCTGTATCGTCCTGCGGTTGCGCAGGTTGTCGCGCACCACGAAGCCGGCGTGCACCATATTGGCGGCGGCGACCTTATTGACCTTGCGCGCGTCGCGGTACAGGCTGATACGCTTCATCAGGCCCATCTTGCCCAGGCGTTGCCACTGGGTCTGCGCTTCCAGATGGATGGACGCCACCAGCGGGCCGCGCACCTGCACCGCGAAGTCCCAGCGCGGCGCCGACAGGCTGATCGCGTGGTTGTAGTCGCAGAACATGTCGTCGTTGATGTTGATGCCGCCGACCAGCGCCACCTCGCGGTCGACCACACAGATCTTGCGGTGGGTACGGGTGATGCCGCGCTTGAACCACGGATTGAAGACGCGGTGGTGGACGCCTGCGGCCTCCAGCTTCTCGTGCATGTAGTTGATTTTGCGGCGGCCGGTGCCCCACCAGTCGGTGATCATGCGCACGTCGACGCCGCGTTGGGCGGCGGCGGACAATGCGCCCAAGACTTTCCCGCCGGTCTCGTCGTCGGCAAAAATGTAGGTCTCGAAATAGACTTCGTACTGCGCCGCGTCGATCGCGCCTATCAGCGCGGGGAAATACTCGGTGCCGGTGTACAGCAGCGTGACTTCGTTATCGGCAAGCAGTTTGACGGAGCCCATGGCGTCCCCTACCCCAGCGACAACGACGCCACGATGGGCGCGTGGTCGGACAGCTTGGCCCACAGGCTGCCATGCATGACCTCGGCTGATTCCACCTTGAAGCCGCGCACATAGATGCGGTCGAGCCGGAAAAACGGCAGCGCCGCCGGGAAAGTGCGCGCCGGGCTGATGGTGGCCTTCATGCTGGCCTTGCGGCGCAGGGTGCGCATGATGCCGTCCAGCGACGCGTTCGTGCCGAGCTCGTCAAAGGCCTCGACCACGCCCAGCGCGTTGCGCAGCTCGCCGCTGAGGGTGTTGCGCCAGTCGTTGAAATCGCCAGCGATGATGACCGGTTCGCCGTCCGGCGCCGATTCGCGCACGGCCGAGATCAGCGCCTGCGTCTGCCGGCGGCGGCCCGCCTCGAACAGACCCAGGTGGACCACGTAGCAATGCACCAGGCCGTGCTCGGTATTCAGCACGCAATGCAGGATGCCGCGCTGTTCGTAGGCGTGGTCGGAGACGTCGTGGTTGGCCATGTTGGCGATGGGGAAAGCGCTCAGCAGCGCGTTGCCGTGGTGGCCATGATCGTAGACCGCGTTCATGCCGTAGGCGGCATGCAGGTGGCGCGACTCGCCCGCGAAATATTCATGCTGCGCCGCAGCGGGCCAATGCTTCTGGCCCAATTGTTCGGCGCCGTACTTGGCGGCCTTGAGGTCATGCTTGCCTTGTACCTCTTGCAAAAAAACCACATCGGCATTGAACAGGCCAATCGCCTGTTTTAGCGCCAACACACGCGGCTCGGCGCGGATGGAGGACACTCCCTTGTGAATATTGTAGGTGGCGACTCGGATTTTCATACAGAACATTCTAACCCCGAGTGCGCCTCCATGTGTGTTCGCCTACGCACATATCGATTCGCAGCACTCAGTCCGAGTCGTCCTCATCACCCCCCTTGTCGTTCGCGGCAAAACCGCGCAGCATACCGGTCACGCTGAGGTCTTCGTCGAACTGCGCCCAGTGCAGCGCGTCGCCGGCGCCGACGATTTCCCATTCGTCCAGCTGCACGGAGCTGGCGCCTGCCAAACGTGGATACCATGCCAACGGCGTGCTGATGCGCCGCCCATCCATCAGTCCGATCACCAGCGACTGTTCCTCGAACACCACGGTCTTGATACGCTCGTCAGGCGTCTTCGAAGTAGTCATTCCAGATCCTCAGAAAATCGAGCCGGTACTCGATGATGATGCGGGTGATCTCGCGCAGTTCAAGCGGACTGAAGCCTACGTTGCGCACCACCGTCGTGCTCTCGATCCAGAGCTTGGCGGACTTGCGGTCCTTGTCCACATGCAGGTGCGGCGGCTCGCCCGTGACCTGGCTGTGAAAATAAAAACGGTAACCTCTAAGCCGCAACAGCGTCGCCACAACATCCCCCGGAACTTGCTCCGAATTCCAAAGTATGCGCGGCACAGTCTGCCGCTATTTGATGCGGCACAATCTAGCTAAGTTGCTTCAGAAGCTGCTGGGGCAGTTGCAGAATCGCTTCCGCATTGGAGAAAGAAAAACACTTATCGGCCGCTTCCAGATTCGGCATCCACGCGTGGTTCAGATGCTCGCGCGGGCTAAGCGTGATGGCGATATCGCGCGGCACTTCCACGCTGAACACATGCTCGGTGTTTTCCGTCACACCCGGCGCGTAGCGGTGGCGCCAGACCGGGTAGATGGTGTAGATGTTGGACAAGTGCCAGTCGCGCAGCACGATGCGCTCGCCGTCGGCGACGATGCCGGTTTCCTCGAACAGTTCGCGCGCGGCCGTCTGCAGCAAGGGCTCATCGACGGCGTCGAGCGAACCGGTCACCGATTGCCAGTAGCCGGGCTTGTCGGCGCGTTCGATCAGCAGCACTTGCAGGTCGGCGGTGTGGATTACTACCAGCACGGATTCGGGTATCTTGTATGGCATAAGCTTCAGACAAAAGAAAAGGCGCCACGTGTGAACGTTGGCGCCTTTTCATTATGCCAGACTAATTAGCTTACGACTTTCGGCTCGACGGCGCGCAGACGGATGTGCAGTTCCTTCAACTGCTTCTCGTCCACTTCCGACGGCGCCTGGGTCAGCAGATCCTGCGCGCGCTGGGTTTTCGGGAAGGCGATCACGTCGCGGATCGAATCGGACTTGGTCATCAAGGTCACGATACGATCCAGGCCGAAGGCCAGGCCACCGTGCGGCGGCGCGCCGTACTGCAGCGCGTCGAGCAGGAAGCCGAACTTCAGGCGCGCTTCGTCGGCGTCGATCTTCAACGCGCGGAACACTTTCGACTGCACTTCCTCGCGGTGGATACGGATCGAACCGCCACCCAGTTCCCAACCGTTCAGGACCATGTCGTAGGCCTTGGCGATGCAGGCGCCCGGATTGGTTTCCAGCATGTCTTCGTGGCCGTCTTTTGGCGCGGTGAACGGATGGTGGGTCGCGGTCCAGCGATCGTTCTCTTCGTCGTGTTCGAACATCGGGAAGTCCACCACCCACAGCGGCGACCAGACGTCGTCGAACAGGCCGGCGTTCTTGCCGAATTCGCTGTGACCGATCTTCACGCGCAGCGCGCCGATGGCGTCGTTGACGACCTTGGCCTTGTCGGCGCCGAAGAAGATCAGGTCGCCGTCTTCGGCGCCGGTCATTTCGATCACTTTGGCCAGGGCGGCGTCGTGCAGGTTCTTGACGATCGGCGATTGCAGGCCGTCGCGGCCCTTGGCCTTCTCGTTGACCTTGATGTACGCCAGGCCGCGCGCGCCGTAGATGGCGACGAACTGCGTGTAGGCATCGATTTCCGAACGCGGCATTTCGGCGCCCTTCGGCACGCGCAGGCCGACCACGCGGCCGTTAGGCATGTTGGCGGCGCCCGAGAAGACCTTGAAGTCGACGTCCTTCATCACTTCGGTCAGGTCGGTGAACGACAGCTTGACGCGCATGTCCGGTTTGTCCGAACCGTATTTGCCCATGGCTTCGGAGAAGTCCATCACCGGGAACGGGTTCGGCAGGTCGACGTCCATCGTGTTCTTGAAGACGATGCGGATCATTTCCTCGAACAGGTCGCGGATTTCCTGTTCGGTCAGGAACGAGGTTTCGCAGTCGATCTGGGTGAATTCAGGCTGGCGGTCGGCGCGCAAGTCTTCGTCGCGGAAGCACTTGGTGATCTGGTAGTAACGGTCGAAGTTGGCGACCATCAGCAACTGCTTGAACAGCTGCGGCGACTGCGGCAGCGCGAAGAAGCTGCCGGCGTTGACGCGCGACGGCACCAGGTAGTCGCGTGCGCCTTCCGGGGTCGACTTGGTCAGCATCGGCGTTTCGATATCGATGAAGCCCAGGTTGTCCAGGTACTTGCGCACTTCCATCGTCACCTTGTAGCGCAGGCGCAGGTTGTTCTGCATCTGCGGACGGCGCAGGTCCAGCACGCGGTGGGTCAGGCGGGTGGTTTCGGACAGGTTGTCGTCGTCCAGCTGGAACGGCACGGCAACGGAAGGGTTCAGCACTTCCAGTTGCGAGCACACGACTTCGATCTTGCCCGACTTCAGGTTGGTGTTGACGGTGCCGGCCAGGCGATCCTTGACCACGCCGGTCACGCGCAGGCAGAACTCGTTACGCACGGCTTCGGCGGCCTTGAAGACCTCGGCCTGTTCCGGATTGCAAACGATCTGCACCAGGCCTTCGCGGTCGCGCAGGTCGATGAAGATCACGCCGCCGTGGTCGCGGCGACGATGTACCCAGCCGCACAGGCTGACGGTTTGGCCAAGCAGCGCTTCAGTGGTGAGGCCGCAGTAGTGAGTACGCATTGAGGACATGTTTATTTCTCGGTTCAGGTTAGATTGCTCGTGAATTCGGTGTGATGCGTGTTCTTGGGTGATGCTGTTTTTACTTGCTAACGACTTCGATGGCTTGGGGCACGCTATCCGGCGCCACCACGCCCATCGAGACGATGTACTTCAGGGCCGCGTCGACCGTCATGTCGAGTTCGACCACATCCTTGCGCGCCAGCATCAGGAAAAAGCCCGACGTCGGATTCGGCGTGGTCGGCACATAGACGCTGACATAGTCTCCGACCAGATGGTTCTTGACGTCGCCGCCGGGCGTGCCGGTCAGGAAGGCGATGGTGTACGAGTTCTGGTGCGGATACGGAATCAGCACGGCCTTGCGGAAGGCGTTGCCGGACGACGAGAACAGGGTGTCCGACACTTGCTTGACGCTCGAATAGAGCGAGTTCACCAGCGGAATGCGCTTGAGCAGCTTTTCCCACATGCGCACCACGTAGTTGCCGACCAGGTTATTGGTCAGCAAGCCGGTCAGGAACACGATCACGATCGTCAGCAGCGTGCCCAGGCCGGGGATGTCGAAGCCGATCAGCGTATGCGGCTGCCAGCGCTCCGGCACGAACAGCAGCGACTGGTCCATCGTGTTGATGACCAGGCTCAGCACCCAGGCGGTAATCGCCAGCGGCACCAGGATCAGCAGACCGGTAATGAAATATTTACGCATCGAAGACTCTTATATGGGTGCTCATGTGGGTGGAATGAAGGTTGGCAGCGGCCGGGCCGCTGCCGTCGTTCAGGCCGTTCCCGTGCCGCTCGCCGGCTTGGCGGGCGTGCTTGCAGCCGCGTCCGCCTTGGGCGCGTCGGCCTTGGCCGCACCATCCACCGGACCGGTGGATACGCCCGTCGCCGGCGGCGTGCCGCCACGGAAATCGGTCGCGTACCAGCCGGTACCCTTCAGCTGGAAGCCAGCGGCGGTTAATTGTTTCTTAAACGACTCCTTGCCGCACGACAGGCAAACAGTCAGCTGCGGGTCGGAAATCTTCTGCAAGACATCCTTGGCAAAACCACATGCCTCGCAGCGGTAAGCGTAGATCGGCATCTATTACTCCGCAAAAATCATCAAAACCCTGAATTATAAAGCTTTTTACCGTTCGCTAGCCTGTTTCCTGTGGTTAAGCCCGGCGACGGGCGGAATGCTATCGATTGCCTTGGCAAAATCCGCTCGTAAAATTTTAATAAGCGTGATTTAATAGCGGGCTCTAGCGCTGATTTCCCAATCCCCGAATCGCCGCCTCGACGCTGTCCGCACTGCCGACGCACCGAAAACCGACCTCCATGATTGGGAATTATTAATGAAGAAGTATCTGTTCGCCGGCCTGCTGGCCACCACGCTGTTCACACCCGCTTTCGCGCAAAGCAAGTTTGTCGCCGAATCGCCGGAACAACCCATTCATCGCCGCACCGTTGTCGCCAGCATGGCGTTGCTCGTTGTGCTGGGCTTGGCCAAGCCGCGTCTGGCCAGACCGTCGACGCCCCGTCGCGCGGATGCCTGACGACACCGGCAAATTCATCTAAAACACGTAGGGCGGATTAGGCGGAACGCCGTAATCCGCCATCTTTGAGCCGCCGGCGGAGCATGCATGGCGGACTACGCTTCGCTAATCCGCCCTACGTGTCTCCATAGCTTTTTTAGCCATGTGGCCGTCGGCGCCAGATCATCCAGCGCTCCTTGCCTTCGAATACGGGGATGGAATCGCTGACGGCCTGGTCTGCGATGCATTCGAAATCTTGCTGCAACAACGCTTCCAGCTGCTCGCGGGCGATGCCGAACGGCGGCCCCTTGAGCGCATCGTCGAAGAAGAAGTAGCCGGCCAGCAGCGCCCCGACGGGCAATAGCTCCGCCCAGCGCGTCGCCACTTTGGGCCACATCGCGCGCGGCATGGCGCACAGGAAGGCGCGCTCGTAAATCAGCTGCAACGGCAGCGCGGGCTGCCAGGCGAAGAAATCCGCCTCGACCACACGATCCGCATGCCCGCCAGCGGCAAGCTTACCGGCCTGCACCGCCTGCGGCGAAAAGTCGATGGCCGTTGCATCCCACCCCGCCCCGGCCAACAGCGCCAGTTCATAGGCCGAGCCGCAACCCGGTATCAAGGTGACCATCGGCGCGTTGGCGGCGACAAGGTCGCGCAGCGCCAGCGGCACGCCGCCGCGATCCCACGGCATGAAGTTGCGCTCAAAGCGTTCATCCCAGAACGCCGGCGACATCGGATCGCGTTGCTGGAAGTCGGCCATGATCAGAGCAGGTGGTGCCAGCGCAAATACAGCTGGAAGCCGGCCACGCCCAGCCCGAACGCGCCGCCAACATAAATCACCAGGCTGAGCAGGCGGTTGGTGCGCTGCTGTTCGTGGATCAAGACTTTGATCAGCTCGCCGTTGTCGGCGGGTTTTTCGCCCTGCTGCTCCAGCGCCCGGTGCACCAGGCGCGGCAGTTGCGGCAGGATCTGCGTGTAGCGCGGCGCCTCGGCCTTCAAGCGCTGCAACAGGCCCTGCCAGCCGACCTGCTCGGCCATCCAGTTTTCCAGATACGGCTTGGCGGTCTTCCACAGGTCCAGGTCCGGGTCGAGCTGGCGGCCCAGGCCTTCGATGTTGAGCAGCGTCTTTTGCAGCAGCACCAGTTGCGGCTGCACTTCGACATTGAAGCGGCGCGAGGTCTGGAACAGCCGCAGCAAGATCTGACCGAAGGAAATATCCTTCAGCGGACGGTCGAAGATCGGCTCGCAACAGGCGCGCACGGCCGATTCGAGCTCGTCGACGCGGGTTTCCTTCGGCGCCCAGCCCGATTCGATGTGCGCTTCAGCCACACGCTTGTAGTCGCGGCGGAAGAAGGCCAGGAAGTTCTGCGACAGGTAATCCTTGTCGTAGTCGTTGAGCGTGCCGACGATGCCGAAGTCGAGCGCGATGTAGCGGCCCAAGGTTTCCGGCTCGATCGACACCAGGATATTCCCCGGGTGCATATCGGCGTGGAAAAAGCCGTCACGGAACACTTGCGTGAAGAAAATCTCGACGCCGTCGCTGGACAGTTTTTTCAGGTCCACGCCGGCCGCTTCCAGCTTGTCGATCTGCGACACCGGCAGGCCGTGCATGCGCTCCATGACGATCACGCTGTTGGAACAATAGTCCCAGTACATTTCCGGCACCATCAACAGCTTGGAGTCGGCGAAGTTGCGGCGCAGCTGGCTGGCGTTGGCCGCCTCGCGCATCAGGTCCAGCTCGTCATGCAGGTATTTGTCGAACTCGGCGACGACTTCCTTCGGCTTCAGCCGCTTGCTGTCGGCCCACACGCGGCCGACCCACTCGGCGGCGATGTGCATCAGCGCCACGTCCTCGTCGATGGACTTCTTCATGCCCGGGCGCAGCACCTTGACCGCCACCTGTTTGCCATCCTTCAAGGTGGCGAAGTGCACCTGCGCGATCGACGCCGACGCCACCGGGACGCGCTCGAACGAGGCGAACAGCTGGTCCGGATGGGCGCCCAGCGATTTGCGGATCTGCGCGATGGCCAGGTCGGAATCGAACGGCGGCACCCGGTCCTGCAGGCGCGACAGCTCGATCACCAGATCGGCCGGTATCAGGTCGCTGCGGGTCGACAGCACCTGGCCGAACTTGACGAAGATCGGCCCCAGGTCCTCCAGCGCCATGCGCAGGCGCACGCCGCGCGGGGCGGAGATGTCGCGCCAGAAAATGACCGTGTCGATGAGTTTGGCGGTGCGCGGCACTTTGAGGCCGGAGATGGCGATTTCGTCGAGACCGTAACGAATGGCGACCCGCAGGATCTTCAGCAGGCGTAAAAATTTCAAAATCATTGGGTTCCCAATTTCTGTTCCAGTTTGGCCAGGCGCTTGGCGGCCCGTTCCACGTCATCGCGCAGGCGCACCACGTCGGCCGAGAATTCCTCCACCGCCTGCGGGCGTATCAGCACCTGTTTTTCGTCGAGCAGGAACTCGGCGACGTTCTCGGCCAGCTTCTGGTGGCCCGCCTTGACCGCCTCGAACGCGGCCTTGGCGCCCGACACCATGCGCACCGCCGCCACCGGGCCGACGACTTTTTCCAGGTCGGCCTCCGCTTCCCAGCGCAGCGACGTGCTCAGGTTGGAGATGGCGTTGGCGAAATCGGCATCGCCCTCGATGCGTACATACGAAAACGCGCGTTCGCGGTTTTGCGCGATCAGCGGCAGATCCGACAATTTGACCTTGATGGTAACCCGGGCCGGCTCATCCGCCGGTGCGGGTTCGAACATACCGTCGGCCGTCACGCGCAGGCGCAGCGCGACGGTGCCGGCGTCGATGCAGGCGACCTTGCCCGCGTGGCGCAGCAACTGCTGGCGCGCCCACGGTTCCTGCGCCAGCAAATGGTTGATGGCCGCGCTGGCCGGCGCGGCGGCGGATAACAGGGCGGACAAGTGACTGAAATTCGGTGGGATCATCGGTAGGTCGTCGCTCAAACAAGTTCTTTACGCCAGAAAAACAAAACCGCCCGGAAAGCGGGCGGTCTTGATCTTACCAGTTCGCCGGGATTTCCCGGTGATTACGCCAACTGTTGAATACCAGCAAGCAACCAGCCCGAAGCGCCGGAGACCGGCTTGGTCAGGTTCCACACCTCGTTGAACGGCTCGGCCAGCGCGTCCGGCGCGGGCTTGATCATGCCGGTGAACTTGACGCTGGCCAGGTACTCGGTCTCGGTCGTCTCGATGCCCAGCAGCTCGGCGTCGATGCTGACGACGTCGGTGTAGTCCTTCTGCGCGCCGCGCTCGTTGATTTGCATTTTCATTTCAGCAAACACTTCAGGCGTGGTGAACTCGCGGATGTCGGCGGTGTCACCCTTGTCCCAGGCCGCTTGCAGGCGGATGAAGTTGCTCTTGGCAACGCGCAGGAACGACACGGCGTCGAAGTCGCCCGGCACGCCCCAAGGGGTGTGCGGCACCGGCGCGGCTTGCGCCGGCTGGTATTGCTGTTCAGGCAGGCGCGAACCGATTTCCGGCGTGCCGCCGGCTTGCGGCGCGTAGGCCTTGTTGTAGCTGTTATCGTAGGCGTTGTTGTTGCCGTTGAAGTTGCCGCCGAAATTGCCACCTGCCGCCGGCGCCACGGTCGGCTGCGACTTGCGGCGGAACATGCGGAAAATGAAGTATGCGGCGCCGGCCAGCAACGCCAGCATCAACATCGTGCTCAGGATGCTGGCCATCGCACCGCCGATACCAAGGTGCGAGAACAGGGCGCCCAGGCCCAGGCCCAGCAGCGCGCCGCCGAGGATACCTTTCCACATGCTTGGGCGCTTCGCCGGCATGGCGTTAGGCGCATTTTGTGCGTTTGGCGCCGGCGCGGGGGCGGCCTGGCGCGGTGCCGGGGTCGGCGCGGCGGCCGGCGGCATGCGGTTGACGTTTTGCGACTGGCGGCCGATCGAACGGTTGCCGCCGGCGGGACGCGCGGTCGCCTCGGCCAGCATCGTGAAGGCGGACAGCGCGACAACCGCGCTGATCATCAGTTTTTTCATGTTCATGGTCATTCCTACAGTATTTACAGTTTGATACCAGTGTGTAAAGCGGCCACACCTGCCGTCAAGTTGTAATACGTTACCCGTTCCAGACCCGCATCTTCCATCATGGTTTTGAGCGTGTCCTGATCCGGGTGCATGCGGATCGACTCGGCCAGGTAGCGATAGCTTTCGGCGTCGCCGGCGATCTTTTGGCCCATCCAAGGCAGCACCTTGAACGAGTAAATATCGTACGGTTTTTGCAAAGGCGTCGCCACCTTGGAAAACTCCAGCACCAGCAGCTTGCCGCCGGGCTTCAATACGCGGCGCATTTCCGCCAGCGCCTGATCCTTGTGGGTCATGTTGCGCAGCCCAAAAGCGACGCTGACGCGGTCGAAATAGTTGTCCGGGAAGGGCAATTTCTCGGCGTCACACAACAAGGTGGGGGTCAACAGGCCGCGATTCAAGAGGCGGTCGCGGCCAACGCGCAACATCGACTCGTTGATGTCGGTCAGCCAGACCTCGCCGGTCGGGCCGGCCTGCTTGGCGAACACCTTGGCCAGGTCGCCCGTGCCGCCGGCGATGTCGAGGCACTTGAAACCGGGGCGCACGGCCGCGTGGGCGATGGTGAACGTCTTCCACAGACGGTGCAGGCCACCCGACATGACGTCGTTCATGATGTCGTACTTGGCGGCGACGGAATGGAAAACCTTCGCAACTTCGCGGACTTTGTCGTCTTCCGCGACGGTTTTGTAACCGAAATGAGTGGTATTTGTCATGGTGGCAGGCCTGTTAGTTTGCCTGCATTATACAAGCTGCCTGTCTTGAGGGCGCTGCGGAACCATGTCAGAATCGACAACCCTTTCAACCGAGATTCTCAAAATGAAAAAAATCATCGCAACATTGCTGTTTTGCGCCTCCGGCGCCGCGTTCGCCAATTCGGCGTGCGACGTGCCGAAGAACGATTTCGACGGCCTGTATTGCCTGAACAAGGTCTATCAGGAGGCCGACAAGGAGCTCAACACCAATTACCAGGCCCTGAGCGCCAAGCTGGACGCCGATGGCAAGAAATCGCTGAAGACCGGCCAATTGGCTTGGATTCAAAGCCGCAACAGCAGTTGCTCGAAGCGCGAATCGACCGGCTTCTATGTCAATCTCGACTGCGCGACCAACACCACCATCAAGCGCGCCCAGTTCCTGCAGGACCGCGTGCGCGAGTGCGCCAGCGCCGGCTGCCAGAACAGCAAGCTGAAGGACTAAACGCTTCCGCGTCTAGCGCGCGGGCAGGTGGCGCCACTCCAGTCCGAGCGCGGCGCGCTTGCGGAAGCCCTTCCACAGGCCCGGATCGGGCTTGATGGTGCCGTCGGCGGTCAGCGGCGGCAACTCCAGATACGCTTGCAACGGCTGCGCCTTGAGGTGGATGCCGAGGAAGGCCGTCACGAAATGCTGGTTGATGTTGTTGATGCGGCGGCTATCCCACACCGGCTCGGAATAGGACATGAAATCGTCAAAGCTGGACCACATCGCCGGTGAAGGCGGATTCGGCGCCGAGTTGTGGCGGCCGCCCTGGTAGGTCAGCAGGTAGCGGTCCGCATTGACGGCGCCCTCGAAGATGCGCACCACGCCATCCTTGTAGCCGGCCACGTCGTCCTGGTCGCCGCTGATGAACAAGGTCGGCGTGCGCACGCCGGCCAGCCCTTCGGCATCCCACACCTTGTGCGCGCCGCCCCATGGCGCGAACGCCACCACCGCCCTGATGCGGCCGTCGCGGCGCGCTTCGTAGTCCGCGTTGCCCTGCTGGTTCACGGCCAGCTTGCCGCCTGGGACAAACGCGGCAGCGGCCGCACTCACGCCCGCGCCGACGGTGTTCAGCGCGCCATAGGCGCCCATCGAGTAGCCGATCAATGCCGTGTTGCCGGCGTCGGTTACGCCGGCGAGGAAGTGGCCGCTGCCCGGCTTGGCCCAGGCAGCCACGCTGTCGAGCACAAACAGGTCGTCCAGGCGGCGGTTTAGCAAGGTGCTGGCGAAGCCGGCCTTGTCCGCGCGCGTCGATTCGGGATGGTCGATCGCCACCACGACGTAGCCCTTCGACGCCAGGTTCTCGGTCAGGTAGCTCATTTGCAGGCGCGAACCGGGATAACCGTGCGAGACGATCACCAGCGGATAGCGTCCGGCGACCGGCGCCGCGTCGCGCGCCGCGCGGCCGTTGAACTGGAACGGCGTGTTGGGGCGGGCGGGATCGTTGGGGCCGGAACCGAGAACATCGTTATAAACCGTATGCTCCTTTTGTCCGGCCGCCAGGGTGGCGGGATACCAGACTTCCAAGGTGAGCTTGCGGGTGTAGCGCGGATTCGAATTGGCGTCGCTGTAACGGAGCACGTCCAGCTGGTCCGCATGCTCGGCGACCAAGGTGCGCACGCCGACCGGCAACGACCCGCGCGCGGCCAGCTCCGGCGCGTCGGGACGGAAGTCGCCGAAGTACTCTTGCGCGTGCAGTGGGGCGACCAATGCCGATACGGCTATCGCCGCGATCATTATTCTGCTAACTGCCTTCATATTCGCATCCTATTCTGAACAGAACTTAAACACGGAGACACGTAGGGCGGATTAGCGAAGCGTAATCGGCCATGCATGCGCCGCCGATTGCGCATGCATGGCCGATTACGGCGTTCCGCCTAATCCGCCCTACGTGTTACCCAGATTATTTGAGGCATCGAGCCCCAAATGCTCCCGCAACGTCGTGCCACGGTACTCGGTGCGGAACAAGCCGCGCCGCTGCAATTCCGGCACCACCAGCGACAGAAAATCGTCCAATCCGCCCGGCAGCGCCGGCGCCATGAAATTGAAACCGTCGGCCGCCTCCTGCTCGAACCACGCCTGCATCTGATCGGCCACCGTCTGCGCCGTGCCGACGACCGTGAAGTGCCCGCGCCCGCCGGCAATACGCTCGTACAGCTGGCGTATCGTCAAATTCTCGCCTTGGGCCAGATCGATCAACAACTGCTGGCGGCTGCGCTGGCCGTCCTGCGTCTGCGGTAGCTCCGGCAACGGACCGTCCAGCGGATATTCCGACAAATCGAAGTTACCGATCATGCGGCCCAACAGCGCCAGGCCGGCCTTCGGCTCGATCAAACGCTGCAACTCACCGAACTTGTCGTCTGCCTCGCCCTGAGAGCGCCCCACCACCGCGAACAAGCCGGGCATCACTTTCAGCGACTCCGGCGCGCGGCCATGCGCCACCAGCCGCCGCTTCATGTCGCGGTAAAAATCCTGCGCCTTCGCCAGCGACGGCTGCGCCGTGAACACCACCTCCGCCGTGGCGGCGGCCAGCTCACGCCCCGCCTCCGAGCCGCCGGCCTGCACCACCACCGGCCGTCCCTGCGGGCTGCGCGACACGTTCAGCGGCCCGGCGACGGCGAAATGCGGACCACGATGATTCAGCTTGCGCAGCCTGGCCGGATCGATCAACCGGCCGCCATCCTTGTCGTTAATAAGCGCCCCATCTTCCCAACTATCCCACAATCCCGTGACAACCTGATGAAATTCTCGCGCGCGCTCATAACGCGCCGCGTGCGCCACATGCTGGTCGCGGCCGAAATTGGCCGCCTCCGCCGCATTATCGGACGTCACCAGGTTCCAGCCCGCCCTGCCCTCCGATATCTGATCGAGCGACGCGAATTGGCGCGCCACCGTGTACGGTTCGTTGTAGGTCGTGGTGGCGGTGCCGATCAAACCGATCTTTTCGGTCGACGCGGCCAGCGCCGACAACAACGTCAACGGCTCCAGCGCCGGCATGCCGCCGGTCAGCGCCAGGCTGTCGGCGAAGAACACCGCGTCCAGGCAGGCCCGTTCCGCACTTTGCACCTGCTGCCGGAATACCTTGAAGGGATTCGACTCCAGGTCCGTTTGCGGATGCCGCCACGCGGCCACGTGGTGCCCGTGACGCATCATGAAGGCGGCGATACTAAGCTGCTTACTTGGTGCGCGCGTCATCAGAACTCCTTGCGCGCGGTGATGCCGAAGTAACGCTCGTCGTCGCGTGGCACCGCGCGCGTGACGTAACCGGTCGAGGTGACCAGATTGGTGGCGTAGGATTTGTTGGCGAGGTTTTTACCCACCAGCGCGACGCGCCAGCCGCCCGGCGTCGACGACAAGGCGATGCCGGCGTTGATGACGCCATACGCGCCCTGAATCGCGTCCGGCGACTGGAACAGGTCGAACTGCGTCTTGGCCTGATACGTATAGTCGGCCGAGAAGTCGACGATCAAGCCGTTTTGCAGCGGCAGCGCGTAGTTGGCGCGGGTGAAGGACTTCCACTTCGGCGAGAACGGCAATGGCTGGCCATTCAGGTTGCACGACGCAGTGGCGGCCGGCGGGCAGTTGAAGCTGTCGATGCTCGCGTCGGTGTAGGCCAGCGAGGCGGTCAACGTCAGCTGGCGGGTCGGCCGCGCGTTGACATCCAACTCGACGCCCTTGGTCGAGACATCGCCGGCGTTGATCAGTCGAGTGATCACGGTGCCTGCGACGGTGTCGAAGAAGTTGGCCTGGTAGTTCGAGTACTTGGTGTTGAAGACGGCGACGTTAGCGGTCAGGCGGCGGTCGAAGGCGCTCGCCTTCAGTCCCAGTTCGAACGAATCGGATGTCTCGGGCTTGAGCGCCAAGGTGTCGCGGCCAAGCATGTTGAAGAAGACGTTGTAAGCCGGTCCCTTGTAGCCGCGCGAGTAGGTCGCGTAAGCGTTCACGTCGCGCGACAGCTGGTACTGCAGGCCGAGACGCCCGGAGTAGCCGTCTTCGCTGGTGGACCCGCTGTTGCTGACGCCCGGCTGCACGCCGGGGAACGCCGCCGTCGATGTCGACGTACGCACATGGTCGTAGGACAGTGCATCCTTGGTCCAGCGCGCGCCGGCGATGGCGCGCCATTCCGGCGTCAGATTGAGCGTGCTCTCGCCGAACAGCGAGTAGCTGTCGTTCTCTACGCCGTAGTCGGCGCGGCCGGAATTGGGCGCCGTGGTGGTGGTGACGATGCGCTGATACGTTTCGCGGTCCTTGCCATGCAGGTAGAAGGCACCGACGACGTATTCGAGGAATTGGTCCTTCGGCGAAGCCAGTCGAAGTTCCTGCGACACCTGGCGGAAGTCGACGGTGCCGATATCGCGCGTGGCCGGATAGGCCGCCGTAATGCGCGCCGCCTCCGCCGCGTTGCCGATGGCCGAGGTGCTGGTGTTCTGCTGGTTGTCCCAGTCTCGCACCGCCGTGATCGACGTCAGCGTGTAGCCGCCGTTGCGCCAATCCACCTGCGCGGACAGGCCCTTGTTGGTGTCGCGGATGTCGCTTGGGATATCCGTGTTGATGCTGCGGTTTTCGGTCGATGCCACCACCGGCGCGATCGCCTGCGAGAACGGCGCGCTGGTGGATTTATAGGCCACGAAGGACGGCGACGCGTTCGAACGCAGATAGTCGGCGATCAGGCTGATATCCAGATCCTTGTTCGGCGTGATGTCGACGCGGGCACGCACGCCTTTGCGGTCGTAACCATTGACCTTGCCGCCGCCGGCATGCACGTTGTCGACATTGCCGTCGTAGTCCGCATACAGCGCGGTGACGGCGGCGGTGACCACGCCCGGCTGGATCGTTCCCGACAGGCCGGCGCGTACGCGCTTCTCATTGCCCTCGTACCAGGAAGCGTCGACAAAGCCGCTGGTCTGCTCCGAGGGCTTGCGACCGATCACATTGAGCACGCCGGACGACGCATTCTTGCCGAACAAGGTGCCTTGCGGGCCGCGCAGAATTTCGATGTGTTCGATGTCCAGCAAATCCAGCGTCGCCTGCCCTGGGCGCGCATACACCACACCGTCGATCACAGTCGACACAGTGGGTTCCACGCCGGGGGAGGTCGAGATGGTACCGATACCGCGCACGAAGATCGTCGAATCCTTGTTACCGCCCTGCTGACGGAACGTTACGCTCGGCACTTCCTGGACGATGGTGTCGATGCTGGTGCGGTTGGCCTGCGCCAGATCGTCTCCGTTCAACACCGACACGGCCACCGGCACCGATTGCAGCGACGCGTTGCGACGGGTCGCGCTAACCGTCACGCTGGGAACGGCGGCGCTGTCGGTGCGGTCCAGGATGGGCGCGCTCGCCGCCAGCGCATCCGCGTCCACCCCGCCCGCCCATGCGGAGCTGACAAGCAAAGCGCCCAACGTCAGCGCACCGATTTTTTTACTATTGTTCTTCATTGCCGATCCCTTGATTTGAAAGCGCCCTTTGCGCCATATGCGGAAAATCCACTTTCATCATCGAAGAACCAACTTAGTTCCCCGGCTGACGTTTGCTAGACTTTGAATGGTACCGATACCCTTTTTTTAGTGTCGGTGCGGGCCGATTTGAAGTCAAAGAATTAAAAAACTCATCGATATGTCTTTTCTAAATATACGCGGACCAAGCAAATGAGCGAACCGGAAAGCACACGCAAACGCCGTGGCTCCGGCCGCGCCACTATCCACGACGTGGCGCGGCTGGCGGAAGTCGGCTCGATTACCGTGTCGCGCTACTTCACGGAGCCGGGCCGCGTCGCGGCCACGCGCAGCGCGCGCATCGCGGCCGCCGTCAAGCAGTTGGGCTATGTGCCCAATCTGATGGCGGGCAGCCTGGCGTCGTCGCACAGCCGCATCATCGGTATGGTGATTCCCAATATCTCGGGGCCGATCTTCGCCAGCACGATCCAGAGTTTCAGCGATACGCTGAGTCGCCATGGCTATCAGCTGCTGCTGGCGTCAAGCTATTTCTCCGCCAAGCAGGAGGAGAAAGCGGTTCGCGCCTTCCTCGGATGGAAGCCGGCTGCACTGGTGGTGACGGGACGCTTTCACAACCGCGCGACGGAGAAGCTGATCTCCAGCGCCGGCATCCCGGTGGTCGAAACGTGGGACTACGAACCGCGCCGCAAGCCGATACAGGTCGGCTACTCCAATCACGCCGTCGGCGAGCAGGCGGCGCGCTATCTGTACGGCAAAGGCTACCGCCGCATCGCCTTCGTGCAAAACAGCCTGGCGGGCGACCTCAGTGCCGTGGACCGCAGCGACGGCTACACGGCCGTGATGCGCGAGCATGGACTGCAACCGAACATCTACGTACCAACAGCCGAGGCGCCGTTCGACGCCGGCAAACAGGCCATCGAGGCGCTGGCGCTCAAGCCTGCAAAGCGTAGCGGCCAGCACGCCGAGGCGGTCATCTTCGCCAACGACAATCTGGCGGCTGGCGCTTTGCTGGCGGGGCAACGCGCGGGGCTGGAGATACCCAAGCAGTGCGCCATCGTCGGCTTTGGCGACTATCCGTTCTCGCCGCTGCTGCTTCCCAGTTTGACCACCATCCGGCCGCCGGGACGCGAGATCGGCGAGATCGCCGCGCTGCGCATCCTCGAACAATTGGGCGTGCTGCCGGCGTCCGGCCAGGACTCGCGCCTTAACCTGCTGGCCTGCGAACTTATCGAGCGCGAAAGCGCATAAAGGAAAACCATGAAGAACATCGTCGCCAGCTTGCTGCTGGCCCTCCCCCTGCTGGCGCACAGCGCACCGGCCATCACCATCGGCTTCCAGAAAAGTAGCGGCTTGTTGGGCATATTGAAGAATCAGGGAACGCTGGAGAATGCCTTCGCCGGCCAGCAGATCAAGTGGATCGAATTCCCGGCCGGCCCGCAGATGCTGGAGGCGCTCAACGCCGGCAGCATCGATTTCGGCAGCACGGGCGCACCGCCGCCGGTGTTCGGGCAGGCGGCCGGGATCGACCTGCTGTACGTCGCGGCGGAGCCGGCGCCGGTCAACAGCGAGGCGATCTTCGTGCCGAAGGAATCGACGGCGCGCACGGTGGCGGATTTGAAGGGAAAGAAGGTCGCGTTCCAGAAGGGATCGGGGTCACACTTCCTGCTGGCGTCAGCGTTGCAGAAGGCGGGCTTGAAACTCAGCGATATCAGGCCGGTGTACCTGTCGCCATCGGATGCGCGGGCCGCCTTCGTCAGCGGCGGCATCGATGCGTGGGTGGTGTGGGACCCGTACTTCGCGTCGGCGCAGAAGTCGTATCAGGTGCGGGTACTGAGCGACTATACCGGGCTGCCGCAGGCGAATGGGTTCTATCTGGCGTCGCGCAAGTTCGCGACGCAGGCGCCGAAGGTGCTGTCGGCGCTATTGGAACAGGTGGCGCTGACCGGCCAGTGGGCCAACGCGCACACCAAGGAAGTGAGCGCTATGCTGGCGCCGCAAATGGGCCTGCCCGTGGATATCGTGGAGACTTGGCAGCGCCGCACGCGCTACGGCGCGGTGCCGGTCAGCGCCGCCATCGCCGCCAACCAGCAGCGCGTGGCGGACGTGTTCTATCAGCAGAAGTTGATACCGAAGGCGATCAATGTGGGAGGAAGCGTCTGGCCGTGGCAACCGAACGGCGGCAGGTAAAATTTGACGGAGACACGTAGGGCGGATTAGGCGGAACGCCGTAATCGGCCATCGTTGAGCCCCCGGCGGAGCATGCATGGCCGATTACGCTTCGCTAATCCGCCCTACGTGTCTCCACGTGACGCTAGTGTTTGTGGCCACAGGATGGGCCGTGCACGTGCGGCGCCGGCGTCGGGGTATTGGCGGGATCGCGGCCGCTGTCGCCTTCGAGTCCCGAAGCATGCAGGCGGTCCATATAATCCTGCCACAGCTTGTCCTTCTCGTTGCCAAGCTTGTACAGGTAATCCCACGTGAACAGTCCCGTGTTGTGCCCGTCCGTAAACGTCGGCTGCACCGCGTAGTTGCCGACCGGGTCCATCGCGGCGATGCCTACTTCGCGCTTGCCGACTTGCAGCACTTCCTGGCCGGGGCCGTGGCCCATGACCTCGGCCGACGGCGAGTACACGCGCATCAGCTCGAACGGAATCGTGAACGAGGCGCCGTCGTCGAAGGCGATGTCGAGCACCTTGGACTTGTTGTGGACGGTGATGGCGGTCGGATTCTTGGTCATAGGTGAACTTTCAATCAGGCTTACAAACGTTCGATAATCGCGGCGTGCAGCGCCGGCACCAGCGCGCGGCGCGCGGCCAACACCTCCGGCGCGCCGGACCGCGCGGCCGTGGAAAAACTCGAGTTGGGAAAATGCGCATCGTCCAGGTAACGCGGAATCACATGCCAGTGCACGTGCGGCGTCATGTTACCGAAGCTGGCCAGGTTGATCTTCTCCGGCGCCATCACGGCGCGCTGCGCCGCCTCCACAGCGAACACGACCTCCATCACATGGCCGCGCTCGGCTGCGCTGAGATCCGTCATTTCCTTGACGTGCGCGTTCCACACCACGCGCGTGAAGCCTGGATACTCGGCATCCTCGACGGCGATCACCGACAACTGGTGATCGCTCCAGATGACGACGCCCTCGGCGGGCGCCGCCAGCAGACGGCACAGATCGCAGGTATCAACAAAACCCGCCATCACACCAGCACCCGCTCGATGCCGCCGTCGTTGGCGCGCTTGACGTAGTCGGCCATCCAGTTCTCGCCCAGCAGATGCTTGGCGATCTCGACGACGATGTAGTCGGCCGTCGTGCCGGCGTCCTCGCCGTAGCGCGAGACGCCGCCCAGGCAGGCCGGGCAGCTGGTCAGGATCTTGACCTCGCCCTCGAAGCCGTCCGCGCGCAGCTTGTCGGCGCCCTTGATGACTTCCTCTTCCTTGCGGAAGCGCACCTGCGTCGAGATGTCCGGACGCGCGATCATCAGCGTGCCAGAGTCGCCGCAGCAACGGTCGTTCTTCTCGATCTTGACGTTGTCGTGGGTGGCGATCAGGCCGTTGACGGTCTTGGTCGCCTCCTGCAACTTCATCGGCGTGTGGCACGGCTCGTGGTACATATAGCGCGTGCCGGTCACGCCTTCCAGTCGCACCTGTTTCTCCAGCAGATACTCGTGGATGTCCATGATGCGGCAGCCCGGGAAGATCTTGTCGAACTCGTAGGTCGCCAGCTGGTCGTAGCACGTGCCGCACGACACCAGCACCGTCTTGATATCCAGGTAATTGAGCGTGTTGGCCATGCGATGGAACAGCACGCGGTTATCGGTCATCATTTTCTCGGCCTTGTCGTACTCGCCCGAGCCGCGCTGCGGATAACCGCAGCACAGGTAGCCCGGCGGCAGCACGGTCTGCACGCCCACTTCCCACAGCATCGCCTGGGTGGCCAGGCCGACCTGCGAGAACAGCCGCTCCGAGCCGCAGCCCGGGAAGTAGAACACCGCCTCGGTATCGGCCGTGGTCTTCTTCGGATTGCGGATGATCGGGATGACCTTGTCGTCCTCGATGTCGAGCAAGGCGCGCGCGGTCTTCTTCGGCAACCCGCCCGGCATTTTCTTGTTGATGAAGTGAATCACCTGCTCGCGCACCGGCGGCTTGCCGACGGTCGGCGGCGGCGCCTTGGTCTGCTTCTTGGCGAATTTCTTCAGCAAGTCGTTCCCCAGGCGCTGCGCCTTGTAGCCGATCCCGACCATCGCCGCGCGGGTGGCGTTGATGGTGGCCGGATCGGTGGCGTTGAGGAAGAACATCGCCGCCGATTTGCCCGGATTGAACGATTTCTTGTCCATCTTGCGCAGCAAATTACGCATGTTCATCGACACGTCGCCGAAGTCGATGTTGACCGGGCATGGCGTGACGCATTTGTGGCAAACGGTGCAATGGTCCGCCACGTCCTCGAACTCTTCCCAATGCTTGATCGAGATGCCGCGACGGGTTTGTTCCTCGTACAGGAAGGCCTCGATCAGCGACGACGTCGCCAAAATCTTGTCGCGCGGCGAGTACAGCAGGTTGGCGCGCGGCACGTGGGTCGAGCACACCGGCTTGCACTTGCCGCAACGCAGGCAGTCCTTGATGCTGTTGGCGATCTCGCCGATATCGCTTTGCTGCATGATCAGCGATTCGTGGCCCATCAGGCCGAACGACGGCGTGTAGGCATTGGACAGGTCCGCCTCCATGCCCGGCAGGTTCAGCAGCTTGCCCTTGTTGAAGCGGCCTTCCGGATCGACGCGCAGCTTGTAGTCGCGGAACGGGCCGATTTCTTCCTCGGTCAGGAACTCCAGCTTGGTGATGCCGATGCCGTGCTCGCCCGAGATGACGCCGTTGAGCGAACGGGCCAGCACCATGATGCGGGCGACGGCCGAATGCGCCAGTTGCAGCATCTCATAGTGGTCGGAGTTGACCGGCAGGTTGGTGTGGACGTTGCCGTCGCCGGCGTGCATGTGCAGCGCCACGAACACGCGGCCGCGCAGCACGCGCTTGTGGATCGCGGTCGCCTCGTCGAGGATCAGCTTGTAGGCCGCGCCGCTGAAGATCTGGCGCAGCTGGGCGCGGATTTCCTGCTTCCACGTCACGCGGATGGTGCGGTCCTGGACGATGTCGAACAAGGTCGCGTCCGGTTGGGTTTTGAGGCGCTCGTCGAACACGGCCAGCAGGCGCTCCAGGCCCAGCGCGGCGAGCTCGCCGGTGACCGTGCTCAGCGGCTTGTCGAGCTCGGCCAACAGGAAGGTCCAGCGGTCGCGCACTTGCGACAGCAGGGCTTCGGCCTGCTGCACGCGGTCGCCCAGCATTTCAGCGTCGCCCACGCCGTCGTCGGCGTCGTCGCTCTTGCCGATCGGCAGATTGCCGGCGGCGAAGAAGTCGCGCAGCTCGTCGACGAGTTGCAGCTTGTTCTGGATCGACAGCTCGATGTTGATGCGCTCGATGCCGTCGGTGTACTCGCCCATGCGGTTCAATGGGATCACGACGTCTTCATTGATCTTGAAGGCGTTGGTGTGCTTGGCGATGGCGGCCGTACGGGCGCGGTCGAGCCAGAACTTCTTGCGCGCCTCCGGGCTGACGGCGACAAAGCCCTCGCCCACGCGGGTGTTGGCGATGCGCACCACTTCCGACGCGGCCATGGCCACGGCGTTTTCGTCGTCGCCGACGATGTCCCCGAACAGCGCCATCTTCGGCAGCACGCCGCGCTTCGATTTGGTGGCGTAACCGACCGCGCGCAGGTAGCGCTCGTCCAGGTGCTCCAGGCCGGCCAGGCGCAGGGTCGCGAACTGCTCGCCCTTGGCCGGCAGGCCGTCGAGGTAATCCTTGATTTCAACGATGGACGGGATCGCGTCGCGCGCCTGGCCGAAGAACTCCAGGCAGACGGTGCGGGCGAACTTCGGCATCTTGTGCAGGATCCAGCGGCCGGACGTGATCAGGCCGTCGGTACCCTCCTTCTGGATGCCCGGCAGGCCGGACAGGAACTTGTCGGTCACGTCCTTACCCAGGCCTTCCTTGCGGAAGGTGCGGCCGGCGATCTCCAGGATCTCGGTCTTGAACGGCGCGCCCTTGGCTTCGCCGCGCGCGGTCGGATGGGTCCACTCGAGCTTGAAGCGGGCCAATGGCGTATCGTGGATCTTCGACAGGTTGTGGTCCAGGCGCGTGACTTCGAGCCAGTCGCCGTTCGGGTCGACCATGCGCCACGAGGCCAGGTTGTCGAGCGCGGTGCCCCACAGCACGGCCTTCTTGCCGCCCGCGTTCATGGCGATGTTGCCGCCGATGCAGGAGGCGTGAGCCGAGGTCGGATCGACCGCGAACACGAAGCCGGCCTTCTCGGCCGCCTCGGACACCTTGTTGGTGATCACGCCGGCGCCGGTGTAGATGGTGGCGTATTCCTTGTCCAGGCCGGGCAGCACCTTCATCTCGACCGGGCCCATGTTGAGCAGCTTCTCGGTGTTGATGACGGCCGACATCGGCGTCAGCGGAATGGCGCCGCCGGTGTAGCCGGTGCCGCCGCCGCGCGGGATGATGGTCAGACCCAGCTCGATACAACCCTTGACCAGGCCGGCCATTTCCTCTTCGCTGTCGGGCGTGAGCACGACGAACGGATACTCGACGCGCCAGTCGGTGGCGTCGGTCACGTGCGAGATGCGCTTCATGCCGTCGAAGCAGATGTTGTGCTTGTCGGTGTAGCGGCCCAGCACCTTGTTGGTGCGCTTGCGCAGGTCGTAGACCTGCTTGAATTCCTCGCCGAAGTCGGCCACGGCCTTGCCGGCCGCGCGCAGCAGCTTGATGACGTTGACGCTGCGCTGCTTGGACGCGTCCGATTCGCTGCCGTCGTCGTCGATGGTCAGGCGGCGCTTGTCGACCTCGGCCAGGCGGTGGTGCAGCGCGTTGATCAGCTCCTGGCGGCGCTTCGGGTTGTCGAGCAGGTCGTCCTGCAGGTACGGATTGCGGCGGACGGCCCAGATATCGCCGAGCACCTCGTACAGCATGCGGGCCGAGCGGCCGGTCTGGCGGGCGCCGCGCAAGGCATCGAGCAAGCTCCACGATTCCTCGCCCAGCAGCCGGATGACGATCTCGCGATCGGAAAACGACGTGTAGTTGTAAGGAATTTCACGGAGACGCTGGGTCTCCGGTCCGTGGGGCGTTTCCGCCAGCAAAGCTTGGATTTGTGCAGGGGCATTCATTATGCGATTGGACTTGTAAACTGGAACCCGGGAGGGTCATTCTAGCGTATTGCGACGCACCATGTCGGAACAGCCTTAGATGGCAGTGGGGTTCTCGGGTTCATCGCCATGCGCTATAAATTTGCGGTTGAGCTCGTTTACCGGCGATAAAATTCAACTTTACGCCTGAAAACTGAACGAAATTCCGAATCCTGCGCATCCCGCAATACGATCCATTGCACCAGATTAGCCCAGCATTTGCCCGATCCGGTGCCAGACGCCGTCCGGCACATACAACAGCAACGTGGTCATGGTCAGGTAGCGCAGCAGTTTACCGACGGCCATGTAGGCCAGGCTGGGCCAGAAAGGCAGTTTGAGCCAGCCGCCCAAGGTGCACAGCGGATCGCCGATGCCGGGGAGCCAGGCCAGCAGCATGGTCTTGGCGCCATAGCGCTCCAGCCAATGGAACCAGCGGCTCTTGCGCTCCTTGGCGAAGGTGGTCTTGGCCTGGTAGCCGATCCAGTAATCGACGGCGCCGCCGAGGGTGTTGCCGACGGTGGCCACGCCGATGGCGCTCCAGAACAGCTCGGGATTGGCCTTGATCACCGCGAACACCGCCGGTTCCGAGCCCAGCGGCACCAGGGTGGCGGAGACGAAACTGATGATGAAGACCGATGTCAGGCCCACTTCCGGCGCCGCGAGCACATTGAGCAGCCAGGCGATTGCAGATTCGATCATCGGTTTCTTTAGCGGGACGAAAGGTGTCCATTATAATGATCCGCACACCGCACGATTGAACAGTTCGGTCCTGGCCCACCGGCCACGACCCGCGCCCCTGCCCGACCCGGTCACCCGCCGGATAGTTAGCATCGAACAACTGCGGAACCAAATCCCCCAGCGGGGTCAGGTCCGACATTCGGACACGAGCTGTGCCGTAACTGCGGCTACGGCACAGCTCGTGTCCGAATGTCGGACCTGACCCCCGAGGTTTTTTTGGCTCCGGCCCTCTGGAATCACTGTTTGCAGACCATGACTATCGACTATCTGAAGAAAATCCTGACCGCGCGCGTCTATGACGTCGCTGATGAAACCCCGCTGGAACTCGCGCCGACCCTGTCGCAGCGCTACGAGAACCGAATTTATTTCAAGCGCGAGGACATGCAGAGCGTGTTCAGCTTCAAGATTCGCGGCGCCTACAACAAGATGGCCCACCTGAGCGACGCCCAGCGCAAGCGCGGCGTCATCTGCGCCTCGGCCGGTAACCACGCCCAGGGCGTGGCGCTGTCGGCGGCCAAGCTGGGCTGCCGCGCGCTGATCGTCATGCCGACCACCACCCCGCAAGTGAAGATCGACGCCGTCAAGGCGCGCGGCGGCGCCGACGTCGAGGTGGTGCTGCACGGCGAGTCCTATACCGACGCCTACAACCACGCGCTGACCCTGGAGCAGGAACAGAAGCTGACTTTCGTCCATCCGTTCGACGATCCGGACGTCATCGCCGGCCAGGGCACCATCGGCATGGAAATCCTGCGCCAGCATTCCGGTCCGATCCACGCCATCTTCGTGGCCATCGGCGGCGGCGGCCTGATCGCCGGCGTGGCCTCGTACGTCAAGGCGATCCGTCCGGACATCAAGATCATCGGCGTGCAGACCATCGATTCGGACGCCATGGCGCGCAGCATCAAGGCGGGAGAGCGCGTCACCCTGGCCGACGTCGGCCTGTTCTCCGACGGCACCGCCGTGCGCCTGGTCGGCGAGGAAACCTTCCGCATCGCGCGCGAACTGGTCGACGACATCATCATCGTCGACACCGACGCCATCAGCGCCGCCATCAAGGATGTGTTCACCGACACCCGCAGCATCCTGGAGCCGGCCGGCGCGCTGGCCATCGCCGGCGCCAAGGCCTATATCGAGCGCGCGGCCATGACCAAGGACCCGATCAGGAACGAGACCCTGATCACCATCGCCTGCGGCGCCAACATGAATTTCGACCGCCTGCGCTTCGTCGCCGAGCGCGCCGAACTGGGCGAGGCGCGCGAGGCGGTGTTTGCCGTCACCTTGCCGGAGCAGCGCGGCAGCTTCAAGCGCTTCTGCTCGCTGGTGGGGCCGCGCAATGTGACCGAGTTCAACTACCGCATCAGCGACAAGGACGAGGCGCACGTGTTCGTCGGCGTGCAGATCGCCGACCGCGGCGAGTCCGGCGCGCTGGCGCGCAAGTTCGAGGAGCACGATTTCAAGACGTTGGACCTGACCCACGACGAGCTGGCCAAGGCCCACATCCGCCACCTGGTCGGCGGCAAGAGCGGGCTGGCCAAGGACGAGCTGCTGTACCGCTTCGAGTTTCCGGAGCGCCCGGGCGCGCTGATGCGCTTCCTCGACAGCATGGCGCCGAACTGGAACATCTCGCTGTGCCATTACCGCAGCCAGGGCGGCGACGTCGGCCGCATCCTGATCGGTTTGCAGGTGCCGTCCGAGGAGATGGGGGCCTTCGCGCAGTTCCTCACCACGCTCGGCTACCGCTATTGGGACGAGAGCGCCAATCCGGTCTACAAGCTGTTCCTGGGCTAGGGCGTCAGCGCCTTCTGAACCACGTAGGGCGGATTAGCGAAGCGTAATCCGCCATGCATGCGTTTCGACGGCGCACGCATTGGCCGATTACGGCGTCCCGCCTAATCCGCCCTACGTGATCAGGAGCGGGCCGCGACATGGTACGGTGAAATTAGGCTACCATTTCACCTTTACCGTTTCGCACACCGCCATGACCAACTCCGTCGACCTGTCCCCGCTGGGAAAAACCTCCGCCTACCGCACCGATTACGCGCCGGAGCTGCTGTTCCCCATCCCGCGCCAGGGCAAGCGCGACGAGCTGGGCCTGGCCGGCACCCTGCCCTTCTTCGGCGTCGACATCTGGAACGCCTACGAGATCTCCTGGCTCAACCAGCGCGGCAAACCGCAGGTGGCGATCGCCCGCGTGACCTTCCCGGCCGATTCGCCCAACATCATCGAATCGAAATCGTTCAAGCTCTACCTGAACTCGTTCAACCAGACCCGCCTGGAAAACGTGGTGGCGCTCAAGTCGCTGCTGCAGCAGGACCTGACCGAGGCGGCCGGTGCCAACGTCCACATCACCATCACCCAGCCGGAGGAATTCGGCATGATTTCGATGGGCGAACTCGACGGCCTGCTGCTGGACCGCCTCGACATCGAGGTCGACAACTACAGCCCGTCGCCGGAAATCCTCAAGGCCGCGCACGACGAGGAACCGGTCGAGGAAAAACTGGTGTCCCACCTGCTCAAGTCGAACTGCCTGGTCACCGGCCAGCCCGACTGGGCCAGCGTGCAAATCCATTATGCAGGCCCGCAAATCGACCAGGAAGGTTTATTGAAATACCTGATCGGTTTCCGCGAGCACAACGAATTCCACGAGCAATGCGTGGAACGCATCTTCGTCGACATCCTGCGCCAGTGCGCGCCGCAGCAACTGGCGGTGTACGCGCGCTACACCCGCCGGGGCGGGCTCGACATCAATCCATGGCGCAGCAATTTCAGCACGGCGCAGAAACCGCCGAACCTGCGCGGCGCACGTCAATAGCAAAAATCAGGCGTATGATGTGAGCCATGGTGCGATTTTCACAAGAAACGAGCCCATCTGTTGAAAAACGCGAAAAATCGGAAAAGCCCGTCGCTTTGCGGCGAAAAACCGGCGTTTTCACGCTTTATTGCGCATAAATAGCAAATGCTTTCTGTCGTGCATTTTCAATAACGCCCGTGGCGGCCCAACGCGCCGGCCGCCTGACACCAAAGCAACGCCGGCGCGAGCGAATTCATGTTACATGGCGCACAAACAAGCCTATAATTCGGCGGCACGCCTTGTGCGTCGTAACATTCTTATCGTCTTATGAATAACCTGAGCAAAATACTCTCACTCGACAATGTGCTGCTTGACCTGGAAGTCTCCAGCAAGAAGCGGGCATTCGAGCAAGCTGGTCTGATCTTCGAAAACAATTGCGGTATCGCCCGCTCCACCGTCTCGGACAACCTGTTCGCGCGCGAGCGCCTCGGTTCCACCGGGCTCGGTCATGGCGTGGCCGTGCCGCACGGCCGCATCAAGGGCATGAAGAGCCTGAAGTCGCCGCTGGCGGCGTTCGTCCGCCTGGCCGAGCCGATTCCGTTCGAGTCGCCCGACGGCAAGCCGGTCAACCTGCTGTTCTTCCTGTTGATCCCGGACCACGTCACCCAGCAGCACCTGGAAATCCTGTCGGAGATCGCCGAGATGTTCTCCGACGACGCCTTCCGCACCGCGCTCTCCACCGACCCGGACCCGAAATCGGTGCACTCGCGCATCATCAACTGGATGCCGAGCCTGCAGGCGGCCGGCTAAAAAGCGCGTCGCCAAGCGGCTGATAAGTGGCTTGCAAGCATGAGGTGCCGGACAATAGGTTAAACTAGGGCGTAGCCCCCGTTCAACCTCGAGATAAGACGACCCATGCTGCAAACGCCGCTGACGATACAAAGGCTTTACGACGACAATCGCGAGAGTTTGCAGCTCGGCTGGTTCGCCGGCTTTCCCGGCGGCGAGCGCCTCATCTCCGGCGACGTCGCCTCCGCCGCCGACCAGGTCGGCCACCTGAACACCATCCACCCGGGCCGCATCCAGGTCTTCGGGCACCAGGAAATCAATTACTACCAGCGCTTGAAGGCGCTCACGCGCGCCCACGTCATTGGCGAGCTGATCGCTGGCGGCCCGCCGGCGCTGATCATCGCCCAGGGTCTGGAAACGCCGCCCGACATCCTGGCCATCTGCGACGAAAAAAACATCCCGCTGTTCTCCACTCCGTTACCTGCCGCACAGGTGATCGACTTCCTGCGCGTGTATCTTTCCAAGAAGCTGGCGCAACGCATCATCATGCACGGCGTCTTCATGGACGTGCTGGGCGTGGGCGTGCTGATCACCGGCGACTCGGGCCTGGGCAAGAGCGAGCTGGGCCTGGAACTGATTTCGCGCTCGCACGGCCTGGTGGCCGACGACGCGGTCGAGTTTTCGCGCATCGCGCCCAACATGATCGAGGGCCGCTGCCCGGCCCTGCTGCAGAATCTGCTGGAAGTGCGCGGGCTGGGCTTGCTGGACATCAAGGCGATCTTCGGCGAGACGGCGGTGCGCCGCAAGATGCGCCTGAAGCTGATCGTGCACCTGGTGCGCCGTGGCGCGGCGGAAGAGGAAGTGGAGCGGCTGCCGTTCCAGTTCCCGACCGAGGACGTGCTGGGCCTGCCGATCCGCAAGGTCGTCATCCCGGTGGCGGCCGGCCGCAACATCGCGGTGCTGCTGGAAGCCGCCGTCCGCAACACGATACTGCAATTGCGCGGCATCGACACCTTACAAGAGTTCATGGAGCGTCAGAGACAAGCCATGAGCGGAGATTAAAGCCATCATGCGTATCGTCCTCATCACAGGTATATCCGGCTCCGGCAAATCGGTGGCCCTGAACGTGCTGGAAGACACCGGCCACTACTGTGTCGACAACCTGCCGCCGGCATTGCTGTCGAACCTGGTCGCGACCCTGGCCGAGGAAGGCTTGCAGGCGCTGGCGGTGGCCGTCGACGCCCGCAGCGCCGAATCGCTCGCTTCGCTGCCGGCCGACGTCAAGCGCCTGCGCGAAGAGGGACACGACGTCAAGGTCATGTTCCTGACCGCGAACACGCACTCGCTGGTGGCGCGCTTCTCGGAGACGCGCCGCAGCCATCCGCTGTCGCACGAGTTGCGTCCGGGCCAGAATCCGGCCGCGCGCCGCACCTTGATCGAATGCATTATGGAGGAGCGCGAGCGGCTGTCGGCCATCGAGCAGTTGGGCCACGTGGTCGATACGTCGGAACTAAGCGCCAACAAACTGCGCGCCTGGGTCAAGGACCTGGTCGCCAGCGAGGGCGCGCCGCTGACCTTGTTCTTCGAATCGTTCGCCTTCAAGCTGGGCGTGCCGATGGACGCCGATTTCGTGTTCGATGTGCGCGCCCTGCCGAACCCGTATTACGACCTGACGTTGCGCCCGCTGACGGGCCGCGACGCGCCGGTGATCGATTTTCTCGACGCCCAGCCCAGCGCCATCGAGATGATGGGCGATATCCGTGCGTTTGTTGAAAAGTGGCTGCCGTTCTTCAAGACCGACAACCGCAGCTACCTGACGGTGGCGCTGGGCTGCACCGGCGGCCAGCACCGCTCGGTCTACATGGCCGAAAAACTGGCCGCCTATTTCCACCCCAACGAACGCGTGGTCCTGCGCCACCGCGAGCAATAACCCATTAACCTGGCACCTGCCACGCATGGCCGGCGGCCTTCCCCGGGCCGTGCGTAAGGAATTCCCTACCAGGCAACTTCCATCTTCCCGACGGAAGAACCGTCCCCGCCCTATGGGCGCGGAGGAAGAGTGCTGCGATGATTTCAACATCGCAACACTAATTCCTAAAAGACAAAATGTCAGGCCGCCACTCCTCCGCAAGCCCGACGCCTGACCGCCCCGCGATCAAGGTGATGATCGTCGACGATTCGGCGCCGGTGCGCCGGACCCTCGCGGCGCTGCTGGCCGGCGACCCCGCCGTCGCCGTCATCGGCGCCGCCGGCGATCCGCTTCACGCGATGGACGCCATGGCCGGCGACTGGCCGGACGTAATCCTGCTGGACGTGGAGATGCCGCGCATGGACGGCATGGGCTTCCTGCGGCGCTTGATGCGCGAGCGGCCGACGCCGGTGGTGATCTGTTCCACGCTCACCGAGCGCGGCATCGAGACCACGCGGATGGCATTGGCGGCCGGCGCGGTCGCCGTGGTCGCCAAGCCCCGGCCCGGGCTCGAGCAGGTCTCGTTCGCCAGGGCCCTGGATCTGCTGCGTGTCGTCAAGGCTGCCGCGCGCGCCGCCCCCGCCGCCGCCGCCGGCCTGGCGCGGGCAAGCGGGCCTATATCCCGCTCCAATGCCGCCACGCCATCCGCCCCGCCCGTCGTCCGCCACGCGGCCGCCACCGACACGATCGTGGCCCTCGGCGCCTCCCTTGGCGGCACCCGCGCGCTGGAACTGGTGCTCTCCGCCCTGCCGGTGAGCTGTCCCGGCATCGTCATCGTCCAGCACATGCCGGAAAAATTCACCGACGGCTTCGCCCGTGGCCTCGACCGCGTATGCCGGATCGCGGTGCGCGAGGCGCGGCACGGCGACCGCGTCCTGCCGGGCACGGCCCTGATCGCCCCGGGCGGGCGGCACATGCGAGTACAGCGCAGCGGCACCGGATACTTCGTCGAGATCACGGAAGACCCGCACGTCAACCGCCACCGGCCGGCGGTCGATGTCCTGTTCGGCTCGCTCGCGCGGTGCGCCGGCCCCAACGCGCTGGGGGTGATCATGACCGGCATGGGCGACGACGGCGCGCGCGGCCTGCGCGCGATGCGCGACGCCGGCGCCCACACCATCGCCCAGGACGAGGCCAGCTGCGTGGTGTACGGCATGCCCAAGCAAGCTGTCAGGATGGACGCCGCGTGCGCCGTGCTGCCGCTGGGCGGGATCGCGGCGGCAATCCAGGCGGAGGGCCGGCTAGGCCAGGTGGCGCAGCGGGTGGGCGTGCTCGGGCCAGACCGGCGCGAACCAGCGCGCCACCTGCTCCTCGCCGACCTCCGCGATTGACGGCGGGCGCCATTGCGGCGCGTTGTCCTTGTCGATGACAAGCGCGCGCACGCCTTCGATCACCTCGCCGTTCTCGAAGACGCGGCGCACCAGCGCGCGCTCCATGCGCAGGCAGCCGGCCATATCCAGCGCCGCGCCGCGCCGTATCAGCTCGTGCGTCACGCACATCATCGACGGCGAGCGGCTCGCCATCGTCGCCATCGTTCCGCTGGCGAACGGACTCGCGTCCGCCTGCAGCGAGGCGACGATGGCCGCCACCGAGCCGGCGCCGAAGTGGCGGTCGATGGCCGCGCGCTCGGCCTCCAGCCTGCCCGGCCCGACCGCGCCCGTGAACGGCTCCGCGAAGGCCGCGATCGCCTCGACCAGTTCCGCGCCCGGGGTCGATTCCAGGATCGCATGCAGCAGCTCCAGTGCGTCCGCCGGCACATAGTGGTCGGACAGGCCGGCATACAGCGCGTCGGCCGCGCCTATCGTCACGCCGGTCACGCCCAGATAGCGCCCCAGCCCGCCCGGCGCGCGCGACAGGAAATAGCTGCCGCCCACATCCGGGAACAGGCCGATGTTCACCTCCGGCATCGCCATCTTCGTGCGCTCGGTGACGATGCGCACCCGGCTGTCCGGGCCGCTCTGCGCGATGCCCATGCCGCCGCCCATGACCACGCCGTCCATCAGCGCGATGTACGGCTTCGGATAGCTGTGGACCAGGTGGTTGAGGGAGTACTCCTCGGTGAAGAAATCCTCGAGCAGCGCGCTGCCGGCCTGCGGCGTGGCGCGCCCGGCCTCGTAGAAGAAACGGATATCGCCGCCGGCGCAGAAGGCCTTACCGCTGCTGGAGCGGATAACGACGGCGGCGACGGCGGAATCGTCGCGCCACGCCAGCAGCGCCGTCGTGATGGCGCGCAGCATCTCCAGGGACAGCGAGTTCAACGCCTTGGGCCGGTCCAGTGTGATGAAGCCGGTGCCGTTGACGATGCTGGTGTGGACCAATTCGCTCATGATGCCGCCGCCTTACGTGAAAATCTATCAAACCCGCATGCTTGCAGCGGGACGCTCGCCGTACCGCTTAGGGGTCGTACCCGTCGGGTACGACCCCGCCTGGCCGTGCGGGTTAAGCGCCTATTCTACCGCCGAAACGGGATAAATTATTTTCATCGAATCGGAAGCGGACACGGAAGCGGACACGGAAGCGGACAAAAACGCGGGCACAAAAAAGGGCGCCCTTGCGCCCTTTGTTGGATGGTGCCGGAGGCCGTTGTTATAGGGCGGCGGCAGCGGGTTCGTAGCTATCCGGGAGATGCTTGATCGCATCGTGGCCGTGCTGCTGAACTTTGGATTTGTATTTCATGACCTGCCGGTCAAGCTTGTCGACCAGGGTGTCGATCGCGGCGTACAGGTCTTGGGACAGGCTTTCCACGTACACGGTTTTACCCGACAGACGCAGATTGATTTCAGCCTTTTGGCGCTTGGATTTCTCTTTAAGGTTATCTACAGTCAGGATGACAGCAATATCAATAACTTGATCGAAGTGACGAGTGACACGTTCCAGTTTGTTCTGTACGTATTCGCGGATGGCCGCGGTCACTTCGAGATGATGTCCACTGATGGTCAGATTCATACACGCTCCTAAAGATAAATGTCGCTTACGGTCAGTGCCGCGCCCATTGCGGCCGGGCGCACAGTGACCAAGTAACTACAAAGACTTGCGGAGACTGACGGGAGGGATTTTCAACGCTTCGCGATATTTGGCAACAGTCCGTCGCGCAATCACCATGCCTTGTTCTCCCAGCATGTCCGCAATCTTACTGTCGGATAAAGGATTTTTAGGGTCTTCAGCTCCTGTCAATTGCACAATGAGTGCCCGTATCGCCGTCGAACTTGCTTCACCGCCCGCTTCGGTGGCGACGTGGCTACCAAAGAAATATTTCAACTCAAACATGCCGTGCGGCGTCAGCATGTACTTTTGAGTCGTCACCCGAGAAATAGTGCTCTCGTGTAAACCCAGTGTATCAGCAATTTCGCGAAGCACAAGGGGGCGCATGGCAACGGCGCCGTGCGAGAAAAAGTTCTTTTGTCTTTCTACTATCGCTTGCGCCACGCGCAGGATGGTGTCGAAGCGCTGGCGCATATTCTTGATCAGCCACTTGGCTTCCTGCAGCTGGGCGCCCATCGCGCCCTCGCCCTTGCCCTGCTTGAGCAGGTTGGCGTACATGGCGTTGACCCGCAGGCGCGGCATGACGTCGTTGTTGAGGCTGACCTGCCAGCCGGTGCGCGACTTCTTGACGATCACGTCCGGCACCACGTAGTCCGACACGTCCGACGCGAAGGCCGAGCCCGGATGCGGATTGCAGAGGCGGATGACGGCCTGCGCCTCGCGCAGATCCTCGTCGTCGCACACCAGCGCCTTTTTCAGCTTGTTGAAATCGCGCTGGGCGAACCAGGTCAAATGGTTCTCGACGATGGTCAGCGCCATGCGCCGCGTCACCAGCGCGATGCCGGGCAGGCGCTTGATCTGCAGCGCCAGGCATTCGGAGGCGTTGCGCGCGCCCACGCCCATCGGATCGAAACTTTGCAGCATCGACAAGGCGGTGCGCAGTTCGTCGATGTCGACTTCCAGTTCCTCCGGCAGGCGCGCGTGGATCTCTTCCAGCGGCTCCTCCAGGTAGCCGTTCTCGTCGAGCGCGTCGATGATCAGCTCGACCAGCGCGCGGTCGCGCATCTCCAGCACGGTCACGCGCATCTGCTCCATCAGGTGCTCGCGCAGGGTGCAGTGGTTCGCCTCCAGTTGCGGACGCGCGTCCTCGTCGTCGGGCGCCTTGCTGCGGCCGGCGTCGCTCCAGTCGACATCGGCCTCGCTGCTGGTACTTTCGGTATCGGCGGCCGGGCCGTCGTAGTTGTCGGCGTCGGCGGGGGCCGGCGCGTCCTGCTGGTTCGGCGGGCCTTCGGGCGGGGCCTCGCCGGACGGCGCCTGCTGGCTGATGGCGCCGTCGGACAGCAGCCGCAGCGAACGGTCGAGCGGGTCGTCCAGGCGCTCGAGCAAGGGATTGTCGGTGAGTAGCTGCTCGAGCTCCTGGTGCAGCTCCAGCGTGGACAGCTGCAGCAGACGGATCGACTGCTGCAGCTGGGGTGTCAGCGCGAGGTGCTGCGACGTGCGCAGTTGCAATGACTGTTTCATGGGGCGCGATTACATTCTGAAGTGTTCACCCAGGTACACGCGGCGGACCGACTCGTCGGCGATGATGTCGTCCGGCCGGCCTGAAGCCAGAACCGAGCCCTGGTTGATGATATATGCGCGGTCGCAGATGCCCAGCGTCTCGCGCACATTGTGATCGGTAATGAGGACGCCGATATTGCGTTCCTTGAGGAAGCGCACGATGCGCTGGATCTCAATGACGGCAATCGGGTCGACCCCGGCGAAAGGTTCGTCCAGCAGCACGAAGCGCGGGTTGGTGGCCAGCGCGCGGGCGATCTCCACGCGGCGGCGTTCGCCGCCGGACAGCGACAGCGCCTGGTTTTCGCGCAGCTTTTCGATTTGCAGATCGGCCAGCAGGGTATTGAGCCGTTCATCGATGGCAGCCTTGGATAAAGGCTTGCCGTCCACTTTCTGGATTTCGAGGACGGCGCGGATATTCTCTTCCACGGTCAGCTTGCGGAACACCGAAGCCTCCTGTGGCAGGTAGGACAGGCCGAGCGAAGCGCGGCGGTGGATCGGCAGCGAGGAGATGTCGACGCCGCTGATGTCGATGGTGCCGGCGTCCGACGGCACCAGGCCGACGATCATATAGAACGAAGTGGTCTTGCCGGCGCCGTTGGGGCCGAGCAGGCCGACCACTTCGCCGCATTCGACTTGCAGCGAGACGTCATGCACGACCTGGCGCTTGCCGTAGGTCTTTTGCAGGCCGCGCACGATCAGGGTGCTACCGCATGTTGGCTCCATGCTTATTTCCCCGCCGCTGGGTTGGTCGCGGGTGCCGGCGCTGGCGCCTGCTTGACCGACGGCTGGATCACCATCGTGCTGCGGCCGGCGCCCGGCTTGCTTTCGCCGGTCGGGGTGTTCTTCACGGCGAAGAATTCGCGCCGGCTGTCATACGAGATGAACTCGCCGTCGACCTGGCTGGCGGTCTTGCTGCCTTCCAGCTTCTTGATCTGCGCCTTCGAGAACAGCTTGACCAGCTCGGTCTTGCTGTCGTACTCGATGCGGTCGGCGCGACCCTCGACCCACTGGTCGCCGGCGCCGTCGAGCTTTTGGCGGAATGTCGCCTGCGTGCCGCCGCCGGCCGTCAGCACCACGAAGGAGTAGCCTTCCGGATCTTCGGTGACCACCGCCTTGGGCGACTTCATCAGCAAAGTGCCGCGCGTCAGCACGACGTTGCCGGTGAAGGTCTTGATCTGCTTGACGTCGTCGGCGTCGAGGTTGTCGAAGGAAATCTCGGTCGGCTTGTTGGAGTCGGCTTTTTCGGCATGGGCCGCGCCCAGGGCGGCCAGCAGCAAGGCGGCCGACAGTATCAGTTTTTTCATCGTCGTGTCCTTCATATCTGTTTTTAACGTGGCGCCTTCGGCGGCATCGTGATCGTTCCGCGCCCGCCCAGTTGCAACTGGCGCGTGGCGTTATTGGTTTTCATGCCGGTGCCGCTGGAGGTCGTGCTGCCCAGCTTCATCTGCACCGGCGCCTTGGTTTCCATCCGCTCTTCGTCCGGGAACACCGTCAGCGTGCTGGTCTGCAGGCGCATCGCCTCGGCCTTCGGCGAAGCCGGCCGCACCACGTCGACATTGCCGTTGAGCGTGACCCGCGTGTTGTTCTGGTCGACCCGCGCGGTGTCGGCGTGGATCGTCATCGGCGGCTGCTGGCCCGACAGGCTGTTCAGGAACGGCTTGTCGATGTCGGACGAGTCGTCGATCGGCCGGTGGGTCAGCTTGTCGCCGGAGATGATGTAGGCCGGCTTGCCCTCCTTGGTCATGCGCACCAGGCTGAAGCGGTCGATGATGTAGTCCGGTTCGTTGAGGAACTGGTCGGCCTGCTGCTCCTGGCCGGACTGGTTGACCACCTGCACCAGCCAAAAGCTGCCGACGGCGACAAACACGCCGATGATCATGGTCAGCGTCAGCTGCCAGCGATGTGCTGTTCTTTTACGCATGATTACACTCCGTCACACCATGAACTGCGCCAGCACGCGCTCGTAAGTGCCCTGCGCGTGCAGCAGCAGTTCGCACACTTCGCGCACCGCGCCGCGTCCGCCCTGCGCCACCGTCACGTGGTGGGCGCGCTCGAGCACCTCCTTGCGCCCGCCCGGCACCGCCACCGCGAAGCCGACCCGCGTCAGGATCGGCAGGTCGACGATGTCGTCGCCGATGAAGCCGACCTGCTCGGCCGTCAAGCCGGTCTTGTCCAGCAGCGCGTTGAACGGCGTCAGTTTGTCGTGTCCGCCCTGGTGCAGGAAGCCGATGCCGAGGTCGGCGGCGCGCTTGACCACCTGCGGCGACACGCGCGCGCTGATGATGGCCGTCTGCACGCCGGACTCCTGCAACAGCTTGATGCCCAGGCCGTCGTACACGTTGAAGGTCTTGAGCGCCTCGCCGTCGGCGCCGTAATGCAGGCTGCCGTCGGTGAGCACGCCGTCGACGTCGAAGATCATCAGTTTGACGCGCGCGGCGCGTTCCACATAAGTCAGCTCGGTCATCAGATTACCTTTGCTCGGGTCAGGTCGTGGATGTGCAGCGCGCCGACCAGCTTGCCATCGGCGTCGGTCACCAGCATCTGGTTGATGCGGTACTGCTCCATCACGGCCACGGCGTCGACCGCCAGTTTTTCCGGCGAGATGCTGCGCGGATTCGGGTGCATCACGTCGCGGATCACCACCTTGGTGAAGTCCTGGACCTTCTCGATCATGCGGCGCAGGTCGCCGTCGGTGAACACGCCGACCGGCTTGCCGTCGGCGTCGACGATGGCGGTCATGCCCATGCCTTTTTGCGTGATCTCCAGCAGCGCCTCCGTCAGTTTGACGTCGGCGCCGACCTTCGGCACGTCGTCGCCGCTGCGCATGACGTCGCGCACGTGCGTCAACAGGCGCCGGCCCAGCGCGCCGCCCGGATGGGAGCGCGCGAAATCTTCCTCGCGGAAGCCGCGCAGGTCCAGCAGCGCGACGGCCAGCGCGTCGCCCAGCGCCAGGGTGACCGTGGTCGACGTCGTCGGCGCCAGGTTCATCGGGCAGGCTTCCTTGGCCACGGCCACGTTCAGGTGGACGTCGGCGATCTCGGCCAGGCTCGAGCCGGGCTTGCCGGTCATCGCGATGACCTTGCTGCCCATGCGTTTCACCACAGGCAAGATGGTCATCAGTTCGGCGCTCTCGCCGGAATACGAAATGGCGATGAAGGCGTCGTCGGCGGTGACCATGCCGAGGTCGCCGTGCGCGGCCTCGGCCGGATGCACGAACAGCGCCGGCGTGCCGGTCGAGGCCAGCGTCGCGGCGATCTTGCGGCCGATGTGGCCGGACTTGCCGATGCCCGACACCACTACTCTACCCTTGCAATTTAGCAACAGTTCGATGGCGCGCACCACGCTGTCGTCGTCGCCCAGGCGGGCATTCAGGGCGGCGATGGCGTCTGCCTCGTTTTGCAACGTTTCACGGGCCAGCCGTAAGGCGTTCCCGGCCATTTTTGCGTCGAAAGCTTTCAGCATTGTTTTTTCATGGGTTACACTCATACCCAAGTATAGCCGAATTGAGAAAGCAAAAAACTTGCCAGTCAAAACATAACGCCCGGCCCCGGCGATGAACAACTAAATATTATTCTACTGGCTATGTTGAAATGACGTTTTCACCCCTGGAATTAACCCTGATACTGCTCGGCAGCGCCGTGTTGGGCGTGGTCGCTTTCCGCATGATGCACCTGCCGCCGATGCTCGGCTACCTGGCCGTCGGCATCCTGATCGGTCCCCACGCGCTGGGCCTGGCCGAACAAAGCGAGGCCACCCACGGACTGGCCGAGTTCGGCGTGGTGTTCCTGATGTTCTCCATCGGCCTCGAATTCTCGCTCCCCAAACTGATGGCCATGCGCGGCATCGTCTTCGGGCTCGGCATGGCGCAGGTGGTGTTCACCATCGCCGCCACCATGCTGTTCGGCTGGACGATCGCCACCCAGCTGCCCCCCTCCGTCCAGATCAGCTGGCAAGCCTCGTTCGCGCTCGGCGGCGCGCTGGCCATGTCGTCGACCGCCATCGTGGTCAAGATGCTGACCGAGCGGCTCGAGCTCGAAAGCGAACACGGCCGTAAGATCATCGGCATCCTGCTGTTCCAGGATCTGGCCGTGGTGCCGCTGCTGATCCTGATCCCGTCGCTGGGCCAGCGCCCCGACGCGCTGGTCGAGACGCTGGCCTGGGCCGGCCTCAAGGCCGTCATCGTGCTGGCGCTGCTGCTGTTCGTCGGCCACCGCCTGATGCGCGGCTGGTTCACCATCGTCGTCAAGCGCCGCTCGCAAGAGCTGTTCATGCTCAACCTGCTCTTGATCACCCTGGGCGCGGCCTGGATCACCGAGCGCGCCGGCCTGTCGCTCGCGCTGGGCGCCTTCGTGGCCGGCATGCTTATCTCCGAGACCGAATACCGGCACCAGGTGGAGGAGGACATCAAGCCCTTCCGCGACGTGCTGCTGGGGCTGTTCTTCATCACCATCGGCATGCTGCTCAACGTTCGCCTGGTGCTGGAGAACTGGTGGCTGGTGCTGGTGTTGCTGGGCGGCCCGGTACTGCTGAAATTCGCGCTGATCGCCGGCCTGGCCAAGCTGTTCGGCTCGTCGGACGGCGTCTCGATCCGCACCGGCCTGGCGCTGGCGCAGGCCGGCGAGTTCGGCTTCGTGCTGCTGAACCTGGCCGGCGGCAGCAAGCTGATGGACCCGTTCATCATCCAGGTGGTGCTGGCGTCGATGGTGCTGTCGATGTTGGTGGCGCCGTTCCTCATCGCCAAGTCGGACCAGATCGTCATGAAGGTATCGAGCAACGAGTGGATGATGCAATCGCTGGCGCTGACCAAGATCGCCAGCCGCACCATGTCCACCAGCAAGCATGTGATTGTCGCCGGCTTCGGCCGCAGCGGCCAGAGCCTGGCGACCCTGCTGAGCGAGGAAAACATCGAGTATCACGCGCTCGACCTCGACCCCGAGCGGGTGCAGGAGGCCCAGGCGGCCGGGCGGCAAGTGTCGTACGGCGACGCCGCGCGGCGCGAGAGCCTGATCGCGGCCGGCATCTACCGCGCCAGCGCGGTGGTGATCACCTACGCCAGCACGCCGTCGGCGCTCAAGGTGCTGCACCTGGTGCACGAGCTGGCGCCGACATTGCCGGTGATCGTGCGCGCGCACGACGACACCGACCTGGACCGGCTCAAGGAGGCCGGCGCGACCGAGGTGGTGCCGGAACTGATGGAGGGCAGCCTGATGCTGGCCTCGCACGCGCTGGTGATGCTGGGCGTGCCGCTGCGGCGCGTGGTGCACCGGGTGCAGGCCGCGCGCGAGGAACGCTACGCGTCGCTGCGCGGCTACTTCCGTGGCGTCAGCGACGCCGGCGAGGATGCCGACCTGGAGCGGCTGCACTCGGTCACCCTGGACGGCGGCGCCACCGCCGTCGGCCGCCCGCTGGGCGAGATCGACGTGGCCGGCTCGGGCGCCGAGGTGACCACCGTCCGGCGCGGCAAGGCGCAGCTCGACGCGGGGCCGGACACGGTGCTCGAGGCGGGCGACGTGGTGGTGGTGCGCGGCGGGGCGGACGCCGTCGCGCGCGCGGAAAGCCGGTTGCTGCGCTAGCGCCCGAGTGCGCGGGCGCAGCCGGCCGTCACGGTTTTTCGCAGCTGGCGATAGTGGTCGTTTCCACCGGCGCCTTTTGATCCGGCTCGGTCACATCGTAGACGTCCTGGGTGCAGGTACCGTTGGCGAAATTGAACATCACCAGATACTTGTGCAGGGGCTGCGGCGTGAATTGGGCGGTCAGCGGCCCGCACGAGCCGTTGCTGCGGAAGCCGACGGTCGAATCGCTCCAGCTCGAGTAGCCCCGGATCTGCAACGGCTTGTCCGCCTTGACCACCGTCTCGATCTGCGGATAGGCGCCCAGCAGGCGGTTGCTGCGCTCCACCGTCTTGTAGACGAATCCCAACAACTTCTGGCGCAACAAATCGGCCGCGAACACCTTGCCGATCGGCTCCAGCCCCTTGCACGACTCGGACTCGGTGCTGGTGCCGAACTGGACGATCATGCCGGCGCCGTCCGATTTGTAGACGATGGACGCACTGTCCGGCGGAAACGGCACGTTCACCGCCTGGGCGGCGGCGTCGGACGACCACGGCAGCGCGCAGCACAGCGCGACGCCGAGGAAAAGTGCCTGGGAAGATTTTTTCATGACATGCCTGTTGTAAAAGAATTGACAACAAGCATATCATTTATTTCCATGCGGCAACAGCGGTATTTGCCCGCGCCGGGATTCAGGGCCGCCAGATCAGGGTGGTCCTGGGGTTGATGTCGGTGGCCGAACCCACGGTCGAGCCGGCGTCCACGAAGCCGGAGCGGTTGCCCGCGCCCAGGTTCAGGCCCGCCCCCCGGTACTCGACGTCGCCGTACAGGTTCAAGGTGCCCGAGGCGCCCTGGTTCGGCTCGAAGAAGCCCAGCGGATAGAAGCTGGTGCGCACCTGGGCCGAGCCCGACACATTGAAGCTGTTGTTGCCCCAGTTACTGCCGGTCACGCCGACCACGCTCAAGCCACCCACCGTGCCGCCGGTGACCGAACCATTGGCGATGATGGCCTGGTCCTCGATGCGCGCGGTGCCGCTGGCCCGGCCGCCTGGCAGGATGGCGGCGTAGGGGCCGACGTAGACCGTGGAAGGCGTGCCGGACGGCGCGCAGCCGGCGCCGTTGGCGTGGCGCACGGTGCCCGCCGGACAGGCGTCGCGCTGGCCGTTCTGGAAGCCCTGCGGCCAGGCGTTGGCCAGCTCGATCATGTACGGATAGCGCCAGATGGTGTTGTAGTCCTGGTCCCAGACGATGGTCTTGAAGGCCGAGGGCGTGGCCGCCACCACCATGAACAGCGGCTCGCCCGGATTGACGGCGAACGTCAGGTCGGCGTTCAGGCCCTTTTGCAATGCGCTGCGGCGCGCCGACGTGAACTGCGTGTTGGTCGCCACCAGCGCCCAGCGGAAGTCGGCGTCCGAGCCCGACTGGTTGACGCCACGGAACTTGACCGTCACCGTCGTCGCGCCGTTGACCGGGTACAGCCGCACAACGTTGTAGCCGAAGCGCTGCGGCGCGCCGTAGAACGGCGAAGCGAAGCGGCGGTTGGTCGTCCAATTGTTGTCCAGGGCCTCCAGCGGCATCAGCCTGCGCTTGCGTTCGGCCTTGTCGGCCGAGGTGATGTTGCCGTAGCTGTTGCGGAAGGCGGCCGGCGTCGCCTTATAGTCCCACACCACGTTGTGCGTGGCCCAGTCGCCGATGAAGTCGTTGAGCTGCGAGACGCTCCAGCCGCGCGAGGTCTGGATGTTGGTGAACGGGTCGCCCCCCGGGGTGGTCCAGATCTGCGTGACCGCCTCCGAACCATGCTTGTCCTTCAGGTACTCCATGAATTGCCAATTGCAATAGCGGTCGCGGGACGAGCCGAGGTACAGGTGCGGCGCGTTCGGCAGCATCTCGGAGCAATGCACCTCGCTCTGGTATTCGGGCAGCTGGTGCGGCGTGAAGTTGGCATGGCTCTCGAAGATCCAGCCGCAGGTGTTGGACTGGTTGCAGGCCAGGCCGCCGTTGTAGTTGCTCCACGACTGCCAGCCGTGCGTGAACTCGTGGGTCAGGCCCCAGCGGTCCCGCAGCGCCGCCGGCGCGATCCACATGCCCATGTGCAGCGCGCGCTGGCTGTCCACCCAGGCGCCGCCGGTCAGGCCCCAGCCGGAATGGATGTGGATCGCCGGCTTGATCTTGTCGGCCCGGTTGAAGAACGGTTCGGGCATGAACAGGTTGGCGTTGAACAGGTTTTGCCAGACGACGTTCTCCAGCGTGTCGGCGGCCAGGTTGAGGTCGGCGTCGGACAGCGTCTCGTCCGAGTAGAAGGCGAAGTGGGTCGATTCCTTGACCAGCCTGAAGTTGGCTTGTTCGGGGTTGGGTCCGCCGGCGCGCCAGGTGCCGGGCGTGACGGCCGGTCCCCGGACCGTCGCCGGGCCCCAGGCGGTGGCCGTCGTGCCCTGGTCGACGACCTGGGCCGACGCCGTCGTCAACGGCACGACAGCGCCGAACGCGGCGGCCAGGACTAAACGTTGCAGCAATGTGTACAACGGCGCGGGCTTGGCCCCGGCGCCTGCGTGGCGGATCGTCATGTTCATCTCCTGTTATGAGTGTCTGCATCACCAGCAATTGAGCACCAATAGTCATTGGCAAGCTGATACTAGTGACGCCAGGAGATTTCTGCAAGTAAACTTTAAGGAAACGGCAATCTTGCCACAACTATCATTTGGGAAGGCAGTCCGCCGGTTCCGGCGGCACGCTGACCACGCGGTTGCGGCCCGCTTCCTTGGCCACGTACAGCAAGGTGTCGGCCTGGGCGATCCAGGTGCGCGCCACGGTGACCGGGTCGCCGTCGGTGTCGCCGGGATTGAGGCAGGCCACGCCGATCGACACCGTCACCGACAATTGCAGCGACGGCGTGAGCGCGATCATCGTGCCGGCCACGCTCGAGCGGATGCGCTCGGCCACGAAGGCGGCGCTCTCCAGATTGGCGTCGATCAGCAGCACGACGAACTCCTCGCCGCCGAAGCGGGCCAGCGCGTCGGAGGCGCGCAGCTCGTTCTTGATGCGGGTGGCCACCTCGCGCAGCACCTCGTCGCCGCCGCCATGGCCGACGGTGTCGTTGACGCGCTTGAAGTGGTCGATGTCGATGTACATGAACGAGATCGGGTACGACTGGCGCCGCGCGCGGGCGATCTCCTCGAGCAGCCGGCGGTCGATGTAGCGGCGGTTGTAGACGCCGGTCAGCGAGTCGGTCAGGCCGATGTACTTGAGCATCTCGTTACTGATGACGTTTTCCAGGCAGATGGCGATGATCGACGCCATGTGCTCGATGAAGTCGGTGCCCAGGCTGGGCGTGAAGCGGGTCGGATCGCGGCTGCCCAGGTTCAGGCTGCCGATGACGCGTTTGTTACGCAGCAGCGGCACCAATGCCACACTTTGCAGCCCGGCCGGCGCGTTCGGGAACGGCCGCGCGTGGCGCTGCGCGTCGTACATGCCCAACAACGGCTTGGGCGGCGGCGCGCCCGGGCCGCGCTGGCCCAGGTCGAAACCGAGGCCGTCGAGCTCCTCGACGAAGATCAGGTCGGGAAAATCGGCGAACACCACGTCCAGCTTGAGCATGACCTCGCGGATGTCGGCGCCCTCGTCGACCAGGCTCAGGGTGACGCTGTCGAGCTCGGAGATCACCGGCAGCACGCGGAAGATGGTGCCGACCAGCTCGGGGAAATTGGCTGCGCCGACGATGTTCAGGTCGAACGCCTGGTGGCGCGTCATGATCGAGTGGTTGCGTTCGGCCTGTTCCAGCAGATAAGCCATGCGTGCCCGCAAAGCCTGGTTTTCGGCCGCCAGATCGTTCGCGCGCGTTGCGTGGTCGGTCGGCGTCGTTACTTTGCCAGTTGCGGTTTGCGTCATAGTTGCCCTTACTGTTCACCCGGTTTCATGTCATTGCAACATTACGCCAAGTTGTGCCGCTTGGGAATGCCCTAGGCCGCCCAAGTGCATTAAAACGCCAGTGTAACGACGATTTCCTGACCGACGCGCACGCGTTGGCCGTCGCCGGTGATCAGGATGCTGTTCATGCCGAAGCAGACCGCGCCGTCAAGCTCGGGTTTGGCGCGGTAGCCTTGCATGAGATCGAGGGGGTTGGGGCCGTACACGCCGGTGGCCTGGTCGATCGACGGCATCGGACAGCGCGGGCACGGTTTGACCGGCTTGAGCAGCGCGTCGCCCATCTGGAACGACTCGGCGTAGTCCTCCTCGAAGGCCTCGATGCCGCCGACGACGAGGTTGGGCCGGAAGCGGTTCATCGGGATCGCCTCGCGCCCGGCGCCGCGCAGCTTATCGTTGAGGTCGTCAAGCGAGGACTCGCCCACCACCAGGATCGGATAGCCGTCCGAGAACAAGGTGGTGGCCGGCACGCCCTTGGTCCAGGTCTCGCTGACGGCGCGGGTGGCGTTGGCGTGGAAGCGCGCCAGGCGGCACGGCACGCCGATGGCCTTGGTGAACCATTCGGCCGTCAGGTCGTCGCAGTCGTAGGCCAGGATGGTGTGGTCCCAGATTTGCGTGGACAAGGTCGGCGCCAGGTCCGGGTCGGGCAGGCCGAGCGGGATTTCCAGGCGCAGCATGCCGGGCGCGCGCAGCTCCAGGGTGTTGGCTTTCAGCGTGGGAGTGATGAGCGCCATGCGCGGATGCTCGCGTTGCGTCATGCCCACGCCGTCCTCGTCGACGACCATCCATTCGCGGTCGTAGATCTGCTCGGTCATCAACCCCGCCGTGGTCAGCGTGGCTTCCTGCAGCGGCACGCCGGCGCAGGATTTGATCGGATACAGCGTGAGGGCGGAAAGGATGGGCATGAGGCGGCTACCTTTATGGGCGGCATCCGCCGCGCTGGTTAATAAGATCGTAACGTTGTCATTATACGATCCGCAGCCGCCCCTTGCCGGGCTTTACTCGTTCGATTCGGCGACGGCCTTGGGGGCGCGTGGCTTGCGCGGCGCGCGGGGCTTGGCCGGCTTGGCCGGCGCGGCTTCCGCCACCTCGACCACCACCGGCGCGGCCGGCTCGGCGGCGACCGCCGCCGGTTCGGCGGCTGCCGTCGTCGCGGCATTGCGCGCCTTGCCGCCTTTGCCGCCCTTGGCCGGCTTGCTCTCTTCCGCCTGCGGTTTGGCCGCGGCTTTCACCTTGCGCGCCGGTGGTTTGGCACCGCTTTTCTTTTTCGCCGGCGCCGGCGCGACCGCTTCATCGGGCACGGCCTGGACCACTTCGCCGTGCGCTTCGGCAACCGGCGGCGGGACCGGCAGATCGACCGCCATCTCCGTCACGACGGGGGCCTCGGCCGCTGCCACGGCGCCCTGGCCACCCTGGCGCTCGCCCTGCTTGCGGCCGCCGCGATTGCCGCGTCCACGGCCGCGATTGCGGTCCGATTCCGGTTGGGCCGGCGGCTGCGCTTGCGGCGCCGCGTCGGACTGGTCGACGGCTTGCTCCGGCTCGGTCTGCCACGCGGCATAGGCCTCCACCACCGCCGCGCTGTCGTCCGCGTCCGCGTCCTCATCGTTGCGGTCGTCGTCGTCCTGTCCCGCGCGCGCCTGTTGCGCCAGGCGCTCGGCCTGGCGTTCGGCGAAACGCTCGGCGGCGGTGCGGCCGCGGCCGCGGCTGCGGCGCGATTCCTGCTTGCCGCCTTCCTGCGCCTCACCGACATTGTCGGACGCCTGCGTCTCGCCCGCGCCCTGCGGGGCGCCGTTGGACGCGCCGCTGCTGCGGTACACATAGGCGCCGGATTTTTCGTCACGGCCGAATTCGAGCAGGCCGCGCGCCTTGCATTCCTCGATCAGGTTGCCGAAGGTGCGGAAGCCATAATACGATTCGCTGAAGTCCGGCTTGCGGCGCTTGATCGCCTCCTTGAGCACCGAGGCCCAGATCTTGCCGCTGTCGCCGCGCTCGAGCACCAGCGCCTCGAAGGTGTTGACGGCGATTTCCACCGCCTGGTTGCGGCGCTTGTCCATCTCTTCGCGGCGGCCGCGCTCCTCTTCCGGCGAACGCTTGACGGCCGGCTTGTTGGCCTCGCCGGCGTCGCGCTTGGCTCGGCGGCTCTCGCGCACCAAGTCGTCGTAGAAAATGAATTCATCGCAGTTGGCCACCAGCAGGTCGGAGGTCGACTGCTTGACGCCGACGCCGATCACCTTCTTGGCGTTCTCGCGCAGCTTCGACACCAGCGGCGAAAAATCGGAATCGCCCGAGATGATGACGAAGGTATCGACATGCGACTTGGTGTAGCACAAGTCGAGCGCGTCGACGACCATGCGGATGTCGGCCGAATTCTTGCCCGACTGGCGCACGTGCGGGATCTCGATCAGCTCGAAGTTGGCCTCGTGCATCGGCGCCTTGAACGCCTTGTAGCGGTCCCAGTCGCAATACGCCTTCTTGACCACGATGCTGCCCTTGAGCAGCAGCCGCTCCAGCACCGGCTTGATGTCGAACTTGTCGTAATTGGCGTCGCGCACACCGAGCGCCACGTTTTCAAAATCGCAGAACAGCGCCATGCTGACGTTATCGTTGGAAGAAGCCATGAAGAGTAATTTTATCTAGTGAGGAAGTGAGGCGGGTGCGGAACGCAAACGCGGCGGGCCGGCTAGCGGATAATGCAACGATTATACCCAACAACGGGCGCCGCACGGCGAACCGCACAGCCGGCCAGACACGCAGTGGTGATTGACGGCAATGTATACTGGCAGGCATGTCCGCTTCCCGCCCCTCCCACACCATAGGTCACGCCTTGCAAGCACGCCATAAATACCTGTTCATCCACCAGAATTTCCCCGGCCAATTCAAGCACCTGGCGCCCGCGCTGGCGGCCCAGGGGCACGAAGTGGTCGGCCTCGGCATGTGCGAGCCGGCCGTCGCCACGCCCGGCGTGCGCTACCTGCGCCACGCGGTCGAGGCGGCCGCCGACCGCGCGGCGCCCCACCAGCTCAAGGACCTGCAGAGCAAGGTGCTGCGGGGCGAATCGGCCGCCGCCGCCATGCAAGCGCTCAAGGACGAGGGCTACGCGCCGGACGTGGTCTTCGTCCATCCGGGCTGGGGCGAAGCGCTGTTCGTCAAGGACGTGTTCCCCAAGGCCAAACTGCTGGTCTACGCCGAGTACTACTATGAGCTCGAGGGCGGCGACTCGTTCTTCGATCCCGAGTTCTCGCGGCCGAACGCGGCGGCGGTGCAGCGGCTCCGGCTGCGCAACACCCATCTGCTGCACGCGATGTCTGTGGCCGACGGCGCCTTGTCGCCGACCACGTTCCAGCGCGACCGCCATCCGGCCTGGTTCCGCGAGCGCATCTCGGTCATCCACGACGGCATCGACACCGACCGCTTCCGGCCCGACGCCGCGGCCTCGGTGCAACTGCGAACGGCCGGCATCACCTTGCGCCCCGGCGACGAGGTGGTGGTGTTCGTAGCGCGCCAGCTGGAACCGTATCGGGGCTATCACATCTTCATGCGGGCGCTGCCGGCGCTGCTCAAGCGCCGGCCCAACGCGCGCGTGGTCATCGTCGGCGGCGACGGCGTCAGCTACGGCGCCGCGCCGCCCAAGGGCAAAACGTGGAAACAGATATTCCGCGACGAGGTGGCCGGCGGCATCGATGCCGACCGCGTGCATTTCGTCGGCAAAGTGCCGCACGAGGTGCTGACGCAACTGATGCAGGTGGCGGCGGTGTACACCTACCTGACCTACCCGTTCGTGCTGTCGTGGTCGCTGATGGAGGCGATGAGCTGCGGCTGCCTGATCGTCGCGTCCGACACGGCGCCGGTGCGCGAGGTGATCGAACACGGGCGCAACGGCTTGCTGGTGGACTTCTTCGACCACCAGGCGCTGGCGGCGGGGGTGGCCGACGCGCTGGAACGGCGCGCAGAACTACAGCACCTGCGCGACGCCGCCCGCCAAACCATCGTCGAACGCTACGACATGCGCCGGCATTGCATGCCGGCGCTGCTGGATTTCGTGCGCCCTTAGCAAGCTCTAAAACACGTAGGGCGGATTAGGCGGAACGCCGTAATCGGCCATGCATGCGTTCCGACGGCTCATGCATTGGCCGATTACGCTGCGCTAATCCGCCCTACGTGTTTCAGACAACGCCAGCTGTCCGTGGGGCCGTCCCTTAAATCATGTAGTCCGCCAGCGCCGTCGTTGGCGTGCCGGTCAGCACCGCCACCTGGGTCAGCTCGGCGGCGGAGACCACGGCGTCGTTGCCGTTCGATTTGAACAGGTACAGCGACGTGGCGCTGGTGGTGGAGACGGCGAACAACACCGTCTGCCCCACCGTGTACGCGCCGTCGGCCGAGCCGATCGCCTTGGCCGCGTTGGCGGTCGTCGCCGTCGCCATGCGCTGGCTGAACACCACCAGCTCGGCTTCCGATGCGAAGCCTCCCGGCCCGTTGCGCAGCACGCCGCCATCGAGCACGGCGTCGCCATTGCCCAGCGCGAGGCCGACCTGGCCGATGCGCAAATGATCGGTCCCCGAGACGAAGTCGGCGATCGTGTCGAATCCGACCAGGCTGTCGAGCACGAAAGTGTCGGCGCCGATGCCACCGACCAGCCGGTCGGTCCCGGCGCCGCCGGTCAGCACATCGTCGCCGGCCGCCCCGCTCAGCACGTCGGCGCCGATGCCGCCCGTGATGTTGTTGCCCAGCTCGTTGCCGCCGCCGACGAAGGCAAGCTTGCCCGTGTAGAGCAGGTCTTCGACGTTGGCCGCCAGCGTGTAAGCGGCCGCCGTGGCCTCGACGCGGTCGTAACCGCCGTTGGCCGCTTCCACCACCCGGTCGCCGGCGACGTCGACGACATACACATCGTCGCCAACGCCGCCGACCAGGCTGTCGTTGCCGGCGCCGCCGTTTAGCTTATCGTTGCCGAGGCCGCCGATCAAGGTGTTGGCCGCCGCGTTGCCGGTCAGGACGTTGTCGAGCTCGTTGCCGGTGACGCCGACGGCGATGCTCGCCGCCGCCGTCACCGTGGCGTTTTCGACATTGTCCGTCAGCACATACGACCCGGCGGCCGCAAAGGCCAGTAGCACGCCGTCGACGCCGCCGCCGGCCTCCTCGACCACGACATCGGTCGCGCGGTCGAGCACGTAGATGTCGTCGCCAAGGCCGCCCGTCAACGTGTCGTTGCCGGCGCCGCCGTCGATGACGTCGTCGCCGCTGGTGCCCTTCAGGCCGTCGCCGCCGACGCTGGTCACGTTGTTCTGCACCTGGGCCAGCGTGAGCGCGCCGCCCGACGAAAAGTCGAAATGCTCGACGTTGCGCACGGTGATGACGTTGCCCAGCTTGTCGGTCAGCACGGTGGAAGCCAGGGACGGACGGACGACGGTGTAGTCGCCCAGCGCGCCGGCCAGCGCGACGCGGTCGTCGCCGACGCCGCCATCGATGGTGTCCTTGCCGCCACGTCCGTCGATGAGGTCGTCGCCCGCGCCGCCGATCAAGCTGTCGTTACCGCTTCCGCCTCGCAGCGTGTCGTTGCCGGCGCCACCGTCGAGCGTGGCGCCGGTCGAGGCGCCGCCGTCGATGACGTTGTCGCCGCTGTTGCCAGTGCCGGCGAACTTGACCGTACCGGTGTAGCTCATCTTCTCCAGGTTGGCGGCCATGATGTAGCTCGCCGCCGACACCAGCGCCTGGTCGGTGCCGGACGCCGCTTGCGCTTCGACGATGACGTCGCCGGCGTCGTCGACCAAATAGGTGTCGCCGTCGCCGCCGCCGGTCAAGGTGTCCTTGCCTGTGCCGCCGTCGAGGGTGTCGACGCCGTCGCCGCCGGTCAGCTTGTTGGCGGCGGCGTTGCCGACGATGCGCACGCCGAGGTTGTTGCCCACCACGTTGACGGCGACGGCCGCCGCCGTGACGATCGCCGTTTCCACATTGACGGCCATCGTGTAGGTGCCGGCCGCGCCGAAGGCCAGGCGGACCGTGTCGTTGCCGCCGCCGGCCTGTTCAATCACCACATCGGTGGCGGCGGACAGGATGTAGGTGTCGTCGCCGCCGGCGCCGGTCATGGTGTCGTTGCCGAGACCGCCGTCGAGGGTGTCGTTGCCGCCGGTGCCAAGCAACGCATCGTTGCCGAAGCTGGCCGTGTTGTCCTGCACCTCGGCGATAGCCTTGACGCCGTCGGCGAAGCGGACCTTGTCGATATTGCGCAGGGTGACCGTATTGCCTAGCGCATCGGTGAGCACCGTGTCGGCCGCGTTCGGCCGCATGACGGTGTAGCTGGCGAAGGCGCCGGCCAGCATGGCGGTGTCGTCGCCGGTACCGCCGTCGATGGTGTCCTTGCCGCCGCCGGCGACCAATACGTCGTCGCCCGCGCCGCCCGACAAGCTGTCGTTGCCGCTGCCGCCGTTGAGCGTGTCGTTGCCGGCCGCGCCGTCGAGCGTGGCGCCGACGTTGCCGCCGTTGATGACGTTGTTCAGCAGATTGCCGGTGCCCCGGAACGCGGTGGCGCCCGCGTAGCTCAGTTCCTCCACGTTCAAGCCCAAGGCGTAGGTGGCCAACGTGGTGCGTACCGAATCGTAGCCATCGTTGGCCAGTTCGGTGACGACATCGCCGGCCGCGTCGACCACATAAGTGTCGTTGCCGCTGCCGCCGACCAGCTTGTCGCTGCCGGTGCCACCGTCGAGTTTGTCGTTGCCCGCGCCGCCGGTCAGTGTGTTGGCCGCAGCGTTGCCGGTCAGTACGTTGTCCAGTTCATTACCGGTCAGGTTGGTCGCGACGGTCGCGGCCGATGTGACGGTCGCGTTTTCCACGTTGGCCGCCAGCACATAGGTGCCGGCCACCGTCAGCGCCACCTGCGCCAGGTCAAGGCCCCCACCGACATCTTCGATGATGGCCGTGGCCGCGTTGGCGACGATATAGGTGTCGTCGCCGGCGCCTCCGGTCAGCGTGTCTACACCCTGGCCGCCGTTGAGCACATCGTTGCCGGCGGTGCCGGTCAGCTTGTCGTTGCCGACACTGGCGATGTTCAACTGTATCTGGTCGATCGTTTTGTCGCCGTCGGCAAAGCGGACTGTTTCGACGTTGCGCAGGGTGAGCACATTGCCGCCGGGTCCGGTCAGGACCGTATCGGTCGCGTTCGGACGGGTAACGATGTAGCTGGACAGGTTGCCCAGCACGACAGCCATGTCGCCCCCAAGACCGCCATCGATGGTGTCCTTGCCGCCGCCGGCGACCAGCACGTCGTCACCCGCGCCACCCTGCAGGCTGTCGTTGCCGGTGCCGCCCGCCAGGGTGTCGTTGCCGGCCGCGCCGTCGAGCGTGGCACCGCCGTTGCCCGCGGTGATGACATTACCCAGCAAATTGCCGGTGCCCCGGAACGCTGCCGCTCCCGTGTAGCTCAACTCCTCGACATTCGCGCCCAGCACATAGCTGGCCAGTGTGGTCCGCACCGTGTCGTGACCTTCGTTGACCAGCTCGGTGACGACATCGCCCACCGCGTCCACTGCATAGATGTCATTGCCGCTGCCGCCGACGAGCTTATCGTTACCGGCGCCACCGGCCAGAGTGTCGTCGCCGGCGCCGCCAGTCAACGTATTGGCCGCCGCGTTGCCGGTCAGTACGTTGTTCAGCTCGTTGCCGGTCAGACCCACGGACACCGTCGCGGCCGACGTAACGGTCGCGTTTTCCACATTGGCCGCCAGCACGTAAGTGCCGGCCACCGTCGACGCCACCCGCACCAGGTCGATCCCCTCGTCCAGCCATTCGCGCACGTCCGCGTCCTTGTTCGCGATGACGTAGATATCGTCGCCCTTGTCGCCGCTCAGGGTGTCGATGCCCGCGCCGCCATCGAGCAGATCATTGCCGGCGGTGCCGATCAACACATCGTTGCCGGGGCTGGCGATATTGACCTGCACCTGGCCGATCGGCAAGTCGCCGTCGGCGAAGCGCACGATCTCGACGTTGCGCAACGTCAGCAGATTGCCGCCGGCGTCCTTGAGCACCGTGTCGGTGGCGCTGGGCCGGGTCACTGTGTAGCTGGCGAAGTCGCCCTTGACCACCACGGTGTCGCCGTCACCGGCGCCGCCGTCGAGAACGCCCGAGACCCCGGCCACCAGCAAGTTGTTCAGCGCGTTGCCGGTGCCGTTGAAGCTTCCGGCGCCGGCGTATATTACGTTCTCCACGTTGGCGCCCAGCGTGTAGCCGGCCAGCGTGGTTTCGACGGTGTCCTCGCCCTCGTTGGCCAATTCCACGACGACGTCGCCAGCATCGCGCACGATGTAGCGGTCATGGCCGCCGCCGCCATTGAGCCGGTCGGCGCCGGCCTGGCCGTCGAGCGTGTCGTTGCCGTCGCCGCCGATGAGCGTGTTGACGACCGCGTTGCCGATGATAATGTTGTCGAGTTCGTTGCCGGTGACGTTGACCGCGATGCCCGCCGCCGCCGTGACGGTGGCGTTCTCCACGTTCATCGCCATGACGTAGGTACCCGGCGCCGTCAGCGCAACCTTTACCTGATCGTAGCCTTCGGCCCAGCGTTCGTTAATCTGCGTGGCCGCGTTGGACACGACATAGGTGTCGTTGCCTTCGCTGCCGTCCATGGTATCGACGCCGGTGCCGCCGTCGAGCACATCGTCGCCACGGGTGCCGTGGAGGTAGTCGTGGCCGGCGCTGGCGATATCCATCTGGATGGCCAACAGCGGTCGCTCGCCGTCGGCGAAGCGGAAGTTCTCCACGCCGCGCACGGTGAGCACGTTGCCGTCGGTGTCGGTGAGCACGGTATCGATGGCGTTCGGGCGGGCGATCGTGTAGTCCGCCAGGGCAAGCAGGCCGTCGAGCGCGTCGACGCCGTCACCGCCGTCGATGCTGTCCCTGCCGCCGCCGCCGGTGAGGACGTCGCTCCCCGCCCCGCCTTGCAGGTTGTCGTTGCCGGCGCCGCCGACCAGGCTGTCGCTGCCCGCCAGGCCGATGAGCGCCGCGCCGCCGTCGCCGCCGGCGATCGCGTTGTCGAGCGCGTTGCCGGTGCCGGCGAAGGCCGCCGTGCCGGTGTAAGTGAGGTTTTCCACATTGGCCACCAGCGTGTGGGCCGACAGCGCGGTGCGCACGGTGTCGCGGCCCTCGCCGGCCAGTTCGGTGACCACGTCGGTCGCCTGCGCGACGATATAGACGTCGTCGCCGGCGCCGCCCCTGAGCGTATCCGTGCCGGCGCCACCGTCGAGCGTGTCGTTGCCAGCGCCGCCGTCGAGGCGGTCGTTGGCGGCGCCGCCGGCCAGCAGGTTGTCGCCCGCGTTGCCGATGCCGACGAAGGCAGTTTTGCCGGTATAGACCAGCTCGTCAATATTCGCCCCCAGCGCGTAGGTCGACAAGCCGGTCTCGACACGGTCCACGCCCTCGGCGGCCGCTTCGATGACCGCGTCCGACAACGCGCGCACGAGATAGACGTCGTCGCCGGCGCCGCCTTTGAGCTGGTTGGCGCCGGCGCCGCCGTCGAGCGTGTCGTTGCCGATGCCGCCCTCGAGCGTGTCGGCGAAGGCGCCGCCGATCATCAGGTCCCCCTGGTCGTTGCCGATCACCCGCACGCCCACGGTCGACGCAGCGGCCGTGACGACCTCGACGTTGACCGCCAACTGGTGGGTGCCGGTGACGGTCCAGGCCAGTTGCACCGTATCGCGCCCGCCGTCGGACGCTTCGCGCACGGTGTCGGCGTTGTCGGCGAGCCGGTAGACGTCGTCGCCGTTGCCGCCGTCGAGCCCGTCCGCGCCGGCGCCGCCGTCAAGGCTGTCATTGCCGGCGTCGCCCGACAGATAGTCCGCCCCGGCGCCGCCGGTCAGCGTGTCGCGGCCCTCGCCGCCATACAGGACGTCGCCGCGCGCATCGGCGCTCTCTTCACCGCTGTAGACCCAGTCGTCGCCCATGCCGGCCTCGATGGTGTCGCTGCCGCCGCCGCCAATGAGCCGGTCGGCGCCGATCGAACCGGCGATGCTTTCGGAAAAGACGCTGCCGGTCAGGTTCAGGCCGCCCGAAGCGGTGCCGCCGGGCGCGAAGCCATTCTTGAAGTTGGCCGACGTGAGCTCGGTCGCCAGCACGTTTTGCAGCACCAGCACGGTGTGGAACGCCTCCGGCCCGATGCCGTCGCCATCGAGCTGCAACAAGGTGTCGGCGCCTTGCTGCACCAGGCGCGCGTGGCCGGTGGCGAACGGATTGCTGCCGTCGAAGCGCCAGGCCGGATCGCCCGACGGCGCGCCGGTGGCCAGCAGGAAGTTGTCCATGTTGATCTGGTCGCCGCCTGCGCCGCCGGCGAAGTCTTGCACCGTCGCCCGGGCTTTCCCGACATACTCGCGATCGAGCACGTAGGTGTCCACGCCGCTGCCGCCACGCAAATGAAGGTCGTCGCTATCGCCGCCCAAGTAGAGCTCGAAAATGTCGTCGCCGGCGCCCCCGTCGGCCAGCACCTGTTCGCCAGCCCCGAAATCCAACAGCTCGAAATGATCGTCGCCGTCGCCGCCAAGCAAGGTGTCGTTGCCTTGGCCATCGCCGCGGCGCAACTGGTCGTCGCCGCCGCCGGCGTCAACGCTATCGTCCCCGTAGTCGCCGTATAGGACATCGTCGCCATCACCGCCCAGCAGCACATCGTCGCCGCCCGCCCCCCACAGGCGATTGTTGCCGTGGTCGCCCACCAGCGTGTCGTTATGGCGCCCGCCCGACGCGGTCTCCCCGTCGGTAGCGGTCAAGAACACGCCACGAACGGGCGCACCGCCCGGATCGACGTGGCCGACAAAATTATCGGCCGTCATGCTGGCGGCCTGGACACCGGTCAGACGCAGCACGGTTTGCCAATCGCCTGATGCCGTGTGCCCGGGATGGGTTTGCAGCACCGTGTCCGCGCCGTCCTGAACCAATCGCAGCAAGCCGCTGCGGAATGGATTGCCACCCGTATCGATGCCATTGGCGTGCGAATCATATTCATTCAGCAGGCCTTCGAGGTCGATGCGGTCGCCGTCGGCGCCCGTCGCAAAGTCCGTCACCACCACTTGGCCGAGTTCGTCGGGATCCGTGATGAAGTAGGTGTCGCTGCCGACGCCGCCGGTGACGCTGGCCGAGACAACGCCGAATCCGAAGCCGTCGAACGTCAATTGGTCGTCGCCGGCGCCCGCGTCGATCGTCACCTGGGCGGTGACAAACGAGGTCGTCCCGTTGGTTAAGGCGATGTAGTCGTTGCCGTCGCCACCGAACACGGTGTCGTTGCCGTCATCCGAGTCCAGGCGGACGCGATCGTCGCCGGCGCCGCCGTCCAGCAGGTCGTTGCCGCGATCGCCGAGCAGCGTGTCGTTGCCGTCGCCGCCGCGCAAGGTGTCAGCGAAATGCGCGCCCTGCAACTCGTCGTCGCCGGTGCCGCCCTCGATCAGCCGCCCCGCGCCGCCCAAGCCATCCAAAGTCACACCATAAAAATTGGCCGCCGTCAGGCTCGCCGCGTCGACATTCTTCAGCACCACCAGCGTGAAAAAGGAAGAATCGCTCCAGATGCCGTTGGACACCTGGAGCAGCGTGTCCATGCCTTGCTGCACAAGTTTGAACAGCGGCACGCCTTGCGCCTGAAGGTCGGGGTACATATGGCCCGCGGCGTCGCGCGAGGCCAGCAAGGGCAGCAGGTCGATCTGGTCGCCGCCGGCGCCGGCGGTGAAATCGGTGACCGTGTAGGCCCCCCACAGATACGTGGCTTCGTTGGCGATACGGAAAGTGTCACTGCCGCCGCCGCCGGTCATCGTCGCGTTCAACGTTTCGCTGTAGTCGCTGGTCTGCAGCGTGTCGTTGCCATCGCCGCCGTTGACAACCGTGTTGTTGCCGCTGCTGCGCACGTAGATCAAGTCGTCGCCCGCGCCGCCGGAAACGGTGCTACCGCCGGTCAGGGTGTCGTTGCCCGCACCGCCGTCGAGCACACTCGTTACGCCGCCGGAGAGTCGGTCGTGCCCCTCGCCGCCGAGCAGCGTGTCCCGACCGGTGCCGGCGTCCATGGTATCGTCGCCGGCGCCGCCGTCGAGGAGGTCGTTGCCGACGCCGCCATCGAGCCTGTCGTCGCCGTCGCCGCCGCGCAGCAGGTCGCCCCCGGCGGCGCCGCTGATGTTGTCGGCGCCGCCGGCGCCGTCGATGGTGTCGTCCAGTTGGCCACCGGTCAACGTGTCCTCACGGTCGGTGCCGGTCAGCTGCAAGCCAGGCTTGCCCTCGCCCCCGGGAGCGTAGGCGCCAACAAAGTTATCCGCCGTCAGCGCCGTGGCTGCGACGTTTTTCAGTGTGTAGACGGTTCTGAAAGTCAGCCCGCTATCCAGGCCGTCGCCATCGACCTGGAACAAGGTGTCGGCCCCCTGCTGTACCAAACGGAAGTAACCGTTGTCGGCTGCGAACGGATTGCCGCCGGAGTAACCCATGGGCCAGTCCTCGATGCTATCGAGCTGTTTGGTCATGTCGATACGGTCGCCGCCAGCGCCGGTGGCGAAGTCGGCGATCTCCATCTTCGCCCATCCAAACACAACATGATACTGATACGATTTGTAAGTGTCGACGCCGGCGCCTCCGCTCAGCAAGAAGTGGCTGGTCCGCTCGTTGTCGCCCCAGTACAGGAAGACGTCGGCGCCGGCGCCGCCGTCGGCCACCACCGTCATGCCGCTGTCGCGATCGAACAGATCGAAGAAGTCGTTGCCCTCGCCGCCGAGCATCGTCGCGGTACCGCCGTTGTTGCTCAGGGCATCGTTACCGGCGCCGCCGTCAAGCATGGCGTTGACGCCACCCTCTAGCCTGTCGTCGCCATCGCCGCCGTACAGGCTATCGTTGCCATATTCGTCGAGCAGGTAGTCATTGCCGGCGCCGCCGCGCAGCAAGTCCGCGCCTTCCCCGCCGGACAGGGTATCGTCGCCGGCGCCGCCGTCGAGGGTATCGTTGTAGAGCCAGCCGGTCAGGCTGTCGCGGCCGTCGGTACCTGTGAGCAATTTGCCCGGCATGGGACTGCCGTCGGGTCGCAGGTCATGGACGAAGTTATTCGCCGTCAGCGCGCCGACGCTGACGTTCGACAGGGTCATGATGGTCTGCGCACCATAGTAGCTGCCGGCAGCCCCATCGCGGTCGTACTGCAGCAACACGGCCGCGCCGGCCTGGACCAACTTGAAAAAGCCAAAGGCCGGGTTGAACGGATTGCCGGCGGCACTGAAATACATGGCGCTCAGATCGATGCGGTCAGCCTGCGGGCCGTCTCCGGCGACGAAATCGGCGACCTTGAAATTGACTGCGTGATAGCTGCTGGACATCCTGTACGTATCGGCGCCGTTGCCGCCCGTGATCGTCAATATCCGCTCGCCGCCAGCGTCCTGCTGGATATCGAACAGGTCGGCGCCCTCGCCGCCGTCCACCCGCGCCTCGCCTTTCGACCACTGCGTATAGCGCAGACGAAACACGTCATCCCCCGCGCCGCCGACGAGCGTGGTGTTGCCCTCCGTGCCGCTGAACTGGGAGCTGTCGTAGAGCGTATCGTCGCCGGCACCGCCGTCCAGCTGCGCGTCCCGGCCGCCGGAGAGCGTATCGTTGCCACCGCCGCCGAGCAATGTATCGCCGTCTTCGCCTCCGTACAGGTAATCGTCACCGTCTCCGCCGTCGAGCAAATCGCGGCCGGCGCCCCCGCGCAAGTCGTCGTCGCCCGCGCCACCCAGCAACGTTTCATCCGCCTTGGTGCCCCGGAGGATATCGTTACCGCTGGAGCCATTGATGGTGATGCTCATACGGCCCCCATCGGGTGGCGCGTAACGAAATCAGGACGGGAGTGGTGAGTTGTGGAGGGTGGAGAGAGTTTGTTCACGGTAACTTTTAGTGGCGTTTTATCAATTCCAATGTTACCACGCAGACAGAAGCAGATCGCGGCCTCGGCGATACAATTTGGTACATTTTGTCGCGCGCGCCGGCCCGCGCCGACACTACATGCCGGCGCTGGCGCAGTTTTTTGCCAAAACGATCAAATGATGAACTCGAAATCCCCCTTGCCCATGCTTGGGGTTCCCGTCAATATCGCGATCTGGGTGAGCTCTCTTGTGTCGACCACGTTGTCGCCACCACTGGAGGTGAACCGGTAAACCGCCGTGTCGGTATCGGTGGAGAGCACACATATCATCTGCTCGCCGGAATCGTAGTAGCCTTTGTAGTTGTTGATGAGCCTGGCCACATAGAAAGCGGACAGGTTCGCCACCTTCTCGTTGAAGATGACGACATTGCCGTAGAGGTCGGAGCCAGGCTCGGAGACCTCCTGCGCCTGGAGGAACATGGCGTTCTTGATGTCGCGTTGGTGGAACATGATGCGGTCGCTGCCGGAGACCATATCGGTAATGGTCGTCATGCTCTGCGCCGGGATGACAAAGGCATCGGCGCCACCGCCGCCGGTCAGCGTGTCGTTGCCGCCGGCGCCGTTGATCCAGTCATTGCCGGCGGTCCCGACCAAATTGTCGATCCCGCTCGTGCCGACGATGTTTTGGGTGTAGGCGATCACGTCGGCGGAAGTGCCGACGCCGTGCAGGTTCTGCGTGAGGTTGTCCAGCGTGAGCGTAATATTGCTGAACATAAAATGTTCGACGCCGCGCACCGTGGCGGAGTTACCCTGGGTATCGGTCAGCTGGATATCGCTGGCGCTCAGTTGTTTCACCTTGAACGATGAGCTGTCACCGAACGGGTAGGCGAACACCATGGTATCGACGCCATTGCCGCCATCGACAGTATCCTTGCCAAGACTTGCATTGAAGCGGTCGTCGCCGTCGCCGCCAAGCAAGCTGTCATTGCCACCACTGCCGATCAGCGTGTCATTGCCGGCGCCACCGTCCAGCTTGACGCTGGTGGCGTAACTTCCATTGATCACATTATCAAGCGCATTGCCGGTACCGGTGAAGTTGAGCGGGCCAGTCTGGGTGCGTCCCCACAGGTTTTCGACATTGTCGGGCAGCTTGTAGACAGCCAGATTGGTGTTGATCTGGTCGATGCCGTCGCCAGCGCTTTCCACGATGACGGCCCTGCTGGCGGCGCCATCAATGATATAGAGATCGTTGCCGGCGCCGCCGATCAGCGTATCGGCGCCCCCCAGGCCCTGCAAGGTATCGTTGCCGTCGCCACCGATCAGGATATTGGCGGCGCCATTGCCGGCGAGCCAGTTGTCCAGTTCGTTGCCGGTGATGTTCACCGCGACGCTGTCGGCCGCCACGACGGCGGCGTTTTCGACATTGGCCGTCATGGTATAGGTGGCGGCCTTGGTAAAGGCCAGGCCGACCGAGTCCAGCCCGGCTTTGGCCGCTTCGAGCACCACGTCGTCGGGACTGGACAGCACGTAAGCGTCATTGCCCAGCCCGCCTTCCATCGTGTCGATACCGTCGCCGCCGTCGATCACATCGGAATCGGCCGTGCCTCGCAGGTAGTCGTTGCCGGCGCTCGCGACATTGCCGTGGATCTCCGCCATCGTCCTGGTGCCGTCGGCAAACGCGACATACTCGGTGTTACGCAGGGTAACAACATTGCCATGCTTGTCGTCAAACACCGTGTCGGTCGCGTTCGGGCGGGCCACCGTGTAGTTGGCGAAATTGCCCACCACTTGCACCACATCGATGCCCTCTCCGCCATCGACAGTGTCCCTGCCGCCGCCGGTGGCGATGGTGTCGTCGCCGAGGCCCCCCGCCAGGTTGTCCACCCCCTTGCCGCCTGTGATGCTGTCATTTCCCGCGCCGCCATCGATCCTGTTGCCGACGTTGGCGCCGGTGATAACGTTGTCCAGCGCGTTGCCGGTGGCGGTGAAAGCGGTCACGCCGGTGTACGCCAGCGTTTCGACGTTGGCCGCCAGCACATAGCTGGACAGCGAGGTCCGCACCGTGTCGCCGCCCCCGTTGAGCACCTCGGTCACCACGTCGCCCGCGTTGTCGACGATGTAGAGGTCGTCGCCAGTGCCGCCGATCAGTTTGTCGGCGCCCGCGCCCCCGTCCAGCGTATCGTTGCCGTCGCCGCCGATCAGCGAATTGACCGCCGCGTTACCGGTCAGGAGGTTGTCCAGAGCGTTGCCGGTCAGGTTGACGGCCATGGTCGCCGCCGCAGTCACTTTGGCGATCTCGACGTTGTCGCTCAGCGTGTAGGTGCCGGCCGTGGCCAGCGCCACCAGCGCCACATCGGTGCCGAAGTACTGTCCTTCTTCGATGACATCGCCGACGTTATCGATGAGGTAGGTGTCGTTGCCGTCGTCGCCATTCATGGTGTCGGCGCCGGCGCCGCCGTCCAGCGTGTCGTCGCCGGCAGTGCCTGCCAGCTTGTCCCTGCCGATGCTGCGCACGTTGAACACCAGCGTTTCAAGCAACTGCGGACCGTCGGAGAACTCGAACAATTCCACGTTGCGCACGGTGAGGACGTTGCCCGCCTTGTCGGTGAGCACGATGTCGTCCGCGTTCGGGCGGGTCAGCACATAGTCGGCCCGCGCGCCGAGACCGGTCAGCACATCGGCATCGGCGCCGCCATCGATAGTGTCCTTGCCGGTGCCGGCGGTTACGATGTCGTCGCCGGTCCCGCCCTGGAGGCTGTCGTTTCCGCTGCCGCCATAGAGGCTGTCGTTGCCGGCTCCGCCGTCAAGCCTGGCGCCGCCGTTACCGCCGTGGATGGCGTTGTTCAGCGCGTTCCCGACGCCGGCGAAAGCGATGGCGCCGGTGTAGTCGAGGTCCTCGACGTTGACGCCGAGGGCATAGCTGGCGAGCGTCGTACGCACGCCGTCGTGGCCCTCAGCCAGCAATTCGGTGACCTGGTCGCCAGCCTCGGTGACGACGTAGACGTCGTCGCCGGCGCCGCCGAGCAGCTTGTCATTGCCGGCCCCGCCATCGAGCGTATCGTTGCCGTCGCCACCGGTCAGGATGTTGGCCGCCGCATTGCCGGTCAAAACATTGTCCTGCCAGTTGCCGTTCAGGTTGACCGCCACCGTGGCGGCCGAGGTCACCTTGGCGATCTCGATGTTGTCGCTCAGCGTGTAGGTGCCGGCGGTGGCCAGCGCCACCAGCGCCACATCGGTGCCGAAGTACTGGCCCTCCTCGATGACATCGCCGACGTTATCGATGAGGTAGGTATCGTTGCCGTCGCCGCCATTCATGGTGTCGGCGCCGGCGCCGCCGTCCAGCGTGTCGTCGCCGGCGGTACCGTACAACATGTCCTTGCCGATGCTGGGCACGTTGTACAACACGTTGTCGAGCAATTGCGGGCCGTCGGCAAATTCAAACGCTTCCACGTTGCGCACGGTGAGGACGTTGCCGGCTTTGTCGGTGAGCACGACGTCGGCCGCAGTCGGGCGGGTAATGGCGTAGTCGGCGAATTTTCCGCTGATCCGCAACAGATCAACGCCGGCGCCGCCGTCCACGGTGTCCTTGCCGGCGGTGCCGACGAAGGTATCGTCACCCAGTCCACCGATCAGACTATCCGCGCCAGCGCCGCCGATGAGCTGATCGTTGCCCGCGCCGCCGTCGAGCTTGTTGCCGGCGTTGCCGCCGGTGATGACGTTGTCGAGCGCGTTGCCGGTGCCCGTGAAGCCGGCCTTGCCGGCGTACGCCAGGTTCTCGACGTTGGCCGCCAGCGTGTAGGTCGCCAGCGCCGTCCGCACGGTGTCGGTGCCTTCGCCCGCCAACTCGGTGACCGCATCGGCGGCCACGTCGACGACATAGGTATCGTCGCCGCTGCCGCCGGCCAGTTTGTCGACGCCCGCGCCGCCATCGAGCGTGTCGTTGCCGGCGCCGCCGGTCAACGTATTGGCCGCGGCGTTGCCGGTCAGTACGTTGTTCAATTCATTGCCGGTCAGGTTGACCCCGACGGTCGCAGCCGACGTGACGGCCGCGTTTTCCACGTTGGCCGCCAACACGTAAGTGCCGGCCGCAGTCAGCGCCACCTGCGCCAGGTCGATGCCACCATCGGCATCTTCGACAACCGACGTCGCGACGTTGGTGACAACATAGGTGTCGTCGCCGGCGCCGCCGGTCAGGGTATCGATGCCCAGACCACCGTTGAGCACATCGTTGCCGGCGGTGCCCGACAGCTTGTCGTTGCCGACGCTGGCGACGTTGAAGTGAAGCTGTTCGATCGTCCGCTCACCGTCGTTGAAAAGGGCCTTTTCGACGTTGCGCAAAGTGAGTACGTTGCCGCCCGCTCTGGTCAGGACGGTATCGGTCAAGTTCGGACGCGTGATGGTGTAGTCGGACAGGTTGCCCGGAACAAGGACCAAGTCGGTGCCGGCGCCGCCGTCGATGGTGTCTCTGCCGTCGCCCGAGAACAGAAAATCGTCGCCCAAGCCGCCCTGCAGACTGTCGTTGCCGGAGCCGCTGGTCAAGGTGTCGTTACCGGCGCCGCCGTCGAGCGTGGCGCCGCCGTGGCCGGCAATGATATCGTTGTCCAGAAGATTGCCGGTGGCCCGGAACGCGGCCGTGCCCGTGTAAGTCAGGTGTTCGACATTGGCGCTCAGCACATAGCTGGTCAGCGTTGTTTGCACCGTGTCGTTGCCCTCGTTGGCCAATTCGGTGACGACATCGCCCGCCTCGCCAACGTAGTAAAAGTCGTCGCCGCTGCCGCCGAGCAGTTTGTCGTTGCCGGCGGCACCACCGTGCAGCGTGTCGTTGCCTGCGCCGCCAATCAGCGTGTTGGCTGCCGCGTTACCGACGAGCATGTTGTCCAATTCGTTCCCGGTCAGGTTGACGGCGATGGTCGCCGCCGACGCCGTCGCGGTGGCGTTTTCAACATTGTCCGCCAGGACATAGGTACCGGCGGCCGTCAACATGACTTGTACCCAATCGTAGCCTTCGCCCGCGTTTTCAATGACCGCCGAGGCCGTGTTGGCGATGAAGTACATGTCGTCGCCGGCGCCGCCGGTCAGGGTGTCGACCCCGAGGCCGCCGTTGAGCACGTCGTTGCCGGCGGTGCCGGTCAGCTTGTCGTTGCCGACGCTGGCGATGTTGAACTGGATCTGGTCGATCGTCTTGTCGCCGTCGGCGAAGCGGATCGTTTCGATGTTGCGCAGGGTGACCACATTGCCGCCCAGTCCGGTCAGGACCGTGTCGGTCGCGTTCGGACGGGTGACGGCATAGTCGGCCACGTTGCCCAAGACGACGGCTGTGTCGCCACCGACGCCGCCGTCGATGGTGTCCTTGCCGCCGCCGGCGCTCAGGATGTCGTCGCCCACGCCGCCCTGCAGGCTGTCGTTGCCGGTGCCCCCGGTGAGCGTGTCGTTGCCGGCCGCGCCGTCGAGCGTGGCGCCGGCGTTGCCGGCGGTGATGACGTTGCCCAGTTCGTTGCCTTTGCCGTTGAAGGCGGTCAAGCCTTTGTAGCTGATGTTCTCCACGTTGGCGCCCAGCACATAGCTGGCCAAAGTGGTGTCGACCGTGTCGTTGCCTTCGTTCGCCAATTCGGTGACCACGTCGCCCGCCTCGGTGACTACATAGGTGTCGTCGCCGCTGCCACCGGCCAGTTTGTCGCTGCCGGCGCCACCGGCCAGCGTATCGTCGCCGGCGCCGCCGGTCAGCGTGTTGGCCGCCGCGTTGCCGGTCAGGAGGTTATCCAATGCATTGCCGGTGAGGTTGGCCGCCACCGTCGCGGCCGATGTGACGATCGCGTTTTCCAGGTTGGCCGCCAGCACATAAGTGCCCGCTGCCGTCAGTGCCACCTGCGCCAGGTCGACGCCGCCGCCGACATCTTCGATGACCGCCGTCGCGACGTTGGTGATGACGTAGGTGTCGTCGCCGGCGCCACCGGTCAGGGTGTCGATGCCCAGGCCGCCGTTGAGCACGTCGTTGCCAACGGTGCCGTTCAGCTTGTCGTTGCCGACGCTGGCGATGTTCACCTGGAGCTGGTCGATGGTCTTGTCGCCGTCGGCAAAGCGGATCGTCTCGACGTTGCGCAGGGTGACGACATTGCCGCCGGGGCCGGTCAGGACCGTATCGGTCGCGTTCGGACGGGTCACGGCATAGTCCCCCACGTTGCCCAAGACGACGGCCGTGTCGCCACCGTCGCCGCCGTCGATGGTGTCCTTGCCGCCGCCAGCGGTCAGCATGTCGTCGCCCAGGCCGCCTTGCAGGCTGTCGTTGCCGGCGCCACCCGTCAAGGTGTCGTTGCCGGCCGCGCCGTCGAGCGTGGCGCCGCCGTTGCCGGCGGTGATGCGGTTGGCTAACTCGTTGCCTTTGCCATTGAAGGCGGTCACGCCCTTGTAACGCAGGTTTTCCACGTTGGCGCCCAGCACGTAGCCGGCCAGGGTGGTTTCCACCGTGTCGTCGCCTTCATTGGCCAGTTCGGTCACCACGTCGCCCGCCGCATCCACTACATAGATGTCGTCGCCGCTGCCGCCGCTCAGCTTGTCGCTGCCCGCGCCGCCGTCGAGCTTGTCGTTGCCTGCGCCGCCGAGCAGCGTGTTGGCCGCCGCGTTGCCGATCAGGACGTTGCCCAATGCGTTGCCGGTCAGATTCACGGCGATCGAGACCGCCGCCGTCACGGTGGCGTTTTCCACGTTGGCCGCCAGCACATAGGTGCCGGCCGCCGTCAGCGCGACGTTCACCTGGTCGGTTCCCCCGTCCGCCGATTCGACTACGACGTCGCCCAGTGCGTCCACCGTGTAAAGATCGTCGCCGCCGCCGCCGGCCATGGTGTCGCTGCCCTTGCCGCCATCGAGGACGTTGGCGCCTGCGTCACCGGCCAGCACGTCGTCGAAACCGCTCGGCAGATTGATCAGGGCCTGCGCCATCGTCCGGCTGCCATCGGCGAACACGACCTGTTCGATATTGCGCACCGTGATGCTCTCGCCGGTCGTCGCGTTGACCAGCAAGGTATCGGTGGCGTTGACGCGTGTGCGCGCATAATCGGCGAAGTTGCCCAGCACCGTCAGCGTGTCGACGCCGGCGCCGCCGTCAGCGATATCGACGCCCGGCCCGGCGCCGAGCTGGTCCGCGCCGGCGCCGCCCAGCAGCGTATCGTTCCCGGCGCCGCCGAGCAGCTGGTTGTCGCCCGCGCCGCCGTCGAGCAGATCGTTGCCCTCCCCGCCGCGCAGGCTGTCGGCGCCGAAGCCGCCGTACATCGTATCGTTGCCGGTCCAGCCGTCCCGCAGGTAGGCCGCCCAATTGGCTTGCACCAGCTGACTGGCGTTGACGTTTTGGAGCAGGATCGCGGTAATGAACTTCTTGGCGCCAGCGGCGCCATCTTGGTCAAATTGCACCAGCGTGTCAGCGCCCGATTGCACCAGGCGCACGAACCCGCTGGCTGGCGCCCACGGATTGCCCTTGAAGTGGTCGGCCTCATAGCTGAGCAGCGCTTGTCCGCCGATGCGGTCGCCGCCAACGCCCACTTTGAAGTCCGTGACCACGTAGTACGAACTGGTGAAGGGCGCGAAACTCCCCTGCCCACCAAACGTGTCGCTGCCGGCGCCGCCGGTGACGATGGCGCCGGCAGAGCCGGTGACGCCATAGCTTGCGATCTCGATCACGTCGTCGCCGGCGCCGCCGTCGATGCGCACGGGCGCGCCGTTATAGTAGAGTCCCCGGAACGACAGGGTATCGTTGCCATCGCCGCCGATGAGCGTGTCGACGCCCAAATCGCCGTCGCCGTCGACGCCGCCACTGATAAGGTAGTCGTCGCCGGCGCCACCTTCCATATGATCGCTGCCCCGATTCCCCCACAACGTGTCGTTGCCGGTGCCGCCGATCATCGTATCGTTGCCGTCGCCGCCGGCCATGCTGTCGCCGGCAGCGCCGGCCGCTTCGCCGCCGCCGCGCAGCAGGTCGTTGCCGTGCCCGCCCGCCAGCGTGTCCGCGCCGGCACCGCCGGTGATGGTGTCGTTGTAATAACCGCCTTGCAGTACACCCAATCCGTTGGGTGCGGTGATCGCCTGGCCGTCGGCCTTGCTGCCGTCCGGCGCGATCAGGTCGGTGAAATTTTCCTTGGTGAGACTTTTCGCATCGACATTGCGCAGCACCAGCGCGGTCGCGTAAGCGTGGGCGCCGGCGCCGACGCCATCCTGGTCGTACTGCAGCAAGGTGTCGGCGCCATCCTGGACCAGGCGCAGGTAACCGTATGCCGCGTTGAACGGATTGATCGCCGTGCTCATGCCGAGGTAGTCGCTATTCGCCAGCAGCCCGGAGACATCGATACGGTCGCCTCCGGGGCCGGCGCTGAAATCCGTGACGATATTCTTGGCGCCGTCGATATCCATCGTCACAACGAACGTATCGCTGCCGGCGCCGCCGGTTGCCAGTTCTTGTTGATGGCGCGAATAGCCGGGTAGCAGATGAATCGTGTCATCGCCGGCGCCGCCATCGACCAGCAACGGACGCGAGTTATCCCCGAACGAAGAGGTACTGTAAATAAGATCGTTGCCCTCGCCCCCGCTGACGGTGTCGCTGCCGCTAGCATAGATCGTGTCGTTGCCGGCGCCGCCGTCGACGAGCAAATTCCCGTTGGAGGAATATGGTTCGATCACGTCATTGCCGTCGCCGCCCTGCAGCGTGTCCTGCCCCCATTGGCCACTCAACGTATCGTTGCCGGCGCCGCCGACGAGCAGGTCGTTTGCGGAGCTTCCCCACAGCACATCGTTGCCATTGCCGCCGTCGATCCAGTCGCCGCCGGTGGTAAAACCGACATAGTCCGTACCGTTGAGGTGGTCATTGCCATCGCCGCCCACGATGGTATCGCTGGCGCCCGTGCCGTATATCGTGTCGTCCCCCGCAGAGCCGGTGAACAGGCCGAGCGTGCCGTCGACGGTCATCTGCAGGGCCGCCGACTCGACCGTTCCAGCAACCGCTTCGAGGGTCCAGTTTCCGCCGAGCGCGGCCGGGCCGGTCAGATCCGTCGACGCGGCCACATCGGCTCCCGTCGCCAGCGCCAGCGCCTCGATAAAGTGCTGGCCGCCGCTACCTTGCGCCACCTCACAGCCGTACAGCAGCAGGTCGCCGTCATCGGCAAGGCTGGCGCCGATTTTTTGCAATTCCGACTGATAGTTGCCGATGCTGGCGTCGCTTAACAGGGAGTTACCCAACAACAAAGTCCCCGAGGCGCCGTGGGAGACCAGCTGGATCGAGTCCAGGCCGGTGCGCCCCGTGAGCGCCTCGGCCATTTGCACCAAGCCGTCGCGTGTCGCATCGAGCACAATAACTTCTATATCCGGGCCGGTCTGGCCATTGACAAAGGAAGCGCCGACGGCGCGGCTATCGACAAACACAATGACTTTGCTCACGGGAACTCTTTCTGACTATTCTAGTAAGCCCCATGTTATCACGTTAGCAAGCAAAAAATAGTGCCCACCGTCACATTTTGTTACAAAAACCAATTTATTGCCGAAAAAAAATCCGCGACAGGTCGCGGATTTTCATGGAGCGGGGAACGTCAGACGTTAGACCGAAAATACCACCTTCGAAATCGCATGTATCCTTGATTAAACTCTTTCGCGCATGATTTCGTACCCGGTTTCATACCCGGCTTTGCTTTTTCATCTGCGATTGAAGCTGGTGAACCCCTCGCTTTTAATTAAGTGGCTGCAAAACCTTCCAGCCTCTTTCTCCAGCAGCAGTCAGCAGAACGTCCAGGGCCTCCCGTTTTGTCCATCCGAATGCTAGATGCATCCCGTTGGAAAGGTGGTATGCGTGCTTCTGGTAAGCTGGCCCCATTGAGTCGGCCGGAACAGTATGGCTATGCAAGGTCGCATCTACCCACTCATCTTGCAAGACAACGTACAAATGGTTTCTATCTAATTTGGGCACCACTACTCAACCTTTCTTCGCCAAGTGCAGGACCAAGCAAAATTGAAACGATCTCGCCTGTCTTTACAGACATAAGGCTTCCTTCCCTATCCTGATCCCCACCAGCTTGCTCTAATGAGTCAAAGACCGCCCAGCATAACCACGAGAACACTGCCTTGTAAGGGCAGTTATCGTTCTCAATGCGGTTCTGTTGCCAGTATGTGCCAAGAGCTATGCGAAGCCGGAAGCCGAGCTTGCTACCACTCCAACCTTTGATACCCACGTAGAGAGGATCTTCGCCGGCGATGATTACTGCAAGCCGATCTCGCTCATGACGAACCCGCTCGGCAAACTCCTTTGAGGTCAAGGCACCTCTTCCTCGATCCAGCAACAGGTCCCGAACAAACAGGCAATAATCGGCAATAAGACCGCCGACAACTTCTTGACTGCCTAGGTCTAGTTTTTGCGCCATAGTTCGATCAGCTGTAAAGCTCTAGAAGTAGCTTTTCGACTCTAGCACAGCCCTCAATAGTGATCATGGCACTAAGAGGCGTTTGGTTTTTGAGCGCGACCGGCAGGCGAGTGTTGAACCATCTATGTGCCTCGCCCGCGCTTGCAAAAGTGCTTTGGGCCAAAGCTTCTATTTCCTTTTGTCGCTGGACAAGCAACAGCTTGACCTCTGATACGGCATCTGGCTCAGAACGCAGCCATTCGTTAACGCTGCTTTGAGGGGCGCCATATCTTGCCGCGTAATGGTCATCTACAACCTGCTCAGCAAAGTCGTCAGCTGTCTCAGGAGACGCCCCGCCGATCTCGCTGGCGTGAAGTTGTTCGACCTCATCTAACTCATCAAATTCGTACTGTTTCTTCATAGATCAAATGGCGGTTATTTCTGTATGAAACGGCATGCTACCAGATAGTACGAAATACGTAGTATCTGGAAAGACAAATAATTACGATTCTCGTAGCTCTTAATCCGTGCAGAGCTAATGAATGAGCAAAGGAAATGAACTTTGGGGACGACGACTGAAAGAGACAAGAACAGCCGTAGGCTTGTCGCAAAAGCAGTTAGGCATCCTCGCTGGCCTAGACCAGTTCGTTGCTGGGACCCGCATCAATCGCTATGAACTAGGCGTTCACAAGGCTGACTTCCAAATTGCTCAGCGTCTGGCTGAAATACTTAACATCCCAACGGGATATTTTTTTACAGAAGACGATCAACTTGCTCTTTTGATGTTGGCCTATCATCGGATGTCACAAAAGAAAAAACATGAACTTACGAAGTTGGCACGTAAGCTTATGGCTCCGCCTCAGACCTCGTAAATTCCCGTCCACTCTAGCGCCTCACGTATCGGGATGAGCTACACGCATGCCTACAACTGACCACGAAATCTTGCGCTTGGTGACAATTCGTGTATTTTTATACAACAACCATCCGTTAAGATAAAAGTTCAGAAGGAAATAGTGCAGAATAGCTACCGCTGATTGAGGTTTGGAATGACTAGGGTTCTTTGACGCATGCTTAGTCGTTGTTTCGATTGATGCGCCGATGTCGAAAAGACTGTATATTTATACAGTCATGAGAACTCACACTGTCATTTCCAAAAAGCAACCCATATGGGGTAAATGGGAACTATTGGCCGCATCGCCTTTGTGGCAAAAAAAGAATGATAAAACGACCATTCGCATAGTTCCAATCGCAATCTTGGTAATGAAAGAAAAGCCCGTGGACGTTATCCATGAAAAAGCGCCTCGGGAAACTGTTGGTCGAGAGACAACCAATCGTTTTCGGATGCAGTTTCAAGCCGCTGCCTTTGCCGCACTAGAAATACTTAGTGGCAAGGATGTTGATCGAGTCTATTGTGACTACCATGATGACTTCGTTGTCCGTCGAAACATCAACGGCGCTATCGAGTACCACTTCTTCCAAGTCAAAACAAAAGGTCGAGCCAACCAGCAGTGGAAAGTCGATGAAGTCTTCTCTTTGAAAAAAAAAGGGAAACTCGACACCGAAGAAAAGCTGACTGCAATACGAGACAGCATCGCCGGCAAGCTATTCATTCATACCATTGAGTTTGGAGAGCAGTGTCGAGAAGTCACCGTACTCAGCAATGTTCATTTTCAGGATGATGTTATTGAGGTCCAACAGCATCTCAAAGATGGCAAATCCACTCTTTCTTACATCAACCAGTTCATTGAAAAGTTCGGTGACATCTTCTCACCAGGAAAGCCGCTATCCGAAGATCAGTTTAAAGCAGCAAGATCCAAGCTAACTCTGTGGCAGGTGTCCCACTTAGGGGACACTCTTGAACCCTTCGCAGATGCGGCGCGCACAGCCATATGGAATCACAGCGAAATTGACCTCCAGAAGCATGAGGTAGATGAGATAGCAAACAGCCTTATTGCACTTGTTGAGTCGAAATCTTGTGCTCCGATCAAACGTCTAACCAAGGAAAAAATTGACTTGGTTACCGGCGTTGGTCTCGATGATCTTTTAAAGGTGCTGAGCATCTCAACCACGGTTTACCGGAATTTGCTGAGTGGGGATACTCCTCAAGCAATCAAAGTTGCATCAATATTGCAACGCCAATTAAAGGCCGCCGGTGCGCCGGACAATATGATTGAAGTGGCATCTCGTGCAAAGGTGACTTGGGATGTGTGGCTTCGTACCGCTCGCCACACATTCCCTGAGTTCGATCTTGAACGACTACTCAGCGACATCGATGCCAAATGTAAAGCGTGGATTCTGAGCGGAGGTGCTCTTGCCGATTTAGGAACGCAGATTGATGTAGTGCTTCAGTCAGCGCTGGCTCAAAAGTTTCCGCTATTGAACGTTGATCTGTTGCTAGGAGCGTTTTGCGCGTCAATTGTTCGGAGGTCCTCACGATGAATGCTACCGAATTCTTTAATGAAGCAAGAAAGCTTAATATCCGGCTGCAAATTCCTGCTGAGCTATCAATTCCTGCCCACTCGTTGGGTAACGAAGCACTGTTTCAGCTTCCCTTGCTGGCCATGACGATTCTTGCGCTAAGCAAAGGGGCCTCGAAACCCCTACTTCCGGAAATCGGGCAGTTAGTTGGCGAGTGCCTGGAACGGACGGTAGCAGGCTTCAAAGGCTCATCTCAGGATATAGGATGGTCTGGCAACTTACGCATACGAACAATCAAAGCGCTGACATTTTTAGAAGCGACGAAACAAATTACTGTCGATGATCAAACGCGGCGGATATCTGCAACCGAACTTGGCAAGAAGGTCTTCCAAAGCGCTACAGCTGGGGAAAGCCCGTTAGCGATGTCGATGAAGACTATTGAGCTTAGCTATCAATATATTAGAGATGAAGCTCGCATTCGAGGAGAAGTAAATTGAGACTTGTTTCTCTCAAAATTGAGCCACTGGGAGAGAACGGTTGGGAAAGTCCGCTTCTTGAGTTTGGGGCGCGCACCACGTTACTTTTCGCGAGAAACGGGAGCGGAAAAACACCAATTATTCAATCACTTGCTGGCAGTCTTGGATACCCGCCGAAGTTTCGAGATGAGATATACGGCAAATGTGCAGCGATAACGCTAGTAGCGGAGAACGATGGAGAACCGTTTTTTGTGCACCGCATTTTAGGGGCCAATAATCGCGATTTCCATGCCGTACTCAGCCATCGGGGCGAGGAATCTGAACACTTCAGCGAAGGATCGTTCTCAATAGCGCTGTTTAAAGCGCTTGGCCTGGAGCCCCCCCGCTTGGTAGCGAATAACGGTCAAGTTGCCCATCCTTTCGTATCCACGGTCCTACCCGTTTTCTACGTTAATCAGGGCGATGGCTATACTGCGGCCTACAAATCGACCAGTCCCTTCATCTCCGACCAATTCGTAGAGATGGTTCGTTTCGTGTTCGGGCTCAACCCCAAACACTCATTCGACGTTAAAAAAGATATCATCAATGAGAAGGCTGCGCTTGATGCGCAGACTCGAAAGATCGTTGCTGCCCAGCGCGTACTCGAATACCAATCAAGAGACATCGATGATAGTGCCGTAAATCAAGAGATACTTCAGCTTCGTGTTACCGACCTAACTGGCAAGGTCGATGCACTTCGCGACTCAGTCGATGCAAAAGGAACTGCAAACGCCACTTTGACCGAATTGCTGCGTCAAAAAGACCAGCAAATTCAGTCAAAGCAGATTGAGCTCTCCGAACTACGTAGTCGCGTCTCAGGCATTGATGCCATTCGCACTGAAATTGACGGTGAAGTAAAGACTCTTGGTCTGAATGAAGAAGCTCGTCGAGTATTCTCTTCGTTTGGCGAGATATGTGGCGTTAGCAACTGCGGCCTCTTTATCGGTAGTACTGAGTCATATGGTAAAAATCTTCTCTATCTTCGAGATCAAATTAAAGATCTTGATCGCAACGCATCAAGGACAGAGATACGAATCGAATACATTACGGAGGTATTGGAAAATCTGCGTGGTGAACGGCAGGTGCTGACGGACCAACTGAGATCTCCTACGACGGCTGGCGTTGATCAACTAGTTACAGCAGTGCAAACGCTGACAAAGCAGTTGGTCGAAGCTCAGGCTGAACTTACTCACATTGCGTCGCTTCAGTCTGAGCGCTCCAAGCTTTTCAAGCTCGAAGCCGAACGCCTTCGCATTCAAGATCGCATCGACAATCTGTCGAACAGCGGACGCACCGATTTTGAATTCAACAAACTGCGATATTTGCTTCGAGACCTTGCAGTTAAATGGATGGACATTCTGGATGCTCAGAATGTATCTAGAAACGTCGACATTGACTTGAATCTTCGTTTTACGTTTGACGGCGAGCCGCTGGATCTTTTCTCGGGCAGTACGCAAATCCGGTTGGTGCTGGCTATCCATGCCGCCTTGTTCGAGGCTTACATTTCGGAACCTTCCCGTCCATTTAGGTTCCTGATTTTAGATACGCCTAAACAGCAAGAACTACACACCGCCGACCTTGCCAAATATCTTAGTGCGCTTGAAAATCTTTGCGCAGCTAAGAATGCTCAGCTGATTCTTTCGTCAACTGAGTACGACCACCCGACTGGTCAACAAGACAAGCGATGGTTGCCAACCTATAAAGGGGCCGATCATCCCATGTACTTGGGGATAAAGGCAGATTTTATCGATCGTTAAAGCGACGAGCTACCTAAGCGCATTACCCTCTGGTCGTGAGGATAAATTTGGTGAATGCTCTCCTTACGACTATTCAATGTTTAAGAGCCGAAACTACTCGAAAATGTCCGCCCTCATCATAGGTTAGGACACCATCGACTTCGAGGCGTTTGAGCCATCGCAATGCCTGTTCAGGCATGACGTCTAACATTTTCGCGACCTCTTCTTCAAGAAGGACTTCTTCTTTCGCTTCTTGCAATAGACTGCAAATTGTTTGGAAGAGTACATCCGCCGGGGCGACCGCCAAATTTTCGGGTCTAGTACTGCTGCCATCGCCGTTGGAGATAGCCTCAGTCTTTGGACTAATGGTGACACCGGCCCCTGAGGCGACTGAACCTTCATCAAGCGCTTGGTGTTGCTCAGCGATCTCTGGGTCAGCGAATAGCGAATCGGAGCGAGGTACTCGTTTGCTCCCTTTAGAGGCGTAATCACTTAAGGTCTCAAACAGCTTGGACAAACTATGATGATCTTTGGGCTCTGGCCATTCATAGGCTCCTTGGCCCATCAATTCCCGCAAACCAAGCGAAGGCTCGTCTGTTGAACGAACGAATACCGGAACGTAATGAAGCCTCTCAATTTGCTCAATGGCTCCCGCCCAAGTCCCGCCTTTGCCAATTTCAGAGTCGACCACGAGAGCAGCATCTGCCATCGCATAAATCAATTTATTCCTTTGTAGTGCATGCCCTACACTAAATCGAGAATTGGGGTCATAGGCCGAAATAAGGAGCAATTGCTGAGACATTATTGCGCTCCTTCGGTCGCGATCTATAACGGCACCAAACAAGTCCTCCGCAAGAACCTCGCAACCATAGCCGCCTGCCCCGATAACACCATGCATCGCAGCGTCATCAATGCCTTTAGCTCCACCAGAGACGACAGGCATCCCGGCTTGAGCAGCAAGTTGTCCCACATTTCTCGCATACTCAATTAGCGAACTTTGAGTTTTACGAGGCCCGACGATGGCTAACCCTCCAGTCTCCAAAAGATCCAAGTTTCCACATCCGTACAAGACCGGTGGGGCATCCGTGCGCATTCGCGCCTTCAGGCGCCTAGGGTAATCAGGATCGGCTCGGCTAATAACCCATATAGACCGCGCTCTCCATTGCTCAACCGCCTGGCTCAGCAAGAATCCGCGAGACAACAATTCGTGCAGCCTGCTAGGCTCTACGACCGTCGAACATTCGCGCGCTAGCGTGTCACCACCGGGCTCCAAAAGACTAGCCGGCTGTCGCCCTAGCTGGAGCAACTTTTGAGCAAGCGATTTGTATTCCTTCGGCGATAGAACGGCCCCAACAGGGCTGGAACTCCCTACCATCAGCGGGGCTGTCAACAAAAGGATCGCCTGAGTATTGAGTGAAAGACTAGGAATCATTCTTCAGCGCCTGATTGTGCGAGTGCCATGGGCCAAACTGGGCCGCTACCACTTCGCAGGAGAAGCGTAGCAGCGACAGTAAAGGTCCAACGCGAGTTGACGATATCATCGATCAGAAGAACAGGTCCGGGAAGCACATTCGCCAGAACAACCTCCATTGCTCCATCGAGGTTCAAAGCCTGCTGAGCACTATTCGCCATGAATTTTTGCTCCTTGGTATGGACGGTTTTTATAAGCGCGTGCTGATAAGGTAGCCCTAACTTTTGCGCCACACGTTGAGCAAAATTTGGAACGAGATTTGGATTTCGCAGCGACGGGATAGCCGCAACCCAAGTAGGTGCCGGATTTGGTCCCCACTCTCTTACCATTGTTACACAAGCATCCACGAGCTCATCACTAAAATTCTTGGCAAAATAGCGATCCGATTTGATAAGGCGTCCCCATCCTGCATCGCCCCAAATAGCAAGACTTCGCCCAATTCCGGCTTGATACTCAGGACGAATTTTCCCATGGACTCCAGATTGAGGCAGTCCTCCAGCTGGCCATTGCTTACGTGGTTGGATTGGTAGATTCGTTCGCTTTAGGAATGCCACTGCGGTTTGGACCAATGCAGGATCGACAGCCGTTGGAAGCGCGGGCATCGCGACTCCCTTATGCGCGGCAGGTGCGCCGTCGAGTGCGGCAATCAAGAAATCCATATGTGCGCCAAACGGAAGTTCAACATATCGCTGCATCTCTTTCAGCTCTTGCCGTCGAAGCGACGTTAGCCTGTCAGTGCGCTCCCAAAAGGACTCGCTAAGCTCGGCCGTAGTCAACGTCCACTTGGTTCCATTTTTAGTAATTGGAGCGGGCGATTCGAGGTTCAACAAATCTAATGTTTTGTTAACTCGGCCTTGGCTAACATTTACAACATGCAATATTTCTGGTACCGAAAGGCCATGTTCAGATGCCCCAAGAGCGTGAAGTACCTCCGACACTTCTTCTTGTGTGGGGAACGCGCTGTCTATGAACCATTCCGCTATTTCAATCTCCTCGACTCCACTGAGCAAAACACCATAGGCACTATCAAGCGCACGGCCGGCACGTCCGACCTGCTGATAGTAGGCAACGACTGACGAAGGCATTTGAAAATGAAATACGAAAGATAAGTCAGGCTTATCGTAGCCCATGCCCAATGCGGTGGTTGCAACAAGCGCTTTTACCCTATTGTGGAGAAGTGCATCTTCCAGCGCAGGACGGTCCTCGGTAGCCCCCGTGTAGCAGGCCACGTTGAAGCCCAAGTGCTTAAGCCAGGAGGTCAATTGAACTGCATCGCGCACGGTCAATGTATAAATTATGCCGCTTCCCTTCATGCGCTCCAACTGGGTACCTACCCAAGCCATGCGCTCAGCCTGCGTCGGTAGTTTGATGGTCTGGAGCGTCAACGAAGGGCGCCCGAGATCGCCTTTGGATATCAAGAGATCAGGGCCAAGAATGCTTTGAAGGTCACCCATCACTCTGTTATTTGCCGTAGCAGTAGTTGCGAGTAAGCGTAGGTTCGGGGGCAGCATCTTTACAATGCGTTCGAGCAGTCGATATTGCGGACGAAAATCATGTCCCCAATCCGAAATACAGTGAGCCTCATCAACAACCATCATTGAAATCCTGGCGCCCACTACAGACAATACTTCAGCAGCAAATTTTGCGTTAGCTAGGCGTTCAGGAGAAATGATCAGCACGTCCACCTGATCTGCTCGTAGTTGTGCAATGACGTCATCCCAGTCATCGATGTTGTCAGAGTGGATTGTCGCAGCGTTCACGCCCATCGCCTTCGCTGCTGCAACCTGATTACGCATCAACGAAAGAAGTGGGGAAATCAGCAATGTGGGACCACCTCCCTGTTCGCGTAATAACTTAGCGCTAATGAAGTACACGAAGCTCTTACCCCAACCAGTTTTTTGAATCACTAGCAGCCTGCCGCGCCCCTCCACTAGGTGTTGGACTGCCTCTTCCTGTCCGTCGCGAAACTCTGCATTTGAGCTCCTGGAACCGGCCCTTAAAAGTTGAATAGCACGCGCACGATCGTAGTTCATCGATTTCCTTATCTGTAGTGCAGCAGCAAAATAGGTGCCAGAAGAAAGAATTCTTGGCTCCCAAACCTAGTGAGGGGTTAACCGCACTATTGTATCGAAGCGCGAGTCCATGTGGTACAGCAGAGGCTCAGGCTACTCTAGTCCCGCGCTACATGCTCCGTACCCGAGCGCCCACCATCAGCTAGTCCCAGTTTGCGAACGTCTACACAGGATAGAGGTTCTTCTGACGGACGTGATTTGAGGCCTAATTTTCGCGAACCGATATCTATAGACTTCACTGGTCCCCGCTGAGGTAGCGGCTTACATGGCGCAGTCATAATTTGCACGAAGCTCCGCCGTTTTTTTGTTGAAGGCGAAGACGTTAGCGCCAACAACGGGAGCAAGGTGTCTTGATGCTGCCCAAACGCTGCAATAAGAATTCGTGCTATAGCTGGAGCATCAAGAAGTTCAGGACATAACTTGACCGCCTCCAAGATTTTCTTGCCCACCTTCTCTATTTGAGAGCTTGATGGTCTAGGTGGTTTCTGGTGCGCGGGAAAGCCGTATCGTGCGCCAACTTTTGTATGAAAATCCGAGTGCATAAGCTTGATTTTTGATGGCCCACCAGCCAAAGCTCCACCATTCATCCGCCCCAAGATGAGAGGCAAAATTAGTACATGGCAATGTGGTGCAGCTTCATCGAGATGAACTACAGCACTGAGTATAGGAGCTTTGAAATGATCTTCGATCCAAGCGACCGTGTCATGGAAAAATGTACGTTGATCAATAGTTCCTTCTTGCGGGAGACTAACAACTACCTCTAGAGCCATGATTGCATCCTTTCGTCGGATCTTCACGCCGGCCTCGTCGATCAGCTGACTTGCATATTTAACTACTGCCGCTGCGGTATCCTCACCTCGCAGGCGATAATTCAACGAGATGCGCGTGGGATCGATACGCCCACTACTAGCGACACCGCACTCGGCGGCAATCTGACGAAGGTTATGGAGAGCAGCAATCTTTATGACATTTTCATGTGAAGTTGCACCTCGGACAGTTTTGGTATTCAACGATTTAATTCGCACGAATGCGGTAGGAGCAGGCCCATGCTGTTTCAGTGGGGGGGCCGGTTGTCTAGAGTTGCTCATCATAGTCATGACTGATCAGCGATTCGAGATTGCGCCACGATGAAAGCGTCAACTTGGTCCATGTCCCATACCGTCACAGATGCCCCCAATTTGAAAGGCTGCGGAAATTTCCCTGTACGGACCCAGCGCCAAACAGTCGCAGGGCTGACCGGCAGCAAGCCTTGCTTGCGCGGGGTCGTAGCCAGTTCGTTAATTCGTATAACTCGTTTTGACATGATGAGATCCTCAAAGGTATGGCATGGCGCAGGATGCGCTGCAATGAGACGAACTTTGAGGGATATCCAAGGCGTAAAAAGGCAGCTGCCTATGTGAAGTAGGCCATAGCTCAAACTTACCTGAGTTCACATCTGCAAGGCCTTGTCCAATGCAGGACAGTTGCTGCATGAGCTAATCTAGCGTCGACAAGAAGACATCCGGCGTCAACCTAGCGACAACCTAGCGACAACCTGCATTCAACGATCTCCCCTAGCGGAAGAGATACACTTGGAGCCAGACAACGTTGATATTCAAAGCATTTGAGGATGTGTAAGTTTGATGAGGTAACGATCGAATCGTCAGCATGAAGCGTCAACCTAATCTCCCGAGCGTCAACCAAAATCGTCAACCATTTGCACGATCGACAACTGCCTTCGACTGTCTAAAAATTCAGCGACGCTTGATCTTCAAAGGAAAATGAGTTTCTCAACCCTAAATGCAAAGACAGTCGTAGAGGTAGTTGACGGACACTTCCCTAAAAAAGCTCAGTGCGGCCATACGTTCAAGTACGCGCCCCTTGTTGATGGACTGAGTATATTATTGGGAACGAGCCATCCGCATGGTGCGGCATGGGAAATCCCATCTACTTAGGCCATATGGATAATCAGAGAATACGCTGTAATATCATAGACTACCGCAAAGGGTATATCGAGGTCACCCCTGGGATACATTCTGGTTGCGTGAACATTGAGGCATGGAATACTGACCCTAACCTTGGAATTGAAAATCTAGATGTTGGGGACCTTCCAGAGGGCGCGGTCATCGGGAATACAGAGTTAGAACTGAGCCTTGAAATGGCACGCGCACTGGTTCATGCACTAAATATTGCTATCAAGAGCGCCGAGAGCGTCGAATAGCTGTTGCAGATGGGAATCACAATCCATCCTGTGGATTCGAGTTCCGGTTGCGTGCAAGCACCCGCAAAGCTTCCGGAACCATTCTCCAACGCTTACTGTGCGTTGACGCGCAATTATAGGGGCATCGCCGTCAACCAAGCTTGCGCTTCCTACAGATAAGTATCGGATCTTCGACCTCAAGTGTAAAAATCAAAGAAATCAAAACTCAAACCCGTACTTGCTTGTTGTCTAAATGGGTAAGGTCATGGTTTCAATTGACTGTGAGCCGGTTCTGAACGGCATCACCAACGAAGAGCGGCTGCAATCCCGGTGCTAGACCGGTACGCTGGTTCCCCCGTGAGTGCTGGTTACCCGGTGCGGGCACGGTATGCCTAGCTGGCGCCCCCCCAGTGCCGCACGTCACCGCCAGCGGAAACACCGAGAGCCGCTGCTAGAGTAGCATCCCAGACCACCAGCGCTCTGCTGTGGCTGCCGCCATCGCCTAGGACCAGCGAAGACTGCGTCCTTGACTTACGATGGAGTGAAGCAGACCACTTTATGGCGAACGCTTGCACGGCTTGCTAATAGTCACTTCGCCACATCGAGAATACATTCTATTTTTTCAAACAATTCATCATATCCAACTATTTCTGTTCCCGCGAGCTCACCACGGAATAACTCAAATGACCTCCTTTGAAGTGGTGTCGCAAGTTCCTTTTGAACATTGCCCGCTATTACTACGCATTTTGGAGAAAAGACGTTAAAGGGACTACCATGATCGGCTTTGCCGAGCGAGTAATATTCCTTAATCAGACTATCTCTATAGTTCAAGACTTGGACAATACTTCCAGATAGGTCATCGCTCATTGCAAATGCATTTTGCCTGTACTGTTTTCCAATGAGCGCAGTGGCAGGAGTTTTTATTTCTATTAATACAACGTTGTTAGTGGCCGGATTCGCGTATACGAAATCCACCAAATTACCCTTATCATTTTGGACGGACTTGCCCCCGACATAGCACTTTGATCCAAATTGAACCATTGATCGAGGAAATAACTGTGCAATCACCGCAGGACAGCGTTGAAATAATTGTTGCCAGAACTCCTCCGTTTCGTTGTGGCTTGCTTTATTCCAAATATCCAGAGCACCTGAAAGTGAAAGTTCAACGTCATGAGGGATTTGGAATTTCTCAGGACTATTCTTTCCAGAGAGTGCAGCCCGTACCTTACTTAGATGGTCTGCTCGAGCCTTTTTCAGCCACTGAGTCGTGTACACACTGGGCTGCCTATCAACAATACGGTGATGGCTAGGGCACAACAGCAGATGGTTTTCTTCCGATGTCAAAAAAGGAATATCTGACTTCGCATTGTATCGCGGGCCAGATGAATGGAGAGCTTCAATGGAGGCAACCTCTCCTATAAACGTTCCATCTATTAGAAGCTCCTGAGTGCACCCCGGAAATGAGCACTGATATGAATTTAATTCGGCTACAACCCTCCTTATTCGAGGATTCCGAACAAAAATATTTACACTTTCTATCTGAGCCTGCGGCAATTTTTCCATCAGAAAAAATTCTCCAATATGCTTCTCCTCAATATCTACTCTTTACGTAATCCAAAGGTCTTCGGATGACCTGTTACTTTCGCTACACCCGCCCCTCAAAACGAGGAACAGAGGGCTTATTGTCTACACCTCTGAAATGTTAATTATTTAACCGCATTTTAGTTTTACCCATTTACCCGTCGAAACATAAGCAAGTAAGTCGATCAATGGGCGCCTTCGTCTTTCTTTCATCAAGAAACTCATGAGATGGATATAGAAGTCCAAAAAAACGCCGTTCTCTTCGTCTTTGACCCTCGCAGCTGCGATTTGTGGCCGAAGCATCCCACGATTAAGAACAATTACCCTATCCAACAAATCTGCTTCGCCTCCTACGCTCTGCACTGCCACCTTGACTCTATGGAATTCTTTTTGAGCCCAATCTTCCTCAGAGAGGTCGGTCGTGTATGCAAATACTATGTAAGGGCACCTATGGCAGTCTGCTGGAGCTTCACCTTTCATCGGAGACGGCGAGAATTTATGCTTAAATGGCTTTAAATCTCGAAGCTTTGCAGCTGCGACCGCACATTTATTAAGTTCTGCCTGGGTGAGAACAGACTTGACTTCGATGACGGCATATAGCGCTTCCGCAGGAAGTAGCGTGTTCTCTCCAGCTGCCAGCAATGGTGATGCCGTAGAGCTGTCGTAAACGAAAAGGTCCAATTGTCCAGTGCGAGTATCAAGATAATCGACAACCTCCCCTTTCCCAACCGAAAAGCTCTGCGGAAGATGCATCGCTAAGAACTGACCAAGAGCTTCTGCTCTTTCATCTCCACGAATCCCGCGATGCTGGAAGTTGGCAGCTGATCTCGCTGCAAGAGCCAGCTGATCCTCTGCCTGTGCAAGGATTTGTTGAAATATTTTGCTTGGATTCTTAGTAGCGCGTTTCAATATACCCCCTTATTATTTAATACAAATCGCACCACACCAAAAGAAATCCATTGGAATAATTTTTTAGTCATAAATCTCGTAATCAGCGATAGAGGAGCATTAAAAATCCCCCCGTGAGCAAGGCCATATATTTCTGTCTGGCCAGCTATCGCTAATCTTCAAATAATTTTTCTCGAAGAAGGGTTCTTTTCATATGAAATTCGTGGGCTGCGTCCTACGTTCTAAGGCACACTAGTTGACTATCGGAATAACTCTGAAAAAATCTCGTGAAACTCAGTGTTACGTTCTGGCCCTAGCGCCGAGCTAAGAGCGATCGCGGTTGCCGTGTCTGTTACTTTTTCCGTCGCGGCAAGTGCCCTTTCGGGCTTTGGCCCAGACGTAGTGATGCCTAATGGATAGTAGTCCTCGATCGCGCCTTTCGATAACACGCAAATACCTTCCGCTCGAAGCGCGTCCAGCCACGGAACCAAGCTTGAACGAGCGACATCGTCCTCAACACAAACGCGAACGCGAGCAATTTCTTGTTCCCATGTGAACAGTTGATCAATAAGTTTCAGTTGTTCATCATTGACCGTTTTTTTTGTTTGAATTTCCCGAAGAGTTATCTTTGCCTGGTTGTAGCGAGACTTCCATGAGTCACCATTCACCTTGTCCTTAATTTGTCGTGCAGCCGGCTCGAATGACGTCCCCAATTCAATAATTCGTGAATCAATAGCTCTTAAAGCATTGCCTCGCTTTTCTTCGCAAGCCGGGCTTGCACCTAGATGCTGATATCCATCAAACAAAGCATCGAGGTCGGCAACGATCTTTACATCGATACCGAAAGAGGAAAAGAAGGAACGGAATTTTGCGAAGTTACCTTTCCCTGACACCCTGACTAAACCGATGTTATTAGCATCGAAGTCCCACTTCGAATCCAACAGTTTTGCCACGTGCTTCGAATATGCATCGTCGGACTCTCCCTCAAATAGGACAATCCGGCGATTGAAGAACGCGGCATCCGCATTTTCGTATCTGGCAAGTCGGAAAGTTTCCGCTCGCTCATCATCTAAAACGAAGTTCACGGGGAATAGACGACTAACAGGCTTTGGAACCTCTTCTACCTTAGCGATTCTCACAAAAGATGCCGTTATACCAGGTGCAAAAAAAAGTGGCGAATGGGTAGTTACGACAACTTGGTGGGCGCTAGCGATCTGTGCGAGCGTATTGAACAGGACCTTCTGTGACTTTGGATGAAGATAAAGCTCGGGCTCTTCAAACAGAAATATTAAAGGACGCTGGATGCTACGCTGTTCAGCCGCAACAATATGGCGCTCTGACATCTGATGAACGTACGCTTGAAGTAATGCAAATGTCAAAGATCGTTTGATGCCGTCGCCCTTATTATCGATCAAATCTCGCGATCCATCATCGACAAATATTTGCGCCGAACTTAGAATGCTCTTGAGGTCTGGTGGAGGCACACTCAACTCAACCTTCGCGGTTGGGAAATTCCTTCCAAGCAAAGACTGAACAAGGGTTTCTAATTTCCGCACCTTAGCATGTCGACGATCAATAGCTGTGCCGTCTTCTACAGTACGATTAAATAGCTGGTTCATTAAGCTCAACGAAGCAGTCACATCAGTAAGGTCAGGAGTCATGTCCTCAAGCAAAAGAGCTAAGAGACGGCCAAACGATGTCGATTGAGTCGTTTTCAAATCATCAGTGAGGTTTTTCACAGCAGGTATGTAAATTGCCTCCGGTACTAAAACCGTAATCGAAGAGGCAATTCCTGATGGAAGCGGTGCAGGAACCATCTCAAAATGCTCTTCGTTCAATTCTTCGATACATGTAATCAGATATGCTTTACAGGCACCAATAGTTGCAAGATCCACAGGGGCATTAGTAGCGAACTCTGGGTAAGAATTGCATAGCGCCTGACGAGTTGCCGCGCCTCTATTTCCGCTGAGGCATGCGTCGATTGCAGCTACTCTGTATCTATGATCACATGGTAAACGACGAGACGTTGTAACTTCAACCTTTTCATTCGGATTGTAAGTGACTGTTAACTGTAGTCTCTCATCAATCACGATCGACGCAATTCGTTCACGATGTTCTTCTGCTAGCCGAGCAATATGAGGTGCCGTCACGCCAACAAAAAATAATGTGAAGCTAACTGGAGTACCGAGATCATAGAAGAGGTTGGAAGGGATTTGGCTGGGTCTATTAAGAGCAATGACTATCGCTTGCAAGACGGATGATTTGCCGGCGTTATTTTCCCCGACTAAGCAACCAAAGTCTGTTGGCGAAAATTCGACCTTTTGCAAACCTTTGAAGTTTTCAATCTGTATTTTTTCTAGTTTCACGAGACAAATTCCGTAGTCGATTTGCTTATTTGATGTCTATGCGGTCGCCTGTTGCTGTGCACGGGCCGGTTTTTCGGATAGGTCCACTACTGGACTAACTCGACCGATGGCCTTCCAGAATAACATCTTGCTCATCTGAAAAATGCGCGAATTCTCACAAGTCGAGCTGCTGCGGTAAGTGAGAACAGGTGGGGCGACTTGTGAGAACGGAGGCGGCGGTGGCGAGAGTACTCACCCTATGCTGGAAAGGTACGCAGGTCCCCCTTGAGCGCTGGTTTCCCCCAATGTTGGAACGACATCACCAACGAAAGGGGGGGGCTGCAATCCCGGGCTGGGACTTCGCGCTGGTTCTCCCCCATAACCGCATTCCGGTGCCAGAATGGTAAGCTGGCGGCGCTCGAAGGTCGAACGGTGAACCAGCATGCTATACCAACCGGCTTGTATGCAGGTTGCCCAAGAACGCGCCGCCTCAGGATGCCATCACTACCCCTGGCGGTGCGATTTCCTTGGACTCGCGCTATCTATCTATTTTCCACATGGTCGGACAACGATAGCCGGGATGGCTTTTTGTCGCACCATAGTGAATGATTCAAATGCCGGGCGAGCCTTGATGATCGTCACGGAGTGATCTATCCTCCCAACCAATTTCCGAAACGATCCGACCGGCGCTTTGCAACGTGCGCCGAGAATGATCTCTCTAAGTACCAGTTCAGAGCCGACTGCTATGTAGTATTCGCCGTTAATAGGATCTTTGTCCTTAAGATTCAAGAATAGGCGCCATTCTTCTTCATAGGCCCAGTGCTGGTACTTTGTGGTCAATACTTGTTCAATCGCCTCGGGCGTAAGACCACCTACCGGCTCGCCGATCTTGATCAAGTGCTGCAACCGGTCTGGCTCATAGTTCATTTTTTTTGGCCAAACATCCGCCACGTCGAATCCAAGGCAGACGCCCTTATGGTTGTCGGCGTAGTGCCCCCACATGAGTGGACTTTTCCAATGCGTACCCATACAAATCACGCCGAGATTTTTAACCCAGTGCTCTCGCAGAAGCTTGAACACAAAGCGCTCATGCTTGCCTTCCATTCGCACACTCATAAGCTCAAACGGGTCGTTTAAGCGGTCGAACTGGCTGATCCGCATCCGCTTCTCTGGCAAGATAAACCGTGTGGCGGTATCAAAGCTGGTCATATAGTACAGGCGCATGGACGGCATATAGAGTTTGTTGTTTGATAACTATACGGGATGATGGCTTTCTAACTGGTATTTTTCAAAAATAAAACGGGAAGATCTTCTTGGATCTGCTTCTCCAGGCGCTAAACCTAGGGCGAAGTTGGCATCATGCTAACCTAAGAGCTCTCAATCATCTAGGTTGACGGTCAACCACAATTAGCGCAACACCTGGAGCCATGTTGGCCATCGGCGTGAGCCTATGCAACATCTCTAACTTTCTTAAGATGCTCCTCAATTGTCGTTTCGCCGATATCGTAACCCTTAAGACTGGCTTCAAGTTTAATCAATGCAGCAGTCTTGGACGGTTTAGTAAGGTCCAGCTTCGCTAAACCACATAATGTCGCAATAATTCTGTGCAGGGAAGTACGCTCTCGGCCCGACAATTCCTCGTTTTTTTTGCTTGCTCCACAATGAAGACTTTGAAAATCAGCCAAGGATCGAGTACGAATGACCAGATAACTATCCTCAGGCAATGTTGGCGCAGGAAAGTAGTTTAGCGGGTCATTTTTTGTGCGAGTTCGCTCTTGTTGGCTAAGCCTCTCACTCTCAGTTTTTCTAATAGCCCAGATGGCATCATCAATTTGAAATTGGTCAGAAGCGACATATTCCTCTAGCGTCATGGGGTTCGTGGACGAGGTAGCGCTCGAATCACGTTTTTCCAACAACTGAAATATTTTTCCATCTGGTGCCTCGACTAGCGCACCGATTCGGGATATCAACGTAACGTGTGGACCTGAGGTAAGTGTCTGATATTTGTGTTCGATATCAAATTTTTCATTTCCAATCAGGGGTAAATCCCAAATTCCTCGTATTGTCCTCACAGATTTTCGTACGCAAAAATAGCGCTCGTCTAATACCAAGTCAGGGGGAAGGTGCTGAGATTGTCCTTCATCAAGATCAACAAATTGCCCCTCTATTGCTGGGGTATCGTTGACCAGATACGCGGATAGCTTTAGGTATCCATCCAGCGCCAACCTATATACATCAGATTCTGTAACTGTCTCGTTCATGGCGAGGGACAGGTTGTTCGCCGCTTCCTGAATGGACACAAATTCTTTAAACGCAGATAATTTTTTCATACTCTTTTTGGTCACTGCACTAGTCAACGTGACCGTGGTCAAGACGGTAGCCTAGATGTCGCCTTTGCCGAGACCATCCGACTCGCACGACAGCCATGTAGATAATTACGCGGTTTTCTTTATTGGTACGACATCGGCGCCGCAAGTCCAAACATCCAGTAGGTTTGCCCAATCCATCATCATCGCTGCTCGATCGACAAGATAATTTGCGTGATTGTAGGTTCGCCGTACTGCATTAGGTTCGATGTGAGCCAGCTGACGCTCGATCCAGTCAGACCGGTAGCCCAATTCATTCAGTCTCGTGCTGCCGGTTGTCCTAGTGGCGTGAGGGCTATATTTCCCAGCCCAACCCAATGAATTCAACATTTGCCGGAAGGACGCCACAGCCATTGGCCCCTCTCTGTTATCCCGTCCTGGAAAAACGTGCTCATACCGTCCTGTAATCGCTTGCAACGCTTTCAGCGCGCAGACAGCTTGCGGAGGAAGAGGAATCACATGCGCTTCGCGCTTTTTCATCCGTTCAGCTGGAATGTGCCAAAGTGCGGCATCCAAGTCGAACTCGCCCCATCGAGCTTCCGCAGCCTCACTTGGGCGGCAAAGTGTCCACCACATCAATCGGAACGCCGTCAGCGTCTCATGTCGGCCGCCGTGGCTGGCTACATCACGCAACAGCTCGCCGATCTCGTAGGTAGTTAGCGCGCGCTTATGTTGAGTCTTATTTGGTGGTAGTGCCTTACGAACTGGATAGACCGGATCAGCCGTAGCACGCAGCGTCGAAACGGCGAGCTCAAATACGCTCGACATACTGCGCTTCGCCTCCGCTGCCACGGTTAGCCCATTCTGCTTTGATGCATTGGTCAGCACATCCAGCACATGAACAGAAGTCACTAGCGAAACCGGCAAGGCTCCAATTTTAGGGAACACTACCCGCGTCAGCATGTCCAATCGCCGCTTCTTGGTCACATCCTCCCAGTCCTTCAGCGCCAGCCATTCTTTGGCCACGACTTCAAAAGTGGTGGCGCTAGCTTGCTCTCGCTTTAAACGTTCCAATTGGCGATTATGAGCGGGGTTAATACCCTGCTTCACCAACGCACGAGCTTTCACTCGCTCCTCCCGTGCTTCGGCCAGCGTAAACACTCCCCCACCACGCCTAGCGGCGGCCTGATCAACTGTCTCAGCAGATGGTGCCGACGCATACGTGCCGATGACAAACACGCTTTCTTTGATAGCACCACCCTGACGTAACTCAAAACGGTAGCGCCACGCTTTCACTCCATTCGGCTTGATCTCTAAATAAAGGCCATTTCCGTCAGATAGCTTGTATGGCTTTTCCTGCCGTTTCGCGCTCTTGCATTCCCGATCATTCAGCATCGTTTCTCCTATGACGATGCGTACCCGGTTAATTTTGGCACGCTCTCGATCCGATACCCGGCATCGTACCCGGTAATGAATGAGATGCAAAGAGACAACATGAGATGACCTAAAACGAAGAAGCCCCGCATTAGCGGGGCCTCCTTGCATTTCTGATGTGGCATGAAATGCGGTGATCTAATAGTTCGCGCTTAGACGTTGAACAGGAAGTTCAGCACGTCGCCATCCTTGACCACGTATTCCTTGCCCTCGGCGCGCATCTTGCCCGCCTCCTTGGCGCCGCCCTCGCCCTTGTACTGGATGTAGTCATCGTAGGCGATGGTTTGCGCGCGGATGAAGCCGCGTTCGAAGTCGGTGTGGATGACGCCGGCCGCCTGCGGCGCGGTGTCGCCGATGTGGATGGTCCAGGCGCGCACTTCCTTGACGCCGGCGGTGAAGTAGGTCTGCAGGCCCAGCAGCTTGTAGGCGGCGCGGATCAGGCGGTCCAGGCCCGGCTCTTCCATGCCCATGTCGTTCAGGAATTCGGTCTTGTCGGCGTCTTCCAGATCGGCGATCTCGGCTTCGATCGAGGCGCAGATGGCGACGATCGGCGCATTCTGGGTGGCGGCGTAGGCGGTCAGCTGGTCGAGCAGCGGGTTGTTCTTGAAGCCGGTGTCGGAGACGTTGGCGACATACATGGCCGGCTTGGCGGTGATCAGGCACAGCGGCTTGATCAGGGCCATCTCGTCGGCGTCCAGGCCCATGGCGCGCACCGGCTTGGCTTCGTTCAGGTGCGGCACGATGCGCTCCATGATGGCCAGCAGCTTGGCCGCGTCCTTGTCGCCGGAGCGGGCTTTCTTGTTTTCGCGATGGATGGCTTTTTCCACGGTGCCCAGGTCGGCCAGCGCCAGCTCGGTCTGGATCACTTCGATGTCGTCCAGCGGGCTGACCTTGCCGGACACGTGGATCACGTTGTCGTCCTCGAAGCAGCGCACGACGTTGACGATGGCGTCGGTTTCGCGGATGTGCGACAGGAACTGGTTGCCCAGGCCCTCGCCCTGCGACGCGCCGGCCACCAGGCCGGCGATGTCGACGAATTCGACGATGGCGTTGACCATGCGCTCCGGCTTGACGATGGCGGCCAGCGCGGCCATGCGCGGGTCCGGCACCTCGACCACGCCGACGTTGGGCTCGATGGTGCAGAACGGATAGTTTTCAGCCGGGATGCCGGCCTTGGTCAGGGCGTTGAAGAGGGTGGACTTGCCGACGTTGGGCAGGCCGACGATGCCGCATTGGAGACTCATGGAAAACCTTTTAATAATCAAATGTTGCCGGCGAGCGGCTGGTGAAAAACGGCCGACGCGGGCGTTTTCTGAATATTCCTGCTATTTAAAGCGTTCAAGGATCAATTGTACCTCCCCCGCCCCCAGTCATCAAAAAAACAGGCGAAAGCCCGGCCCCTTCATGCCGTTCAGGAACAATTGCTTACATTTGATACGAAATCTGCGTCAGTCGGATTCTCGCTCAGCGCGTTAGTTGCTTGTAGTCAAACAAGCCACTCAATACATAAAAGGTAGAAAAATGAACAACACATCCAATTCCAAGCTGCATCCGATGATCATGGCCGCCGCAGCCGCCGTTGTGCTGGTCAGTGGCGTCGGCGTCGCCGCCATCATGGGCTGGCTGCCTTCCTCCAATTCCCAGAATCAGGACCCGTCGCTGGCGCCCAACGGCCAGCCGCTGGTCGAGCAAACCGCGCCGGCCACGCCAAGCCGCGACCAGGTGCGCGAACCGGTCCGTGAACAAGTCCGCGAGCCGGTGCGCGAGCCAGCCCGTGAGCCGGTCCGCGAAGCCGTGCGCGACAAGCCCCCTGTCGTCAAGCACACCCCGGTCAAGAGCGCGCCGGCGGTCTGCAACAACTGCGGCGTGATCGAAGCCGTCAACGAAATCGAAACCCGCGCCGAAGGCAGCGGCGTGGGCGCGGTGGGCGGCGCGCTGGTCGGCGGCCTGCTGGGTAACCAGGTCGGCGGCGGCAACGGCCGCAAACTGGCCACCGTGGCCGGCGCCATCGGCGGCGCGGTTGCCGGCAACCAGATCGAAGGTAAGGTCAAGGCCAGCAAGAGCTACGACATTGTGGTCCGCATGAACGATGGTTCGGTGCGCAAGTTCCACCAAACCGAGCAGCCATCGTGGCACCAGGGCGACGATGTGCGCGTGGTCGACGGCGGCCTGCGTTCGAACTAAGCCTGCAGGCAGGCGGGCGATTTCCTGATGATTGTTTAGTGCTAGACTTCCTGGCGAACAATTGTCGACGTCAAGATAAGCCGCCCGATGGGCGGCTTATCTGCTTACCAGGAAATGTCCATGCCCCACACTCGCTGCCGCGCCTCGCTGCGGACTTCGGTACTGACCGCCACCCTCCTTTTCGCCAGCGCCGGCATGTTGCCGGCCCAGGCCGCGCAGACCTCCACCGCCCAGGCCAGCCAGGCGCAGAAACAACTGGCGAAACTGGCGGCTGCGTTCCACACGGCGCGCTGCAAATTCGATCCGTTGCTGTTTGCCACCGCCAACGGCGACAGCCGCTACAACGATCAGCTCGGCCTGGCCATTTCCCCCGCCGTGCGCGCCGCCCAGTTCACGCAGTACCGCCAGATGCAAAAACAGTTGATGGCCGTGCGGCGCGACCAACTGGGCGAGTCGGACCAGCTCACCTACGATCTGCTGTCCTACGAACTCAATAACGCCATGCAGCTGGAGTCCTTCCCGGAACATCTGCTGCCGCTCAACCAGTTCGACAATGTCCCCAGCACCCTGGCCAATTACGCCGACGGCACCGGCTCGCAGCCGCTGGGCACGGTCGTCCAGTATCAGGCCTACCTGAGCCGCCTGAAGCAGTTGCCTGCGTGGATAGACCAGGCCATCGTCAACATGAAGCAAGGCATCCGCGCCGGCGTCGTGCAGCCGAAGGCGATCACGGTGGCGATGCTGCCGCAGTTCCAGAACCTGCGCGCGGCCACGCCGGAGACGAGCGTCTACTATTCGCCGATCACGCGCCTGCCCGCGCAGTTCTCCGCCGCCGACAAGCAGCGGCTGACGGCGGCCTACCTGAACACGGTCGACACCAAAATCGCCCCGGCGCTGACCCGCCTGGTGGACTTCCTGCAAAACGAATACCTGCCGGCCAGCCGCGCCAGCACCGGCTGGAGCGCCCTGCCCAACGGCGCCGCCTGGTACGCGGCCCGCATCAAGGACAGCACCAACCTGCCGCTGACGCCGGACGCGGTGCACGCACTGGGCCTGAAGGAGGTGGCGCGCATCCAGCAGCAATTGACGGCGCTGGGGCCGAAGCTGGGCTACGACGGCCCGGAGAAACAGCTGCCGCAATGGATGGCGGGGCAACAGAAGTTCAAGATCTTCACCACCGACGAGCAGGTGCTGGACGCCTACCGCGCGCTCTACGCGACGGTGCAGGCGAAGCTGCCGGCCTACTTCAGCCTGATCCCGAAGGGGAAGATGGAGCTGCATCTGGAACCGGAACTGACGCGCGCGACCGCCTCCGACCACTACACGCCGCCGGCGGCGGACGGCTCACATCCGGGCGTGTTCTGGCCGGTGGTCAACGACGCCAAACAGTACAGCCGGGTCGACATGGTCAGCCTGTTCTTGCACGAGGGCGTGCCGGGCCACCACCTGCACGGCGCGCTGCTCAAGGAGTTGGACCTGCCGGACTTCCGCAAGTTCAGCACCGAGAATCCCAACAGCGCGGCCTATACCGAAGGCTGGGCCTTGTATTCGGAAACCCTGGGCCGCGAGCTGGGCCTGTATGACGATCCGGTGGCCTACTACGGCCACCTGAACGCGGAAATGCTGCGCGCCGCGCGCCTGGTGGTCGACACCGGCATGCACGCCAAGGGCTGGAGCCGCGAGCAGGCAATCACCTATCTGGGCGATACGCTGGGCTGGAGCGAGGCGCGCGCGAAGAACCAGATCGAGCGCTACATGGTGTGGCCGGCGCAGGCGCTGAGCTACAAGATCGGCTCGCTGAAAATCCTGGAGCTGCGCGCGCGGGCGCAGGCGGCGCTGGGCGACAAGTTCAGCTACCAGAAATTCCACCAGGTGGTGATCGGCGACGGCACCTTGCCGTTGCCGATCCTGGAGGCACGCGTGGACAAATGGATCGCCGCCAGCAAGTAATTACGTCTTGCGGCGCATTCGGATTTACTTGGACATCACGTTGAGCACCGCCAGCGTCATCGCCTGGGCCGCCGTTTTGATCGACGGTTCCGGCACCGGCGCGTAGTACGGGGAGTGGTTGAAGGCGATCGGCTTGCCGCCCGGCTTGTCCGCCTCGGCCACCGCTTTGGGATCGTAGACGCCGGTGAAGAAGAACATCGACGGGATGCCTTCGTTGGCGTAGACCGAGAAGTCCTCGCTGGCCGTCATGGCCGGCATGCGCGAGACGTTTGTATCGCCGAACGCTTGCTTGAGCACGCCCTCGGTGCGCGTGACCAGCGCGTCGTTGTTGACGATGGCAGCGCCGCCGGTGATCAGCTCGACGTCGGGCGCCGGCGCGTCCGCCATCGCGGCCGAGGCGTTGGCGACGCGGCGCACGCCGGCCAGGATCTTGGTCCGCACGGCCGGGTTGTAGGTGCGGATGGTGCCGCGCACCTTGACCGAATCCGGGATGATATTGCCGACGCTGCCGCCGTTGATGGCGCCTATCGTGACCACGCCGAATTCCTTCGGATCTTTTTCGCGGCTGATGACCGTTTGCACGTCGACCACGAAGCGCGCGGCGATGGTGATCGGGTCGAGCGCCTTGTCCGGCGCCGAGCCGTGGCCGCCGCGCCCCTTGAAGGTGATTTCGATCGCGTCCGAGTTCGAGGACACCGGGCCGCTGTTGTAGCCGATGGTGCCGTAGGCCAGCGGCCACGAGTGCAAGGCGAAGGCGTAGTCCGGTTTCGGGAAACGCTTGAACAGGCCGTCGTCGAGCATGGCCTTGGCGCCGGCGACGATCTCCTCGGCCGGCTGGCCGATGAACATCAGCGTGCCCTTCCATTGCGATTTCATCGCCACCAGGGTGCGCGCGGCGCCCAGCCAGGCCGTCATGTGGACGTCGTGGCCGCAGCTGTGGGCGACCATCGTGTCCTTGCCATCGAGCGTGGCGTGGGCCTTGCTGGCGTAGGCGAAGCCGGATTTCTCCTCCATCGGCAGGCCGTCCATCTCGGTGCGCACCAGCACCGTCGGGCCGGCGCCGTTCTTGTAGAGGGCGACAATGCCGGTCTTGCCGACCTTCTCGGTGACCTCGAAACCGATGGCGCGCATCTCGGCGGCCAGCTTGGCGGCCGTGCGGACTTCCTGGAAGGCCACTTCGGGATGCGCGTGCAAGTCCTTGTAGATGACGTCGAGCTTGGGATACATGCCGTCGATCTGCTTGGCGACGGCGCTGGCGTCTTGCGCTTGGGCCGAGGCGGCCAACAATAAAGATGTTACGAGTGCGGCGATCGGCAAGCGCTTCATTGATGGTGTCCTTGATGTTGAGGGCTGAGGGAAATAGTTCCCTCAGCATACCATCGACGCGCCGGCTTTAGACTGTATGCAGTTTCATCGTCGCGGCCTCGAATTTGCCCTCGACGATCAGCGGCATGACCTGCAGCGATTTCTCGATGGCCTGCTCGATCAGGTCCTGGTCCTCGCGGCGCGGCCGGTGCAGCACGAAGTCCGCCACCTGCTGTTGCAGGCTGAGCGTGCGCGGATGGCCGATGCCCAGGCGCAGCCGCCAGTAATCCTGCGTGCCGAGCGCGGCGGTGATGTCCTTCAGGCCGTTGTGGCCGCCCGACGAGCCGCCCTTTTTCAGGCGCGCGATGCCGGGCATTAGATCGAGCTCGTCGTGCACGACCAGCACCTCGTCCGGGTTGATCTTGAAGAAGCGGCACAGGCCGCCGACCGATTGTCCGGAGCGGTTCATATACGTCTGCGGTTCCAGCAGATACACCTCGTGGCCGGCGATCGAGGCCTTGGCCATCAGCGCGTTGTACTTGGTCTCGCGCTGCAGGCGGGCGCCGACGTCGTTGGCGAGGTTGTCGACCAGCCAGAAGCCGGCGTTGTGGCGGGTTTGTTCGTATTCGGCGCCGGGATTGCCGAGGCCGACGATGAGGCGTATGGGCATGGGATGCTCAATCAAGGAAAACGATATTATCGGTCAAACGAAAAAAAACCCCCGACGGCCTGGGGCTAGCGGGGGTCCTTCATTGCCGCCGCATCGCTGCGGCGTTCAATATTACTTCTTGGCTTTAGCGGCTGGCTTGGCATCGGCTGCTGGAGCGGCTTCAGCGGCGTCAGCTTCGGCCGACACGTGACCTGGCGGCACCGAAGCGGTGGCGATGGTCAGGTTGGTGCCGGCGGCAACAGCGGTAACACCTGCTGGCAGCGTCAGTTCGTCGATGTGCAGCGAGCTGCCGACGTCGATGTTGGTCAGGTCGACGGTGATGAACTCTGGCAGGTCTTTTGGCAGGCACGACACTTCGATTTCGTTGGCGACGTGGCTGATGGTCGCGCCGTGCAGTTTGACCGCTGGCGAGATGTCGGCGTTGGCGAAGTGCAGAGCGACTTTCATGTGCACTTTTTTCGATGCGTCGACGCGCTGGAAGTCAGCGTGCAGAACCAGTTGCTTGAACGCGTGGACTTGGAAGTCGCGCAGCAGCACTTGCTGGGTCTTGCCGTCGATTTCCAGATCCAGGATCGACGAGTGGAAGGCTTCTTTTTTCAGCGCGTGGTACAGCGCGTTGTGATCCAGCGAGATGGTCACTGGCGCTTCGGTACCGCCGTAGATGATGCCTGGGGTTTGGCCCGAATTGCGCAGGCGGCGGCTCGCTCCGGAACCTTGCAATTCGCGTTTGAATGCAACAACTTTCATGTGTAACTCCAAAAATAACAAGGCTCGCGCCTCGTGTTATGAAGCCCCCGCGACCAGGGTGCTTCGAAAATGAGCTGACTGCGCTCATGAAACCGGGAAGTACAACGGCGCGCCAAGGCTTTTAAGCCTGGCGCGCCGCCTAAAATACGGACAGCTTGTTTATCGCTAATCGTGATCAGTCGATAAACAGGGAGATAACCGAGTCACCCTTGATGATGCGTTTGAACGTCTCGGCCAGCAGCGGCGCGCAGGTCAGCTGGCGAATCTTGCCGCAGGCACGGGCCGCGTCGGACAGCGGAATCGTGTCGGTCACGACCAGCTCGTCCAGCGACGAATTGGCGATGCGCTCGATGGCAGGACCCGACAGGACCGCGTGGGTGCAATACGCGACGACTTTGGTGGCGCCGCGCTCTTTCAGCACTTCGGCCGCCTTGACCAGGGTACCGGCGGTATCGACCATGTCATCCATGATGACGCAGTTGCGGCCTTCGACTTCACCGATGATGTTCATCACTTCGGAGACGTTGGCTTTCGGACGGCGTTTGTCGATGATGGCCAGGTCGCAGCCCAGGCGTTTGGCCAGGGCGCGCGCACGTACAACACCGCCGACGTCCGGCGACACCACCAGCAGGTCCTGGTAGTTCTTCTTCTGCAGATCGCTCAGCAGAATTGGCGAAGCATAAATATTGTCGACCGGGATATCGAAGAAGCCCTGGATCTGGTCCGCGTGCAGGTCCATGATCAGGACGCGCTCGACGCCGGCGCTTTCCAGCATGTTGGCCACGACTTTGGCCGAGATCGCGACACGCGCCGAACGCGGGCGGCGGTCTTGACGGGCATAACCGAAGTAAGGGATGGCGGCGGTGATGCGGCCTGCCGAGGCGCGTTTCAACGCGTCGACCATCAGGATCAACTCCATCAGGCTGTCGTTGGTTGGTGCGCAAGTCGATTGCAGAACGAAAACGTCTTTACCGCGAACGTTCTCGTTAATCTCGACCATCACTTCGCCGTCCGAGAATTTCGAAACGTTTGCCTTGCCGAGTGGAATGCCGAGATTTTTTGCGACTCCTTCTGCCAACGCAGGATTAGCGTTGCCGGTAAAAACCATCAGGTTTTCGTAAGCCATGGGAGTCCCAGAGATAGTCGATGAAATTTTTGATGTCGCCAGCGGAAGCCGCGTGGCGCTGTACTCAGAATGATCCGCGCCGGGCGCGGACATTGATGCTTGCCTTGGCCGGAGACTAGTGCCTCGACGGTGTCGCAAGGAAAACGAATGGCAGGGGAACAAGGATTCGAACCTTGGTATGCTGGAATCAAAATCCAGTGCCTTAACCAGCTTGGCGATTCCCCTACGCAACTGACTGCTTGTCGCTACAACGGCGAGTATTTTATCGCCAATTTCACGCTAAGCCAAATCTTTTTTTACCCGTCTACAACATTTTAGTGAGCGGATGCTGTGTGAGCGCCTGGGCTTTCCATGCTTTCCACCTGGCTGGCACTTGTTGAAGTACCGCGTCGGCTTCTGCTTGGGTTGCCACTGCACAAAATACACAAGCACCGGAACCAGTCATCCTGGCATCACCGTGAGCGCTGAGCCATTCTATCGCCTCTGCTACCGGCGGGAACAAACTCGTTGCCACTTGCTGTAAATCGTTCCTTCCGTACCCCTTTAAATCAGTTTGATTTTCGTGGTAGCTGGAAAAGTCCGTTATTATGACGGGCGGTGTGTTCCTTGTCAAATGTTCCGAGCAAAAAATTGCCGCAGTGGGCACCGCCACCCCGGGTTCGATGACGACATACCAACAATCGGGCGCTTTCACCGGCTGTAGCGCCTCGCCCACGCCCTCGGCGAACGCGGTTTCGCCGAAGATGAAGAACGGGATGTCCGCGCCCAGCGGCAGGCCCAGCGCCATCAACTCCTCCTTGCTTAGACCGGCCTGCCACAAATGGTTCAACACCATCAGGGTGGTGGCCGCATCCGACGAGCCGCCGCCCAGGCCGCCGCCCATCGGCAGTATCTTGTCGATGGCGATATCGACGCCGCGCGGCAAAGCGCCCGTGCGGCGCAGCACCTCGGCCTGCAACAGCCTGGCGGCGCGGATGATCAGGTCGCCCTCCTCCGGCACGCCTTCGATCGGCGTCACGCGGCGCAGCGCGTCGTCGGCGCGCAGGGTGAAATGCAAGGTGTCGCCGTGATCGACCAGCTGGAACACGGTTTGCAGCAGGTGGTAGCCGTCGGCGCGGCGGCCGTTTACGTGCAAGAACAAGTTCAGTTTAGCGGGGGCAGGACAATTCTTAAGGCTGGTCATGGGATGCATCGGCGGTGCTCGACGGAACCCGGCAGTTCGGGGTCGTACCCACGGGGTACGACCCCAGCCGTGGCTTGGGGTTTAAGGTGTAGGCGTATCGATGACGATGCGGATCGACATGTCGTCGACCTGCTGGCCCAGCGCGATGCGGGTGACGTCGATGCGTTTCGGTTGCGGCACCGTCGCGGCGTCATCCTGCCACGACACATAGTCGAGCTTCCAGCCGTCGCGGGTAACGACGGTGTCGCTGGCCGGCGAGGCGCTGAAGCGGCTGCCGTCGGCGGCGACCGCGTAGCCCTGCAACCAGTCGCGCAGGCCGGAGACCGGCAGGGTCCAGCCCAGGGTCTGGCGGGTCAGGCTGTCGAGGTCGGACGCGGAGCGGGTCGGCTCGCCGCTGCGCTTCAACGTGGCCGAGGTCGGCGTGACATTGATGACGGCGACCGTCTGCCCGGTCGGCGAGATCAGGGTGACGTCGGTGTTGGCCGCCGTTTGCCGCCAGGTGAACTTGCCGCTCAGCGACTCCTGCTTGCCGTCACGGCTGTAATTGATGGCGATGCGCCCGGCCAGGTCGAGGGTATCGCGGTACGGCGCGACGGCGGTGGTCGAGCGTGGCGCGGAGGTGGTGGCGCAGCCGGCCAGCACGCTTAGCACGCCTAGCGCGCCAGCCATTGCCAGCGTGTTTGCCGCGCGGCGGAATATGGAAATCGTCATCAGTGGTGATTGCTATCGGTTGTTAGAGGTTTTGATTCAGGCGCGCCAGCGTATTCTTGAGCGCGTCGTTCTTGGGGTCTTTGCTCTTGGCTTCCTGCCACATCTTTTGCGCGCCGGTGGTGTCGCCCTTGACGAACAGCACCTCGCCCAGATGCACGGCGATTTCCGGATCGGCCCGCAGCGCGTAGGCGCGGCGCAGCAGCGATTCCGCCTCGTCCAGGTTCCCCATGCGGAATTGTACCCAGCCCATGCTGTCCATGATGAACGGATCGCCCGGCGCCATCTTCATCGCCTGGTCGATCAGCGCGTAGGCTTCCGGCAGGCGCTCGTTGCGCTCGGCCAGCGAGTAGCCCAGCGCGTTGTAGGCGTGCTGGTTGTCGGGCGCGGCGATCATCACCTGGCGCAGCGCTTTTTCCATCAATTCCACGTTGCCCAGTTTTTCCGCCACCAGCGCGAAGTCGTACAGCAGGTCCGGATTGTCCGGATAGCGTTTGACGGCGTTCTCCAGCACCGTGTAGGCGGCGCGGGTGTCGCCGGCGTCGCGCAGCAACTGGGCGTCGGTCTGGAAAATCTGCGCCTGGTCGGCGGGGTCGGCCGGCGTCAGGGTGGCCAACTGCTTGCGCGCGCCGTCGACATCGCCCTTGCGCGCCGTCAGGGTCGCCATTTTCATGCGCGCGTTCAGGTACAGCTTGGGGTCGTCTCCTTCGATTTTCTCCAGCCATTTGTAGGCGCCGTCGATGTCGCCGCGCTGCTCGGCGATCTGCGACAGTATCGTCAGCACCTTGGAGGGGTCGCGCTCGTCGTCGGGATGATCGTCCATGACGGTGATGAAACGCGTGAAGTATTTCTCCGCCTCGGGCAAATCGTTGGTCTGCATCGCCATCACGCCCAGCGCATACAAGGTCGCGATGTTGTCCGGCTGGTCCTTCAGCAAGGTCAGGAATTGCTGGCGGGCCGGCTCGAGTTGCTTGGCGTCGACCAGGATGCGGGCGTAGGCGGCGCGCACTTCGCGCGCCTTCGGATACTTCTCCAGGAAAGCGGTCAACACTTTGCCGGCGGCGTCGATGTCGCCGGACACCTGCGCCATCGTCAGCACCGCCAGTTCGGAGTCGGGCTTGATGGCCTGGGCTTTTTGCGCCTCGGCGCGGGCGCGCTCGGTGTCGTTGACGGCGAACGCGCCCTGCGCCAGGATCAGGTGGCTTTCGAGCATGTCGTCATAGGGCGCCAGCACGCGCTCCTGCAGCGCGAACGCTGCAGCCTTGTCCTTGGCGCGCAGCATGAATTGCTGCATTTGCAACATCGCCATGCCGCGCTGGGCCGGCGGCGCCGCCTTCAGGCGCTGGGCGAAAATCGCCTCCGCCTCGCTCAGGTCGTCGTTGACGACGGCAAAGCCGAGGAAATACTGGGTTGCCTCGTCAGACTCGGGCGCCAGTTCGCGCCACAGGCGGATCGCGGCCAGCGCCTCCTGGCCCTGCTTGGCGGCCAGCGCCATCTCGGCGGCCCGGCGCGCCAGGCGTGGATCGCGGGTCTGCTGGGCCAGCGACAGCATCGTGATATACGCGCCCTGCCATTGTCCCTGCTTAAATTCGAGCTCGGCCTTGGTGATGCGGAACAGCATATCGCCGGTCAGGGCATTGTTGGGCAACACTTCCGGCACGGGCGCGGGCGCCTCCACCACGGCGGCGGCGCTGTCGGGGGCGGCAGGCTCCGGTGCGGCGGTGGACTCGGCCTGTTTTTGCGGCGCCATGGCGCACGCCGACAGCAAGGCAGAGAGGGTTACAATGGCGAAAGCGTTTTTCAAGGGAAGATCCTGGTCGGCAATGGTCAGCTGATTTTACGCGCAACGCATCGCTTGCGTGTTTTGACTAGTGTAACCAAATATTTTGCCCCGGCCGGGTTGCGGCCGCCGGGACCGCCTCGATATACATTGATCGACCCGGAATGGCGCGCCAATCTGGCCCACGTAGGGCGGATTAGGCGGCACGCCGTAATCGGCCATGCGTGAGCCGCCGGCGGCGCTTGGCCGATTACGCTGCGCTAATCCGCCCTACGTGTTTTAGATTGTTATCACATGCCAGAATTACCAGAAGTTGAAGTGACCCGGCGCGGCGTCGCGCCACACATCGAAGGCCGCACCGTGCACGACGTGGTGCTGCGCCGCGAGGGCCTGCGCTGGCCGTTTCCCGCCCAGCTGCAACAATTGCTGGCCGGACGGCTGGTGGTGCGCACCGGGCGGCGCGGAAAATACCTGCTGGTCCACTTCGAGCATGGCACCCTGATCATCCATCTGGGCATGTCGGGCCACCTGCGGGTGATGGACACGGGCATCAAGCCGGAAAAGCACGACCATTTCGATCTGGTGGTCGAGGGGCCGCAAGGCCAACAAGTGCTGCGCATGAAGGATCCGCGCCGCTTCGGCGCCGTGCTGTGGCACGACGACGCCGACGGGCTCCTGGAGCACCACGTCCTGCTGCGCGAACTGGGCGTGGAGCCGCTGGAAACGGGCTTTACGGGCAAATTGTTGTACGATCAGACCCGCCAGCGCAGCGCGCCCGTCAAGCAGGTGTTGCTGGCCGGCGATATCGTAGTGGGTGTCGGCAATATTTACGCTTCGGAAAGCTTGTTCCGCGCGGGCATCAATCCCAAGACGCCCGCCAAGCGCATCAGCCTGGCGCGCTACGAGAAACTGGCGCAGGCGATCCGCGAGATCCTGGCCGAAGCCATCATCCAGGGCGGCAGCACCTTGCGCGACTTTATTAGCGTCAACGGCCAGTCCGGTTATTTCCAGCAGACGTATTTCGTCTATGATCGTGCTGGCGTGCCCTGCAAGGTCTGCGCGGCGCCGGTGCGGCAGATCAAACAGGGGCAGCGCTCCACTTTTTACTGTGTCAATTGCCAGAAGTGAACACTAGAACAAGGGCGGAAAGCATGATGGCCAGGGATTTCGAGCAGTACAGCGCCTGGCGGCAAGGCGTGGTGACGGCGCTGAAAAACTACCAGTCCTGGGTGGCGGCCGCGTCGTTGACCGACGCCGCCACCGACCAGCGCATCGCCCGCACCTTGGCGCGGCTGGCCGACGATAAGTTGTCGGTGGCCTTCGTCGCCGAATTCTCGCGCGGCAAGTCCGAACTGATCAACGCCATCTTTTTTGCCGACTACGGCCAGCGCATCTTGCCGTCGGCCGCCGGCCGCACCACCATGTGCCCGACCGAGCTGATGTACGACCCCAGCTTCGCGCCGTCGATCCGCCTGCTGCCGATCGAGACGCGGGCCGACAACCTGTCGACCGGCGACTACCGCGATCAACCTTCGGCCTGGACCGTGCTACCGCTGAACCTGGAGGTTGGCGCCGACATGCACGAGGTCTTCAAGCAGGTCAGCATGACGCGCTACGTGCCGGTCGAGGAAGCCAAGCGCTACGGCCTGTACGACGAGGACGATCCCGACATGCCGGTCACCTTGAGCGAGGACGGCAAGGTCGAGATCTCGCTGTGGCGCCACGCCATCATCAACTTCCCGCACCCGCTGCTCAAGCAGGGGCTGGTGATCCTCGACACACCAGGCCTGAACGCCATCGGCACCGAGCCGGAACTGACGTTGAACCTGATCCCGAACGCGCACGCGGTGCTGTTCATCCTGGCCGCCGACACCGGCGTGACCAAGAGCGATATCGAGGTCTGGCGCAACCACATCGGCGCCGGTGCCGGCCGCCTCGTCGTGCTCAACAAGATCGACAGCATGTGGGACGAGTTGCGCAGCCAGGCCGAGGTCGATGTCGAGATCGAACGCCAACAGGCCAATGTCGCGCACGTGCTGGCGCTAGAGCCGCGCCAGGTGTTTCCGGTGTCGGCGCAAAAGGCGCTGGTGGGCAAGATCACCCAGGATAATGCCCTGCTCGCCCGCAGCCGCCTGCAGGCGCTTGAGGCGGCGCTGTTCGACGAACTGATCCCGGCCAAGAAGGACATCGTGCGCAAGCAGCTGCGCGAAGAATTACAGGCGCTGAGCGTGGCGCAAATGGCCCTGGTCAACGCGCGCTCGCGCGGCATCGTCGAGCAACTGCACGAGCTCAAGAGCCTGCGCGGCAAGAACCAGACGGTGATCGCCCACATGATGCGCCGCATCGACGTCGAGAAAAAAGAATTCGACACCAGCCTGTTCAAGCTGCAGGCCACGCGCGCCGTGTTCACGCGGCTGTCGACCGAGCTCTACACCAGTATTGGCATGGACATCGTGCGCGACGATATCGACCTGGTGCGCGAGCAGATGCAGCGCAGCCGCTTCTTCACCGGCGTGCGCGAGGCGGTGCGCAACTACTTCGAGCGCATCCGCGCCAACCTCGACGCCTCCGAGCGCAAGACCGTCGAGATCAGCGAGATGATGGGCGTGATGTACCGCCGCTTCGCCAGCGAGCACGGCTTGACCCTGTCGCTGCCGATGCCGTTTTCGCTGCAACTGTACCGCGACGAGATCGCATCGATCGAGGCGATCTACTACAAGCAGTTCGGCACCGCGACCCTGATCACGACCAGCCGCGTGGTGTTGATGGAGAAGTTCTTCGACACCATCGCCTCGCGCGTGCGCGGCTGCTTCAAGTCGGCCAACAACGACGCCGAGGCGTGGCTCAAGGTGATCATGGCGCCGCTGGAGGCGCAGATCCGCCAGCACAAGGACCAGCTCAAGCACCGTTTGGCGTCGATCCAGCGCATCCACGACGCCACCGACAGCCTGGAGCAAAAGATCGACGCGTTCGAAAGCAGCCAGCAGCAGCTGGAGGCGCAAAAGCTGCGCCTGACCGAACTGGCGGCCGCCATCGGCACCGCCATCAACGCGGAATTCGAAGCGCTGGACGCCGCCGCTTAATAAGATAGATTTTCGTAGGGCGGATTAGCGCGAAGCGCGTAATCGGCCAGGAGCCGCCGGCGGAGCTTGGCCGATTACGCTACGCTAATCCGCCCTACATGTTTAATTTAGGATTCAAATGAAGGTTGAAGTTGTTGAGAATTTCGCCGATCCGAGTTTTTCCTCGGACCTGATCGGCTGGCAGAAACAGCACGGGCGCCACGCGCTGCCATGGCAAAACACCACCGACGCGTATCTGATCTGGCTGTCCGAAATCATGCTGCAGCAAACGCAAGTATCGGCGGTGCTGGGCTACTACGCGCGCTTCCTGGAGCGCTTTCCGACCCTGCGCGACCTGGCGGCGGCGCCGGTCGAGGACGTCATGGCGCAGTGGAGCGGCCTGGGCTACTACACCCGCGCGCGCAACCTGCACAAGTGCGCGCAGCGCGTGGTGGCCGAGTACGACGGCGTGTTCCCGTCCGATCCGGCGCTGCTGGCCGAGCTGCCGGGCATCGGCCGCTCGACGGCGGCGGCAATCTCGGCGTTTTCGAGCGGCACGCGCGCGGCCATCATGGACGGCAACGTCAAGCGGGTGTTCGCGCGCGTGTTCGGCATCGACGCCTATCCGGGCGAGCGCCGGACCGAAGAGATGATGTGGCGCCGCGCCGAGGCGCTGCTGCCGGAGCAAGGCATCGAGTCGTACACGCAGGGCTTGATGGACATGGGCGCGACCCTGTGCACGCGCAGCAGTCCGTCGTGCGAACGTTGCCCGATGCAGCCGCGCTGCGTGGCCTTCGCCACCAACCGCACCAAGGATCTGCCGGTGCGCAAGCCGAAGAAAACCTCGCCGGAAAAGCATTCGGTGATGCTGGCGATTATCGACAACGGCCAGGTACTGCTGGAGCAGCGGCCGCCGACCGGCATTTGGGGCGGCCTGCTGTCGCTGCCGGAGCTCGACGGCCATGTACTGGCGGAGGACGACGATATCCCGGCGGCCGACGACGGCACGTTGATGCTAGCGGTCGGCAAGTTCGGCGAGATGGAATCGCACGAGCGGCTGTCGACGGTCACGCACGTGTTCACGCACTACAAGCTGCACATCGCGCCGTACCGCGTGACGCTGGCGCGGCGCGTGCCGATGGCGGCCGAGGCCGGCCACGTCTGGTACGACGCCGCCAGGCTGGCCGACGCGGCGTTGCCCGCGCCGATCAAGAAACTGCTGCTGGAATTGATGGGGGACGTACGCGATGCGCAGGCGCGGATGTTTTAAAGGGAGAACCTGACGAAGGCCATGAACACGCCGGTCAACGTGATCATGGTGCCAACGCACCAGCGCATCATGCGCGTTTCGACTTGCGAAAATCTTGAATCCAATGCAGTCATCTTCGTGTACAAATTCGCGATGTCTTCTTTCGTGGCATAGTTGGCCTGAATCACAGCGACCCGCCCCTCGAGCCTGGCAAAGTCCTCCTTGATAGCATAGTGCTCACGTGCCACCAAAATCAGCCGCCTATCGAGTTCGGCAATTTGCTCATCCATGGCCACCTCACGGGAATGTTCGAACGATGGCTAGCACGACGCCGGCAACGGCAATGACAGTCCCGATGGTCCAGCGTAGATAGCGGCTCTCCATACTGAGAATCTTGCATTCCAAAGCCGCAATTTGCGCGCTTAACTTGCTATCCAAAGCGGCGATCTGCGCGCTCAACTTGCTGTCAACACCAGCAATTTGGGTGGTCAGCCTTAGCTCGGACGCAACAATTTCTTCGCGCAGCTCCGCCGCGCCCTCTTTGGTTGCATACTGCTGTTGCGCATGCTTAGCCTCCGCCATCAACATGGCCACGTCCTTCTCAACCGCCGTCAGGCGCCTATCGAGTTGTGTTATTTGCTCGTCCATCACCCATGATCATCCTAACTACGGTGATGATCAAGGGTGTCCGTTTGATTCGACTCAAAGCTCGTCGAGCGAGAACAAACGGCGGTGTTCGCGGATGGCGTAGCGGTCGGTCATGCCGGCGATGTAGTCGGCGATCTTGCGCGCCTGCTTGCCGACGTCGCCCGATTTGTCCTGGTAATCCGGCGGCAGCAAGACGGGCTCGGCCATGAACGATTCGTACAGTTCGCGCACGATGCGGCTGGCCTTCACGCGCATGCGGTTGACCTTGTAGTGGCGGTACAGGTTCTCGCGCAGGAAACGCTTGAGCTCGGTCGCGTCTTTGCGCATCGGATCGGAAAAACGGATCAGCGGCGGCGCCGCGCGCACGTCGTCGATGCTCTTCGGCGCGGCGTCGGCCAGCAAGGCGCCGGAGGTGACGATCAGGTCGTCAGCCAGCGCCGTGATCAGGCGCCGCAAGGTTTCGTAGATCGCGCGCCGTCCCGACAGCCCCGGGAAGGTCTGCTGGACGTCGCGCCACAGGCGCGCGAAGAAATCGACCTGCTCCAGCTGCTCGATGGTGATCAGGCCCGAGCGCAGGCCGTCGTCGATGTCGTGGCTGTTGTAGGCGATCTCGTCGGCCAGATTGGTCAGCTGCGCCTCCAGCGACGGCTGCGTGCGGTCGATGAAGCGCACCGCGACCGGCCCCAGCAAGCGGGCGTTGGTCAGCGAGCAGTGCTTGAGGATGCCCTCGCGCGTCTCGAACATGAGGTTCAGGCCGTCGTAGGCGCCGTAATGCTCCTCCAGCTCGTCCACCACGCGCAAGCTTTGCAGGTTGTGCTCGAAGCCGCCGTGTTCCTTCATGCATTCGTTGAGCACGTCCTGGCCGACGTGGCCGAACGGCGTGTGGCCGAGGTCGTGCGCCAGCGAGATCGCCTCGACCAGATCCTCGTTCAGGCGCAGGTTGCGCGCCAGCGAACGACCCACCTGCGCTACCTCCAGGCTGTGCGTCAGCCGGGTGCGGAACAGGTCGCCCTCGTGGTTGAGGAACACCTGGGTCTTGTATTCGAGCCGGCGGAACGCCGACGAATGGATGATGCGGTCGCGGTCGCGCTGGAACTGGCTGCGCGACGAATGCGCCGTCTCCGGATGGCGGCGGCCCGCGCCGCCGGCGGAATGGGCGGCGTAGGACGCCAGGTACTCTTCGGGCAGCATGGTCGCCTCCGCTTAAACGCTGGCGGCCAAGGTGGCCAGCAGCAGCTCGCGCGGCGCGTTGGTGATGCTTGGCGCGCCCAGCGGCTTGAGCAGGATGAACTTGATGGCGCCGCCCTCGTTCTTCTTGTCGACTTCCATCAGTTCCAGCCAGCGCTCGGCGCCCAGGTCCGGCGCCTTGACCGGCAGGCCGGCCGCCTGTACCAGCGAGCGCACGCGCGCCACGGTGGCCTCGTCGACCAGTCCCATGCGGTGGGACAGGTCGGCCGCCATCACCATGCCGCAGCCGACCGCCTCGCCGTGCAGCCACTGGCCGTAGCCCAGGCCGTTCTCGATCGCGTGGCCGAAGGTGTGGCCGAAATTGAGGATGGCGCGCAGGCCGCCCTCGCGCTCGTCCTGGCGCACGACGTCGGCCTTGATCTCGCACGAGCGGGCGATGGCATACGCCAGCGCGCCCTTGTCGCGCGCCATCAGCTTGCCGATGTTGGCCTCGATCCAGTCGAAGAAGGCGGCGTCGATGATGGCGCCGTGCTTGATGACCTCGGCCAGGCCGGCCGACAGCTCGCGCGCCGGCAGGGTTTCCAGGGTCGAGGTGTCGGCGATCACCGCGCGCGGCTGGTAGAACGCGCCGATCATGTTCTTGCCCAGCGGGTGATTGATGCCGGTCTTGCCGCCGACCGACGAGTCGACCTGCGACAGCAAGGTGGTCGGCACCTGGATGAAGTCGACCCCGCGCATGTAGCTGGCGGCCGCGTAGCCGGTCAGGTCGCCGATGACGCCGCCGCCCAGGGCGATCAGGGTGGTCTTGCGGTCGGCCTTGTTGGCCAGCAGCGCGTCGAAGATTTGCATCAGGCTCGGCCAGGTCTTGTGTTCCTCGCCGTCGGGCAGCACGACGGTCATTACTTGCTTGCCGGCACTACGCAGGCCGGCCTCGACGCGCTCCAGGTACAGCGGCGCGACGGTGGTGTTGGTGACGATGGCGACCTTGCCGCCGTGGACGTGGCGCGCCAGCAGCGCGCCGTCGGCGAGCAGCGACGGGCCGATCGAGATCGGGTAGCTGCGCTCGCCCAGGTCGACATTCAACAGGATGGTGGATTCTTCGTTCATCGATGGTTCCGCTTGGGTGACGCAGTTGGGCGCGGCCTCGCAGGCCAGCCTCTCCAACTGGGTCAAAATGGATTGGACCATCGATTGTACGTTAGGTCGGCCGGTATCGATCACCACGTCGGCGATCTCCATGTACAGCGGATCGCGCAAAGCCATCAATTCCTCGAGCTTTTTGCGCGGGTCGGCCGTCTGCAGCAGCGGCCGGTTCTTGTCGTGCGCGGTGCGCTGCAGGATGCTGTGCACGGTCGTGCGCAGGTAGATGACGGTGCCGCGCGCCTTGAGGAAGGCGCGGTTTTCCGGATCGAGCACGGCGCCGCCGCCGGTGGCCAGCACCAGATCCTGCTGGCCGGTCAGCTCGCGGATGACCTCGGCCTCGCGCCGGCGAAAACTCGGTTCACCCTCGATTTCGAAGATCCACGGGATCGAGGCGCCGGTGCGGGCCTCGATCTCGTGGTCCGAATCCATGAACCGCAGACCCAGTTTGCGGGCCAAAATGCGGCCGATGGTGGTCTTTCCCGCCCCCATCAGGCCGACTAAAAACACGTTTTGCATGCACGATCCAACTAAATGCGGGCGGCGGCACCGGCAGCCCCGCCAGCCAATCGCAGCTGATGACAGCCGATTACAGCGGGTTACTGCACGATGTCGACACCCCGTAAGGGCTGACTACGCCTGGTGGCGAAATGTTTTGATTACCGTAATCGGTGCTCAAGCCCAGCAAGTGTACCAGAGAGGTGTACGTGGCCTCGGTGCCATTTGCCTGGCCGCGGATGGTCAGGTTGACATCGAGCCAGTAGACGCGGTCGCGCGGGTACACCACCGACACCGTGGCCTGGCCGCGCGCGTCGGTCGTCACGCTCGGCGTCACGGTCAGCGGAATGCCCGGCTCGAGCCTGCCGTTGTTGTTGAAATCCTCGCCGGCGTCGAGGATACCGTTGTTGTTCACGTCCTCGTTGGCGCACGGCGAGTACGACACCGGCTCCCACGGTCCCTGCGGCAAGGTGTAGCCCAGCCGGCCCTTGTAGTAGGTGCTCGGCAGCACCGAGGCCGTCAGGCGCACGCCGGGCACCGCGTTGCCGGCAGCGTCGCTGACGATGACCGCGTAGTCCTGCTGGTAGGTGGCGGTGTTGGGCACGCCCACCACGTTGCCGGTGCCGGCGCTGATGAACAGCGATTTCTGCGCCACGGTCAGGTTGGCCACGGCGGCGGCGCCGGAGCCGCCGATCAGGCGCGCCTGGATCTGCACGCCGTTGAGCGGCGAGGCGGTGGTGCCGGCGATGAAGCTGGCCGTGGCGGCGCCGTCGGCCCCGGTGGTCACCACCGACGGCTGGGTCAGCGCGCCGCCGCTCGGGTCGGTCAGGATGGAGAAGGCCACCGTGGCGTTCTTGACCAGGTTGTTTTGCGCGGTGCCGTCGCGCACCACCGCGCGCAGGGTCGCCTGCTGGGTGGTGCCGCCGGCTGTGTTGACGCCGATGACGGCCGGATCGGCCTGCACGCTGATCGTGGCCGCGCCCGTCAGCGGAGCGACGAATTCCAGGTCGGTCTGGGTGGTCAGGCCGGAGGCGGTCGCGGTCAAGGTCGCCACGCCCGGGCCGGTGGCGTTGACGTAGGCGGTGGCAGTGCCGGACGACAGCGGCAGCGGCGCGGCGAGCACGTTGGTGCACAGGACGTTGCTGTAGACGGTGCCGCGCGAGCTGCTGATGGTGACGCTGCCCGAGCCCGGTCCGCCGGTCACGGCCACCTGCTGGCAGCCGCCGATGGCCGCCGTGGTGGCGACGTTGCCGTTGGCGTCGAGCACGCGGATGCCGAACGCCGACGAGTTGACGGCGATGCCGGCCGAGGCGGTCTCGCCCATTGCCCGCACCGTGACCACGTCGGCGCCGCCGCCGCTGGCCGTGTAACTCAAGATCAGTTGGCCGGCCGCGTTGGTGACGGCCCCGCCGCCGCCCTTGACGCTGAGCGCGTTGGCGTTGGAGCTGAACACCACCGGCTTGCCGACCAGCGCGTTGCCGGCCGAGTCCACCAGCTTGACGGTGATGTCGGCGCTGGCGCCGACATTGATGGTGGACGCGGCGTTGATGGTCAGGCGGTTGCCGGTGACGTTGACCAGCGCCGTGACCGGCGTGGCCCCGGCCACCGTGGCGGTGACCTTGATCGTGCGCGAGGTCGGGTCGCCGCCGGTGCCGAGTTTTTCAGTGACCACGCCCTGGGCGTTGGTGGTGCGGGTGGTCAGGCTCAGGCTGCCGGAATCGGCGCGCAGGTCGACCGCCACGCCGGGCATCACGGTGTTGTTGGAGTCGCGCACCAGGGCCACGATGGTGACTTCGTTGCCGGCGGTGCCGGCCGAGGCCAGGGTGCCGGCGTCGGTGGTCAGCGCCAGGGTCGGCACGGCGTTGACGACGTCGATGGTGACCGGACTCGAGGTCCTGCCGCCGGCGCTGGCCGTCACGGTGATCTTGCGCAGCGAGCTGTCGCCCTTGACGCTGAGCTTCTCGACCACCTCGCCGGCGGCGTTGCTCAGGCGGTTGGTGCTCGTCACGGTGCCCGAGCTGGTGGCAAAAGTGACCGTTTCGCCGGACAGCGCGTTGCCGCCGCCGTCCTTGACGATGGCCGTCAAGGTCACCTCGGTGCCGTCCAGGCCGGACGATGCGATGGTCGCCGCGCTGGCCGTGAGCACCACGCTGGCCGCCTTGGACGGCGCCACCCCGCTGCCGTTGGTCCCCGGCGAGCCGCCGCCGCCGCCGCAGGCCGACAGCACCCCGGCGCACATTACCATCACCAGCCAACCCGTGAATTTTTTCATGACCGTGTTTCCCATAACTAGAATAAGTGAATCACTCAAACCTACAAAACATCCCGGATCAACGCGTCGACAGGCGCTCGGCGACGATCTTCGGCGTGATAAACACCAGCAACTCCGTCTTGTCGTTGGTGCGCGAATTGGTGCGGAACAGATAGCCCAGCACCGGCACGTCGCCCAGCAGCGGCACCTTGCTGGTGGTGTTGCGCTCGGTTTGCTGGTAGATGCCGCCCAGCACCACCGTGCCGCCGTTCTCGACCATCACCTGCGTCTTGACGTGCTTGGTGTCGATGGCGAAACCGGCGCGCGTCTCCTGGCCCACGCTGTCCTTGTTGACGTCGACGTCGATGACGACGTTGCCGTCCGGCGTGATCTGCGGCGTCACCTCCAGCCGCAGGTTGGCCTTGCGGAACTGGATCGACGTCGCGCCGCTGCTGGTGGCGACCTGGTAGGGCAGCTCGATGCCCTGCTCGATCAGCGCGATGGCCTTGTCGGCGGTGATCACGCGCGGGCTGGAGATGATCTTGCCGGTGCCGTCGGCTTCCAGCGCCGACAGTTCGAGGTTGAGGAAGCGGTTGGCCGCCGACGAGAACAGGCTGATCGCCAGGCTGCCGGCCGGGACGCCGTTGATATTGCCCGCCGGCAGGTTGACGAACTGGGTGTTGTCGAAGGTGCCGTCGTTGAGCACCACCTGGCCGGTGGTCTGGCCGACGCCGTTCATGTTGCCGCCAATGCCGATGCGGGTGTTGCCGTTGCCGATCTGGTAGCCGGCGTCGCCGCCGCGGATGGTGCGCATGTCGGCGAAGCCGAGCTTGGCGCCGAGGTTGCGGGTGAAGGTGTCGCTGGCCTCGACGATGCGGGCCTCGATCAGCACTTGCTTGGTGGCGATGTCGGTCTTGGCGATGAGCCGGCGCACGTCCTCGAGCTTGGAGGCGATGTCGGTGACGAACAACTGGTTGGTGCGCGGCTCGATGATGGCGCTGCCGCGCTTGGACAGGATGCGGTTCTTGGCGTCGCCGCCCTCGAGGCCGAAAACGGTCTTGAAGGCCTCGGCCTTCTGGTAGTTGAGCTGGAAGATCTCCGACTTGAGCGGCTCGAGGTCGGCGATCTGGGCGCGCTGCTCCAGCTCCAGCTTTTCCTTGGTCAGCAACTCCTCCTTGGGCGCGATCCACAGCACGTTGCCGTTCTTGCGCATGTCCAGGCCCTTGGCCTGCAGCACCACGTCGAGCGCCTGGTCCCACGGCACCTCCTTCAGGCGCAACGTCAGGTTGCCGCTGACGCTGTCGCTGGTGATGATGTTCAGGCCGGAGATGTCGGCGATCGCCTGCAGCGCCGCGCGCACCTCGACGTTCTGGAAGTTGAACGAAAGCTTCTCGCCACGGTAGCCCTGCGAGCCCTGGACCAGCTTGTTGGGGTCCTCCTTGATCGGCTTGACGTCGATCACCAGCTGGGTGTCGCTCTGGTACACGGTCTGCTCCCACAGCCCGCGCGCCTCGACCGTCAGGCGCGTGTTGTCGCCGTAGGGCACGCTGGTGACCAGCGCCACCGGCGTGCCGAAGTCGCCGACGTCGAGCCGGCGGCGCAAGGTCTCCGGCAGCCCGGTCTTGAGGAAGTCGACCACCACGCCGGTCGGCGTCTGGCGCACGTCGACGGCCACCTGGTTGTTGGGCAGGTCGACCACGACCCTGCCCTCGCCGTTGGCGCCACGGCGGAAATCGAGGTCGCGCAGCATCTGGCGCCCGGGCGCCGCCGTGGCGGCCGTGGCGGCGGGGACGACCGGCAGGCCGCGGCCGTCGACCGCCGTGGCCACGCCGCCGGAACCGTCGATGGTCAGGATGATGGCGTTGCCGTCGATGGCGGTGGCGTAATTGAGGCTGCGTTTGAGGTTGAACACCAGGCGCGAGCGCCCGCCCGCCTGCACCACGTTGACGCTGCGCAGGTCGCCCACGTTGAACTCCTGCGTGGTCTTGCCGGTGTCGTTGACGGTGGCGCCGAGATCGAGCGCGACGCGGGAGGGATTGGTGATGGCGAAGCCGATGGGGAGTTTGTCGGGCGGGTTTTTCAACGCGATCTTGACGATGACGTTGGCGCCCTGCTGGTTGGCGCTGATCGACTCGATGGCGTTGGCGGCGGCGGCCGTGGTGGCGGGCTGGGCGCTGGCACCTTGCGGCTGCGGCGCCAGCGCCAGGATCAACGTCAGAGCGAGGGCCCACAGAGGCGCCCGGCAGGCGGCCGGCGCGCGGCGGGCCGTGGTTCGAGCGGTCATTTGATATTCTCCTTGCTTTCCTGCAGTTCCAGCTTCGACATGCGTTCGACCCAGTCGCCGGTCGCATCCTGGACGATTTCCCTGATGCTGACCGCGTCCTCGGTGATGCCGGTGATCCGGCCGTAGTTCTGTCCGATGTGCTGGCCCTTGACGACCTGGTGCACCGAACGGTCGATCTGCAGCACCGCGTGGATGACGCCGTTCTTTTCGATGGTGCCGACCATCTTGACGGTGTCGAGCGGGTAGCTCTCAAGCAGCTCCTTGCGCCGGTCGACGTCCGGGCGCAGGCCGCCGCCGGGGCGCGCGTCCAGCTTGGCCAGCTCGGCCAGCAGCTTGTTCGGATTGAACGGGTCGACCTGGTCCTTCTGGGCGTAGGCGAACGGGATGAAGGTCTTGGGCTCGGCCAGCGGCGGCACCGCCACCTTGGTCTGGGCGTCGACCTCGCGCATCCACGCGCGCACCTGCTGGGCGTCGTCGTCGCCGCAGGCCGACAGCAGCGGCAGCGCCGCCGTCACCAGCCACAACGGGAGCGATCTCAGGGTGCTCATGATTTTTTCGCCGCCTTTTTCTTGTCCGCCGCCGCTTTGCGCTGCGCCTGCACCTCTTCCGGATCGAGGTAGCGGAAGGTCTTGGCCACCGCCTCCAAGGTCAGCACGCCGTCCTTGCCGGTGCTCAGCGCCATGTTGTTGAGCGTGACGATGCGCGACAGGTTGGCCATGTCGCCGGCGAAGGCGCCGATGTCGTGGTAGTTGCCGGTGACCTTGATATCAATCGGCAACTCCGCGTAGTAATCCTTGACCACCACCTGGGCCGGCTTGAACAGCTCGAACTGCAGGCCGCGGCCGGAGCCGGCCTGGTTGATGTCGGTCAGCAAGGCGGCCATCTCGGCCTTGCTGGGCAGCTGCTTTTGCAGCCGTTCGACATACTGGTCGACCTGCACCTTCTGCGCCCGCAGCGCCTCCAGGTTGACCGCCTGGCCGGTCTTGAAGCGGTATTCGTCGCGCAATTTGAGCTCGGCCTGGGCGCCGGCCTCCTGCTCCTCGAACTGCGAGCTCCAGTAGCCGAAGTAGCCGGCCACCATCACCGCCGCCGCCACCCCGACGGCGCACAGCAGCCGCGGCGCCAGCGGCCACTGGCCGGGATGGCGGTCGTTGAGGTTGCGGAACTGTCCGGCCAGCCGCGCGCCCAGCTGGTTCAGATCGAGGTTGCTTGTCGCCATCGCCGTCGCCATGTCATCGCTCCTGGGACCGGGCCGGCGGCAGGCCGGCCGGGGTGCTGGTCGTTGGGGTGGACACGGCCGCCACCGTCGCGGTGGCCGATGTGCCGGCCGGGCCGGGCTTGGGGCCGCCCTTGTCGCCGGGCGGTTTATCCTTGTCGCGCGGGCGCTTGATATGGACCATCAAGTTGAATTCCACCACTTTCTTGCTGGTCTTGCCCTGGCCGAGGGCGGTCGATTTGACTTCGATCAAGTCCGGGCGCTCCAGCCACGGCGACACCCCGGCCAGGTTGCGCAGCAGCTCGGACACGCGCTCCTGCGACTGTGCGTAGCCGAGCACCGACACCTTCTGCCCCTCCTGCTTGAAACTCTTCAGATAGACGCCGGCCGGGGTCTGCCTGACCAGCTCGTCGAGCAGGTAGACCGGCTGGTTGCGGTCGCCCTGCAAATCCTCGACCGCCTGCTGGCGCGCCTTGAGCGCCTCGATCTCCTGCTTCAACGTGGCGATCTCGGCGATTTTCTTGTCGAGTCCGCTGATGGCGGTCTTCAGCACCTGGTTGCGCTCGCCCTGGATGGACAGCGCGCGGGCGTTGTAGCCGCCCACCAGCAGCACCACGCCGACGCCGATGACGCCGCCCAGCGCCAGCAGCGCGAAGAAGGCGGATTTCTTCTGCTTGCGCTTTTCCTCGCGGTGGGGCAACAGGTTAATGCGTATCATCAGCCGAACCTCCGCAGCGCCAGGCCGCAGGCGACCAGGTAGGCCGGGGCGTCAACGCGCAGCTGCGCCTCGCGTACCGACGACCCCAGCTGCATGCCCTTGAACGGCGAGATCACGGCGCTGGCGATCCGGGTGCGGCCGGCGACCAGCTCGAGCAGGCCGGGGATGACGGCGCAGCCGCCGGCCAGGAACAGCTGGTCGACGCGGGTGTAAGGGGTGGAGGTGTAGAAGAACTGGATCGCCCGCGTGACCTCCATCGCCGCGCTCTCGAGGAAGGGCGTGAGCAACTCCGGCACGTAGTTGTCGGGCAGGTCGCCGCTCTTCTTGCGCGCCTCGGCCTCGTCGAAGGCCATGCCGTAGGCGCGCACGATGTCCTGGGTCAGCGAGTTGCCGCCGAAGGGCTGCTCGCGCTCGTAGACGGTGGCGCCGTCGAGCATGACGGAGATATGGGTGACCTGGGCGCCGATCTGGAACAGCGCCACCACCTGGCCGGCGCCGGCCTCGGGCAGCTGCGCGGTGATGCGGTCGAGCGCGGCGCGGGCGGCGTACGATTCGATGTCCATCACGGTCGCCTTCAGGCCGGACGCCTCGGCGATGGCGACCCGGTCCTCGACCTTTTCGCGGCGCGAGGCGGCCAGCATGACCTCGATGTCCTCGGGCGAGTTGGCGGCCGCGCCGATGACGTCGAAGTCCAGGCTGACCTCGTCGAGCGCGAACGGGATGTATTGGCTGGCCTCGGATTCGACCTGCACCTCGAGCTGGTCCTCGGACAGGCCGGCCGGCAGGATGATTTTCTTGGTGATGACCGACGCCGGCGGCATGCCCAGCGCGGCCAGCTTGGCGCGGCTGCCGCTTTTCTTCCAGACGCGCCGCACCACCTCGACCACCTGGTCCATGTTCTCGATGTTGCCGTCGACGACGGCGCCGCGCGGCAGCGGCTCGGCGGCGTAGCGCTCGAGCCGCAGTTCGCCCTTGGCGCCTTGGGCCAGCTCCACCACGCGCACGCTGGAGGTGCTGATATCCAGGCCCATCAGCGGCGCGCTGGCCTGCCCGAACAGCATCTTGAAATCGATCATGCGAGTGTCTCCGGCGCCGGGATGTCGGCTGCGCTACATGGCAGAGCTAAAGCTGAATCACGCCTAAGCCCGGCTTAAGCAAGCTCCCACATTAAATCGTGCCTATATAAGTGTAAAGATATTTCTGCTGTGCACGATTGTTACAGTGTGAGACTTTCGCCACACTTATTGTTGCGTGCGTGGCAGCAAAAACAACTCCGTTGTTTTGTTGGTCACGGGAAAGTATTTCTGTCGCAAGGCACAGCGCGCCGCAGGGGTTGGCGCTCGCTTATAATGCTTCGCACTCATAACAGAAAGATCGAACTGCATGGCTTCCTCCAATTCGGCACCGCCACCCTCCTCCGACAAGTCCGCCAAGGGCGCCTCGAAAAAACCGGGCAAATCGTCGTCGCGGCCGTCGCGTATCCTGTTGATGGCCGGCCTGTCAGTGCTCGGCCTGGGCGTGGGCGCCGTGCTGCTGGTCGTGTTCGGCCTGGCGATGGCCTATCCCAACCTGCCGGAACTCGACACCCTGACCGACTACCGCCCGAAAATGCCGCTGCGCATCTTCTCGGCCGACAACGTGCTGATCGGCGAGTTCGGCGAGGAGCGCCGCAACCTGGTACGCATCAAGGACATCCCGGACGTGATGAAAAAGGCCGTGCTGGCGATCGAGGACGACCGCTTCTACCAGCACGGCGGCATCGACTACACCGGCATCCTGCGCGCGGCCGTGCACAACGCCACCGGCGGCGCCAAGCAGGGCGCCTCGACCATCACCCAGCAGGTGGCCCGCAACTTCTTCCTGTCGAGCGAGCAGACGCTCAAGCGCAAGGCCTATGAAATCCTGCTGGCGTGGAAGATCGAAAAGAACCTGACCAAGGACCAGATCCTTGAGGTCTATATGAACCAGATCTACCTGGGCCAGCGCGCCTACGGCTTCTCGTCGGCCGCGCAAATTTACTTCGGCAAGAACCTGCGCGACATCACCGTGGCCGAGGCCGCCATGCTGGCCGGCCTGCCGAAGGCGCCGTCGGCCTACAACCCGGTGGTCAACCCGAAACGCGCCAAAACCCGCCAACAGTACATCCTGCAGCGCATGCACGCGTTGGGCTATATCACGGACTCGCAGTTCGAGACCGCCAAGGCCGAGCCGCTCAAGGTCAAGACCGACAGCAGCGAGTTCGGCGTGCACGCCGAATATGTTGCGGAAATGGCACGCCAGCTGGTCTATGAACAGTTCAAGGAGGACACCTACACGCGCGGCCTGAACGTATTCACCACCATCACCAAGGCCGACCAGGACGCCGCCTACCTGGCGCTGCGCAAGGGCGTCATGGACTACGAGCGCCGCCACGCCTACCGCGGCCCGGAGGCGTATGTCGACATCCCGGCCAGCAAGGAAGAGGCCGACGACGTCATCGAGACCGAGCTGGCCGACCACCCGGACAGCGACGACATCGTCGCCGCCATGGTGCTCAAGGCCACGCCGCAGCAGATCGTCGCCGTCACCGCCTCCGGCGAGGAGATCAAGATCGCCGGCGCCGGCCTGGAGATGGGCCGCTCGTGGCTGTCGGAAAAAGCCCTGCCGAACAAGCGCATCCGCCGTGGCGCGGTGATCCGCGTCATGCAGGAGGGCAAGGACTGGGAAGTGACGCAGATGCCGCAGATCGAGTCGGCCTTTGTTGCGGCCAGCACCGAGGACGGCGCCATCAAGGCCATGGTCGGCGGCTTCGACTACAACCGCAACAAGTTCAACCACGTCACCCAGGCGTGGCGCCAGCCGGGCTCGTCGTTCAAACCGTTCATCTACTCGGCCTCGCTTGAGCGCGGCCTGTCGCCGTCGACCATCATCAACGACGCGCCGATCTCGTTCGACGCCGGCCAGACCGGCGGCCAGGCGTGGGAGCCGAAGAACTACGACGGCAAGTACGAGGGGCCGATGTCGATGCGCCGCGGCCTGACCAAGTCCAAGAACATGATCTCGATCCGCATCCTGCACAAGATCGGCGCCAAGTACGGCCAGGAATACACCACCCGCTTCGGCTTCGACGCCGACAAGAACCCGCCGTATCTGACCTTGGCGCTGGGCGCGGGCAACGTCACGCCGCTGCAGATGGCCGGCGCCTACTCGGTGTTCGCCAACGGCGGCTACAAGGTCAGCCCCTACCTGATCTCCAAGGTGACCGACGCCGACGGCAAGATCCTGTCGCAGGCCAATCCCGACAAGGCCGGCGACGAGAAGAACCGCGTCATCGACGAGCGCAACGCCTTCCTGATGGACAGCATGCTCAAGGACGTGGTGCGCTTCGGCACGGCCGCCAAGGCGCTCTCGCTCAAGCGGCCCGACATCTCCGGCAAGACCGGCACCACCAACGACTCGATCGACGCCTGGTTCGCCGGCTACCAGCCCAAGCTGGTGGGCATCGCCTGGATCGGCTACGACCAGCCGAAGAACCTGGGCAACCGCGAGACCGGCGGTGGCCTGGCGCTGCCGATCTGGATCAATTTCATGCAAAAGGCGCTGAAGAACATCCCGATCGAGGAACGGGCCGTGCCGGAGGGGGTGATGCTGGTGGGCGACGAGTACTACTACGCGGAGAATCCGCCGGGGACGGGCGTGCACAACATCGACGGCGCCGCCCAGGGCACGCCGGCGGAAGAGAAAGCCAAGGACGCCGTCAAGAACGAGTTGTTCTGACGCGCATCATCTGGAACACCGTCTGAAACACGTAGGGCGGATTAGCACAGCGTAATCGGCCATCGATGTGCCGCCGACGGCGCATCCATGGCCGATTACGGCGTTCCGCCTAATCCGCCCTACGGGTCACCACCACCGGCGCGCCGCCCTGGGCGGTGACGATCTCCGACAGCGCCGCGAACAGCTCGGAGCCGTCGCGGGTGTTGAGCCACTTGCCGTCCTTCTGGCGGTAGTGGAAACCGCCCGAGCGGGCCGCCACCCACAACTCCTGCATCGCCGCCTGACTGTTGACGATGACCTTGGAACCGTTGTCGATGAACTCGATTTCCAGCACGTTGCCACTGCGGCTGCACTCGACGTCGACCATGTCGTCGTCGTTCAATTGATCCAAGGCCGCCTCGATCGCGTCGAGGGTGGCTTCGGCCTGCGCCAGGAATTCTGATTCGCCCATGCTACACTCCAATATCTATAGTCAATCCATGATTTTATCGTGAAGTCCTCTTTCCGTTTGTTTATCGGCGCCACCACCCTGGGTCTGACCGTATTATTGGGCGGCTGCGGCCAAACCGGCCCGCTGTACCTGCCCAACCCGAAAGCCAAGCCAGCCAAGAGCGGCGCGGCCAAGGTAACGCCCGCCGGCACCCCGGCCACTGTCACGCCCGTCGCGCCAACCGACACGTTGCCCGGCGCGCCCGCCACACCGGTTCCCGTGACGCCGTCCCCGGTTCCGTCCACTCTCCCAGCACCCCAACAATAATTACTATGTCGCAATTTTCGTATCAAGACGGCGTGCTGCACGCCGAAGGCGTCGCGCTGAGCGCCATCGCCGAACAGTTCGGCACGCCGACCTATGTGTACTCGAAGGCGGCGCTGCTGGCCAACTTCGCCTCCTATGCCGACGCCTGCGCCGGGCGCGACGCGCTGGTCTGCTACGCCATGAAGGCCAATTCCAACCTGGCCATCCTGGACCTGCTGGCACGCCAGGGCGCCGGCTTCGACATCGTCTCCGGCGGCGAGCTGCTGCGCGTGCTGGCCGCCGGCGGGGACCCGCGCAAGGTGATCTTCTCCGGCGTGGGCAAGAGCGCCGACGAGATGCGCCTGGCGCTGTCGCACGACATCCTGTGCTTCAACGTCGAGTCGATCCCCGAGCTGCACCGCCTCAACGAGGTGGCCGGCGCCATGGGCAAGACGGCGCGCATCTCGCTGCGCGTGAACCCCAACGTCGACCCCAAGACCCATCCGTACATCGCCACCGGCCTGAAGGCGAGCAAGTTCGGCGTCGCCTTCGACGACGCGCTGGCCACCTACCGCACCGCCGCCACTTTGCCGCACCTGGAAGTGGCCGGCATCGACTGCCACATCGGCTCGCAGCTGCTGGATGACGCGCCGCTGCTGGAGGCGCTCGACCGCTTGATCGAGCTGATCGATAAGCTGGGCGACGAGGGCATCGTGCTGCACCACGTCGACATCGGCGGCGGCATCGGCATCGACTACCGCGAGGCGGGCGAGGCCGCGCCGGTGCCGGTGGGTGACTACCTGGGCCGCCTGTTCGCCAAGATCGACGCCTGGCGCGCCGCGCGCCACGACGGCCAGGCCATCAAGGTGATCTTCGAGCCGGGCCGCTCCATCGTCGGCGACACCGGCGTGCTGCTGACCCGGGTCGAATTCCTCAAGCACGGCGAGGAGAAGAACTTCTGCGTGGTCGACGCGGCCATGAACGACATGGCCCGCCCGGCCCTGTACCAGGCCTGGATGGACATGCAGCCGGTTTCGATCGGCAACGCCGACGCGCTGACCTACGACGTGGTCGGCCCGATCTGCGAATCGGGCGACTGGCTGGCGCGCGACCGCGCCCTGGCGGTGGCCGCCGGCGACCTGCTGGTGATGCACACGGCCGGCGCCTACGGCATGACGATGGCGTCGAACTACAACACGCGCGGGCGCGCCGCCGAGATCATCGTCGACGGCACCGTCTGCCACGAGGTGCGCCGGCGCGAACAACCGGCCGACCTGTTCGCGCTCGAGTCGCTGATCAAGTAAGCTGAAGTGTTCCAATGGAAGCCGCCCGCCGCGAGGCCGGCGGCTTCTTGATCTATCAATCCGCTGATAATCCGCGCCCGGCCATCGATGCAGGAATTCTATAAAAAGACGCTGTACGGTTTCCTCATGCTGCTGGCGGCGAGCGTGCTGGCCAGCTACGTCTGTGTCAGCCTCAGCTATCTGAGTGCGCCGCTGCTGCCGCTGCGCGACAGCGCCCTGCCCTGGCGGGTCAAACCCGACTCCGACCTGCCGCAATCGCTCGCCCGCATCGACGGCGACAGCCGGCAGCTGGCCTTTAACTTCACGCTCTCGCCGGACCGGCCCTATCCCTTCGCCGCCGTCGGCCTGTTCTTCACCGACCGCGACGGCGCGCCGGCGCACATCGATTTGTCGCGCTACACGTCGGTGGCGTTAACTGCCAAGTGCACACCGGCCAACACCTTGAGCCTGACCGCCTCCACGCTGGAGAAAAAAGTCTCCCGGCGCGGCGACTGGCTGACCTACCGCGCGCCGTCGGCGTTTTTCTCGTGCGGCACGAACGGCTCGTCGGTCGAACTCGATCTGACGCGGCTGGAAACGCCGCAATGGTGGTTCGACATGTTCAAGCTGGACCTGTCGCACCAGGCGTACAAGCTCGACCAGGTGCCGAAGCTCTCCGTCGGCAGCACCTTCCAAAGTCCGAAAAACATCGAGTCGCGGGTCGAAATCCACAGCATGGTGCTCACCGGCCGCGACTATCGCTACCTGACGGCGCTGGCCATCCTGCTGGGCGTGTCCTGGGCCGGTTTCGGCCTGTGGACGTTCCGCCGGCACACGCGCGCGCTGATCGCCGACGTCAAGGAAAAGCTGCGTAAGGATTTGCCGCTGGTCGCATATCAGCAATTGTCGATAGAACCGCACCGGGATAAGGAAAAGGCGACGATCCTGCGGTATATCGCCAACGGCTACGCGAACGCGGAACTCGACCTGGAACAAATCGTCGCCGAGACCGGTGTTAATCGCAATAAAATCAACGATATTCTTAAATCCGAATTCGGCCACACTTTCAGCGGTTATTTAAATAAACTGCGGCTGACCGAGGCGGCCCGTCTGCTGGCGGAAAAAGAAACGGCGGCGGTGGCGGAAATCGCCTATTCGGTCGGCTATCGCAATGTTTCGTATTTCAACAAGCTGTTCAAGGAGGAATACGGATGCACGCCGAAAGCCTTCAGGACCGTGTGCGAACGCCCGGCCGGGGACTAGCCGGCACGCGCGGATAGCGCTAACACCAACTCGAAAATTCGTAGCAAAATCTGCATTCCCGTAGCAATTGTGCCCGGAGGCGCTGGCGCAACCCGTGCGCTGGCGCTACGCTGGGTGGTCATGCCGCATTGCCAACGCGCGGTGTCCGTCCACCTTTCGAAAGCCGAAACGAATGAGTTTTAATCCACTCGCAACGATGTTGCTCAGCGCAGCCCTGGTGTTTCCATTTCACGGAAACGCACAAGATCGCGTCGTCGATCTGAATGTCAAACAGGTTCAGGGAAAACTAAATAAAACCTTTAATTTCGCGATCGGCGCCGGCCGCGCCAACGAGGGATTGCGGGCGGATTGGCAACAGCAACTGGCCGAAATAAAACGCGACGCCGGCTTTAAATATATCCGCATGCACGGCTTATTGACCGACGACATGGGCGTCTATAAAACCGACGCCAAAGGCAATGACGAATATAACTTCCAATATGTCGACGCGCTGTTCGATTACCTGATCAGCATCGATGTCAAACCGTTTGTCGAACTCGGCTTCATGCCGTCGCCCATGGCCAGCGGCAACAAAACCGTCTTCTGGTGGAAAGGCAACGTCACGCCGCCGCGCAGCTACGAGCGCTGGGAAAAACTGATCCAGGCGCTGACCAAGCACTGGACCGAGCGCTACGGCCGCGCCGAGGTGGCAAAGTGGTACTTCGAAGTCTGGAACGAGCCCAACCTCGACGGCTTCTGGGCCGGCACGCAAGCCGAGTATTTCAAGCTGTACGCCCACGCCGCGCGCGGCGTCAAGAGCGTCGACCCGAGCTACAAGGTCGGCGGGCCGGCCACGGCCGGCGCGGCCTGGATCCCGGAAATGATCGCCTACTGCAAGGAAAACAACGTCCCGCTCGACTTCGTCAGCACCCACACCTACGGCGTCGGCGAGGGTTACCTGGACGAATACGGCACCAAGGGCACCGTGCTCATCAAGGACGAAGCGGCGGTCAGCGGCGACGTGCTGCGCAACCGCAAGGAAATCGGCGCGTCCGCCATGCCGAAGCTCGAGCTGCACTACACCGAATGGAGCTCGTCGTACACGCCGTCCGATCCGACGCACGACAGCTACCACCAGGCCGCCTACATCCTGCAAAAGCTCAAGCAGGTCGGCAACGCCGCGCAATCGATGTCGTACTGGGTCTTCACCGACATCTTCGAGGAGCCGGGTCCGCGCTTCGAAGCCTTCCACGGCGGTTTCGGCCTGATGAATACGCAGGGCATCAAAAAGCCGGCCTACTTCGCCTACCAGTTCCTCAACCAGCTGGCCGACACCGAGCTGAAAAACAAGGACGCCCACTCGCTGGCGACGGTCAACGCCAAGGGCGAAGTCCAGGTGCTGCTGTGGGACTACACGCACACGCTGCCGGAAGGCACCAACAACCAGCAATACTTCGTCAAGGACCTGCCGCCTAAGGCCAAGGGCAAGGTCGACGTCAAACTGCAAGGCTTGAAGCAAGGCGTCTACAACCTGAGCATCGCGCAAGTCGGCTACCGTAAAAACGACGCCTACACCGCCTTCATCGACATGGGTTCGCCCAAGCAGCTGACCCGGCCGCAAGTGGACGCGTTGAAGTCCGAAGCCACCGGCAAGGCGTCCGAACGCCGCACGGTGCGGGTGGGCGCCGACGGCCGCGCCAGCCTCTCGTTGCCGCTGCGCGAAAACGACGTCTACCTGCTCAAGCTGACCGCCGGCAAATAAACCCCGGGGGTCAGGTCCGACATTCGGACACGGGCTGGGCCGTAAGAGGCCCAGCCGACCCTGTTCATTTTCACTGGAGACAGCAAGTGACCAATCAATCGCGCAGAGACGCGTTCAAAACCCTGTTGACCGGCGCCGGCCTGAGCATCGCGCCGGGTATCGCGCCGGCGGCCGAATGCGCCGCCGCGCCCGTCACCGCTGCGCCGCGCCAGTGGCGCCGGGGCATCGAAGGCCAACGCCAGGCCGACCAGGGCGACGGCACCTATATCAACCCGATCATCTCGGGCGACCATCCCGATCCGACCATCCTCAAGGACGGCAAGGATTACTACCTCACCTACTCGTCGTTCTACTCGTATCCGGGACTGGTGATCTGGCATTCGACCGACCTGGTGAACTGGCGCCCGGTCGGACCCTCATTGTCGAAGCCGCTGGGCACGATTTGGGCGGTCGACCTGTGCAAGCACAACGGCAAATATTTCATCTACATCCCGGCCGCGCCCGATGGCAGCGCCTGGTCGATCTACGCCATCTGGGCCGACCGCATCGAAGGTCCGTGGAGCGAGCCGGTCGACCTGAAGATCAGCGGTTGCATCGATCCCGGCCACATCGTCGGCGAGGACGGCAAGCGCTACCTGTTCGTCAACGGCGTCCGCAAAATCCGCCTGACCGACGACGGGCTGGCGACCGACGGCCCGCTCGAGCAGGCGTACCAACCGTGGCGCTATCCGGACGATTGGGTGGTGGAGAACTTCGCGCCCGAAGGCCCCAAGCTGCTTAAACGCGGCAAGTGGTTCTACCTGGTGACCGCCGTCGGCGGCACGTCCGGACCGGTGACCGGCCACATGGTCATCGCCGCGCGCTCGACCTCGATCCATGGGCCGTGGGAGCATTGCCCGCACAACCCGCTGGTGCGCAGCCTGAGCACGGCCGAGCCATGGTGGTCGCGCGGCCACGCGACCCTGGTCGAGGGGCCTGCCGGCGACTGGTGGATGGTGTACCACGGCTACGAGAACGGCTACCGCACCCTGGGACGCCAGACCCTGCTCGAGCCGATGGAATGGACCGACGACGGCTGGTTCCGCGCGCTGGGCGGCGACCTGTCCAAGCCGCTGGCCAAACCGAAGGGTGGCAAGGCGGGACCGGCGGGCCAGGCCTTGTCCGATGATTTCAAGCGCAACCGCTTCGGCGTGCAGTGGACCTTCCACGATCCGGCGCCGGACGAGGCGAAGCGGGCGACGTACACGGCGCAGGGATTGCGGATTACAGGCCGCGGCGCCTCGCCGGTGGACAGCCGGCCGCTCACCTGCGGCGTAGGCGACCGCAGCTACGAGGTGGAGTTGACCATGGAGCTGAACGGCCAAGCCGAGGGCGGCCTGCTGCTGTTCTACAACCACAAGGCGTTCGTCGGGCTGGGCTTCACGCCGGAGCTGATCAAGACGTTCCAGCATGCGGAAGAGCAATCGTGGATGCGCGCCAACCGCGCGACGTCATCGGTGCGGGTACGCATGACCAACGACGATCACGTCGTCACGTTCCGCTATTCGCACGACAACGGCAAGACCTGGGTGCTGCACGGCATGCGCATGGAGGTGTCGGGCATCCACCACAACGTGTTTGGCGGCTTCCTGAGCTTGAAGGTGGGGATTTACAGCGCGGGCAGCGGCAGTGTGCTGCTGCGTGATTTCAAGTATCGAGCGCTGGCTTGATGGGGGTGGCCGCTTGCCCGGTTTGCCGGGCTGGCGGCCACGATACTGCCAAAGTCAAGCCGACTGCTTGTCGGCAAATATTTCCCGTACCGTTTTGGCATCGAACAAGCGATCAAACCAGCGATCCAGATCCTCCATCTGTGCACGTTCGATACGCTTATCCAAACGTGAAGACAACGGCCCAAACCGCTTGATCAGCATTTGTCTCAGCCGATCTCGGTGGACGTCAAGCATTGCCTCCTGCCGCATCACCTCCTTTAGTAAATCAAAGTATGTAACGTGCATCGCTTTGTCCTCCGTACTGACGTCGCTGCGATTAATCATACGCCGCAGTCGCACGCCGCGCAAACGATTTGCCGCCCAAAGCACGATCCCCATGTCCAACGTCAGGTCAGGTGTTGACGGCCTCATAAGCCGCCATTTTTCGAGTTCATCTGTAACTTCCTGCTCACCCCGCAACCTGTCTATCCGGAAGGCGATGGCCGCACAATTGCTGAGGCCAGAAAGCGCTTCGCTACTCAGTCTGCGTTGATCGACGAGAACATAACGCTGGGCCGCTTGCAACGGTTGCAGATCCAACGGCAGCGGCGCCACCATATCTTACTGGCAGACCACGGCCGCTCGCCGTTATAAAGCACAACAGGAAATACAGGAGGGAGTTGAAAGGGCTTTGGCAGCTCGTGGCGTTTGACCAGATCCTGATACAGCAGGCCGACATAAACCTGCATGCGAAGTGCCATCCAGGGATCTGAACGCGATTGGAATTCGAGCAGCAGGTAGAGGTAAATCCATTCACCGGACAAGCGTGCTTTCCACACCATGTCGCTGTGCCGCTGCTGGCCGCCGTCACCGACATAGCTGCCGCTGACGCGTTCGAAGCTGGTCACGTCCAGCTGCCGGACCCATGTGCCGGGAACGAAGCCGAGCAACAAGTCGCGCACCATTTCCGGATGCGCGAACAGTTGCTTGTATGCGGTGTCGTCTTCGCTCGCCATCCAAGGATTGTAGCGATGGTCGCATGCGCCGCCATTGGGCGCGCGCAAACGCCCGACGCCCGCTTACGCCGCCTTGGCCTTGGCGCGCGCCCAGTACACGCGCATCAGCAGCAGCACGCCGAGGATGGTGCCGTAGATGATGGGCTCGGTGAAGTTGTGCTTGCCGGCCTTCATCCACCAGAAGTGCAGGATCGCCAGCGGCGCGATCACGTAGATCAAGCGGTGCAGCCACTGCCAGCGCTTGCCGCCCAGTCGTTTGACCATGGCGTTGGTGCTCGTCACCGCCAACGGGATCAGCAACACGAAGGCGATGAAGCCCACCGTGATGAATGGCCGCTTGAGCACGTCCTTCCACATCTCCGTGAAGTCGAAGAAGTGATCGAACCACAGGAAGGTCATGAAGTGCAAAAACCCATAGAAGAACATGTACAGCCCCAGCATACGCCGCAGCTTGATCAGCCAGTTCCACTTGGTCAGCCGACGCAGCGGCGTCACCGCCAGGGTGAAGCACAGGAAGTACAAGGTCCAGTCGCCGGTGCCGCGCGTGATGAATTCGAGCGGCTCGACCAGTTGCCCGGTCACCGTCAAATAGACCATGCGCAACAAGGGCACCAGCGCCAGCACGAAGACGGCGGCCTTGATCAGGCCGGCCTGCCGCGCGGTTGGATTGAACGTCATGTTTAGAAGTACTTTTTCAGATCCATGCCGGCATACAGCGGCGCGACATCGTTATAGCCGTTGAACATCAATGTCTTGCGCTTACGCGCCAGGAAGCCGTCTTCGCCGATGCGGCGCTCGGACGCCTGCGACCAGCGCGGGTGGTCGACGTCCGGATTGACGTTGGAGTAGAAACCGTACTCGCGCGGCGCCGAAATATTCCACGACGTGCGCGGCTGGTCCTTGACGAAGCGGATCTTGACGATCGACTTGCCCGACTTGAAGCCGTACTTCCACGGCAGCACCATGCGCACCGGCGCGCCGTTCTGGTTGGTCAGGTTCTCGCCGTACATGCCCAGGGTCAGCAGCGCCAGCGGGTGGTTGGCCTCGTCGATGCGCAGGCCCTCCGTGTACGGCCAGTCGAGCACGCGGCTGCCGACGCCGGGCATTTGCTTCTTGTCAGCCAGGGTGATGAATTCGACGTACTTGGCGTTGCCGGTCGGCTCGACCTTTTTGATGATCTCGGAGAACGAGTAGCCGATCCACGGAATCACCATCGACCACCCTTCCACGCAGCGCAGGCGGTAGACGCGCTCTTCCAAAGGCGCCAGCTTCATCAGCGCGTCGATGTCGAGCGTCATCGGCTTCTTGACCTCGCCTTCGATGGTGACGGTCCACGGACGGGTCTTCAAGGTGCCGGCGTTTTGCGCCGGGTCGCTCTTGTCGGTGCCGAACTCGTAGAAGTTGTTGTAGGTGGTCGCGTCCTTGTACGGCGTCTGCTTGTCGAGCGCCGAGTAGGCCGGGTTGAGCTTGGCGGCCAGCTTGGGATTGGTACCCTGCGCGAACGCTTCGCGGTTGGCCATCTCCAGCAAGGCCGCGCTGCCGACCGCGCCGAGGGCGATCTGCTTCATGAAGCTGCGGCGCGATTCGTACAGTTCGCGCGGCGTGATTTCCGACGAAAACGGCAGGTCGATGCCGTTGGGGCTACGCTTGATCAGCATGTTGACTCCAGAAAGGTGCAAGGTTCAAACTCGGTTACCAATAGCCTGAACATTACACCAATCGTCGCAAGCCGCTGATTACATTGCGATTACATTTTGTTGTCAGCCAGTTAACCCGCAGAGCCTGGCGGGGTCGTACCCCGTACGGCGTACGCCCCCTGTGTCGCCGTGCGGGTTTAAAGCTTGCCGTAGGAGTGCAGGCCTGACAGGAACATATTAACGCCCAGGAAGGCGAAAGTGGTCACCAGCAGGCCCACCAGCGCCCACCACGCCGCCGGACGGCCGCGCAGGCCCGTCATCAGGCGCATGTGCAACCAGGCCGCGTAGTTGAGCCAGACGATCAGCGCCCAAGTCTCCTTCGGGTCCCACGACCAGTAGCCGCCCCACGCCTCGGCCGCCCACAGCGCGCCCAGGATGGTGGCGATCGTGAAGAAGGCGAAACCGGCCGAGATGGCCTTGTACATGACGTCGTCCAGCACCTCTTCCGACGGCAGGCGGTCCTTCAGATAGCCCGAGGTCTTCAGCAGATAGGCCGACGCGACCATCGCCGCCAGCGCGAAGTTGCCGTAGCCGATGAAGTTGGCCGGCACGTGGATTTTCATCCACCAGCTTTGCAGCGCAGGCAGCAGCGGCTGGATCTCGGCGGCGTCGCGCGAGGTGGTGTACCAGAACAGGAAGCCGATGGCGGCGCTGATGATCAGCAGCACGAACGGGCCCATCTGGCGGGTGGCGTAGCGCTGCTCGAAGTACAGGTAGAACATCGCCGTGATCAGCGAGAACAGGATGAACACTTCATACAGGTTCGACACCGGAATGTGGCCGACGTCGGCGCCGATCAGGTAGGACTCGTACCAGCGCACCATCATGCCGGTCCAGCCGAGCACGACGGCGGCCCAGCTCAGCTTGGAGCCGAGGCTGGAGATGGAATCCGAGCGGCCGGCGAAACCGATCCAGTAGAACAAAGTGGACAGGCAGAACATCACGCTCATCCACAGGATCGCCGATTGGCTCGACAGCATGTAGCGCAGCCAGAACTTGGTGCTGCCCATGTCGAGCTGGCCGTCGTACATCGAGATCGCCCACAGCGACAGCAGCGCCACCAGCGGCATCAGCCAGCGCACCGGCTTCCAGTGCCAGCCGAGCGCGGCGAAGGTGGGCGCGGTCAGCAGCAGGATGGTCTTTTCGTAGACGTCCATGAAATGGCCATAGCGGTTCAGGCCGAACACGGCGCCGGCCAGCAGCGCCAGCGCGAAAATCCAGTCGAACGTCGTCAATCGCTTGAAATAGCCTGGCGCCTGAATATAGGTTTGCTGAGTTTTAGTGAGTTCCATTGTGTTCTCCGGTACCGCTGGTTTGCCGCACAGTGTCGCAATTACGCCGATTGTGGCAGCTTTTCTTTCAAAGTTTCATATTCGCGCTCGAAATCGAGCGTCTTGCGCTGCGTGCTCATGGCCATCAAGGCCTCGGCGCCGTCAGTTCCATCCTTGATCCACACCCATAGCCTGCGCTCGCGGATGTAGAACATCGAAAACACGCCCAGCACCAGCAGCGCGCAGCCGAGGTATACCACGTTCTTGCCCGGCGAACGCGTCACCTGGAACACCGATGCCTTGACCTCGACGAACTCGTCGAGCTGCAGGTACACCGGGGCGCCGTAGAAGAAGGCGTCCGACAGCGCGTTCGTGGCCAGCAGCAGCCAGCGCCCGTGGCTCTCGTCGGCGGTCACTTCCGGCAGGCCAGACTTGGCGCGCGCGGCCTGCCACAGCTCCCACAGGCTGCCGTTGAGGATCTTCATGAACACTTCGGCGGTCTTCTCGCGGCCCGCCTCCGGCACCTTTTCCAGGAACTGCGAAATGGACAAGAAGCCGGCGGCCTTGCTGTCGCCAGCGAACAGGGCCAGGCTTTTCTGCGCCGACGCCTCGATCTGTTCGCGCAGGGTTTCCGCGTTCGGCCCCTTGGGCGCGGCCCGCTCGGCGTAGCGTTTGGCGGCGGCGTCGCGCAGCGCCGGATCGGTCAGCGCGGCGCGCAGGCGCATCCACTCGTTGACGCTGTGCGCGTCGTCCGACGGGATGCGCAGGAAACTGAAGGCGTCCGACGGATTCGAGCGCACGCCGGCCAGGAACACCGTGGCGCCATCGACGGTGACCGGCTGCATGTAATTCTGGAATTCGCGCGCCTGGCCGGTCTTGTCGCGCAGTTTGTACTGCACGCTCGGGCCGACGTTCTTCAAATCCTTGTTGTTGGCGTTGCGGCCGGCCGAGCCGGTGTGCTTGTCGAGGCCCTGCGCGAACTGTTCCTGCAAGCTCTTGCCCTGGGTGACGGCGCGCGCGTCCTGGCTGGCCAGGTTCTCGACGTTGAACGGACGGAAGCCCGACCACTCGACCGTGTACTCCTTGCCCAGCGGCGTGTTGCCGCCGACTTCGCCGGCGATGGCGAACGGCGTGGTGTCGCCGCCGGTCATCGGGAAGCCGGTCAGCTTCAGTTTGCTGCCGCCATCCTCAAAGCTGGACTGGTAAATCGCCAGGCCCTTGTACAGCAAAGGCTTGTTGACTTCGATGACGGCCTTGACCACCTCGCCGCTGGCGTGGTCCTTGACCTCGACCTCGCTGGCGAACAGCTTGGGCATGCCGGTGCTGTAGAAGTCGATGGTGAATTTCTTCAGGTTGATCGTCACCGGCAATTCCTGGATCAGCACGCCGTCGGCGCGCTGCAGCAGCGCGCTGTCGCTCGATCCGCCCTCGGGGATCAGGGTGTTGCCGCGGAAGGTGGGGTTGGCCGTGCTCAAACGGTGCTGCGGCGGCACCGCCGAGATCAAGCCGCTGCCGCCGAACGGCGTTTTGCCAAGGAACCATTCCTGGAAGCGGATCGGCATATCCGAATCGAACAGCGCGCCGACGCAAATGATGACGATGGCCGAGTGCGCAAAGATATAGCCGAACTTGTTCGCCGCGCCCTGTTTGGCGGCCAGCAAGATGCCGTTGTCTTTTTCCACCAGCTTGACCTTGTAGCCGGCGTCGGCCAGGCGGGCCGCGGTTTGTTGCGCCAGCGCCGCGCGGGCCAACGGTGCGCGCCACTGCATCTTGTGGTGGAAGTTCAACAGCGACTGCTCGCGCACGTTCTCGCGCCAGCTGCGCATGTCCTTGATCATCTTCGGCGAATTGCGCGCGATGCACAGCGAGGTCGACGTCACCAGCATGCCCATCAGCAGCAGGAACCACCACGCCGAATACACGGAATACAAGCCGACCTTGTCGAACACCTCATACCAGAACTGTCCGAACTGGTTGATGTAGTTCGAGGTCGCCTCGTTCTGCTTCATCACCGTGCCGATGACGGCGGCGATGGCGATCATCGCCAGCAGCGCGATGGCGAAGCGCATGGAGGAAATCAGTTCAACGATCTCGCCGACGATGGGGCGGCGCGTCTTCAGTTCGATACCGGTGGTGCTGGGGCTACTCATGCGTGGGACGTCTCAATAAAAGATGCAGCTAACAAGTGTATCACCCGCCACCAACAAAAAGGGCAGCCCGCTTACGCTGCTGCCCTTGGTCTGTTCGCGGCGCCTCCCCCCCTTGCGGGGCGGCGGCACGCGCTTACTTCAAGCCGGCGACGTAATCGGCGACGGCTTTCATTTCCTCGTCCGACATGCGCTGCGCGATCGTGGTCATCTGCGCGCTGTTCTTGCGGCCGCCGGACTTGAACAGGCCAAGCTGGGCAACCGTGTAATCCTGATGCTGGCCGGCCAGACGCGGATATTGAATCGGGATGCCGCCGCCGCTGGCGCCGTGACAGCTGGCGCAGGCCGGGATGTTCTTGTCGGCGATGCCGCCACGGTAAATCTTCTTGCCCAGTTCGATCGTGTCCTTGTTCTTCGCTGCACCCGGCTTGGCGGCCTGGGTGCTCAGCCAGGCCGCGACGTTGCGCTTTTCCTCGTCCGTCAGCATCTTGGCGTAGGTCGTCATCACCGGTTGATTCCGCTCCGGCGTCGTAAAGTTCACCAACTGCTTATAAATATAGCCCTCGTGCTGGGCCGACAGTTTCGGATTGATGGCGATGGTCGAATTGCCGTTGGCGCCGTGGCAGGAAACACAGGCCGGCAGGCCGCGCGCGTTGTCGCCGTCGGTGTACAGGGCGCCGCCCTTGGCCGCATCAAGTTTCGCCGCAGGGGCCGCGACGGTTTTTTTCTCTTCGGCGGAGACGGAGGCAGAGACTGCCAGCAGAGCGATGAGCAAGGATTTTACAAATGGTGAAAACACACGATTCATTCAAGCACCCTGAGACGAGTCTAAAAAGTTTTTTTGAAACTGTCGCCCACGCTAGCACGAAATATGCATGGCAACACTTCGTAACCACTCATTGTACAATAGCTTTCCAGCATATTTGCTCCCTTTTGTTGCATTTTTCCCCATCCCATGTCCAAACTCTGGCAAGCCCGCTTCTTTACGACCGTCAACCAATTGCGTGATCTGCCCGACACCACGGTGCCGGAAATCGCCTTTGCAGGTCGCTCCAACGCCGGCAAATCGACCGCCATCAATATCCTGTGCAACCAGAAAGGTCTGGCGTTCGCCTCCAAGACCCCTGGCCGCACCCAGCACATTAACTACTTTTCGATCGGCGGCGCGCACGTCGCGCAGCACCGCAAGGACCCGACCATCGTCGCCGAGATCGAATGCCTGCTGGTCGACTTGCCCGGCTACGGCTACGCGGAAGTGTCCGGTTCGGCCAAGCTGCACTGGCAGCGCCTGCTGGGCGACTACGTGCAGCGCCGCGAACAGCTGGCCGCGCTGATCCTGATCATGGACTCGCGCCGCCCGTTCACCGACCTGGATATCCAGATGCTCGAATGGTTCGCCCCGACCGGCAAGCCGATCCATTGCATTCTGACCAAGGTTGACAAGTTGAACCGCAACGAATCGGTCAACGTGCTGCGCCAGGCCAAAGCCAAGCTCGACAGCTATGTTGACGAAGACGGCGAAGGCTTCCCTTTCACCGTGCAACTGTTCTCCGCGCTCAAGCGCATCGGCATCGACGAAGCCAACGACAAGATCCTGGAACTGGCCGGCGTCACCGACGAGGAAGCGGCGGCCCAGGTCGAACTGATCGAGATGGAAGACGACGTCGAACCGGACGACAAAAAATAATTTAAAGGTTTTCACGATGCACACGCCCCACGCCTCCGCCCAATTTCCCGGCATCCGCATGCGTCGCATGCGCCGCGACCCGTTCTCCCGCGCGCTGATGCGCGAGAACGCGGTCACGGCGTCGGACTTGATCTACCCGGTGTTCATCCTCGAAGGCACGCACCAGCGCGAGCCGGTGCTGCCGATGCCGGGTGTGGAGCGGGTCTCGGTCGACCTGTTGCTGAAGGTGGCCGAGGAATGCGTGAGCCTGGGCGTGCCGGTGCTGGCGCTGTTTCCGGTCATCGACGTGGCGAAGAAGACCCCGGACGGTATCGAGGCGACCAATCCGGACGGCCTGGTGCCGCGCGCCGTGCGCGCGCTGAAGCAGGCGTTCCCCGACCTGGGCATCCTGACCGACATCGCGCTCGACCCGTACACCAGCCACGGCCAGGACGGCCTGATCGACGGCAACGGCTACGTCATCAACGACATCACCACCGACATGCTGATCCGCCAGGCGCTGTGCCACGCGGACGCCGGCGTCGACGTGGTGGCGCCGTCGGACATGATGGACGGGCGCATCGGCGCGATCCGCGCGGCGCTGGAGGAAAAGGGCCACATCCACACGCGCATCATGGCGTACTCGGCCAAGTACGCGTCGGCGTTCTACGGCCCGTTCCGCGACGCGGTCGGCTCGGCCGGCAATCTCGGCAAGGGCGACAAGAACACCTACCAGATGGACCCGGCCAATTCCGACGAGGCCCTGCGCGAAGTGGGCCTGGACCTGGCCGAGGGCGCCGACATGGTGATGGTCAAGCCGGGCATGCCGTACCTGGACATCGTGCGCCGCGTGAAGGATGAATTCAAGGTGCCGACGTTCGCCTACCAGGTCAGCGGCGAGTACGCGATGATCAAGGCGGCCGCGCAAAACGGCTGGCTCGACCACGACAAGGTGATGATGGAATCGATGCTGGCGTTCAAGCGCGCCGGCGCCGACGCCGTGCTGACCTATTTCGCGCTGGACGTGGCGCGCCTGCTCAAGGCCGCGAAGTAAATCCGGCGCCGGCGCCAGGCGCCAGCGAAAAAACCACATAGACACGTAGGGCGGATTAGGCGGAACGCCGTAATCGGCCAATGCATGTGCCGTCGAAACGCATGCATGGCCGATTACGCTGCGCTAATCCGCCCTACGTGATCGGCTTACTCCTGCGGCGTCAGCGCCAGCGCGGCGCTGAAGTCGCCCATCGGCTTGCCGCCATTGTCCGCCAGCGCCTTGTCGCGCACCGTCAAGCCATCGAGCACCGGCAGGTTGAAGCGGTGGGTGATGGCGCGCAGGATCGACGCCGAGTCGTACTGCGTATGGTCGACCGAACCCTTCTTCACGAATGGCGACACGATGATCGCCGGCACGCGGGTGCCCGGGCCCCAGCGGTCGCCCTTCGGCGGCGCGGCGTGGTCGTAGAAGCCGCCGTTTTCATCGTAGGTCACGATGACCAGCATATTCTTCCACTGCGGGCTTTGCTTCAGCTTGGCGATGACGTCGGCGATGTGGGCGTCGCCGTCAGCCACCGAGGCGTAGCCGGGATGCTGATTCAGGTTGCCCTGCGGCTTGTAGAACGCCACCGGCGGCAAGGTGCCGGCGGCAACATCGGCCACGAACTGGGTGTCGTAATCCTTCAGATGCGCCGCGCGGTAGGCCGGGTTCGTCACCGGGTCCATCTCGGCGTAGTAATTGAACGGCTGGTGGTGGAACTGGAAGTTGGGCGGATTGGCGAACGCGCCGCGCCCGGTGGCGGTGGCGTTGGCCGTGGTGCTGTTCCAGGCGCCGGCATACCAGGCCCAGTCGATGTTCTTACTGCTCAGCATGTCGCCGATGTTTTTCTGCGTCTGTGGCGGCAAAGTGTTGGCCTTGGCCGGATCGGCGTACAGGTGGCTGCCGTCGGCGCCGGCCGGAGCGTTGCTGCTCGGCTGGAACGGCGGCTGCATGGTGTTGACCGCGTAGAACATGCCGCTGGCGTCGGCCGGCGTCAGGGTGCTGTCGTTGGCGTAGGTCTGCGCGCCGTTCAGCACGCTGCCGGGCGAGGTGGCCGACGGCGTCAGGCGCACGAAGTTGCCCTTGGCGTCGACATCAATCTTCGAGATCGACGCGGCCGCCACCGACTTGTCGGCGTTCGGGTATTGCGGCGCGCAGGCGCAGATCAGGTACTGGTGGGTCAGGAACGAGCCGCCGAAGGCGCCGATGAACAGGTTGTCGGCCAGCGCGTATTGCTTGGCGATGTCCCACATCTTCATCTTGCTGCCATCGTAATAACCCATGGTCAGGCCCCCGGCGTCCGAATACAGCGCGAACTTGTCGTTGGCGCCGCCGTTGATCTGCATCTGGTTGTTGTAGAAGCGGTGCACCAGGTCGCGCGTGATGACCGACTGCGGGATCGCGATCGGGCTGTTGACGTCGTCGATCTGGAACGGCTTGTTCGGCAGGTTGGCCGACTGCGCCTGCGTGATCACAAGGCTCTGGCCGGCGGCGGTCATGCCGCCCCAGGTGGGCGGCAGCACGGGCAAGGTACTGTTGTCGGCATCCTTCTGCGCCACGTAGCCGCCGGTCGAAGTCGGGTTGGCGCCCGGTACGCCGTTAGCGCCCGGGAACAGGCCGTACAGATTGTCGAAGCCCCGGTTCTCCGCGTAAATGACGACGATGTTCTTGATGTTGCCCAGCGCGGCGCCGGCGCTGATGGCGTTGGCCACGTCGGCGCTGGCGCTCTGCGTGCCGGCGGCGGCGATGACGGCGGTGAAGTTGTCGTTCTCGGCCTTCAGCCTGGCTTGGTCGTCGCCGGAGACCTTGTTGACGTCGGCCAGCAGATTGCTTTCGGCCACGCCGATGCGCGCTGCCAGCTGCGCGCTGGCCTTGGCGAAGTCGCCGCCGTTGGCGTCCATGATGGCGCTCAGCTCGGTGCTGATGGCGTCGATGATGCCGGTGTGGCCGTTCGGCGCGCGAAACACCAGCTTCTGCGCGACCTTGGTGCCGGCGTCGCCCAGCGCGTCGTGGCGGATGGCGTCGGTGCCGACGGTGACCAGCAACGGGCCGCTGTTGGTGCCGGTCACTTTAAAACTGCCGTCGGCGCCGGTGCGCACGCTGCCTGAATTGCTGTCGCAGGTCAGCTTTGCGCTGCCGCTTTCCAGGCAGACCGAGGCGTTTTCGTAGTAACTGCCAACCACCTGGCCGGACAGGGTCGGCACATCGCCGTCGGAGGAACTGCCGCAGGCGATCAGGCCGGCGCCGAAGCCGGCCGCCAACAGCAGCATCGGCAGCGGCCGAAGGGCGGTTTTCAGTTTGGATGTCATGTTCTTGCCTTGAGGGTGGGATGAAAGCGGCTCATGCTAGGCGGCGAATATGTCAGGACGATGAAATGAAACGGCCGGAAATGTACCGTTTTGTATCGTTCTTTAACAGTCATGTAGTCGTCATGTCATATTGGTAGGCTGCACGCATGAAAATTATTTATGCAGTTTTGCTGGCCGTGCTGCTGGGCGCCTGCCAGCGCGAGACGCCCACCGCACATGCCACTCCCGCCGCAGTGACACCAACCTCCGCCCCCGCCGCCGATGCGCCGCGAGCCGCCTATGCGCCGCCGGCCGGACGGCGGCCGACAGTGCCCGAGCTGACCGAGCTCGGACGCGCCATGTTCAACGACGCCAGCCTGTCGGCGTCGGGCAAGCTGGCCTGTGCCAGCTGCCACAGCCCCGACAACGCCTACGGTCCCAACAACAATCTGGCGGCGCAGTTGGGCGGCGCCGACGGCAAGACCGAGGGCACGCGCGCGACGCCGTCGCTGCGTTACATCCAGAACGCGCCCGCCTTCAGCGAGCACTACCATGATGACGATGGCGACGACAGCACCGACGCCGGCCCCACCGGCGGCCACGACTGGGACGGCCGCGCGCGATCGGCGCACGAGCAGGCGCTGGGGCCGCTGCTGTCGGCGCGCGAGATGGGCAACGAGGATGAGGCGGCAGTGCTGGCGCGACTACAGGCCAGTCCGCTGGCGGCGAAGTTCCGGGAGGTGTACGGCGCAGACATCTTCGCGCGGCCCAACGCCGCCCTGCAGGGCGCGCTGATGGCGCTGGAAGTGTTCCAGGAAAGTCCGGCCGATTTCTATCCTTACACCAGCAAATACGACGCGTTCCTGCGCAAGCAGGCCACGCTGTCGGCGCCGGAGTCGCGCGGGCTGAAAGTGTTCAACGACGAAACCAAGGGCAACTGCGCCTCCTGCCACATCAGCCGGATCTCACCGGGCGGCGTGTTCCCACAGTTCACTGACTACGGCCTGATCAACATCGGCGTGCCGCGCAACCGCAAGCTGCTGGTCAACGCCGATCCGCGCCACTACGACCTAGGACTGTGCGGCCCCGACCGCACCGACCTCAAGGACCGCAAGGAATATTGCGGCCGCTTCAAGACGCCGTCGCTGCGCAACGTCGCGCTGCGCAAGGCCTACTTCCACAACGGCAGCTTTAGCCGGCTGGAAGACGTGGTGCGCTTCTACGCCACGCGCGACACGAGACCGATGAAGTGGTACAAGGATCGCAAGTTCGACGATCAGCCGGCCGGGCTGGACGCCAACGTCAACATGGAGGCGCCGTTCGGCGGCCGCCCCGGCGGCGCGCCGTCCCTGAACGAGCGCGACATCGCCGATCTGGTGGCTTTTCTCAATACCCTGACCGACGGCTACCGGCCAGTCGGGTCGGCATCGGTCCACCCTGCCATCAAATAGTTCTTGACCAGCCTACCTACTGGAAGGTAGTATCGCTGCATGAGTAAAATAACCAACACCGCTGAAGAGATCGTCGCCTGCGCACGGGGCTTGATCGTCGCTGGGGGCTATAACGGCTTCAGCTACGCCGATATCGCCGAGGTGGTCGGTATCCGCAAGGCCAGCATCCACCACCACTTTCCCAACAAGGTGGATCTGGTCAAGGCGCTGGTGGTGCAACACCGCAACGCCACCGAGGAAGGGCTAGGCCATTTGCAGCAAGCCATCGTCGACCCGGTGGGGCAACTACGCGCGTACATCCAGCACTGGTCGAAGTGCATCGAGGATCTGAGCGCGCCGTTTTGCGTCTGCGCCCTGCTGGCGGGAGAGTTGCCGATCTTGCCGGAAGACGTGGCGATCGAAGTGCGTGCCTACTTCCGGTTCCTGTCGGATTGGCTAGCCTCCGTGCTCGCGGAGGGAATGCGGCAAGGAACGATCCAATCGGCCTACACGCCGCAGGTGGAGGCGGAAATCTTCATGGCCACGGTGCACGGCGCGATGCTGTCGGCGCGCGCCTATGGCGACGGCTCGATGTTCGGCACTATCGCCAGCGCCCAGTTGTCGCGGTACTTATCACAACCTTAGTTCCATCGATCCCGCAGGTGTCACACGTGCTTCGGACTCGGCTTTTTTTAACCCTAATACCTACCAACTAGTAGGTAGCACATGAATGGAAAATATTATGTCCCAGCAAGCGAATATCGAAACCCCGGCCGAGCAGGAAAATTGGCTCAACCGCTACTATTATGTGCGCGCGGCTTTTTCGGCGCTGTGGCTTATTGCGGCGATAACGATCGGCAAAAGTTCGGCCGCCGCCAGCGCCCTGCTGCTGATCGGCTATCCGGCCTGGGACGCGCTGGCCAACTTCATTGACAGCAAACGCAGCGGCGGGCTGGCGCGCAACCGCACTCAGTTGATCAACGTCCTCGTCAGCCTGGCCGTCGCGTTGGCGCTCGCTGTCAGTCTGCCGGATATGCACCGCGTCTTGGGCGTATTCGGTGCCTGGGCCATCCTGTCGGGGTTGCTGCAACTCGGTACCGCGCTGCGCCGTTGGAAGGCTCACGGCGCGCAGTGGGCGATGATACTGAGCGGCGCGCAATCGGCGCTTGCCGGCGCGTTCTTCATCGCCCAGGCCCAGTTGCCGGCGGAGCCATCCATCGCCACAGTTGCCGGCTACGCGGGCTTTGGCGCGTTTTACTTCCTGGTCTCTGCACTGTCGTTGAGCTTCGCCGCGCGGCGCCGCCAGCGCGCAGCGTAACAGCCGGGGGTCAGGTCCGACATTCGGACAAAAGACGAAAATTTGGAACTTTCGAACGGAGGGAAAGTTCCAAAATGTCCGAATGTCGGACCTGACCCCGGTGTTTTAGCCGTCGCTGCGCAGGGCGGCGATCGGGTCGAGCGCGGCCGCCTGGCGCGCGGGGAAGACGCCGAACGCGAGGCCCACCGCTACGCACAGCAGTACGGCAGCGATCAGGCTGAACGGCGACCATGCCACCGACCAGCCGGCCAGCGCGGCGATGCTGTAGGCCGCGACCGCGCCCAGCAGCACACCCAGCAACGCGCCGCTGACGGCGATCACCAGCGCCTCGGCCAGGAACTGCTCGACCACGTCGCGCCGGCGCGCGCCCAGCGCCCGCTTCAGGCCCACCTCGCGACGCCGCTCCAGCACGTTGGCCAGCATGATGTTCATGATGCCGATGCCGCCGACCAGCAACGATACCGCCGCGATCGAACTCATGACGATGGCGAAGATCCGCTGCGTCTGCTGGTTCTGGCGATACAGGCCCATCGGCACGATCAGGTTGGTGTCGTCGGCGCCGCCGTGGCGCTTGGCGATCAGCGCCTGCAGCACGCGCGCGGCCTGGTCTGGCGCGACCTTGCCGTCGAGCCGCACGCTGATGCCGTCGACCTCGTCCTCGATGCGCTTGAAGTTGAAGCGCGCCCTGCCCGTCTCCCACGCCACGAACAGACGCTCGTCGTCCAGCCCCAGCTTGACGCCTTCGAAGTCGGACTTGCTTTGCGCGCGGTCCTCCAGCACGCCCACCACCTCCAGCCACACGTGGTTGAGCTTGAGGTGGCGGCCGAGCGCCGGTTCATTGCCGAACAAGGTGCGGGCAAGGCGGGCGCCGAGCACGCACACCGGCGCCAGGGTCGCGCCGTCGGCCGGCGCCAGCCAGCGGCCGGTGGCCAAACGCAGGCCGCCGTGCTCGGCGTAGGCCGGCGAGACGGCGTAGGCGCGCGCCGGCACCACGCGCTGGCCCAGCACCAGCTGGTCGACCTTGATTTCCTTTTTCATCGACACCGATACCGCGCCCGGCACCACCGACAAGGCCGCCGCGCCGTCGGCGGCCGACAGTCCCAGCGAGCGGGTGCGGATATCCTTGAGCTGCTCGGGGTCGATGGCCTTGCTCTCGATGAGCACGTTGTCCAGCCCCAGCTCGGCCACCAGGCGCAGCGCCTCGCGCTTGCTGCCCTCGCCCACGGCCAGCATGGCGACGATGGCGGCCACGCCGAACACCATGCCCAGCAACGTCAGCCCGGTGCGCAGCTTGCGGCGATGCAGCTCGGTGACCGCTTCCCGTATCAATGCCAGGTTCATGATTTCTCCGTCGGCGCCGGCGGCAGCAGCACGATGCGCGCGCCGGCGGCGACGCCGCTTTTCAATTCGCTGCGCACCGGGCCGCGTTGTCCCAGCTCGACCTTGCGGCGCGTCTGTTTGCCGCCCTCTTCCGTGTAGACGACGTAGCCGGCGCCGTCCTGCACCAGCGCGATGTTGGGCACCGTCAGCGCGGCCGGCTGCGCGACGAGCTCCACCGTGCCGCGCAAGGCCTGGCCGGGCTTGAGGCCGAGCTTGCGGGCGGTGGCGGTGTCGATGGCCGCGTCGAAGTCGCTGTACTTGACGGGCGACTCCTGCGACGTGGTGCTGGCGTTGCTGCCGACGCGCGTGACCTTGAGGACGAGCTCGGTGCCGGTGCCGGCCAGGCGCACCCGTACCGGCAAGCCGGTCTTCAGGCCGAAGACCTGGCCCTCGGCCACGCTGAAATGGGCGACCAGCTGGTTCAGGTCGGGCAGCGAGCCGAACTCCTGGCTCGCCACCTGGGTCGAGCCGATCTCCGCCTTGGTGCCGTCCCACTTGGCCGTCAGCAGGAACACGCCGTCGTGCGGCGCCACCAGTTCCAGCGCGGCCAGGCTGTCGCGCTGTTGGGCTGCTGTCCGCACCACGCTGTCGCGCTGCGAATGCAGCACCGCGTCCTGCGCGGCCGTACGCGCCTGCGCCTGGCCGCCCTTCCAATCCAGGTAGGTGCGCTTGGTGGTCAGGAAGCCGACATCGGCCAAGGCGTCCAGTATGTCGTTGCGGGGAAAGATGCTCAGGTCGACATTGGCGTAGCGCCGGCTCAGGCCCAGGTCGTCCTCGACCTTGGCGCGGTCGCCGGCCAGTTTGTCGCGCTCGACGCTGGCGGCGCTCGCGCTGGTCTGCTCGGCCAACGTCTTGCGCAACAGTTCCAGCTCGGCCTGCGACAGCTCCATGCGCGATTGCGGCGAGTCGAAGCGCGCCACGACTTGGCCCTTTTCCACGCTGCTGCCGTCGGCCACCATGTCGACCAGGATGCGCTGGCTCCAGTTGTTGCCGGGCACGTTGAGCGGCGTGCTGGCGGCGGCCTTGATCTCGCCATCGACGGCCAGGGTTTCCAGCCATGGACGCGGCGACAGCGTCTCGGCGGCGGCGCCGGATGACGCCACGTCGCCGCCGCAGCCGGCCAAGAAAACGCTCAATGCGATGCTCAACGAAACAGCCAGCGCCAATGTTATTGCCAGCGGCTTGCGGGTGTCGCTCATTGTTTTTTCTCCGCTGAACGGGCGGCGTCGGCGACCAGCACCGCCTGCACCGCCGCGCCCGGCTTAAGGCCGTTGGTGCCGCCGTCGAACTGCAATTCGACATCGCGCACGATGGTCGGCTGCGCGGTCGATTTGCCGTGGAAGGCACGACCGAGCCCGACCACGCGCGCGTTCAGCGTCTGGTTGCTGCCCGGTACCGTCACGCGCGCCGCCTGCCCCACGCGCACCCGCGACGACTGCGCCTCGGGCACGTTGGCGGCGATGTACAACTTGTCCGGATCGGCCAGCGTGGCCACCGTCAGCCCCATCCAGACCTGGCTGCCAGCGCTGAATTTCTGGCCGTCGAACCCGGTGCGGTAGACCACCAGTCCCCTGCGCGGCGCCACCACCTTCAGCGCGGCCTGGCCCTTGGCCAGCGCGGCGATCTGCGTCTGCTGCTGCGCGATCTCGGCCTGCAGGCCGGCGCGCTCGGCCTGGCGGGCGCGCATCTGCGCCCGATGCTGGGTCACCGCCAGCTTGGCCAGCTGGTTTTTCTCGCCCCGCTCGATCACCAGCTTGTCGTAGTCGACGCGCCGTATCAGTTCCTTCGGCATGGTGGCCTTGCGCTCGGCCTTGTCGGCGTTGCTTTGCGCCTCCGCCACGGCCAGTTCGCCCGCGCGGTCGGCCTCGGTCTGGTCGAGCTTGAGCTTGTCGAGCGCGCGCAGCTTTTCATTGAGCGTGCCCTGCTGCGTGATCAGCCGGGTGGTGACGTCGTTCGATTCGAACTGCGCGATCTGCTGCCCGGCCTCGACCATGGTGCCTTCGGGCGCGATCTGCGCCAGCTTGTACTGCCAGACGTGCGGTATGCTCGGCGGCGACACCGGCAGCGCGCCGCGCGAGGCGATCTCGCCCTCGACGGTGAGCGCCTCGTCCCCGGGCGCGGGCGCCGGCGGCGGAGCCTTGGCCGCGCGCGGTTCGACCAGGGCGCTCATGCCCGCCACCAGCGGCAGGCCGTGCCCGTCGGGCAGCGCGATCTTGATGCGGAAGTAGCGGCCCAGCCCCCAGCTCGCGCGCGCTTCCGGCGCGCTGGTGATGGACTTGATCTTGCCGGTGACGGCGGCGGTGGCGGTGGCCGGCAAGGCGTCGAAGCGCAGGCTCACCGACTGTCCCTCGGACAGGTAGGGCCGGTCGGCTTCCAGCGCCCAGGCGGTGACGGCCATCTCGCCGTTGCCCAGCACCACGCCGGCGGCGTTGCCCGGCCAGGCCGACGAGCCCTCCTCGAAGCGCTGGCCCAACCACGGGCTGTAGCCGTGCACGACCACGCCGTCGCGCTTGGCGCGCACTTCCGATTGCGCCAGCTGGGCGATCTGGAACGCCAGGTTGATCTGCAGCTTCTTGACTTCCAGCTGGCCGTCCTCGCGGCGCCGGCCGACCGCCTCGCGCGCGCTGACGTCGGCATCGCGCTTGATCGCCAGGTCGCGCGTGGCGTTGCCGAACGCGGCCTGGTGGCGGTCGTAGTCCAGCACCGAGATCTGCGTCTTGGGCAGCGCCGCCTCGACCTTGGCCTTGGCCAGCGCGGCCTGCGCGGTGACCAACGCCTTCTCGGCCTCGACGGCGGCCACTTCCAGGGTGGCGGTTTCCTTTTCCGCGCGCGCGCGTGCCTGTTCCAGCTCGGTTTCGAGCCGGTCGATGTTGGCGGCGCCGCCGGTCTCGATGCGCAGCACCACGTCGCCGGCTTTGACGTGCGTGCCCTCGGCAACGAAATTGCGCAGGGTCAGCGGCGCCGAGTTCGATGGCGGCACGGTGATGGTTTGCGAGTCCAGCGCCTCCACTTCGCCGGTCAGCAGCACCGGGCGTGGCGCGGCGGCGGCGATGGCCGAAGCGGCTTCAGGCTTCCCGGCGGTACCGGTCTTGCCCGTGGCGGGCGCGGAAGCGACGGCAGGGCCGGCCCCGGCCGGGCCGAGATCCAGCCCCAGCGCGGCGGCGACGGCCAGCGCCAGCACCGCGGCGGCCGGCAGCGCCACGGTGGCGCGCCTCACGGCCCGCCTTCGGCGATGCGGCCGTCGCGCAAATGGATGGTGCGCTGCGCGCCGGCGGCGATGGCCGGATCGTGGGTGACCAGCACCAGCGTCTGGCCGCCGGCGTGCAATTCGCGCAGCAGATCGAGCACGTCGGCCGCGCTGCGCGAATCGAGGTTGCCGGTCGGCTCGTCGGCCAGCAGCAGGGCCGGCTGGTTCAACAGGGCGCGGGCGATGGCGGCGCGCTGCAACTGGCCGCCCGACAACTGGCCCGGCAAGTGGCCGATGCGCTGTCCCAGGCCGATGCGCTCGAGCAGCGCGACGGCGCGCTCGGCGGCGCCGGTGTCGGCGTGGCGGGCGTAGCGCTGCGGCAGCAGCACGTTTTCGAGCACGGTCAGGCGCGGCAGCAGATGGAAGGACTGGAACACGAAGCCGATGCGGCGGTTGCGCACATCGGAGGCGGCGTCGTCGTCGAGGGCGCTGATCTCGTCCTGGGCCAGACGATAGCGGCCAGTGTCCGGACGGTCCAGCGCGCCAAGCACATTGAGCAAGGTCGACTTGCCCGAACCGGACGGCCCCATGATGGCGACAAACTCGCCGGGCGCCACCCGCAAGTCGATGCCGTCCAGCGCGTGGATCTCGTTACCGCCCTGGCGGTAGGTCTTGCGAATATTACTGAGCTCGATCATGCCGGGAAGTATCCCGGCGCCGAGATTGTTTGTCAATTACTTAACTTGTTATTTTAGCTTGTTATTTTTTGCAACCTCCGGGGTCAGGTCCTCCATTGCTACACGGGCCCGGCAGTAGCGGCCGCTTGGCTGTTATTCGACGGTTCAGTCGACGTCGCGCGTCGCCAGCACGCGGTCGATCAGGCCGTATTCCGCGCCTTGGGCGGCCGACATGAAATGGTCGCGGTCCGAATCCTTTTCGATCCGTTCCAGTGTCTGTCCAGTACGTTCGGCATAGAGGGTGTTGAGGCGGTGGCGCAGGTACAGCACCTCGCGCGCCTGGATTTCGATGTCGGACGCCACCCCCTGCGATCCGCCATGCGGCTGATGAATCATGATGCGGGCATTGGGCAGCGCGTAACGTTTGCCGATTGCGCCGGCCGCCAGCAGGAACGAGCCCATGCTGGCGGCGAAACCCGTGCACAAGGTGGACACGTCCGGCTTGATGAACTGCATGGTGTCGTAGACGGCCAAGCCGGCGTACACCGAGCCGCCGGGCGAATTGATGTACAGCGAAATATCCTTGTTGGGGTCCTCCGATTCCAGGAACAGCAACTGCGCGACGATCAGGTTGGCCGATTGCTCCGTCACCTCGCCGACCAGAAAAATCACGCGCTCCTTCAACAGGCGCGAGTAAATGTCGAAGGCGCGCTCGCCGCGTCCCGTTTGCTCAACGACGGTCGGCACCAGGCCGAGCGCCAGGGGGGAAGTCGCAATCATGATCGTCCTTTCACGTTTGAAGTAATCACCAGGTTGATTACTGTCCGCTTGACGCCCGCGCCACCGCGCCGCGTGACGGGAAAAAAATATATAGTTGGTCTGTCACATCCGGGCCGCGCCAGGCGTCATGTCGCACCCGCCCCACCACAGGAGATTTCCGATGCCCCCCATTACCGACACCGACGGCGCCCTGTTCGAAACGCTGCGCCCGCGCCTGAAAGCGATCAGCCGCCGCATCGTTGGTAGCGAAGCGGAAGCCGAGGACGTCGTGCAGGATTGTTTTCTCAAGTGGCAAGACGTCGAACAGGCGGCGCTGGCGACTCCGGCGGCGTGGCTGACCACCGTCGTGCAACACCAGTCGATCGACCGCCTGCGCAAGCGCGCGCGGGACCTGGCGGCGGCGCGCCACGCGATGGAGCTGGCGCCCGAGGTGGCGCCGGCGCCGCCGGAGGATGTCTTGCTGCGGCGCGCCGAACTGGGCGAGGCGCTGGCCCGTTTGCTGGCACGCCTGTCGGCGTCCGAACGCCTGGCGCTGGTGCTGCATGAAGTGTTGGAATGCGAACATGCCGACATCGCGGCCGCGCTCGGCACGACGACGGTGAACGCGCGCCAATACCTGGCGCGCGCAAGACGACGGCTGCGGGAAGACGGTGCGGAAGCGCCCGCCAGCGAGAAGCTATGCCGCGAGTTGATACGCCGCTTCCAGGCGGCAATCAACGGCCGCGACGTGCCGGCGATGGTGACATTGCTCGGCGACGAACAACCGGTGTCGGTGATCGCCTCGCCATTGCCGCGGCTGCGCGCCGGCGCCTGCGCCAACGACGCCTGCTACCATCCCCGGCACCCCGTCCTGGCCGCTTAAACCCGGCGATCCGGGGTCAGGTCCTCCATTGACGCATGAGCCCCTGTAGCAATGGAGGACCTGACCCCGGAGTGATCGCAGTTACTCGATCACAACCTCTTTGCGGTTGTCACGCGAGACGCGGTCGATCATCTTGTTGTACGGGTCGACGCCGACGTCGAACGGCTGCTCCTTGACCGTGACCGTGACCACCGGCTCGCTGCCCACCAGTAGCCGTTTCTCGGTGAACAGCACGCGTTCCTCGCTTTCCTTGGCACCCGGCGCGCGGGCGAAGATGGCGATCTCGACCGGCTCGTCGTAGGCGCGCGGCGTTTCCTTGCCCTTGCCGTCCGCTTCCATCTTGGCCAGGTGCAAGGTCATTGTCACGTCCCACTGGCCGTCGGCGCGTTTCTTCGCCTTGGCGTCCGTCACGCGGTTGTCGTAGAAGACGATCTTCTCGAACAGGTCGGTGATCAGCGCTTGCTTGTCCCGCGGCGCTTCGGCGCGTATGTAGGCCAGCAACTCGCGGCTGGTGGTGTACGGCGCCTCCTGGTATCCCTTGTCCTGCAGGAAGCGCTTGAGCGCGCGGTTCAGTGCCGCCTCACCGATCTCGTCGCGCAGGCGGTAGAACACCAGGCTGCCCTTGCGGTAGTGGATGTATTGCTGGTTCTCCACGCGGAACAAGGGCTGCTCTTCGATCAGCTCGCCGCCACGGTCGCGCAAGTAGCTGTCCAGTTCGAAGCGCAGGAAGCGGCGCAGCTTGTCGCGGCCGTATTCCTTTTCCATCACCATCAGCGCCGAGTATTGCGCCAGCGATTCGATCAGCATGGTCGAGCCCTGGACGTTGGCGCCGATCACCTGGTGGCCCCACCACTGGTGCGCCACCTCATGCGCGGTCACGTAGTAGACGTAGTCGATGTCGTCCTTGTCGCGCAGGTCGGCGATGAAGCCGAGCGATTCCGAATACGGAATGGTGTTGGCGAACGATTGCGCGAAGCCCTGGTAGTTCGGGAACTCGAGGATGCGCACCTGCTTGTGCTGGTACGGCGTGAAATTGGCATCGAAATAGTCGAGCGACTTTTGCGTCGACGTGATCATGCGGTCGACGTTGTAGGCGTGCTTGCTGTCGTAATAGACCTCGATCGGCAGGCCGCGCCATTCGCCCTTCTTGACGGTCCAGCGCGCCGACAGGTAGGCAAAGAAGTTGGCCATCGGCCGGTCCATCTTGTAGTGGAAATAGCGGCGTCCGCCCTGCTCCCAGGTCTTTTGCAGATAGCCCGGGGCGATGGCGATCTGGTCGCCGCTGGTCGAGACCGTGGTCTCGAAATTGATCCAGTCGGCCTCGCCGCCGAAGGCGGTGTTGGCGCGCGCCTTCTCGTCCTCCAGCTTGGCCATGCGCTGCGGTTCGCCCAGGCCGCGCTTGCGGCGCTCGTTGCGGTCCTTGAGCTCGACATCGTCGCGGTAGCCGAAGTGCGGGAAGTACTCGGAGTTGTTGAAGAAGGTGCCGTTCAGGTTGACGCTGTCGGCCGCGCCGCTGTTGGTGAAGCCTTCATGGCGGACATCGACGGTGAAGCCGAGGTCGAGCCGCGCGCCCGGCGCGATCGGCTGCGCCAGCTTGATGACCTTGAAGCCGGCGATCTTGTCGTCCAGCACGACCTGGTGCGGCGGCAGGTTGGCATAGCGGGTTTCGACGTCCGGATTGACCTGCAGGCGCAGTTCCGTCAGCGGCAGGCCGGTTTTGTTTTCCAGCAGATAGCGGCCACGGATCGCCACGCGGCGCTCGTCCGGATAGATGTCGACGTCGGCGCGCACGTCGGTGATGCGCGGCTGCGGCAAATCCTTGTACTTGCGGTAGTTCTTCTCGCAGTCGGCCTGGCGGTCCATGGCGAGGTCCGACGGCACATACTTGTTGAGCACGTTGGTGTTGTAGAAGATCCAGGCGCCGGTGCCGATGAAACCGGCTACGCTGAGCGCCAGCGCCAGGCCGGCGCCGCTCTTCAGCCGCGCACCGGCCAGGCGCACGCGGGCGCGCCACGGCCGCGCCAGGCCGCGCACCCAGAACGCCTGCGCCAGGATCAGCGCCGACACCGTGAACAGGCTCCAGTACAAGGCGTACCACGACCAGCCCTTGAGGAAATGGCCGTAACCGTTCATGTCCGAATAGCGCAGGCCCGGCAGCGAGGCGAAGTTGTACAGGTTGTGGTTGAAGTGCATCACGCCCAGCACGATCTGCGACACCATCAGCAGGATCACCAGCAGGTAGCCGATGAACTTGTTATTGGTGAGCACTTGCAATGCCAGCGCGAACAGCCCCATCAGCACGAAGAAGGCCGATTCCAGCAGCACGCCCTTGATGTACAGGCCGACCTCGATCGGCGCGCCGCCCTTGAACAGCTGGAAACCGGCCGCCGCCACCGCGCCGGCAATGAGGAAGCCGAAGATGACGCCCACCAGCGCGACGCATTTGGCGACCAGCGGCGCCCAGTCGGGCACCGGCAGGGCGTCGCCGACGTCGGCGATCCTGGCCTGGCGCTCCTTGAAGATCAGTTCGCCGGCGTAGAAGGTCACCACGATGATCAGCATGAAGTTGAAGGTGCCGCTCAAGGTCTGCAGCATCAGGTGCGTGACCGGGTAGACGTCGGTGCCCAACATGCTGTCGGCCTGGGTGGCGGCGCCGATGAAGTTAAGGACGCCGAACAGCAGCATCACCAGGAAGGGCACGCTCTTGAACACGGCCCTGGCGTCGAAGGCGAGGATGTGCCAGCACTGGATCCAGCCGGTGGAAGCCCGGAAGCGCGGCGCAATACGCGGCAGCACGGCGGCCGGCGGCGCCGGCGGGGCCACGGCAACCGGCTTGGCTTTGCCGAACACGCGGCGCCCGGTGCCGACCCGTTGCGGCTTGAACAAGATCAGGGTGGCGATGAAGAAGACCGCCGCGACGCCCAGCCACAGCAGGCGGTTGGCCAGCAGGTAACCGGTAAACGGCGGCAGGCCGGCGTTGGCCTCGGCGGCCGAGAAGTAGCGGGTGGCGCGGCCGAAGGCACGCACGCCGAACGGGTCGACCAGCACGGCGATCCATTCGTTGTTGATGTCGCGCGTAAAGGCGCCGGCGACGGCCCACAGCACGAAGAAGCCCAGGACGCCGACGTAGACCAGCATCATCGAACGGGTGGTGGCTGCCAGCAGCATTAGCAGCGCGCCGACGAACAGCAGGTTGGGAATGACGAAGAAGGCGAAGCTCCACAGGTAGGCCGCGCCCGGCAGCGGGCCGACGCGGGCCTCGTCCACCCACGGCATCAACGGACCGAGCAGCATGCCGATGGCGATCAGCACGAAGATCGCCAGGCAGGCCACCAGGCCGGCGCTGAAGCGGCCTAGCAGGTATTGGTACTTGCGCATCGGCGTGGCGAACAGCATGTCGGAGATGCCGACCTCGCTGTCGCGCAGCACGGTGCCGGCGATGAAGATGGTGACGATGAACATCGAGATCACCGTGAACGTGCCCATGATCTGCGCCACGACTGTCGGCGCGTTGCGGTGGACGTTGCCGATGGCGCCGCCGACCTGGATGGCGTCGCTGGTGGTGGCGCCGAAGGCCATCAGGCCGAGGATCAGGCCGCTGACCCACAGCAGCGGCTGGCGCAACTGGTAACGCAGGTCGAATTTGAAGAATTCAAGCAACATGGCGGCGCTCCCTTAAACCACTGGCGACGTGGCGGCGCGCGCGGCGTTGCGCACGTGAAGGAAGTAGACGTCCTCCAGGTCCGGTTCGACGGCGATGAAGCCGTCGTCCGGCTGGCTGTCGGCGTAGACGTTGATCTGCGGCTTGCCGCCGACCAGGCGCGTGTGCAGCACGTTGAAGCGCTGCTGGTATTCCGGCAGCGCTTCGGCGCTGACGCTGCGGCGCCAGACCTTGCTCTTGATGGTGTCGATGGCGGCCAGCGGCTCGCCCTGGCTGAGCACCTCGCCCTTGACGATGATGGCCATGCGCGGGCACAGGTCGGTGACGTCGGCCACGATGTGGGTCGACAGGATCACCACCACCTGCTCGCCGATCTTGGCCAGCAGGTTGAGGAAGCGGTTGCGCTCGTCCGGGTCGAGGCCGGCGGTCGGTTCGTCGACTATCACCAGACGCGGCGAGCCGAGCAGCGCCTGGGCGATGCCGAAGCGCTGGCGCATGCCGCCCGAGTAGGTGCCGAGGTTGCGCTTGCGCGCTTCCCACAGGTTGGTCTGCTGCAGCAGCGCCTCGACGGCCTCCTTGCGCTCGCCGCGCGCCGTCAGGCCCTTGAGGACGGCGAAGTGGTTGAGCAGGGTCTCGGCGCTGACTTTCGGGTAGACGCCGAAGTCCTGCGGCAGGTAGCCGAGCTGGCGGCGCAGCGCCTCGGGCTGGGCCAGCACGTCGAGGCCGTTGAAATCGATGCTGCCGCTATCGGGATCTTGCAAGGTGGCGATGGTGCGCATCAGCGAGGACTTGCCGGCGCCGTTGGGGCCGAGCAGGCCGAACATGCCGTTGGGAATGTCCAGGCTGACGTTGTTGATCGCTTTGACGCCGTTGGCGTAGGTCTTGCTCAGCTGTTTGATCGATAGCATGGAACGCATTCTCCGGATAAGGGACGGACGGGGTCCGTGGCAACCTTACTATAAGGTAAAGTTGCAAACTTATCAGGATGGTGCGATGGGCGGCAGGATTCGGGGGATGGACGGCGGTTTGCCGCCATCGCCCTACGGCCGGTATTCGGGGAACATCTCTTTGAGCAGGAAGGCGGTCAGTTCCTTCTCGTCTTCCTTGCGCGCGCTCATGTGGACGGTTTTGCCCAGGCGGCGCGATTCCCATTCGAAATCGCCCGGTTTTTCCTTGCGGATGATCTTGATCATTTCCTTGACCACGGCCGTTTCGATGTCGCGCTCGCTACCCTGCTCGACGTGGATCTGCTGCAGCCAGTTGCGTTTGAAGTTGGTGTTCCAGCCACGGAATTTCACGTCGGCGCTGTTGGAGCGCTTGTCGACCGAGAACACGCCGCCCGTGTCGTCCTTGTCCACGCCGCTGGAGCGGCCCTGGGCGCCGGCGATGTTGGCCTTGGCGATGCGCAGCGCGCGGTCGTTGGCGCTCTCCTCCGGCGCCGGCGCGGCCGGTTGCGGATTGTTGGCTTCGCGCGCGGCGCGGCGCTTGGCGATCATTTCCGACATGTCCGCCTCGGGCGGCGGCGTCATCGTCGCCTGCACCGGCGGCACATAGGTTTCCAGCTTGGGCTTGACGGCGGCCGGCGTCTCGCGCGCGACACTTTGCTTGCGCGGCGGCGGCGGCTTGCTGGCCTTGGCCACCTCGGTCTTGGGCTTGGGCGTTGGTTTCGGCGTCGGCTTGGTCGGCGTGATCGGCAGCGGCTGGATGTAGACCATCTCGCCACCCTTGGGCGGCGCCGAGGTCTTGGTCTTTTCCGGCGCGGGCGCGATGAGGTAATACAGCACGGCCAGCAGGTGCAGGCCGATCGAGATGCCGATGCCGATGCGGTTGCTCCTGGCCTTGCGGTCCCACGTGGCGGTCGGCTCCCCCGCCTGCGGCAGGGGTTGCCCGCAGGTTTCGCAATATCCGGTTGCGGAAAGTATATGGGAGTCGTGGTGCAAGATACCAAACCTTGTGCGTGAAAATGCGGCCATAGTGCCAGAGTCCCGATGGTTTGGAAACATCTGTTCAGGACCATCATACCGCGCCGTTCAAATCGGTGCGCGTATCCCAAGGTTCCACTTTACAATTTTCACGTCTTGACGGGTGTTACCGTATGTATCCAGGCCTTTACAAAATGACATGTGGGGTGTCGTTCGCCGGGACGGACGCCGTAACTGGGACCTGCGCGGCGGGCCGATGGCCGGGGTTGCGGCGGGGGTAATCGGCCATTTGCGCGAACATGGCCGTCACGCAACGGTCGGCGTCCAGCACCTGGCGCGAACGCAGCATCGGGCGCGGCAGGGCATGGGTGTAGTAATGACAACCCTCGACCGGATAGCCGAGCGCCCAGATGTTGCGCGCCGGTTCGCCCTGGACGTTGAGCGGCTGGCTGGCCTCGTCGATCTCGATGCCGCCGGGGTGGAACACGCCGTTGTAATAAGGCCGGACCAGGCCGCGTTTTAACACATTACGGATCAGTAAGGACTCGTCCGTTTCGGGGAAAAAGGCGTCCAGCCGGGCCACGACGAGCACGTCGATCGGCCGCTGCTCGGTGCCGTTGGCAAACTTCGTGCTCAGCACATAGGTGGAATCGTTCTCGTCGATCTCGACCACGCTGTTGGGTCCCGAAATGATATCGATGACACCGGCGTCGAGCAGCGCCAGCAGCTCCTCGTTACGGCGCAGCGGCGGGCCGAAGGCCGCGCGGTTGATGGCCGGATGGTAGACGTTGAGGAACTTGCGGTGCGAGGCCGGCGTGAGGCCGCCGTGCTCGATGGCGGCTTGCAAGGTGGCGCGCACGTCGCGCAGCACGTCGGTGGCGGCCTTGGTCGGACTGTCGATATTGCCCAGCCGCGCCTCCCGCAGATCGGCTTGCAGCCAATCGGTGAAGAAGCTGCGGAATTCGTCGAGGTTGGCGAACTGGCGCTCGCGCAGCGGAAACAGCAGCGCGTCGATCACCGCCTCGTCGTCGGCGTCCGGCACGAAGGTCAGCGGGTCCGGCACCAGGGCGCCCCCCGGCGAGGCCGCGTGTTCGGTGGCGGCGCCGACGCGGACATTGTTGGCCGGCAGCGCGGCGGTGCGCGCCAGGGTGTTGCGGTAGACCCAGGCCATTTCGCGCTTGAGCAGCGGCAGCAGCTCGCGGTCGAAATCGAGCTGGCGGCTGCCGCGCGTGGCCAGCGCCATGCGCCGCAGCGCCTCGACCGCGTCCTGGGTGAAGTAATGCGGCTGGTGGCGCCCGTCTAGCCCCTTCTGGTTGATGCCGCGCGCGGCGTAGGGCAGGCAGTTGCGGGAGCACAAGGTCAGTTTCGGTTCGCGCCCGGAGCGCTGATAGCGCAGCACGCCCGGCCCTCCCTGCCCGTTCGGCTGCCCGTTCAGCTGGCGGACGAAGGCGCCGCCGCGCCCGACCGTGAGCTCGGCGATCACATCGTGCGCGCTCAGGCCAAGGCCCTGGATCGCCACGCGCGCCTCGGGACCGATCCGCGCCAGCTTGTCGAGCGGATAGACGTGGCGCACGAACGCCAGGCGGCTGTTGTAACGCGCGTGGTCCTGCGCGAACTTGGCCAGCCAGGCATCCAGATCGCTGGGCAGGTTGCGGCCGTGGCCGGTGGTCAGGAAGACGAAATCGCTATGGACGATGAAGCCGCTTTCGAGCTCGATGGCGGTGCGGCCGTCCTGCTGCTGCCACAGGTCGTTGGCGCGCAGGCGGTGGTGCGTGAGCGTGACGCAGCCCGGCAAGGCGGCGGCCACCTGCTGGTAGGCCCAGGCCAGGTATTCGCCCAGCATGCTGCGCGGCAGGTAGTCGGCCTCGGTGATGCCGTCGCCGGCGCCGGCGATCCTGTGATAGCTGTCGCCGAAGCGGCGGTAGCCGCTCTGGCGCGCCCACGACGTCAGCGACGGCGTGGCGCACAGCGGCGCGTGCTGCACCGCGCCGAGCGCGGGGAACATGGTGACCTGGCTGGCCACCGTGTTGATCAGCAGGTGCTGCGGCTGGCGCGTGGTGTGGACGCCGGGACCGCATTCGCCAGGTTCGATCAACACGATGTCGAGCAGCAGCTGGCGGCTGCCGGCGATCGCCGCGAGGCGTTCGAGCACGCTGAGCCCGCGCGGCCCCATGCCCACGATGGTGACACTGTAGCGTTTCATTTCCGATCGCCTCTTTTTTCATAGCCAACTTGCCTATGATAAATAAACGACCCTCAAATTAACTTGTCACCCGTCAATGCTTGACTATGTTCACGGCCTTCAGTGGTACGGCGTGCACACTTTCAGGTTGGCCGACGACAGCGGCGTCTTCGCCGGCCAGCTCGGCGTCGCTCATCGGACCGGTGCCGCTGTACCTGTCGAGGAACAGATAAATGACCGGCGTGATGTACAGCGTGATCACTTGCGAGAAGATCAAGCCGCCCACCACGGCCAGGCCCAGCGGCTGGCGCAGTTCGGCGCCGGCGCCCAGGCCCAGCGCGATCGGCAGCGCGCCCATCAGCGCGGCAAGCGTGGTCATCATGATCGGCCGGAAGCGCAGGATGCAGGCCTCGCGGATCGCCTCGGCCGGCGTGCGGCCCTCGTTGCGCTGCACATGCAGCGCGAAGTCGATCATCATGATGGCGTTCTTCTTGACGATACCGATCAGCATCAGGATGCCGATGATGGCGATCATCGTCAGGTCAAGATTGAACAGGCGCAAGGTCAGCAAGGCGCCGACGGCGGCCGACGGCAGGCCGGCCAGGATGGTCAGCGGGTGGATATAGCTTTCATACAGCACGCCCAGCAGCACATAGATGACGCCCAGCGCGGCCAGGATCAGGATCAGCTGGCTGCCCTGCGAGCTCTGGAACACGGCCGCGTCGCCGCCGTAGTTGGTGATGATCGACGGCGGCAGGCGCATGTCCACGCCCATCTGGTCGATCTTGGCGGTGGCCCTGCCCAGCGGCACGTCCGGCGCCAGGTTGAACGAGATCGTGATCGCCTGCAGCTGGCCCTGGTGGTTGACGGCGGTCGGGCCGATGGTGCGCTCGACGCTGGCGATGCTCGACAGCTTGACCAGCTGGCCGGTCTTGTTGCGCACCGAGATCCTGGTCAGCGCGCTGTCGAACTGGCGGTCGGCGTCGGCCGCCTCCAGGATCACGTAGTAGCTGGCGGCCGGCGAGTAGATGGTCGACACCTGGCGCTCGCCGAAGGCGAGATACAGCGCGGTGCGGATGTCGCCGATCGCCACGCCGAGGTTGTTGGCCTTGTCGCGGTCGATCCTGAGCGACGCCTGCAAGCCCTTGTTCTGCGAATCGCTGGTGACGTCGCGGAAGTCGGGATCGTTGCGCATCTGGTCCTGGTATTTCTGGGCCCAGTCGTTGAGCGCGCCCGGGCTGACCGATTGCAAGGTGTACTGGTAGCGGCTCTTGGACGGGCGCCCTCCCAGTTGCAGGTTTTGCACCGGGCTCAGATACACGGCGATGCCGGGCACGGCCCTGGTGGCCTTGCGCAGGCTGTCGAGCACCTGCGGCATCTTTTGCCGTTCGCCGCGGGGTTTAAGCACCAGGAACATGCGCCCGCCGTTGCCGCCGCTCACAAAAGAGACCACGTCCTGCACGTTGGGGTCGGCGCGGATCACCGCCACCACGCGGTCCTGCAGCGCCATCAGCGCGGCCGACGAAATGTCCTCGGAGGCCTCGGTGTTGACGCGGATCTGGCCCAGGTCCTCCTCGGGGAAGAAGCCCTTCGGTATGGTGATGTACAGCACCGCCGTCAGCGCGAACGTGCCCAGCGCGGCCAGCAGCACGATCGGCCGGTGGCGCAGCGCCAGGTCCAGGGTGCGGGCGTAGCCATTGCGCAGTTTGGTGAAGCCGGTCTCGAACCAGCGGCCGAGGAAGTTGCCCTTGTCGTGCTCTGGGTCGATGGTGTCGGCCGGCAGCATGCGGCTGGCCAGCATCGGCACCAGCATCAGCGACACCGCCGCCGACACCAGCACCGACAGCGCGACGACGACGGCGAATTCATGGAACATCAAACCGATCACGCCCGGCATGAAGAAGATCGGGATGAACACGGCCACCAGCGAGACCGAGATCGAAATAATCGTGAAGCCCATCTCCTTGGCGCCGATCAGCGAGGCCTGCAGCGGCTTCTTGCCCATCTCGATATGGCGCACGATGTTTTCCAGCACGACGATGGCGTCGTCGACCACCAGGCCGACGGCCAGGGTGATGCCCAATAGCGAAACGTTGTCGAGGCTGTAACCGAAGGCGTACAGCAAGGCCAGCGCGCCCAGCAGCGAGATCGGCATCGTGATCGCCGGGATGAAGGTGGCGGCGGCGCGGCGCAGGAACAGGAAGATCACCATGACGACCAGGAAGATCGTCAGCAGCAGGGTCAGGTTGACGTCGTGGATGGCTTCGCGGATCGACACCGAGCGGTCGTTGACGAGGTTGATGCTGATCGATTCCGGCACCTGGTTCTTGAAGCGCGGCAGCAGCGCGCGCACGCCGTCGACCACCTGCACGGTATTGGCGTCCGGCTGGCGCTGCACCAGCAGCACGATCGAGCGCTCGCCGTTGTAGCTGCCGGCGGTCTTGACCGACTGGAAGCTGTCCTCGACGGTGGCGACGTCCTTCAGGCGCACCGGCTCGCCGTTGCGGGTGGCGACGATCAGCTCGGCGAATTCGGCCGCCTTCATCAGCTGGGCATTGCCCTGGATGGTCAGGGTCTGGCTGGGGCCGTCCAGGATGCCCAGCGGCGTGTTGGCGTTGGCCGACCGGATCGCCTGCTGCAATTCATCGAGCGTCAGGTCGCGCGCGTTCATCAGGTCCGACTTGGCGCGCACCCGCACCGCGAAGCGCTTCTGGCCGTTGACGGTGACCTGCGCCACGCCGGGCAAGGTCGACAGGCTGGGCGCGATCAGGTTCTCGGCGTAGTCGTTGAGCTCGGCCAGGGTCATCGACGGCGACGTCATCGTCATGAACAGCACCGGCGCGTCGGCCGGGTTGACCTTGCGGTACGACGGCAGGTCGGTCATCTCGACCGGCAACTGGCGCTGGGCGCGCAACAGCGCCGCCTGGACGTCGACCGCCGCCTCGTTGACGTTGACGCTGGGGTCGAACTCCAGGGTCAGCGAGGTGTTGCCCAGGGTGTTGGTGGAAGTGATCAGCGACAGGCCGGCGATGGTGGAGAACTGCTTTTCCAGCGGCAGCGCGACCGACGAGGCCATGGTGTCGGGCGAGGCGCCCGGCAGGTCGGCCGAGACGTTGATGACCGGCGTGTTATAGCTGGGCAGCGCGGCGACCGGGATGTAGAAGTACGACAGCACGCCCGCCAGCACCAGGGTCAGCGACAGCAGCACCACCATCACCGGGCGCCGTATGCACAACTCGGAAAGGTTCATCGCTTAGCCCTTCTGTTTCGCGTTGTCGACCGTCGGGTCGGCCGGCTTGTCGGCACCGGCGATCCGCACCTTGCCGCCCGGCCGCAGGTTTTGCTTGCCGTCGACGATGATTTTCTCGGTGCCGCTCAATCCGGACACGGCGGCGTTGTCGCCAAAGGAGTGCAGCCGCTTGATGTTGACCACTTTGGCCGATTGGTCACTATCAACCGCGTAGACGAAGGTACCGCGGGTATTGCTGATGATAGCGTTTTGCGGGATCACCGTCGCGTCTTTTATCACGTGGGAGACCAGCTGGGCGTTGACGTACTGGCCCGGCCACAGGCTGGAACCCTTGTTGTCGAACTGCGCCTTGACGCGGATGACGCCGGCCACCGGATCGACCGTGTTGTCGATGAAGCTCAGGGCGCCGTTGATCTCCTTGTCCGAGCCGCCCAGCGTGACCTTGACGGGCACCGTGCCGCGCTGCTTGGCGTCGAGCAGCGAACCGAGCGCCGACTCCGGCAGGGTGAAGGCGACGTTGATCGGATCGAGCTGGGTGACGGTGGTGAGCGACGTCTCGAGCTGCACCAGGCTGCCCGGATAGACGTTGATGGCGCCGACCCGGCCCGTCATCGGCGCGCGGATCGACGTGTAGCTGGCGTCGACGCCGACCGCGCGGGCGGCGGCGATGTCGGCCTCGAGCAGCGCGCGGGCCGAATCGACCTGGCTCTTGAGCGTGTCGACGGCGCCCTGGGCGACGAATTTCTGCTCCAGCAGATCCATCGCGCGCTGGTACTGGCGCTCGGCGTCGGCCAGGGTGGCGCGGTCGCGCGCGACTTGGGCCTGCGCCTTTTGCACGTTGGCGCGCTGGCTGCGGTCGTCGAGCGAGAACATCAGCTCGCCGGATTTGACGAACTGCCCTTCCTTGATATGCACCTTGGAGATGGTGCTGGTCGTTTGCGGATGCAGGTCGACGGTGCTGACCGGCGTGACGGTGCCGTTCGCCTGCAGCACGACGGCGACATCCTGGCGCGTCGGCGCGACGACGCTGACGGTGGTCGGCCCCTGCGGGCCGTTGCCGCTCTTCGACTGGGCGCCGCCGGCTTGGGCCGCGCCCGAGCCGCCGTGCGTCGCGTACCAAACGCCGCCGCCAAGGATCGCGATGGCGCCCACCACATATGCTACCGAAGATTTTTTCATTTTTTAAGCCAGGGTTTTACTGGTGAATTTACTGCTGACATTGATGCTGAATGGGTGCTTAACTATTGCCTTGAAGCATGAAGGCGAAGCATTGTCGCATGATTTGCGACCAAAACTTGCGCATCTTCGATACTCTGTGGCGTTTTAAAGCGTGACGTGAAAGCGCCGCGCGGTCAGCGCACGGCGTAGTACTCGGGCACGACCAGGGTGACCTCCAGCCCGCCGTCGGCATGGTTGGCCAGCACCACGTTGGCGCCGTGCTGCTCGGCGATATTGCGGGCGATGGTCAGGCCCAGGCCGGTACCGCCGGACTCGCGCGAACGCGACGTCTCGATGCGGTAGAACGGCTCGAACACGCGCGCCATCTGGTCGTCCGGGATGCCGGGGCCGCCGTCGCGAATGCGGATGCGCGCCGCGCCCACCAGGCGCTCGACGGTGACGTTGGCGTGGTGGCCGTACTTGACGGCGTTGTCGATCAGGTTGACCAGGCAGCGGCGGATCGCCAGCGGCCGCCCCATCAGCGCCATGCCGGCCTTGCCGTTCAGCTCGACCGGCTGGCCGCTGTCGGTAGCGTCGCTGCAGACGCTGTCGAGCAGCGAGTCCAGGTCGAGCGCCTGCATGGTCTCGGTGGTATCCATGCTGCGCGCCAGGTCCAGGCCTTCCTTGACCATCTGCTGCATGGCCGACAGGTCGTCGATCAGGCGCTGCTGCAGGTCGGCGTTGTCGACCTTTTCCAGCCGCAGGCGCAGGCGCGTGAGCGGGGTTTGCAGGTCGTGGGTGATGGCCGCCAGCATTTGCGTGCGCTGCATGATGTGCTGGCGGATGCGCGCCTGCATGGCGTTGAAGGCGGCGCTGGCCTGGCGGATCTCGGCCGCGCCGCTGAGCACGACGGGCGGATGGTTGATGTCGTTGCCCAGGTCCTTGGCGGCCTGCGCCAGCAGCTTGAGCGGACGCATCGTCATGCGCGTGACCAGGTAGGCCAGCACCGCGACGCTGAACAGGAAAGGCAGCAACGCCAGCATCTCGCTGTACTCGGTGGCCGGCTTTTCGGGCGGCGGCAGGATCGACAGCTTGAGCATCTGGCCGTCGCGCAGGCGCACGTACATCGCCTCGCAGGCGCCGCCCCATTGCGACGGCGCGAAGATGTAGCTCTGGCGCGGCTGGTAGCAGGCGGCCGGATGTTCGGCCAGCGGCACCAGCTCGATGCCGCTGCCGAGGCGGTGCTGCAGGCGGGTGGAGAACTCGGTCGGGCCGATGGTCGGCGCCAGCGGCGCCTCGGGGCGCTGCAGCAGGATGGTGCCGCGCGTGGCCATGCGCAGATAGGTCTGGCGCGACGGTTCGGTGAGCGCCTCGGCGGTCGAGATCAGCTGTTCGGCGCGCTCCATCGCGTGGAAGTCGCGGTAGCGTTCGAAAGCGCGGGTGCGCTCGCCGACGGCCAGCCACTGGGTCAGCGCCGCCGAGGCGATGATGCCGAGCAGCAGGACGGCGAAGACCCGGCCGGTCATCGAGCCGAGGAAGGCTTTCAAGGGTGCGGCTCCACGGTGACCTGGCCGGCCAGCACGTAGCCGCCGTTGCGCACGGTCTTGATGATTTGCGGCACGCGCGCGTCCTCGCCCAGCTTTTGCCGCAGGCGGCTGATCTGGATGTCGATCGAGCGGTCGAACGGGTCGGCGTCGCGGCCTTGCGTCAGGTTCAGCAGCTGGTCGCGGTTGAGCACGCGGTTGGGGTGTTCGAGGAACACCTTGAGCAGGCGGAACTCGGCGCCCGACAGCATGATGACGATGCCCTCCGGGTTGAGCAGGTGGCGCGCGGTCAGGTCCAGCGTCCAGTTGGAAAAGCGCATCTGCTGCGCCTTGTCGGCGCCGCTGCCGCTGGGCATGGCGTTACTGCGGCGCAGGACGCTGCGGATGCGGGCCAGCAGCTCGCGCGGCTCGAACGGCTTGGGCAGGTAGTCGTCGGCGCCCATCTCGAGGCCGAGGATGCGGTCGAGCGGCTCGCCGCGCGCGGTCAGCATGATCACCGGCAGGGTCGACTGCGCGCGCAGCTTGCGGCACAGGGTCAGGCCGTCGTCGCCGGGCAGGTTGAGGTCGAGCACGACCAGGTCGGGCTTGGCTTCGTCGAGCATCTTCCACATGGCCACGCCGTCGGCGGCGCACAGCGCGCGGTAGCTGTTCGATTCCAGATAGTCGGCCAGCAGGGTACGGATGTCGCGGTCGTCGTCGACGATGAGAATAGTAGATGTGGGTTCCATGCCTTAATTATCCTTAGTTCGGACGCGCCTGACCAATCACCAATTGTATCGTCTTGTATATGACCGACAGCGACAGGCGGTGGCATCCGCACCGGATAACAACGCGAAACATCTGGATACAAACACTATGACACGGGAAACGTCATGGCAATCTTCGGCTGCGAAGATGGATTCAAGCGCGGCAACAAAACGCCGCGATACCGTGAATCACTGAACTACTCATCGATAAAGGAGATGACCATGAACGTACTTCGCAAAAGCATACTGATCGGTTTTACGGTGCTGGGCATGGCCGCCGCGCACGCCCAGGACACGGCGCCGGCCGCCAGCCCGGACAAGACCGCCAACATGGAGCAGCGCCGCGCCAAGATGTCGGAGATGTACGCCAAGCGCCAGGCCAGGCTGCATGACCAGCTGAAGCTGACGGCGCAGCAGGAATCGGCCTGGGCCAGCTATCAGGCGGCGATCAAGCCGGCGGTGCCGGACGGGCCGCGTCCGCAGCGCGGCGAGTTCGCCAAGCTGTCGTCGCCTGAGCGTTTGAGCAAGATGATCGAAATGACCAAGCAGCGCGAAGCCAAGATGGAAACCCACCTGACGGCGCTGACCGCGTTCTACGGACAGCTGACGCCGGAGCAAAAGAAGGTGTTCGACGACCGCGCGATGGGCGGCAAGCACGGCGGCCACGGCCAGCGCGGCGGCTGGCGCCATCACGGTTAATTTAGAGATACGTAGGGCGGATTAGGCGGAACGCCGTAATCCGCCAATGCATGCGCCGCCGAGACGCATGCATGGCGGATTACGCTTCGCTAATCCGCCCTACGTGGATCCGCGCGGAACCACGCGTTACCGCGCGCCGCGACGATTTTACGGAAACGCGCGGGACAGTGAGTTGTGGAACTGGCCGGCGTTCTGATACCCGATCACGCGCGAGCCAGGTATCTCCTGCCCCTTGCCGTCGAACAGGATGATCCCCGGCGGGCCGAACAAACCGAACCGCTTCAGCATGGCCTTGTCGTCGGCGTCGTTGGCCGTTACGTCCACCTGCAGCAGCACGGTGTTGGCGAGCTTGTCGCGCACCTTGGCGTCGACGAAGGTCAGCTTCTCCATCTCCTTGCACGACACACACCAATCCGCATAAAAATCGAGCATGGCGGTCTTGCCGCCGGTTTGCGCCAGCACCGCGTCCAGCTGCGCCACCGTCTTGATCCGCTGGAACGCCAGCGGCGTGTGCTGGTTGCCGGTCAAGTGCGCCAACGGCGCCAGCGGATCGCGTCCGCCGCTGACCACGCCGACCAGCTGCGTCAGCCCCAGCACGGCGACCACCACGCCCACCGTCTTGCCGCCCCAGGCGCCCGAGTTGAGCAGCAGGTACATGCCGTAACCGACCAGCAGCGCGGCCCAGCCCATCATCTGCACGGCCGCCGGCAGCACCGGCGACACCAGCCACCACGCCATTGCCAGCATCAGCACGCCGAAGAAGCGTTTGACCGAATCCATCCACTTGCCTGCCTTGGGCAGCAAGGCGCCGGCCGAGACGCCGACCAGGATCAGCGGCACGCTCATGCCGACCGCCATGGCGAACAGCGCGGCGCCGCCGATGACGACGTCGCGCGTCTGGCTGATGTAGACCAGCGCGGCGGCCAGCGGCGCGGCCACGCACGGGCCGACGATCAGGGCCGAGATCGCGCCCATGATGAACACGCCGGCCAGCTTGCCCGACGACTGGCGGTTGGAGACGCCGCTCAATTTGGACTGCAGCGCGGCCGGCACTTGCAGGTCGTAGTAGCCGAACATCGACAGCGACAGGATCGCCATCAGCACGGCGAAGGTGCCCAGAACCCATGGGTTTTGCAGCGCGGCGGACAAGCCCTCGCCTGCCAGCCCGGCGGCCACGCCCAGCGCCGTGTAGACGATGGCCATGCCCAGCGCGTAGGTGACCGACAGCAGCAGGCCCCGGCTGCGGTTGCTGCGGTCGCCCTCGCCGACGATGATCGACGACAGGATGGGCACCATCGGCAGCACGCACGGCGTGAACGACAAGCCCAGGCCGAGCAAGGCGAACAGCGGCAGGATGACCAGCAGGCTGCCGGTCTTGAGCGCGGCTTCCAGCCGGCCCGATTCGCCGACCGGCGCGGCCGCTACGGCGACTGCCGGTGGCGCCGGCGGCACGATGTCCTCGGCGGTCGGCTTGGGGATGGTGTAGATGTTGACGCCGGGGCTGACGGCGGCCGGTTTGCCTTCGCCGACGACCGGGGTGGCGACGCTTATCGCCGCTGCTGCGGCGGCGGCCGCCGGTTTCGCGGCGGCGGGCGTGGCCGCGCCCTTGGCGCCTGGCGCGGCAGGCAACGGCACCGAGCCGCTGCCGGTCAATTGCGACTTGTAGTCTTGCGGCGAGTAGCACAGGCCTTTTTCGGAGCAGCCCTGGCCGCTGACCAGCAAGGTGAACGGGCCGTCGACGTCGACCGGTATCGTGATGGTGACGTTCTGGCGGTAGGTTTCGACATCCTTCTCGAATGTGGCGTCGTAGTGGATTTTGCCGGCCGGGATCAAAGGCGTGCCGAGCTTGGCGCCGACGGCGCTGAACTTGAACGGTTCGCGGTACATGTAGTAACCGTCGGCGATCTGGAAGTTGACCGCGATCGTGTGACCGTCGACCATGCGCGCGGAGAACTTGAACGCCAGCGCGGGATCGAGGAAGTCCTGGGCGCGGGCGGGACCGGTCAACAGCACGGCGATCAGGGACAACAGCGTGGCAAAAAGACGGGCGAAACGGGACATGAAAACCTTCTATCAGCGGGGATGGTCGTTGGAGCAAGTGGGATAGTACACCGAGCCGTGGTTTCCCGCCCGCGCCCAGGCCGGCTGCCGCGAGGTTCCGGCGGGCGGATTTACCGGCCACGCCATTTTGTGCGAAACTCGGCTTTTGCCCTTGTGGAGCCCACTCCGATGTCTACGTTACGCCCGTTGCTGTTTTCCGCTTTGGCGCTGGCCGCCGTTCCAACCCTGGCGCAGGCGCCGGCCAAGGCGCTGGCCGCCGTGTCCGCCGAGGATTTGCTGGACCATATCAAAGTGCTGGCTTCCGACGACTTCGAGGGCCGCGCGCCCGGTTCGCCCGGCGAGGCGAAGACAGTGGCGTATCTGGAGCAGGAGTTCAAGAAGCTGGGCCTGAAACCGGGCAATCCGAACGGCAGCTGGGTGCAGCCGGTACCGATGCGCGGTATGACGCCGGCGCCGTCGTTCAGCTACACCATCGGCGGCAAGACGGTCGCGCTGAGCTTTCCGGACGATTATGTCGCGCATTCGACCAGCCAGCCGGCCACGGTCGGCGTGGACAAGTCCGAGATCGTGTTCGTCGGCTACGGCGTGCAGGCGCCCGAGTACGGCTGGGACGACTACAAGGGCGTCGATGTGCGCGGTAAAACCATTTTGATGCTGATTAACGATCCGGCCGTGCCCGACCCGAAAAATCCGGCCGAGCTCGACCCCGCCATGTTCAAGGGCAAGGCGATGACCTATTACGGCCGCTGGACCTACAAGTACGAGATCGCCGCCAGGCTGGGCGCGGCGGCGGCGATCATCATCCACGAGACCAAGCCGGCCGCCTACCCGTGGGACGTGGTGCGCAGCGGCGGCAACGCCGAGAACTTCAGCCTGCTGCGCGACGGCGCCGATCCGGACGCGCCGGCGGTGCCGGGCTGGATCCAGCTGGACAAGGCGAAGGCGATGATGGCCGCCGCCGGCTACGATTTCGATACGCTCAAGAAGCAGGCGCTGACCAAGAATTTCCGCCCGGTCAGCCTGAAGGGCACGGCCAGCTTCAAGATCGACAACACGGCGCGCACCGTCAACTCGAACAACGTGGTAGCGATGATCCCGGGCAGCGACCCCAAGCTGAAGGATGAATTGGTCATCTACAGCGCCCACTGGGACCACCTGGGCATCGACGAGCGCCTGCCGGGCGAGCGGAGCAAGCAGATCTATCACGGCGCGCTCGACAACGCCTCCGGCGTGGCCGCGCTGATGGAGATCGCCAAGGCCTACAAGGCACTGCCGCCGGCGCAGGCGCCGAAGCGTTCGATCCTGTTCCTGGCGACCACCGCCGAGGAACGCGGCCTGCTGGGCGCGAAATACTACGCCGCCAATCCGCTGTATCCGCTGAAAAAGACGGTCGCCAACATCAACATCGACGGCATCAACGCCTGGGGCAAGACGGCGCAGATCGAGAACGTGACGTCCGGGCATTCGAGCATCGACGCGCTGCTGGCCAAGTACGCCAAGACCCAGGGCCGGGTGATGGACGGCGATTCGCGTCCCGAGCTGGGCAGCTTCTACCGCGCCGACCAGCTGGAGTTCGCGCGCGCCGGGGTGCCGGTGCTGTACACCAAGGCGCGCAGCCGCTATCTGGACAAGCCGGAAAATTATGCGCGCGAGAAGGTCGATCATTACTTCACCAAGGATTATCACCAGGTGACCGACGACGTGCGCAGCGATTGGGATTTCAGCGGCGGCGTGCAGGACATCCAGCTGCTGTTCCAGGTGGGCCTGGACATCGCCCAAGGTGTGACGCCGACGTGGAACGCCGGGTCGGAGTTCAAGGCGGCCGGCGACAAGCGGTTGAAATAACGCGTGCCGCCAACCCGGCCAGCGTTTCGCTATACGCCTGCGTCGCCGCTTAGGGGTCGTACCCGACTGGGTACGACCCCGGTTGGCCGTGCGGGTTAGCGGCCAACAACTCCCATAAAAAAAGCCAGGCTAAGCCTGGCTTTTTCTAGACAACTACAACAACAGCGAAGATTACTCTTCAGCGGTTGGAGCGGCGTCGATGTCGGTGACTTCTGGACGGTCCATCAGCTCAACGTAAGCCATTGGAGCGTTGTCGCCAACACGGAAACCCATTTTCAGGATGCGCAGGTAGCCGCCGTTGCGGTTTGCGTAGCGTGGGCCCAGTTCTGCGAACAGCTTCAGAACCATTTCACGATCGCGCAGACGGGAGAATGCCAGACGCTTGTTTGCCAGGGTGTCGGTCTTGCCCAGGGTCAGGATCGGCTCGATCACGCGACGCAGTTCTTTCGCTTTTGGCAGCGTGGTTTTGATGGCTTCATGACGCAGCAGGGAAACGGTCATGTTGCGCAGCATTGCCAGACGGTGGGACGAGGTACGATTCAGTTTACGGAGGCCGTGACGGTGACGCATGGTACTTCCTTTCAGGTGTTTAAATCCGAGTTCTTCGATCGCTCACGTGTGACGGTGGGCGCGGACCGGTTCTAGGGATATACGCCCGGCACAACATGCACCGGGCGGGTGCTACAAACGAATTTCTTCGTCTATTATTTTTCCAGCCCTGCAGGCGGCCAGTTTTCCAGCTTCATGCCCAGGGTCAGGCCACGGGAAGCCAGAACTTCCTTGATTTCGTTCAGGGACTTGCGGCCCAGGTTTGGCGTCTTGAGCAGTTCGTTTTCCGAACGCTGGATCAGGTCGCCGATGTAGTAGATGTTTTCCGCTTTCAGGCAGTTGGCCGAACGCACGGTCAGTTCCAGATCGTCCACTGGACGCAGCAGGATCGGATCGACCAGCGGCGCGCGCGATGGCGCTTCGGCGGCGGCTTCGGTGCCTTCCAGGGCGGCGAACACGTTCAACTGGTCAACCAGGACGCGTGCCGACTGGCGGATCGCTTCTTCCGGCGAGATGACGCCGTTGGTTTCGATGTTGATGATCAGCTTGTCCAGGTCGGTACGCTGTTCCACGCGAGCGGACTCGACGAAGTAGGAAACGCGGCGCACTGGCGAGAACGATGCATCCAGAATGATGCGGCCGATGGTCTTGTTGGTGTCTTCGGACAGGCGGCGAACGTTGCCCGGCACATAGCCACGGCCTTTTTCGACTTTGATCTGCATGTCCAGTTTGCCGCCGGCGGTCAGGTGGGCGATCACGTGGTCCGGATTGATCAGTTCCACGTCGTGTGGCAGATCGATGTCCGAGGCCAGGATGGCGCCTTCGCCTTCCTTTTTCAGGGTCAGGGTGACGGAGTCACGGTTGTGGACTTTGAAGACCACGCCCTTCAGGTTCAGCAGCAGGTCGACGACGTCTTCCTGCACGCCGTCGAGCGACGAGTATTCGTGCACGACGCCGGCGATCGTCACTTCGGTTGGCGCGTAGCCGACCATCGACGACAGCAGCACGCGACGCAGCGCATTACCCAATGTATGGCCATAGCCGCGTTCGAACGGCTCCATCACTACTTTAGCGTGGCCGGCGCCCAGCGCCTCTACATCGATAATACGTGGCTTCAACAAACTGTTTTGCATGAAATGTCCTTTTCAATACCCTCGGCGCGTTAGGCCGATAAGGCTGATGGCATTAGTGAAAACGCCCGCTGATCACAGCGGGCGGGATTTTTACAACTAGACTACAGATTAACGCGAGTACAGTTCGACGATCAGCGATTCGTTGACGTCGTTGGCGATCTCGTTACGCTCTGGCAGGGACTTGAAGGTGCCTTCCATTTTCTTGGCATCGACCGACACCCAGCTTGGCATGCCGACTTGTTCAGCCAGCGACAGCGCTTCAACGATACGCACTTGCTTCTTCGACTTTTCGCGCACGGCAACGACGTCGCCGACCTTGACCGAGTACGAAGCGATGTTGACCACTTGGCCGTTCACGGTGAACGCTTTGTGCGATACCAGCTGACGCGCTTCAGCGCGGGTCGAGCCGAAGCCCATGCGGTATGCAACGTTGTCCAGGCGGGTTTCCAGCAGCTTCAGCAGGGTTTCGCCGGTGTTACCCTTGCGACGGTCCGCTTCAGCGAAGTAGCGACGGAACTGACGTTCCAGAACGCCGTACATACGCTTAACTTTTTGCTTTTCGCGCAGTTGGTTGCCGTAGTCCGAGGTGCGGGCACCCGACTTGACGCCGTGCTGGCCTGGTTTGACGTCCAGTTTGCACTTGCTGTCGAGCGAGCGACGTGCGCTCTTCAGGAACAGGTCAGTACCTTCACGGCGGGAGAGTTTTGCTTTAGGTCCGATATAACGTGCCACGATGCTTCCTTTTTATAAATAATAACGCCCCAGCCACGTCGAAACATGGTTAGGCGCTAGTCTGATCCTCAGGGTGGGCCAGACGGTGGCTTAAATACGAATAACCCGCCGAATGTATTCGACAGGCGACAACAGCCGGGCAGTATAACCGTTTCCGGCTTTCTGCTCCAGCGATTTCTAACAGCGGGAAGGAGGCGAAGCGAACTTCGCCGCCGACCGCGCGATTAGATACGACGACGTTTTGGAGGACGGCAGCCGTTGTGTGGCACTGGGGTAACGTCCTGGATCTCGGTGATCTTGATGCCCAGGTTGTTCAGTGCGCGCACTGCGGATTCGCGACCAGGACCTGGGCCCTTGATACGCACTTCCAGGTTCTTCACGCCGCATTCAACAGCGACTTTACCAGCCGCTTCAGCCGCAACCTGCGCTGCGAACGGGGTCGATTTACGCGAACCCTTGAAGCCAGCACCACCGGAGGTCGCCCACGACAGAGCATTGCCCTGACGGTCGGTGATGGTGATGATGGTGTTGTTGAAGGAAGCGTGAACGTGCGCGATACCTTCGGCGACGTTCTTCTTGACCTTCTTGCGTACGCGCGCTGCTGCTGCGCTGCTTTGTTGCTTAGCCATGTGATTTCCCTAGATTATTTCTTGAGCGATTGAGCGGCTTTGCGCGGGCCCTTGCGGGTACGTGCATTGGTGCGGGTGCGCTGACCGCGGACCGGCAGGCCCTTACGGTGACGCATGCCGCGGTAGCAACCCAGATCCATCAAACGCTTGATGTTCATGGACAGTTCGCGGCGCAGGTCGCCTTCGACGATGAATTTAGCTACTTCATCGCGCAGCTTTTCCAGCTCGCTGTCGTCCAGATCCTTGACCTTTTTATCGGTCGCAATACCCGTCGCGGCGCAGATGAACTTTGCGCGTGGGCGGCCTACACCGTAGATGGCCGTCAGGCCGATAACGGTGTGCTGATGATTTGGGATATTAACCCCTGCAATACGTGCCATTCGTTATTCCTCGATAAATAACGGTTATTAACCTTGACGCTGCTTGTGACGCGGTTCGACGCAGATTACGCGAACGACGCCCTTGCGCTTGATGATCTTGCAGTTGCGGCAGATCCGCTTGACTGAGGCGTTAACTTTCATTTTGCTCTCTCTTTGGTTAGTTACTTGGTCCGGAACACAATGCGTGCTCGGCTCAGATCGTAAGGTGTCAGTTCGACCGTCACCTTGTCGCCAGGAAGAATGCGGATATAGTTCATCCGCATTTTACCCGAAATATGCCCGAGCACCACGTGTCCGTTTTCCAGCTTTACTCGAAATGTTGCATTGGGGAGATTCTCAAGAATCTCGCCCTGCATCTGTATGACGTCGTCTTTTGCCATTCGGTATGTTTACCGCGCTTATCGCGTCGGAATTCCGCCTTTGAAATTTGCTTTGCGCAGCAGCGATTCATATTGCTGCGACATCACGTAGTTTTGTACCTGGGCCATGAAATCCATGGTCACAACTACAATAATCAACAGAGAAGTACCACCAAAATAAAACGGTACCTTCCACTCGGCTACCATGAATTCCGGCAACAAACACACCAAAGTGATGTAGATGGCGCCAGCCAGTGTCAAACGTGTCAGGATCTTGTCGATGTAACGGGCAGTCTGCTCACCGGGACGAATCCCTGGCACAAAGGCCCCGCTCTTCTTCAAGTTATCCGCTGTTTCCTTGCTGTTGAAGACCAGCGCCGTATAGAAGAAACAGAAAAACACGATCGCAATGGCATACAACAGTGCGTGGACGGGCTCGCCTGGCCCCATCGATGCTGCCAAATCTTTCAGGAACCGGACGACAGGGTTGGCCGTATCGGCGCCCTGCGTGAACCAGCCCACGATCGTTGCCGGGAACAAGATAATCGACGAAGCGAAAATCGGTGGGATCACGCCGGCCATGTTCAACTTCAATGGCAGGTGCGACGTTTGTCCACCGTAAATCTTGTTACCCACCTGGCGTTTGGCGTAGTTCACCAGAATCTTGCGCTGGCCACGTTCGACAAACACCACGAAGAACGTCACCGCCACCACCAGGATCATGATGATGATCGCCGAGAACGCGCCGATCGAACCGTTGCTCACCGAGGCACCCAAACCGCCCAGCGCGCTCGGCAGACCTGCCGCGATACCCGCGAAGATGATGATCGAGATGCCGTTGCCCAGACCGCGTTCGGTGATCTGCTCGCCGAGCCACATGACGAACATGGTGCCGGTCAGCAGGGTGACCACGGTCACGAAGCGGAACGCATAGCCGGGATCGAGCACCAGACCGGGCTGCGACTCCAGCGCCACGGCGATCGACAACGCCTGGAACAGCGCCAGCACGACCGTGAAATACCGGGTGTACTGGGTGATCTTGCGACGGCCCGATTCGCCTTCTTTCTTCAGCGCTTCCATCTGCGGCGACACGATCGACACCAGTTGCATGATGATCGAGGCCGAAATGTAAGGCGTGATACCCAGCGCAAAGACTGTGAAGCGCGCCAGAGCGCCACCGCTGAACATGTTCAACATGCCCAGGATGCCGCCCTCTTGCGACTTGAACAGCGCGGCCAATTGTACCGGATCGATCCCGGGAACCGGGATGTGAGCGCCGATACGATAAACCACCAATGCACCAAGCAAGAACCAGAGCCGGTTCCAAGGGAACCCGGCAGCAGCACTTTTAGCCAATTGTGGATTAGTCGCCAATTTTCGCTCCGATCAAGCTGTTAGCGGTCAACTCAGGCTACCGAGCCGCCGGCTGCTTCGATGGCCGCTTTCGCGCCAGCGGTCACTTTCAGGCCTTTGAGGTTCACCGCTTTGGTGATCTCGCCGGACAGAATGACGCGCACGTCGCGGGCCAGCACAGCCAGCACGCCGGCTTGCTTGAGCACCAGGATGTCGACGTCGCCGACCGGCAGGTTGTTCAGGTCGGACAGGCGCACTTCAGCTTTGAAGGTGGCGTTGAGCGACTTGAAACCGCGCTTAGGCAGACGGCGTTGCAGAGGCATCTGACCGCCTTCGAAACCGACTTTGTGGAAGCCGCCCGAACGCGATTTTTGACCCTTGTGACCACGGCCCGAGGTTTTACCCAGACCGGAGCCGATACCGCGGCCGACGCGACGCTTGTAGTGCTTGGCGCCATCGGCTGGTTGAATGGTATTCAGTTCCATGATTTCTCCGTGTGTAAGCCCGAGGGCTTACGCAACTACTTTAACGAGGTACGATACTTTGTTGATCATGCCGCGCACGGATGGGGTGTCTTGCAGCTCGGAGACCGAGTTGACACGACGCAGGCCCAGACCGCGGACGGTGGCACGGTGGTCTTCACGCGTGCCGATCAAGCCCTTGACCAATTGTACTTTGACGGTTTTGGTTGTCATAACGTTCACCTTAGCCCAGGATTTCTTCTACCGACTTGCCGCGTTTCGCAGCAATTTCAGCAGGAGTACTCATTTTTGCCAGACCATCCAGCGTTGCACGGACCAGGTTGTAAGGGTTGCTCGAGCCGGTGGATTTCGCCACGACATCGGTCACGCCCATTACTTCGAAGATCGCGCGCATTGCGCCGCCAGCGATGACGCCGGTACCTGGTTTCGCAGGCGACATCATCACTTTCGATGCGCCGTGACGGCCGGTAACGGTGTGCTGCAGGGTGCCGTTTTTCAGGTTGACCTTGATCAGGTTGCGACGGGCTTCTTCCATTGCCTTCTGCACACCGACCGGTACCTCTTTCGACTTGCCCTTGCCCATGCCGATGCGGCCATCGCCGTCACCAACCACGGTCAGCGCGGCGAAACCCATGATACGACCACCCTTGACCACTTTGGTCACGCGGTTGATCGCGATCATTTTTTCGCGCATGCCGTCATCCGGCTTGTCGCTTGCCATTTTTGCTTGCATTTTTGCCATGATCGTTCCTTAGAACTTCAGACCGGCTTCACGCGCGGCTTCTGCCAGCGCCTTCACACGGCCGTGGTAACGGAAACCGGAGCGGTCGAACGCGACTTCGGTAATCCCTGCTTTCAGTGCTTTCTCTGCGACGCGCTTGCCGACGATCGCGGCAGCAGCAGCGTTGCCGCCCTTGCCCGATTTGCCAGCCAGTTCGTTGCGCACTTCGACTTCTGCCGTGGAGGCCGATACCAGTACTTTGGCATCCGGCGAGATCAGGTTCGCGTAGATATGCAGATTAGTGCGGTGTACCGACAGGCGGTTCACTTTCTGTTGCGCGATCTTGATCCGGGTTTGGCGTCCGCGGCGCAGACGTGATTCTTTCTTGTCCATCGTCAGCCCCTAGTTACTTCTTCTTGGTTTCTTTGATCTTAACCACTTCGTCCGCATAGCGAACGCCCTTGCCCTTGTAAGGCTCTGGGGAGCGGTAAGCGCGAACTTCAGCAGCCACTTGGCCCACTTGCTGACGGTCGATCCCTTTGATGATGATCTCCGTCGGCGTTGCGGTAGCGCAGGTGACGCCGGCTGGCATCGAGTGCACGACAGGGTGCGAGAAGCCCAGCGACAGATTCAGCTTGTCGCCCTGCGCTTGCGCCTTGTAACCCACACCGACCAGGTTCAGCTTTTTCTCGAAACCCTTGGTGACGCCGGTGACCATGTTGTTGACCAGGGCGCGCAGCGTGCCGGACATGGCATTGGCTTCGCGGCTGTCATCGGCCGGGACGAAATTGAGGGTTCCTTCTTTGTTTTCCACTTTGACCTGGCCGTTGAGGACCTGGGTCAAGACGCCCAGCGGGCCCTTGACAGTGATCGCTTGCGCGGAGATGGCGACATCAGCGCCAGCTGGCACAGCGATTGGCATTTTAGCTACACGAGACATGTCTAACTCCTTATGCGACGTAGCAAATAACTTCGCCGCCGACACCGGTAGCGCGTGCTTTGCGGTCAGTCATGACGCCTTGCGGAGTCGACACGATCGCCACACCCAAGCCATTCATCACAGTAGGGATCTCGTCTTTGCCCTTGTAGACGCGCAGGCCCGGACGGGACACGCGCTCAAGGCGCTCGATGACGGGACGGCCAACATAATACTTCAAACCGATTTTCAGTTCCGCTTTGCCACCAGCTTCGGCTACGGCGAAATCTTCAATGTAACCCTCGTCCTTGAGGACGTTGGCAATCGCAATTTTGACTTTCGACGATGGCATGGCCACGGTCGTTTTTTGCACGCCCTGGGCGTTACGAATGCGGGTCAGCATATCGGCGATAGGATCGCTCATACTCATTGCATATTCTCCTATTACCAGCTTGCTTTAGTCATACCCGGAATCTCACCACGCATGGCGAATTCACGGAGCTTGATACGGCCCAGACCGAATTTACGGAAAGTGCCGCGAGGACGACCGGTGACGGCGCAGCGGTTACGCTGGCGGGTCGGAGCCGAGTTACGTGGCAGCGCTTGCAGTTTCAGGCGCGCTTCGTAACGTTCTTCTTCCGACTTCGACTGGTCATCAATGATGGCCTTCAGCGAAGCGCGCTTGGCGGCGAATTTGTTCGCCAGGTCCACACGCTTTTGCTCACGGTTAATCAGTGCGAGTTTTGCCATGATCTTCTTAGTTCCTGAACGGGAATTTAAAGGCGGCGAGCAAAGCTTTGGCTTCGTCGTCGGTCTTGGCGGTGGTGGTGATGGAAATATTCATACCACGCAGCGCATCGATCTTGTCGTACTCGATCTCAGGGAAGATGATCTGCTCTTTGACACCGATGTTATAGTTGCCGCGGCCATCGAACGAACGACCATTGACACCACGGAAATCGCGCACGCGCGGCAGGGCCACGGTAATGAAGCGATCGAGGAACTCGTACATGCGAGCGCCACGCAGGGTGACCATGGTACCGATCGGGTAGCCTTCACGGATTTTGAAACCCGCGATAGCTTTGCGCGACTTGGTCGTCACTGGCTTTTGGCCAGCGATCTTGGTCAGGTCGCCGACGGCGTGTTCGAGGACTTTCTTGTCCGCGATTGCCTCACCAACACCCATGTTCAGGGTGATCTTGGTCAGGCGTGGAACTTCCATCACCGACTTGTAACCGAATTTCGCGGTCAGGTCGGCGACGACTTTATCTTTGTAGAATTCTTGGAGACGTGCCATGATTTCTTAAGCCTTCACTACTTCGCCGGACGATTTGAAGATGCGGACTTTTTTGCCATCCACTTCTTTGAAACCGACACGGTCTGCCTTGCCACTAGCCGCGTTGAACAACGCGACATTGGACACGTGAATCGGCATAGTCTTGTCGACGATACCACCTTGTACGCCAGTCATTGGGTTAGGCTTGGTCGCTTTTTTAGCGACGTTGACGCCTTCAACCACGACATGCTCCGCATCTACACGACGCGAAACGACGCCACGTTTGCCCTTGTCTTTCCCGGTCAGAACGATGACTTCGTCGTTTTTACGAATCTTATCCATTACGACTCCTTACAGGACTTCCGGTGCCAGGGACACGATCTTCATGAACTTTTCAGTGCGCAGCTCGCGCGTCACTGGTCCAAAAATACGGGTACCGATCGGTTCCAGCTTGGCGTTCAACAGAACGGCGGCATTGCCGTCGAACTTCACCAGGGAACCGTCTTGGCGGCGAACACCTTTAGCGGTGCGCACAACCACGGCGTTATAAATTTCACCTTTTTTGACACGGCCACGTGGCGCGGCGACTTTGACAGTCACTTTGATCACATCGCCAATGCCAGCATAACGGCGCTTGGAACCGCCCAATACCTTGATGCACATAACTTCTTTTGCACCGGTATTGTCGGCCACTTCGAGCCGGCTTTCAGTTTGAATCATAGTATTCTCTTTCCCAACTTAAGCCGAAGAATCCACACAATGCGGACCTGCGGTCAGTCTTGGTCCCGCCAGCGCGCCCATGCAGGGCGTGATGTTTGGGTGCTTGACCTTCGTACTGCGACCGACCGCACGGTTCTGCGTCTGTGGCCAGACACTTTGCGGCGTTACATGAACGAAGCCCGCAAGTATAGAACACAACTCGCGGGCTTGCAAGAACTAATTAAAAATACCCCACCCGCCGTTGCCGGCGAAGCGGGGCAGACTTAATTAAACGATTTGCGCGGCTTGCACCACGCGCGTCACGGTCCATGCCTTCGTTTTGGAGATCGGACGACCTTCCACGATTTCCACCGTGTCACCGGTTTTCACCTGGTTGGTCTCGTCATGCGCGTGATACTTGTTCGAGCGCATGATGATCTTGCCGTACAAAGGATGCTTGACGTGACGTTCGATCAGAACGGTAACGGTTTTGTCCATTTTGTCGGACACCACTTTACCGACCAGCGTGCGCTTGAGCGGCTTGTTCACTGTTTCGGTCATTTGGCTTCCTTGGTGTTCATTACCGTTTTTACACGTGCGATGTCGCGACGTACCTTCTTGAGCTGCGAAGTATTGCTCAGCTGCTGCGTCGCGATTTGCATGCGCAGGCCGAACTGGGCCTTCAACAGGTCAGTCAGCTCTTTTTGCAGAGCTACCTGGTCTTTGCCGCGGAGTTCAGATGCTTTCATATTTCACTCCTGTTATTGGCCGACTTGGCGGACCACGAAGGTGGTCGCCAGCGGCAGTTTGGCAGCGGCCAGGCGGAATGCTTCGCGCGCCAGTACTTCATCCACGCCGTCCATTTCGTACAGGACTTTGCCCGGACGGATTTCAGCGACGTAGTACTCTGGATTACCCTTACCGTTACCCATACGAACTTCGGCTGGCTTGTTCGAAATCGGTTTGTCCGGGAAGATGCGGATCCAGATACGGCCGCCACGTTTGATGTGACGGGTCATGGCGCGACGAGCGGCTTCGATCTGGCGTGCCGTGATACGACCACGGGCGACGGCTTTCAGACCGAATTCACCGAACGACACCGAAGTGCCGGTGCCATGCGAAATGCCGGTGTTACGGCCTTTCTGCTCTTTACGATACTTCCTGCGTGCTGGTTGCAGCATGATTATTCTCCTGCTTTCTCGGCCGGCTTGGCGGCAGCGGCGCTACGTACGCGGGCTGCGCCTGGAGCGGCTGGTTTAGCACCGGCGCCGGCGCCGGCTGGGCGCGGACGGCCAGCTGGTTTGCCGTCGTCACGACGTGGGCCACGTGGCTTCTTCTCGTCCGGCGGGGTATCGATGACTGGTGCGTCGCCGTTCGGCGCGCGGTCACCCTTGTATACCCAGACCTTGACACCGATGATGCCGTAGGTGGTCGAAGCTTCGCTGGTGCCGTAGTCGATGTCGGCGCGCAGGGTGTGCAGTGGCACACGACCTTCGCGGTACCACTCTTTACGAGCGATTTCGATACCGTTCAGACGACCCGACGACATGATCTTGATGCCCAGGGCACCCAGACGCATGGCGTTTTGCATGGCGCGCTTCATCGCGCGGCGGAACATGATGCGCTTTTCCAGCTGCTGGGCGATCGAATCGGCGATCAGCTGCGAGTCGATTTCCGGCTTGCGGATTTCTTCGATGTTCACGTGGACAGGAACGCCCATGATCTTGGTCAGCGCCGACTTCAGTACTTCGATGTCTTCGCCTTTTTTACCAATGACCACGCCCGGACGCGAGCTGTAGATCGTGAAGCGCGCGTTCTTGGCTGGACGCTCGATGACGATGCGGCCGACCGAAGCGTTCTTCAGCTTGGTCTTCAGGTAGGCGCGTGCCTTCAAGTCTTCGTTCAGCATCGAAGCGAAGTTGCTGTTGCCAGCATACCAACGCGAGGCCCAGTTACGGGTAACCGACAGGCGGAAGCCGGTTGGGTGGATTTTTTGACCCATGCTATAGCTCCTTAGTTGCCGACGGTCACGTAAATGTGACACGATTGCTTCGAGATGCGATCACCCCGGCCCTTAGCGCGTGCGGTGAAGCGCTTGAGGATCGGACCCTTTTCGACGTAGATGACTTTGACGAACAATTCGTCGATGTCGGCGCCATCGTTGTGCTCGGCGTTGGCGATGGCCGACTCCAGCACTTTCTTGATGATGGTCGCGCCCTTTTTCGGGCTGAATTGCAGAATGTTGAGTGCTGCGTCAACTTTCTTGCCGCGGATCTGGTCGGCCACGAGGCGACCTTTCTGATCCGACAAGCGCACACCCTTGAGGATTGCTTTGGTTTCCATTATTTCTTCGCCTTCTTGTCAGCGGCATGGCCCTTGAACGTGCGGGTCAGCGCGAATTCACCGAGCTTGTGACCAACCATGTTCTCGGAGACGTACACCGGCACGTGCAGCTTGCCATTGTGGACGGCGATCGTCAGGCCGATGAAGTCAGGCATGATGGTCGAACGACGGGACCAGGTTTTGATTGGCTTTTTGTCTTTGGCCGCTTGCGCCGCTTCGACTTTTTTCACCAGGTGGGCGTCACAGAACGGCCCTTTTTTCAATGAACGAGTCATGTGCTACCCCTTATTTCTTGCCGCGGCGCGAGACGATCATGGAAGAAGTGCGCTTGTTGCTGCGGGTCTTCTTACCCTTCGTCTGTTGGCCCCAAGGCGACACTGGATGACGACCAGCTGCGGTTTTACCTTCACCACCACCGTGCGGGTGATCGACCGGGTTCATGACCACACCGCGAACGGTAGGACGAACACCGCGCCAGCGCATCGCACCAGCTTTACCGATCTTGCGCAGGCTGTGTTCGGCATTGCCGACTTCACCCACGGTGGCACGGCACTCGATGTGCACGCGACGGACTTCACCCGAGCGCAGGCGAACCTGGGCGTAGGTGCCTTCGCGGGCCATCAGGACAACGCCGGCGCCGGCGGTACGGGCCATCTGGGCACCCTTACCTGGCAGCATTTCGACGCAGTGCATGACGGTACCGACCGGGATGTTGCGGATCGGCAGGCAGTTGCCCGACTTGATCGGCGCTTCCGAGCCGTTCATGACGGTGTCGCCCACGCTCATGCCCTTGGTGGCGATGATGTAGTGACGCTCGCCGTCGGCGTAGCACAGCAGGGCGATATTCGCGGTGCGGTTTGGATCGTATTCGATACGTTCCACTTTCGCAGGAATGCCATCCTTCTGACGCTTGAAGTCGATCAGGCGATAGTGTTGCTTGTGACCACCACCGATGTGACGGGTGGTGATGTGGCCGTTGTTGTTACGGCCGGCGGTCTTCGATTTTTTCTCAACCAGGGCTGCGAACGGACGACCTTTGTACAGGTCCGGGTTCACAACCTTCACCATGCCGCGACGGCCTGGCGAGGTTGGCTTCATCTTAACGAGTGCCATTATTTAGCCTCCTCGGAGAAATTGATTTCCTGGCCAGGCTTCAGGCACACGAAAGCACGCTTGGTATGGTTGCGGCGGCCGGTGTGGGCGCCGGAACGCTTCTGCTTACCTTCGCGGTTGACGGTCTGCACCGATTCCACTTCGACTTTGAACAGCAGTTCAACGGCGGCCTTGATTTCTGGCTTGGTCGCGTCGGTGGTAACACGGAACACGATCTGCTCGTTCTTTTCCGCGACCATGGTGGCCTTCTCGGAAATGACTGGAGCTACCAGCACCTTCATCAGGCGCTCTTCGCTAAATTTCAATGCGCTCATGCCAGCATCTCCTCAATCTTGGCCAATGCGGCCTTGGTCACTACAATCTTCTTGTAGAACACCAGCGACATTGGATCTGCGTGACGTGGCTCGACAACCAGAACGTTCGGCAGATTGCGCGAAGCCAGTTCCAGGTTTTCGTTGGCGACGTCGGTGATGATCAGTACCGAGTCAAAGCCCATGCCGGTCAGCTTTTGCGACAGCAGCTTGGTTTTTGGCGCTTCGATCGCGAAATCTTCGACCACAACCAGGCGCTCTTCGCGGGCCAGCTGGGACAGAATCGAGCAGATACCTGCGCGGTACATCTTCTTGTTCACTTTGTGGGTGAAGTTCTCGTCGGGCGAGTTCGGGAAGATGCGACCACCGCCGCGCCACAGTGGCGACGACGACATACCAGCACGAGCGCGGCCGGTGCCTTTTTGGCGCCATGGCTTCTTGGTCGTGTGGTGGACTTCTTCACGGTCTTTTTGTTTACGGTTGCCGCTGCGAGCATTGGCTTGGTAAGCAACGACGATCTGGTGGATCAGGGCTTCGTTGTAGTCGCGGCCGAAAATGGTGTCGGCGGCAGCTACGTTAGAGGCGGCTTGACCTTGAGCGTTCAAGAGCTTGAGTTCCATCGTTTAAGCTCCCTTCTTTGCTTTAACTTTGACAGCAGGCGATACGACGACCTGGCCATTTTTCGCGCCAGGAATCGCGCCCTTGACCAGCAGCAGCTGACGGTCGGCGTCGATACGGGCGATTTCGAGGTTCTGCACGGTGCGGGTGACGTCACCGAGGTGACCGGTCATGCGCTTACCTGGGAACACGCGGCCTGGATCCTGCGCCATACCGATGGAGCCTGGAACGTTGTGCGAACGCGAGTTACCGTGGGTGGCACGGCCCGAAGCAAAGTGGTGACGCTTGATGGTACCGGCATAGCCTTTACCGATCGTGACACCTTGAACGTCGATCTTTTGACCGACTTCGAACAGCGAAGCGGCAACGACATCGCCGGCTTTCAATTCTGCTGCCTTGGTGGCGTCGACGCGGAACTCTTTCAACAGAGTACCGGCTTCAACACCAGCTTTAGCGTGGTGACCAGCAACAGCCTTCGTTACGCGGGAAGCGCGACGTTGACCGAATGCGACCTGAACTGCGGAGTAACCATCAGTTTCAGGAGTTTTGATTTGCGCAACACGGTTGTTCGATACGTCCAACACGGTGACAGGGATCGAGTCCCCTTCATCCGTGAAGATGCGCATCATACCAACCTTGCGACCGAGGAGGCCAAGGCTCATTTTTTCTCCAATTCCCACCTACGATTGGGCGGGGATATGTTGAACTACAAAATTAGTATGGACCAATAAAAGGTCGAATCCATACCGAAGCCGGCTAGTGTAGCGTGAAAAGGGGCTTGACGCAACAACTAAGTACGAGGTATGTCGGGTTTACGCGGAATTATCGGGCCGGTGTGGCGGGATGACGGAAAGCGAGGCGGCATGCGGGTTGCGGCGCACCAAGATATCGGCCAGCGCGCTCAAGGCGGGCGCTTTTTGGCCACGTGTTTCACGCGTAAGACGCTTATAACGGTGGGAAGCACGCGATAGATGACTAAATAGTGCGTGTGGACAATCAACTCACGGGTGCCCGGTTTCAGCCCGCTCCTGCCCATGAATGGATAAATAGTCAGCAATTCGACATGGGCGACGATCTCATCTAAAAACCGGTCGGCGTTGATGGGACTATGGAGCGCGATATGCCTGCCGATCGCGGCCATGTCATCGACGGCTTGCTTTCGCCAATCAATCCGGCGGGGCGGGGACATTATCCCGCCTTTATCGCAGCTCTGATCTGCCGAATGGCCTCTTCGTGCGGTATCGATGGCGACGGATCGTCGAGCGCCTCCTGGACTTGCGCCAGCAGCCAGGCGTCGTAGGACGGATCGTCCGAGTCGCTTTCAAGGCGGCCGTCGACCTGGAACTGGCAGATGCCCAATGATTGCAGCCGCCGCTCGACGTCGTCGAGCGCCTCAAAGATCGCTACCCGGTTGCTCTCGGCATCCACCAACGAATAATCTTTGCGCTCATCGTGGACATACACGGTCCAGCCGCCGTCTTGCGCCCGTACCGAGACGCTGAAATTGCCGCCTGCCTGGGCCAGTTCGGCCAGCGCGGCGGGTTGTATGGTCTGCGCTTTCATATGCCCTCCTCTCAGACAATTGGCATCCGACTAATCTAGCACAGACAGGGATGCAGGACCGAGAGCCGGCGCAGGCCCACGCAAAAGCGCGGCGGCGCATCGTCGAACCGACTGCTGAGCGGGATCAATCGAATCGCTTCAGGCGTCGGTAGCATGAAGTCCCACCAGCGATCGCTGGTTCCCTCCCCACTCTTTCCAACCGATAAAAAAGGCGCCCGACGCCACTAAGGAGACATCATGAATACACTGTTGCGTAAGATATTACCCGTGCTGGCCGCCTGCGCCAGCCTTGCCGCCGGCCCCGCGTTCGCCGGCGCGGGTGGCGCCACCAGCATCGGCAACGTCACGCTCGGCGTCATCGACTTGACGCCGCAGGACGGCGCCAACGCCGGCTATGTCATCGATTCATTCGAAAGCCGGCTCATGGTCTACACCGACACCAGCAATACCGGCGGCGGCTTCTATCCAACCACTGTGACGCCGCCGCCTTATACCGCCGGCACCGCGCAGATGGCGCACAGCTCGGCAACGGCCGGCGCCACCACCACCGGCGCAGTGGGCGATGTCGCCGCGCACGTCACCACCGGCACCGCCCTCGGGCTGGACAACATGGTCAGCGCCGACAGCCAGCAGTGGATATGGCTGACCCTGGCCCCGCATACATTGCTGACCGTGTCGGGCGACGTGCTCACCGATGCCAACCGCTCGCTGGGCGCCGGCGAAGGGTATGGCGTCTTCAGCTGGGCGTCGGTCGACATCACCGACAGCGAGATGCACACCTTTAGCTATCTGTCGCGCGAGAGCGCGCTGATCCGGGGCGAGGACACCGGCGCCGCCAGCAACAGCGAATTCTTCACCCTGGCCTTCGCCAACCCGGGCGCCACCGCCATGGCAGTGAGCGTCAACTTCCTCGCCTACACGGACATCACGGTGACGGCTGCCGTGGTGCCGGAGCCGACCACCTACGCCATGCTGCTGGCCGGCCTGCTGCTGACCGGCAGTGCGGCCCGGCGGGCGGGACGAAAATCCTAGCCCTGGATTCTAGGCCCGGGCGACATGGATGCGGGCCTTGATATGTTTTAGGTGGGCGACGATGGTGAAGGTCATCACCACCAACAGCGACCAAGAGCTCCACTTGCTGACGTGGACCGCCGACCACGCGCCCAATTGGTTGGGATAGCGCCACACGCCCCAGAAGGTGCTGATGTTCTCGGCCAGCCAGATGAAGAAGCCGATCAGCACAAAACTCAGCAGCAACGGCATCTGGCGATCGCGGTCGAGCGGGCGGAACACCACCGTGGTGCGCGCATACAGGCCCAGCGCGCACGCGGCCAAATACCAGCGGTAGTCGCCGATGTAGTGGTGGGTGAAGAAGTTGACATATATAAGGAGCGCGACAAACACCGCCATCCAGTACGGCGGATGATGGCGAATCCGCAAGTCAAACAAGCGCCACGCCTGGATGATGTAGCTGCCGACGGCCGCGTACATAAAACCGGAGAACAGCGGCACGCCGAGCACCTTGGTGTAGGCGAAGTCCGGATAGCTCCACGACTGGATGCTGCCCGACACCTTGAACACCTCCAGCGCGAAGCCGACCAAGTGGAACAGGCAGACGGCCTTGAGCTCGTCCCAGGTTTCGAGCCCGGCCCATACCATCCACACCTGGATCGCCAAGGCCGCCACCAACAGCACGTCGTAGCGCGGCAAGCCGAGGATGCCGGCGCGCGGCACCAGGAACACGGCCGCGAAGAACAATGCGACGAACAGGCATGCCCTTGCCTCCTTGATGCCGAAATACAGGAACTCGATCACAAAACGCGGAGCGCCGCGCAGTCCCTGGCGAGCGGAGTGGTCGAGCAAATGGAGGTCTAGCGCGGCGAGCATGGTATATCCGGTTGGGCAATTGACAACAGCCTACCGGCGTCAGAAGATTCTGTCCAGAACTCCACCGCCGCTCACAGCAAGCTACGGAACTGCTCTACGCTCAAGCCCGCGCCGCGCACAATCGTGCCCAGCGTAAAGGCGTTAACCGGGTTGTGCCGGGGAATGGTAACGACGTGACGTCCATCGGTCATGACAATGTGCTTGCCCTGCCGGGCGACGTGAAAGCCAGCCTTCTGCAGCGCCTTGACCACATCCAGGTGATTGACGCCAGGAACGCGGACCATGGCTACCGCACCACGTCCACTTCGCGTGTGATGGTACCGTGGAGATTCTCTTCCACGACTTCAAGATACTCGGCGATCGCCGATTTGATATTTTCAAGCGCCTCTTCCTCGGTTGCCCCTTGCGAACAACAACCTGGCAGCCCCGGAACAGAAACGCTATAGCCCTCTTCGGATTTATGAAGCGCAACTCGGTATTTCATGTCGCCTCCCGCTCAAAAGTCCATTATAGACCTCGGCCACCGCCTCTACCGATTCAACCGCCGCAGAATCTGCGCCCGCAGCATGCGCGCGGCGTCGTCGTCGAGCGGCGCCAGCGAGTGGCGCGCGGCCGGCGGGATGTGCGCCGCCTCGCCGCCGTCGCTGTCGAACACGTAGTGGCGGAAGATCTCCTTCCACGCGGCGCGCTGGGCCGGCGGCAGGTCGCGCAGGGTCATCAGCGCCAGCGACAGGGTGCTGGCCGGCGTGTCCATCCAGTCCGGCGACTGGCGCCACCAGTAATTGATCAGGATGTTAAAAGGCTCGAGCCCCTCGACGTGGTGCCACCACATGCTGGGGATGAACAGCGCGTCGCCCGGTTCCAGCTCGGCAGCTTGCGCGTGCCGCAGCGCCTCGGCGAACAGGGGAAAGCGCTCGAAATCCGGCCGCGCGAAGTCGACCAGGCTGACCGATTGCCCGGCCGGCGTGAAGTCGAGCGGGCCGACGTACAGGTTCTTCAACTGCTCGGGCGGGAACAGGGTGAAGCGGCGGCGCCCGGCGGCCACGCAGGCCAGGTTGTCCGGCACGTCGTAGTGGGCCGGAATGCGCGTGCGGTTGCCGATCCAGATGCTGGCCAGCGGATCGCGCGCGCCCAGGTCGACATCGTTTTCGGCCCGCATCCCCGGCAGGCAGGTGTCGACCGTGGTCGAGCCGACGTACAGGGTGGGCGGGTCGGCCGCGTCCAGGTGCGCGAGCAGCGCGTCGAGCACCTGGTCGAAGCGCACCATCTGCGACGTGAAATTAAAGCCGCTCAGGTCGTCGTTATAAAAGATGCGCCCGCCCGTGCCCGGCGGGCTGTGGCTGGCCAGCACGGTGGCGTCGCGGTAAAACCTGCGCAGGTAGGCGTCGGCCTGCCCCGCCCCGCCGCGCGCGGCACGCACCAGCGGCCAGTCGGCCACCAGGCCGCGCAGCACCAGCGGCACCGGCGAGGCCAAAATCTCGTCGGACAGCGGCGCGCCGCCGTCCACTTCCACTATCGCTTGCATCGACTTCCCCAAATGAAAAAGGCCGTCGCATCGCGACGGCCCGTGGCCCGACTATACGCTACCGTTCAACATCAGAACTTGTAGCGCGCGCCCAGCATGTAACGCGGACCGGCTTGCGTCACGTTCAGGGTCGAACGCTCGGTACGGCCGTACTGGCGCTGGGTGGCGTTGGTCAGGTTGATGACCTCGGCCTGCAGGCTCAGCTTGTCGGTGACATTGTACCCAACACTGATGTCGGTCTGGCCGTACTTGTCGGTGTAGACCGGCGCCGGGCGGCCGCCGCCGGCGTCGATGGTCGAGGCCAGGAAGCTGTCGCGCCAGTTGTAGGCCAACCGCACCGACCACTTTTGGTCTTCGTAGATACCCACCAGGTTGGCCGAATTGCTCAGCCCCAGGATCGCGAACTGATCCGCCGTGTTGGCGTCGTCATACTTGGTTGGCGAAGTCACGTACGTGTAGTTGGCCTGCACGCCGAAGCCGGTGCGCCCGAACATATGCTGCACGTTGATCTCGGCGCCCTTGACCGTGGCCGACTTCTGGTTGGCATACGAGGTCAGCAGGAAAGGCATCAGCGGATCGGTCGCCAGGCCGGTGATCTTGCCGTCGAGGTTGCCGTCCGACTTGACGCCGATGTATTCCACGCCCGGCTGGCCGCGGAAGTTGGTCAGGATGTAGTTGCGCAGGCAGTTGGTGTCGGCCGCCGAGCAACCAGCGCTGCGCGCAGCGTTGTAATACGCGCCGCCGACCGGCGTGTGCAGGTTGTAGAGCGGCGTCGACGTTGCCGTCTGGCCGGCGTAGTTGTCCATCTTCTTGTGGAAGCCGGCGATCGACAGCACACTCTGCTGGTCGTAATACCATTCCCACGACAAGTCCAGATTCTTCGACTTGACCGGTTTCAGGGCCGGGTTGCCGACCGAAGCGGTGCCGCCGGTGAAGACGTTGCCGATGGTGCCCAGGGTCAAGCCGCCCTGCATCTGGTCGTAGCGCGGCCGGCCGATGGTGGTGCCGACGCTGGCGCGCAGCTTCATGTCGGGACGCAGATCGGCGTCGAAGTTCAGGCTCGGCAGCACGTTGTTGTAGCTGGCTTCCTGGGTGCTGTACGACGCGCCGGCGAATTTGAGCGGCAATTCATTCTGCGATTCCCACACCACGCCGGTGCCCACCAGTACTTGCGCCACCGAGGTGACCTTGGTGCGCTCCATGCGCACGCCGATCGACGTACGGAACGGGATGGCGGCATCCCAGTCGGTGCCGAGCGACACGTAACCGGAGGTGGTTTTTTCCTTCAGCTCGCGGTCGGTGTCGGCGCTGTCGAAATTCGGCAGGTAGGTCGACAGGCCGGTGGCCGCGGCCGTGGCGGCGCGGACCTTGCCGAAGTCGAAGGTGTAGAGCGAACCGAACAGCTCCGGCGCGTTGTGGCCGCCGAACTCCTTGAAGAACGAGCCGAGCGAATTGGCCTGGAACAGGCTGCCCGGGTAATCGGACGCCTTGGAAGCGCCGCCCCAGCTGTTGTTCTGCACGTTCGAATAGGTCGAACGGTTGGTCGAGTCGGTGTAGCCGACGCCGAAGTTCAGCTCGGACGCCTCGAACAGCTTCAGGCTACCCTTGGTCTGCGCCTGGTTGATGGTGGCCTTCTGCCAGCTGTTGTGGAACCACGAACCGGTGGCCTGGATCGGTTGGGCCGCCAGGTTGGCCGCCGGCATGCTCACCACCGGCAACTCCTTGGTGAAGTCGACCATCGTGTTGCCGCGGCTGTAGCTGGCGTTCGACAGGTTGTTCTCGCTGCCCCATGGGCTGTCGGCGCCGGATTCGGCGTTCGAATGGTGGAGGTCGAGCTCCAGGCGCAGGTCGTTGGTGGCCTTCCATACGGTGTTGAAGCCGATCGACTTGTTCTTGGTCTTGGTCGCGTAATCGCCGCCCACCACCGAGATGTCCTGCGGCGTGTTGTACGTCTCCATGTAGGTCAGCGGCGTCTGCACCTTGCCGCCCGGCCAGGTGCTGGTCGAGGTCGGGGTCTGGCCGAACCACACGCTCAGCTCGTTACGCTTGGTCTGGATCTTCTGTTCCGAATACGTCGCGTCCAGGGTCGTGGTCAGTTCCTTGACCGGACGGAATTGCAGCACCAGCTGGCCGTTGGTGCGCTGACGCGAAATGGCGTTGACGCCGTAGCCGAAGTTCTGCGGGATCAGATACAGGTCGGTCGGACCGGGACGGTTGGTGATCTTCTCCGAGCCCGGCTGGCCCGGCTGCGGCAGGGTCGACCCTTCGGTGGTGTCGGAACCGCGGAACGGACCCTGATAGCCGTTGGCCAGGCCGGCGCGGTTGAAGCCGGAGTCGCGGCGCTGGTGGCTAGCGCTAACAGCGATGCCGAAGCGGCCGTCTTCGCTGGTGTTGCTGTAGATGCCCGAGAACTCGGGGGTGACGCTGCTGCCCTTGATCGAGCCGGGCAGTTCGCTGTTGGAGCTGTCCTTGACGGCCTTGGCGCCGACGCTGGCGCGCATGCCGGGATTGTCCAGCGGACGCGCGGTCATCACGTTGATGGTGGCGCCGATGCCGCCGGTCGGGCTGTCGGCGCGGCCGGTCTTATAGACCTGCAGCTGCGAGATCGCTTCAGACGCCAGGTTCGAGAAGTCGAACGAGCGGCCCGACAGGTCGCTCAGGTCGGTGGTCGGCATCTGGCGGCCGTTGAGCAGCACCAGGTTGAAGTCCGGGCCCAAGCCGCGCACGGTGACCTTCTGGCCCTCGCCGTTGCTGCGGTCGATCGACACGCCGGAGATGCGCTGCAGCGATTCGGCCAGGTTGGTGTCGGGGAATTTACCGATGTCGTCGGCGACAATGCCGTCGACGATGCCGTCGGCGTTGCGCTTCATGTTCATGGTCGACTGCATGCTGGCGCGGATACCGGTCACGACCACTTTCGGGCCGTCGGCGCCGTCACCCGGCACGCCGGCGGTCTGGGCGAACGCGGGCACGAACGTGGCGCAGGCGCCGGCAACTGCCAGGCAGATCAACCGGCGCTGGTTCAGCGGGGACTCTGAAAACGTTTTCAAATTTTTTCGCACTTACATCTCCTTAATTATATTTATCGCTCCGACGTCATCGAGCAGGGTCAAGGCAACGTCGGAAGTGGCAACACTACAAACAACCGCAAAACTGTCGATTCATCGAATAACAAATGAATAAGGCCATGCCAGAATAAGAGTAAAAAAACCATTAGTCAATTGATCGAACGAATTACCGCGCCAAATTCGTGCAGTGTTGTAAAGAAGCCCCACTTGGGCGCGCATGGGAGCCCTTGCGCGCCCCAAAACGGGGCGGGAAGCGCCCGCAGCCGCGCCGGCGAGCGTATGATCCCCGGCAACTCCCACTTTTAAAACCTTAGCCATGATCGTCGCCGGCGACCAACAGTTGCTCAAACAAATCAACCGGATGGCCCTGGTGCGCCAGCTATGCGGCGCGCCCGGGCTGTCGCGCGCGGCCCTGGCCGAGGCGGTCGGCCTGACCAAGTCCACCGTCAGCCTGCTGGTGCGCGAACTGCTCGACGAGGGCTGGCTCAGTGAAAGCGAACTGGTCGCCACCGGCGCCCTGGGCCGGCGCGCCACGCCGCTGCGCATCGACACCGGCCGCCTGGCGCTGCTGGGGGCCGACCTGGGCGTCGGCGGCGCGCGCGTGGTCGCCACCGACCTGCTCGGGACGGTGCTGGCCGAGCGCGCCCTGCCCTACCCCGACCTGTCCGACCCGGCCGCCTGCGTCGGCCTCATCGCCGACGAGCTGGTGGCGATGACGGCGGCCGGCGGCCCGCTGGCCGGGCGCGCCATGCTCGGCCTGGGCATCGGCGTGCCCGGCGTGGTCGACGACACCACCGGCGTGCTGCGCTACGCCCCCCACCTGGGCTGGCGCGACGTCGACGTGGTCGGCCAACTGCGCGCGCGCTGCGCCGCCACCGCGCTGGCCGGGCTGCCGCTGTTCATCCAGAACGAGGCCAATGTCGCCGCGCTGGCCGAGCTCGAATTCGCCGGCGAGGTCGGCGCCGACCCGCTGATCTACCTGAGCATCGGCTACGGCGTCGGCGCCGGCATCGTCGTCAACGGCCGCCTGCTGACGGGGCTGTACGGCTTCGCCGGCGAGGTCGGCCACACCATCCTGCAGCAGGCCGGCCCGCCGTGCTCGTGCGGACGGCGCGGCTGCGCCGACGCGCTGATCGGCATGCGGGCGGTGACGGACCAGGTGTATGGCAAGCCGGGCAAGGCAGGCGACGCCGGCAAGGTTGGGGACTCCGGGCCGGAGCGGCTTGAGCGGCTGTTCGCCCAGGCCGAGGCCGGCGAGGCGGCCGCGTGCCGGGCGGTCGAAGCGGCCGGACGCCACATGGGCGTGCTGCTCAACAACCTGTGGGTGGCGTTCGACCCGATGTGCATCGTCGTCGGCGGCGCCGCGCTGCGCCTGGGCGAGCGCTTCCTGGCGCCGGGACGCGACGTGCTGCGCGACTACGCCGAGGCCACGCAATTGCCGGCGCCCACCATCCGCACGCCGCACTTCGGCGCCAACGCCATCGCCATCGGCGGCGCCGCGATGGCGCGGCATCACCTGATGCGCCCGTTCGGCGGCCAGGGCGCCGGCGTGATGCTGCAAAAACCCGCCAGACTGTAGCGATACGCGTGCAGCGCCGCTTAAGGGTCGTACCCCGAGGGGTGCGACCCTGTCTGGCAGTGCGGGTTTGCCGGCCAACAAAAAAGCCGGGCGTGCTCGCGTTGGCGAACAGGCCCGGCTCTTAAAAACCGTGGACGGGAACGACCCCGCCCACCGGCTCAATAACGATTACTGCAGTTTGATTTCGACATCGACGCCAGCTGGCAGGTCCAGCTTCATCAGCGCGTCAACGGTCTTGTCGGTTGGGTCGACGATGTCCATCAGGCGCTGGTGGGTGCGGATTTCGAACTGGTCGCGCGAGGTCTTGTTGACGTGTGGCGAACGCAGAACGTCGAAACGCTGGATGCGGGTTGGCAGTGGGACCGGGCCCTTGACAACGGCGCCGGTGCGCTTAGCGGTGTCAACGATTTCCAGTGCGGACTGGTCGATCAGCTTGTAGTCGAAAGCCTTCAGGCGGATACGGATTTTCTGGTTTGGTGCGGACATGATTTTTCCTTGAAAAGAGCGAACTGGCAACTATGTAGCGCCAGCAATATTTAAAAGAACGAGTTGTAACGCGTAAGGGTCGACATGGTATCACACCATGCCGACCCTGTTTCAATCACGCAAAATTAATTAGGCGATGATCTTAGCAACCACACCCGCGCCGACGGTACGACCGCCTTCACGGATAGCGAAACGCAGGCCTTCTTCCATCGCGATCGGGTTGATCAGCTTGACGGTGATCGACACGTTGTCGCCTGGCATAACCATTTCTTTGTCCGCTGGCAGTTCGATCGAACCGGTCACGTCAGTCGTACGGAAGTAGAACTGTGGACGATAGTTGTTGAAGAACGGGGTGTGACGGCCGCCTTCATCTTTCGACAGGACATAGATCTCGCCGGTGAAGTGGTTGTGCGGCTTGATCGAACCTGGCTTGGCCAGAACCTGACCACGCTGTACGTCTTCACGCTTGGTGCCGCGCAGCAGCAGACCGACGTTGTCGCCGGCTTGACCCTGGTCCAGCAGCTTGCGGAACATTTCCACGCCGGTGCAAGTGGTCTTGACGGTGTCGGTGATGCCGACGATTTCGATCTCTTCGCCGACTTTGATGATGCCGCGCTCGATACGACCGGTCACAACGGTACCGCGACCCGAGATCGAGAACACGTCTTCCACTGGCATCAGGAAGGCGCCATCGACTGCGCGCTCTGGCGTAGGGATGTAGCTGTCCAGTGCGTCGGCCAGACGCATGATCGCGTCAACGCCCATTTCGCCTTCTTTGCCTTCCAGCGCCATACGGGCCGAACCTTTGATGATAGGCACGTCGTCGCCTGGGAATTCGTATTTCGACAACAACTCGCGAACTTCCATTTCGACCAGTTCCAGCAGTTCTGCGTCGTCGACCAGGTCGCACTTGTTCAGGAACACGATGATGTATGGAACGCCAACCTGGCGGGCCAGCAGGATGTGCTCGCGGGTCTGTGGCATTGGGCCGTCAGCTGCGGAGCAAACCAGGATCGCGCCGTCCATCTGTGCCGCGCCGGTGATCATGTTTTTGATGTAGTCGGCGTGGCCTGGGCAGTCAACGTGTGCGTAGTGACGGGCAGCGGTTTCGTACTCGACGTGCGCGGTGTTGATGGTGATGCCGCGTGCTTTTTCTTCCGGTGCCGCATCGATCTGGTCGTAGGCTTTCGCTTCGCCGCCGAATTTCTTCGACAGAACGGTAGCGATTGCAGCGGTCAGGGTGGTCTTGCCGTGGTCGACGTGGCCGATGGTGCCGACGTTGACGTGCGGCTTGGTCCGTTCGAATTTACCTTTTGCCATTTTATTCTTCCTTAGAACAATGTTTTAAATATGCGGGCGGGAGGATCTCCCCCACCCGCAAAAATACGAAAATTACTTAGCTTTAGCAGTGACGATCGCGTCGATAACGTGCTTAGGCGCTTCCGAGTAGTGCTTGAATTCCATCGTGTAGGTAGCACGACCTTGCGTTGCGGAACGCAGCGTGGTCGAGTAACCGAACATTTCGGACAGCGGCACTTCAGCTTTGATGATCTTGCCACCGCCGCCTGGGATCTCGTCCATGCCCTGCACCATACCGCGGCGGGACGACAGGTCGCCCATCACGGTACCGGCGTAGTCTTCCGGCGTTTCCACTTCCACAGCCATCATCGGCTCCAGAATAACCGGCGACGCCTTGCGGCAGCCTTCTTTGAACGCCATCGAAGCGGCCATCTGGAACGCGTTTTCGTTCGAGTCCACATCGTGGTACGAACCGAAGAACAGCGTGACCTTGACGTCGACCACTGGGTAGCCGGCCAGAACACCGGTGTTCAAGGTACCGCGCACACCCTTTTCAACCGCAGGGATGTATTCGCGTGGAACCGTGCCGCCTTTGATGGCGTCAACGAATTCGAAACCTTTACCTGGTTCTTGCGGTTCGATCTTCAGAACCACGTGACCGTATTGACCACGACCACCCGACTGCTTGACGAACTTGCCTTCGGATTCTTCGCAGGTCTTGCGGATCGTTTCGCGGTACGCAACCTGTGGCTTGCCGACGGTCGCTTCCACGCCGAATTCGCGCTTCATGCGGTCGACGATAATTTCCAGGTGCAGCTCGCCCATACCACCGATGATGGTCTGGCCCGACTCTTCGTCGGTCTTGACGCGGAACGACGGATCTTCCTGTGCCAGGCGGTTCAGTGCCAGACCCATTTTTTCCTGGTCGGCCTTGGTCTTTGGTTCCACGGCCTGTTGAATCACAGGCTCAGGGAAGACCATGCGCTCCAGAACGATGATCGAGGTCGGATCGCACAGGGTTTCGCCCGTGGTCACGTCTTTCAGGCCAACGGCTGCGGCGATGTCGCCGGCGCGCACTTCTTTGATCTCTTCGCGCTGGTTCGCGTGCATCTGCAGAATACGGCCCAGACGCTCTTTACGACCCTTGACCGAGTTGTAGACGGTGTCGCCCGAATTGACGGCGCCCGAGTACACGCGGAAGAAGGCCAGCTGGCCGACGAACGGGTCGGTCATGATCTTGAACGCCAGCGCCGAGAACTTCTCTTCGTCCGACGGCTTGCGGGTGGTCGGGTTTTCGTCTTCGTCCGTACCGCCGACGTCTTCGATGTCCAGTGGCGACGGCAGGTATTCGATGACCGCGTCCAGCATGGCTTGCACGCCCTTGTTCTTGAAAGCGGTACCGCACATCATCGGCACGATTTCCGAAGCGATGGTGCGATCGCGCAGCGCTTTCTTGATCTCGGCTTCGGACAGGTCGCCCTCTTCCAGGTACTTGTTCATCAGTTCTTCGGTCGCTTCGGCGGCGACTTCAACCATCTTCTCGCGCCACTCGGCGGCCGATGCTGCCAGCTCTTCCGGGATCTCGACGTAGTCGAACTTCATGCCCTGGGACGCTTCGTCCCACAGGATGGCTTTCATCTTGACCAGATCGATGACGCCTTTGAAGTTTTCTTCGGCGCCGATCGGGATCTGGATCAGGACCGGGTTCGCCTTCAGGCGAGCGCGCATCTGCTCGTAGACCTTGAAGAAGTTGGCGCCGGTACGGTCCATCTTGTTGACGAAGGCCAGACGTGGCACTTTGTACTTGTTAGCCTGACGCCATACGGTTTCCGACTGTGGCTGAACACCGCCCACTGCGCAGTAAACCATGCAAGCGCCGTCGAGCACGCGCATCGAACGTTCGACTTCAATGGTGAAGTCGACGTGGCCCGGCGTGTCGATGATGTTGATGTGGTGCTCAGGGAAATTGTTAGCCATCCCTTTCCAGAAGCAGGTGGTCGCAGCGGACGTAATGGTGATGCCGCGCTCTTGTTCCTGCTCCATCCAGTCCATGGTGGCGGCGCCATCGTGAACTTCACCGATCTTGTGGTTCACGCCCGTGTAGAACAGGACGCGTTCGGTGGTGGTGGTCTTACCTGCATCGATGTGAGCGGAGATACCGATATTGCGGTAGCGCTCGATGGGGGTCTTGCGGGCCATAGTTATTCCTAAATCTTTGAATGGACAAAACCGAGCACCATTTTTTGGGAAAAAAATGAGCCCGGCCTCGAACAACAGATAACAGCCAGACCATCAAGGATCTGGCCGATTTTATTAGAAGCGGAAGTGCGAGAACGCCTTGTTCGCTTCAGCCATGCGGTGCACTTCATCGCGACGCTTCATCGCACCGCCACGGCCTTCGGCCGCTTCCATCAGCTCACCGCCGAGGCGTTGTGGCATGGATTTTTCGCTGCGCTTGTTCGCGGCTTCGCGCAACCAACGCATCGACAGAGCCATACGGCGCACTGGGCGTACTTCGACCGGCACCTGGTAGTTTGCACCACCGACGCGACGGGATTTGACTTCAACCAGTGGCTTGGCGTTGTTGATCGCGGTAGCGAACACTTCCAGCGGATCTTTGCCGGATTTCGAAGCGATGTGCTCGAAGGCACCGTAGATGATGTTTTCTGCGACCGATTTTTTACCGGACAGCATCAGAACGTTCACGAATTTGGCGACATCCGTGTTGCCGAATTTTGGATCCGGCAGAATTTCGCGCTTGGGTACTTCACGACGACGTGGCATATCAATTCCTTTCAATCTTCAGTTGAGGTGCGCAGATATGGGATTCGCACTCTCGCGGAGGGCCATCATAGCCATCCACTTACTCGACCAGTTGCGGTCGATTACATTCACTAAGCTAGCTGCCACCGAGCGAAAACTTTTTTAATGCAGATTACTTCTTACCAGCCTTGGCGCGCTTGGTACCGTATTTCGAGCGGGCTTGCTTACGGTCTTTGACGCCCTGGGTATCCAGTGCACCGCGAACCATGTGGTAACGCACACCCGGCAAATCTTTTACGCGGCCGCCGCGCAGCAGGACAACGCTGTGCTCTTGCAAGTTGTGGCCTTCACCGCCGATGTACGAAATGACTTCGAAACCGTTGGTCAGACGCACTTTGGCGACTTTACGCAAAGCCGAGTTAGGCTTCTTAGGAGTGGTGGTGTACACACGGGTGCAAACACCACGTTTTTGCGGGCTGTTTTCCAGCGCCGGCGATTTGCTTTTCACGGTCAGAGCGACACGTGGATTGCGAATCAGTTGATTGATGGTTGGCATCGTTCTAAACCCAACTAAATAACAACGTTGAACACCCGGACAACATGTCCGGGGACTAAAACCTAGTCCCGATCTAATGTGCAGCGGAGGCGCGAATAGCCACTCACAGGGAGCGGCCTGAAACAGCGTATACGATGCGCAGACTAAATAGAGAACTCGCGAGTATAGACGTGATCGGATGACCAGTCAAACTTTTTCGCGGCAACATGCGACGTGGCGGGCCGCTAAAAACTGGCCCGGAAGCAAGGAAACGGCTGATAATGGCAAACATTAACACATCTTGCCCCTGGAATGCGCCGCCTCTTCACCGTACCGTCCCCGACTCCGCTGTTACGCCCCGCCCCGCTGTTCGTGCTCGCCAGCTACCTGCTGTTGTCGCTGGTGCCGTGCGTGCCGTTGTTGCTAGGTCGACAAGTGCCGGACCTGGGGCGCATCCTCGCCGCCGAACTGCTGGCCTGGCTCGCGGTGTGGGCCGTGTTCCAGCGCCCCGCCTGGTTCCACTGGCTGCTGCTGCCGGCGCTGCTGGCGCTGCCGACCGAGATGTACCTGTTCATGTACTACGGCCAGGGCATTTCCACCCACCACCTGGGCATCATCGCCGAGAGCAGCCCCAAGGAGGCGATGGAATTCCTGGGAAACAAGATCTGGCTGATGGCCGGCGTCATGCTCGCCGTGCTCGGCTGGTGGCTGGCGATCCAGCTGGCGGCCCGCCGCAGCCCGGCGCTGGCGTGGCGCGGCAAAAGCCGCTGGATCGCGCTCTCTATATTAGTGGTGTTGGGCGGACTGGCGGCCAGCGGCCGCTCGCCGCTGAGTTTTAACGACTTCGCCTCGTCGTGGCCGCTGGGCTTGCCGGCGCGCGGGCTGGACTTTTACAAGGAGCGGCTCTACCTGGCGCGCCTCGGCGAGCGCAGCAGCGCCTTCCATTTCCAGGCGCACCAGCCGCAGGACAACGAACGGCCGGAAATCGTCATCATGGTGCTGGGCGAATCGTCGCGCTACGACCGCTGGGGCATCAACGGCTACGCGCGCGACACCACGCCGCTGCTGCGCCAGGAACCGAACCTGGTGGCGCTGAGCGACGTCATCACGGCGGTGTCGGCGACGCGGCTGTCGATCCCGGTCATCATCTCGCGCAAGCCGGCGATGCAAAGCCTCAAGGAAGGCTTCTCGGAGAAATCCTTCCTCACCGCCTACAAGGAAGCCGGCTTCAAGACCTGGTGGCTATCGAACCAGATCTCGTTCGGCGAGTTCGACACGCCGGTATCGGTGTTCGCCAAGGAAGCGGACGTGATCCAGTTCATGAACCTGGGCGGCTACAAAAGCCGCTCCAACCTCGACCAGATCCTGCTCGAACCGCTACGGCACGCGATCGCCGACCCGGCGCCGAAAAAGCTGATCGTGCTGCACACGCTGGGCAGCCACTGGAACTACAGCCAGCGCTACCCCAAGGACTTCGACAAATGGCAGCCGTCGCTGTACGGCGTCGATAAACCGGTGCACACCGACCTCAAGATCAAGCCGGAGATGAACAACAGCTACGACAACTCGATCCTGTACACGGACTGGTTCCTGGCGCAGGTGATCGGCCAGCTCAAGGACACGGCGCAGCTGACGTCGATGATGTACGTCGCCGACCACGGCCAGACCTTATACGACGGCAGCTGCAACCTCGCCTTCCACGGCCACAACACGCAGCACGAATTCCATGTGCCGGCGCTGGTGTGGTATTCGGACGAATACAGGGAGCGCTATCCGGACAAGGTCAGGCAACTGCTACGCCACCGCAAAGCCAGACTGGCGACGGAAAACATCTTCCACACGCTGCTCGACCTGGGCGACATCCAATACGGCGACGAGCGGCTGGAATGGAGCTTCATCAACAAGCGCTTCAAGCCGCACAAGCGCTACGTCGACAGCTACGGCTGGAGCAACTACGACAACGCCAGCTTCAAAGGCGACTGCCGCGAAGTGATGGACAAGGGCAAGCCGCTCAAGCAAGAGAAGTGAGCTGCATAAACTCCGGGGTCGGGTCCTCCAATGCTACACGTGCTCGGCCGTATCGCCCCTTTACAGACCAGGCCGTGTAACAATGGCGGACCTTACCCCGGGTTTGAACACTGGAGAGGAAAATACTTATGTCTATTTGTATGGCTGCGGCGCAATCGCCATCGGTCGCCGGCGACGTGGAAGCCAATGTGCGCATCCACTTGGCATTCATCGACGCGGCGCGCGAGCACGGCGTCGAACTTTTGGTGTTCCCTGAGCTGTCGCTGAGCGGCTATGAATTGCCACTGCTGCGCGGCTGCGCGCTCGCCCCCGACGACGCCACGCTGGCGCCGATCCGCGAGGCCGCCATCGCCGCCGGCATGACCGTCGTCGTCGGCGCCCCCACGGCGGACGGCGAGGCGGCCCTGCCCTGCATCGCGGCGTTCGCCTACGGGCCGAACGGCGAAGTCGGCGTCTACCGTAAACAATTTTTACATGCCGGCGAGGATCGTTACGCCCGGGCCGGCCACATCGAAACACACGTCAGCTCGCTACTCGGCCACCGCTACGCGCTCGCGATCTGCGCCGACATCACGCACCGCGCCCACGTGGCGGCGGCCGCCGGGGCGGGCGCCACGCTGTATTTGGCTGGCGTGCTGATCTCCAAAGGCGGGTATGCGCACGACACGGCGCTGCTCGAACACTACGCCGCCGATTTCGGGATCGGCGTGTTGATGGCCAATCACGCCGCACCGTCGGGCGGTTACGACGCCGCCGGAGGCAGCGCCGTGTGGACCGCCGGCGGCGTCCTGCTGGCCCGTGCCGACGGACCGGGCGACTGCCTGGTCATCGCAATGGAAAATGGCGGCTGGCAAGGCAAGGTCGTGCCTGTGCGGGGTCAGCCAGGTTATCAAGAATAAGGCTGCGCATCGGACCGCCCGCATCGATCAGTTCCCGCTGGAGCCAGATCACCTTGGAGGCGAGGCCCGGGCCACATCTAAGCCGGCTTGTGCACCATCAACCAGTACACCACCAGCAGTCCGATGAAGGCCGGGAAGCCGAGGGCGGTCCAGATCTTCTCGTAGCGCCAGTAGCGCGCCGGCAGTTGCGCGCCGGTCGCGGCGGCCTGCGCGGCCATGTCGCGCATCTTCAATTGCAGCCACACCACCGGCAGCCAGCAGGCGCCGGCCAGCAGATACAAGGCGAACGACCAGACGATCCAGCGCGACGACAATGGAAAACCCGCCAGGTGGATCATCCAGAAGCCAGACAGCGGCTGCAGGATCACCGACGGCGTGGTGAACCACCAGTCGGCCTTGGCCACCAGCCGCGTGACAACCGCCATCGCCTGCACGTTGCGCGTGCGGTTGACGAAGAACATATAAAACGCCGTGCCGAAGCCGGTGCCGAACATCAGCGTGGCCGACAGGATATGCACCCATTTGACTGCCAGGTATTCCATGATTTCAATCCTTTCTGGCGCTCAGGCGCCACATCACCGCCATCACCGCCAGCAACGGCAGGTTCTTGCTCAGCGGTCCGAACGGGTGCAGCCAGAACTGCGGCAGACACACGCTCAGGACCATCGTATAGCCGCCGACCAGCGCCAACTGCAGCCCCCACAGCCAGCGGCGCGGGCGCAGCAACAACAGCACCCCGATGGTGGCATCGGTCAGACTGGCCGCCAGCAGCATCGGTTCCTGCCAGGCGGCCGGCACGCCGCACGCGCCCAGCCACGCCATGCTCTCGGCATGAGGCCAGGCGAACCACGACACGTAGGCCGTGACCAGCCACAGGATCGCCATCGCCAAGGTGACCAGTTGCGCGCCCCACGACCAGACGGAGACGATGCGCTGATGCGGACGCGTGAAGCGTGACGGGTCGCGCAGCGGACGGCCCAGCAACGCGGCGGCCGGCGCCGGATCGGCGGTGTTACCGCCGTCGGCGCTGCGCTCCAGCATCAGCAGCGACTCCGGCGTTAGCGCGCTCGACGGCATCATGCCGGCCACCCGCGCCACCACGCGCGCCACAGACATCGGCAAATCCATCACCAGCGCCGGCGCCGCCTCCATGCCGTCGCGCAGCGCGCCGAGATAACTGGCCATCGTGGCCGCGCGCGGGCCGACCACCGCCAGCTCGCGCGGCACCGCGCCCTGTTCCATCACCAGCCGCACCACGATCGGCGCCAGGTCGTCGACGTGGATCGGCTGCACCCGGGCGCGGTGCGCCATCGGCATCATCAGCACCGGCAGGGTCGCCAGCATGCGGAACATGACGCTGCTGGCCCCCTCGTCGCCATACACCAGCGACGGCCGGACGATGGTGGCGCCGAGCCGGCGCGCCAGCAGATCGACCTCGGCCGCGCCCTTGCTGCGCCAGTAGCCGGTGGCCGCGTCGGGATGGCTGCCCAGCGCCGACACCTGCACCACGCGGCGCACGCCGAGCCGCTCGCAGGCGGCGAACAGCGCCACCGGCGCGGCGCGGTGGAGGCGGTCGAAATCGCCCGCGCGCGCCTCGCGGATGATGCCGACGCAGTTGACCACGGCATCGAAGCCGGCCAACAGCGGCAGCCAATCCTGCTCGCGCGTCATGCCGCCAAAGTCCAGCTCGATCCACTCGTCCGCGCGCTCGTCGGCCGGACGGCGGCGGCTGGCGCCGACGGCCACGCAACCGGCCGCGCGCAAGGCACGCAGCACGTGGCCCCCGATCAAACCCGTCGCACCTATCACCAGCACATTCATAATTGCCTCCAAGATCCGGGGGAGTCAAGCTGCCGATCTAAACCACGCTGCGCAGCGCGCCGTCCAGGGTTGGGTGGCGGAACACGAAGCCCTCCCCCGTCAGCCGCTCGGGGAAGACGCGCTGGCCTTCGAGCAGCAAGTCGGCCTGCTCGCCCAGCGCCAGCCGCATCGGCCAACCCGGCGTCGGGAATCCGTAGGGACGCTTCAGCACCGTTGCGGCCGCGCGGCTGAATTGCGCCTGGCTGACCACTTCCGGCGCGGTGAAGTTGTACGCGCCGCCGTCGCCGCCACGGCACAGGTGGGCGATGCCGCCGATCAGGTCGTCGACGTGGATCCACGAGAGCCACTGCGTGCCGCCGCCCAGCGACCCGCCCAGCCCCAGCTTGATCGGCAACAGCATCATCGGCAGCGCGCCCTGCGTCCCCAGCACCAGCCCGAAACGCATGCGGGCCACACGCACGCCATGCGCCTCCGCCGCCTGCGCGGCTTCCTCCCACTCGCGGCACAGGTCGGACATGAACATCGGCTGCGGACCATCCTTCTCGGTCAACACCGTGTCGTCGCCGCGCTTCTGTGTGCCGTAGTAGCCGATCGCCGACGCCGACAACAACACAGCCGGCTTGTGCTCGGCGGCGGCGATCCAGTCGACCAGCTTGCGCGTCAAGGCGACACGGCTCTGACGCAAGGCGGCACGGCGTGCGGCCGTCCAGCGCCAGCCCAGGATGCGCGCCCCCGCAAGGTTGATGACGATGTCGATGCGGCGCGAGGCGGGCAACTGCTCCATCCCGCCCACGCACTCGACCCGGCCGTCGAACAGCCACGCGGCCTGGCGCGGCTGGCGGCTCAACACCGTGACCCGATGGCCGTCGCGCAGCAAGGCGCGCACCAGCCGCTGGCCGATAAAACCGGTGGCGCCGGTCACCAGGAAGCCACGCTCGCCGTCGGCAAAGCGCACCGACGGCGCCGCCGACTCGCGCTCCGCCATTTTTCCGATGGCGCGCGCGGCCCAGGCGTCGCGCAGGCCGGACAAGCCGACGCCCACGCCGCACAAGGCGAGGAACACGCCCAAGGCGCCCTGCGGCTGCCACACCAGCGCCGTCGGCATGGCCGCCAGCGCCGGCGTGTCCAACGCCAGCAGCGCGATGAAGGCGCCACCGTTCATCGCCAGCACCGTGTGCGTGACACGCTCGGTCGCCGGCAGCAGGCGGGTACGGTCCTCGACCACGAAGTCCCACAACGTCAGCACGATTTCGACCACGAACACCAGCAGCAGCACCACCGCCCAGACGCCCTGGAACGACCACGAGGACAGGCCGATGAACATCGCGCTGTAAATCAGCGCGCGCGCCGCGTGGATGGATAGCTCGCGCCGCGCGCTGGCGCGGCCCGGCAAGGCCTCCGTCAGTTCGTGGTGATACAGCGTGTCGAAGGCGCCGAGGCAGCCCTGGAAAGCCATCAACTGCAAGGCTAATAAATGCGTGTTCATGCCGAGACCTCCCTGAAAACGCCGGCTTGCGTGAAGGTGGTGCCGAAGATCGCATGCCGGATCTCGATGCGGATGTCGAACTGGTTGGCGTTGTTATTGCGGTGGCACAGGAAGGTCTTGCCCGGCGTGAGCAATCCGGGAAGTGGAATGCGGACCCCGAACAGCTGCCAGAAATAACCATCGCTTTCGAAGTGCAGATTGCCGTCGCGGACGTCGAGCACCAGCTTCATGCCCAGGCCCGCGCCGACGTACTCCAGCACCTCCCCCTTTGGACTTTCCGCCATGTAGGAGGTGAACATCACCGGCTGGCGGGCGTTGAGGCGGTAGGTGCGCTGCTTGAAGATCCAGGCGCAATCGCGCTTCGAATAGACCTGGATGTCGACCGGGAAGTCGGCGTCGTTATACGGCATCAGCGCGCCTTTGACGAAGGGCATGCTCAGATAACCGAGCACGCGGCCGACCCGCGAACAGGTCAGCTCGGACAAATGCCCCGTGTAATACAGCGGCGTGCCGGGCAAGGGATTCTTGTCGAAGCGGGCCTGGATATCCGGATGCAGCTTGCTCCACTCTCGGCCCAGGATTTTTTTAAACAGTTCACCTTCGGACGGGATCATCATTCGCCGGCCGCCTTGCTGTCGTCGCCGCCGAGCAGGCGCGCGACCTTGCCGCCCATTTTCAGGAAGCGCTGCATGGTGGCCGGCGGCAGGTGCTTGTAGTCGCCATAGGTGGCGGTGAGCATTTCGAGGAAGTCCAGCACCTGGTCCATCTTGACCTTGGTGGCCGGCTCCAGCGCCGGGTCGTGCTCCGCCTCGAGCGCGCATTCGCGCAGCACCGTCAGGGTCGGATCGATCTCGCGTTTTTTACGTTCCTCGACGATGACGCGGAAGATTTCCCACACGTCCTGCAGGGCGACGAAGTGGTCGCGCCGGTCGCCGGCGATGTGGGTGATGCGCACCAGCCCCCAGCTTTGCAGCTCCTTGAGGCTGTTGCTGACGTTGGAGCGGGCAACGGTCAGCGTCTCGGCGATCTCCTCGGCCGGCAGCGGCTGGTTGGACAGGAACAGCAGCGCGTGGATCTGCGCCACCGTGCGGTTGACGCCCCAGCGCGTGCCCATCTCGCCCCAGTGCAGGATGTATTTTTGGATGGTCGGCGCGAGGATCATGGAATTCTTTCATTTCTGTCGTTACAGAAATAATAGAATTCCCCGCGCCGGATGTCAAGCGGGACATCAACGGGAAGCCGTGACAAACACGGGTCAGGCCAGCGCCAGCGCCCGCCCGGTGGTCCCAGCGGAAGCGCCGCCGGCGTCGATCTTGAAGATGCTGACCGTCTGCGCCAGCTCGCCGGCCTGGTCCTGCAGCGACTGCGTGGCGGCAGCCGCCTCCTCCACCAGCGCGGCGTTTTGCTGCGTGACCTGGTCCATCTGCGCGATCGCCTGGTTGACCTGTTCGATGCCCTCGCTCTGCTCGCGGCTGGCGACGGCGATCTCGCCGACGATCTGCGTCACCTGGTGGACGTTGCCGACCAGGGTGTTCATCGTCGTGCCGGCGCGCTCGACCAGGTCGGTGCCCAGCTGGATGTTGGCCACCGATTTATCGATCAGCAGCTTGATCTCCTTGGCGGCGGCGGCCGAGCGCTGCGCCAGGTTGCGCACCTCGCTGGCGACCACGGCGAAGCCGCGCCCCTGTTCGCCGGCGCGGGCCGCCTCGACGGCCGCGTTCAGCGCCAGGATGTTGGTCTGGAAGGCGATGCCGTCGATCACGCCCGTGATATCGACGATCTTGCGCGACGATTCGTTGATGTCGTTCATGGTCGTCACCACTTGGTGCATCACCTCGCCGCCCTGGGCGGCGGTGCTGGAGGCCTCCTCCACCAGCGAGCGCGCGTGCTGGGCGTTTTCCGAGTTCTGCTTGACGGTGCTGGTCAGTTCCTCGATCGACGCGGCCGTCTCCTCAAGCGAGCTGGCCTGGGTCTCGGTGCGCGACGACAGCTCCATATTGCCCGCCGCCAGCTCCTGCGAACCGGTGTTGATCACCTCGGCGCCGCGCCGCACGCGTGACACGGTCGACAGCAAATCCTGCTGCATGCGGCGGATCGCCGCCAGCAGACGCTGGATCTCGTTGTCGCCGGATTGGTCGATATGGGCGGTCAGGTCGCCGTGCGCGACCTGGTCGAGCAGCGCCACCGCGCGCTCGAGCGGACGCAGCACGACGGACTTGAGCAGCAGGTGCACGCCGACCACCAGCGCCAGCGCGGCGGCCAGGCCAAGCGCGACCAGCCACATGACCAGTTTGTATTCGCGCGCGCCGCTGTCCATCAGCTCGGTGATCTGTTCGTCGCTCAGCTTTTGGTATTTTTCCAGCTGGGCCGAGAAGGCGGCGCCGGTCGGCGTCAACTCCTTGGTGTTGATGGTGGTGTAGGCGTCGGTGTCGTCCTGCGCCAGCGCGGCGGCGGCGCGCTCGAGCACGCGGGACTGGGCGCGGCCGGCCTCGATCAGGCCGGCTTTCAATTGCGCGTCCTGGCCCGGATAGGCGGGCGCCTTTTCATACTTGTCGATGAAGTCCAAGGTGCGCTGGTAGGATTTTTTGGCGCTGGCCAGGGCGGAGTCGCGGTCTTCCTTGCTACCGCCCTCCTTGACGGTGGTGTAGCCGCGCGTCAAGGCCGATCGGGTGCGGGTCGTATCCTTGTAGGCGTCGTTGATGACGATGACCTGCGCGCCGATCTCGTGTACCGTCGCGATCGCCTGGTTCGACTGCTTCAACGCATAGATACCGAGCCCCGCTCCAACCACCAGCATGGCCGCAAATAACAGCAGCACACCCAACAAACTCGCCCGCACAGTCACATTGTTCATCATTTCCCCGCATTCATCGAATTATCATTGCCTGCTGGCAATAATGTGAATCCGAAATATACCAAGAAATTGACATTCGGGCGATGAAAAATGCGTTTTACTCTCCCAGCACCGCCTCGCAATCGGCAGGGTGCGCCATGTAATCGCTGAGCCAATCGTGGACGCGGTTGGCCTTGGCCGAGATGGCGGCGTCGAAGCCGCGCGTGGCTAGCAAGGCGATACCGTTGGTTTCTTTTAACACTCCCGGCGCCAATCGCAAATGGCCGTCCACACGGCTCACGCACCACGGCGCCAGCGTCTCGCCCAGCAACGGCGCCAGCACCAGGTTGTGCGACGAGACGATGACCCGGCCCGACGCCGACAGCGTATGCAGCACGGCGGCGGCGGCCGATATCGATTCCAGATGGTTGGTGCCCCTGAATATCTCGTCGATGATGAAGATCGCCGGCGCCCGCTCGGCCAGCGCCAGCAGCTCGCGCGCGCGGCGCAGCTCGGCGATGTAGAGGCTCTCGCCGCCTTCGAGCGCGTCCTCGTTCTGCATGCTGGAATAGACCGGCAGCGACGGCGTGACGGCGGCGTCGGCGTAACTGAAACCGAAGGCGCGCGCCACGATCAGATTCAACCCGACGGTGCGCAGCAAGGTGCTCTTGCCGATGCCGTTCTGGCCGGAGATGAAGGCGCCCTGCCGTTCCAGCGCAAACGACAACGGCGCCGGCTCGGCCAGCAGCGGATGCACGGCATTCTCCAGCGTCACGCCGTGCCCGTGTCCGGACCAGCAATACCGTGGCGCCTGCGCCAGATGCCGCGCCAGCGCCAGGTCGGCCTCCAGCGCAGCGACCCGCTGAAAACTCGCGCGCAGCAGATCGAGGTTGGCGCGCACCACCTCGCGGCTGTCGAAGTAGTGACGGATGTTCATCAGCCAAAGCCAGTCGCCGTATTCGCGCACACCCGGCAACTGCGCGAGCAGCGAGCGGCTCATGCCGCGATTGACCTTGCCGGCGCGCGCCGCGTCGTCGCGCAGGTCGGCCGTCATCCCGTCGACTTTGGACAGCAAGGTATGCGCGCGCAGCATCTGCTGCAGCGTCTTGAGGATGCGCTCCCATTCCGACGCCGCCTCGCTAAAGCGCATCTGCACCAGCGACAGCGACAACCACAATCCCAAGGTCACGCCCCACAGCGGCAGGAAGCCGCTGAACAGCGCCAACGCGGCCGACAGCAGAAACGCCATTGGCAGCCATGGCAAATAACGCGCCCAGCGCGGCACCGGCGCCGGCGCCGCGCCGAACAAGGTCTCGCCGACTTCACGGTCCGCGCGGCGCAGCCCCTCGCAGGCGGTGAGCAATTGCTGCCGCAGTGCGCCGTCGTCCACCAACGTCCGCACCCGCGCGGCGGACGCGGACACCTGCTCGCCACCGTCCGGCGCGTGCAGGCGGCGGTGCAGCTCCTGCTGTCCGAGGATGCTGGTGCCGAGCGCCAGCTGCGCGCTGTATTGGGGCAGCAGCATATCGTCCCAGGTCTGCGCATCGAGCGCGCCGCCGTCCCCGTGCAAGATGCGCTGATAAAGCGCCACATCGCTGGCGACATAAGGATAGTCGCCGATCTCGTCGGCCGGCATGGCGGGAAGCAAAAACCGGGTAAGCCTGTCGATCAAAGTCATGGGAAAGAAAATAGTGGCGACAGCACCCCATATAATTCCAATTGGCAAAATATCAACCGGACGCGGACGCCGCAATGGACAACCCCGGACAAAAGCGGACACCCGGACAGCGGACAGGTCACAACAAAACCGAGCAAATTCAAGCACTTACAAAGTGGCACGGATCCTGCAAAGACACGCATATCTTTTTCTCAACGACCACCATGATCCGCGACACCTCCAGCCAAGACGCCGTCATCGCCGCCCCCAAGGGCCAAACGGCCAAGCGCCGCCTCGTCATCGCCGCCGCCGCGCTCGCGCTGCTCGCGGTTGGGTACTACCTGTTCCACACCTGGGGCGGCAGCGACCACTCGGTCAACATCTCGCGCCTGCGCATCGCCGAAGTCACGCGCGGCACCCTGATCCGCGACGCCGCCGTCAACGGCCGCATCGTCGCCGCCATCAGCCCCACCTTGTACTCGACGTCCCCCGCCACCGTCACCCTGAAGGCGGCCGCCGGCGACACCGTCAAAAAGGGCGACGTGCTGGCGGTGCTCGAATCGCCCGACCTGTCGGACGCGCTCAAACGCGAACAATCGGCCTACGCGCAGATCGAGGCCGACGTCGAGCGCCAGAAGATCCTGGCCCGCAAACAAAAGCTGCTGGCCCGACGCGACGCCGACACCGCCGAAATCGACCGCCTGTCCGCCCAGCGCACCTTGGAGCGCTACGACGCCGTGGCCAACGACGGCGTCGTCGCCAAGATCGACTACCAGAAGGCCAAGGACGCATTGAACTCCGCCGACATCCGCGCCCGCCATGCCCGCCAGGCGGCCGAACTGGAAGGCGACAACGTGGCGCTGGAACTGACCTCCAAGGTCAAACAGCTGGAGCAGCAGCGCATGATCCTGTCCAACGCCCAGCGCCGCGTCGACGAGTTGACGGTGCGCGCGCCGGTCGACGGTTTCATCGGCACGCTGTCGGTGGCCAACCGCAGCGTGGTGCCGCTCAACACACCGCTCATGACCCTGGTCGACCTGTCCAAGCTGGAGGTCGAGCTGGAAGTGCCCGAAACCTACGTCGCCGACATCGGCCTGGGCATGAGCGCGGAGATCAACGTCGGCACCGGCACGGCCACCGGCAAGCTGTCGGCGCTGTCGCCGGAGGTGGTCAAGAACCAGGTGCTGGCGCGGGTGCGCTTCAACGGCGCCCAGCCGGCCGGCCTGCGCCAGAACCAGCGCATCACCGCGCGCCTGCTGATCGACGAAAAACCCAACACGCTGATGGTGCAGCGCGGCCCGTTCGTCGAATCCGAGGGCGGCCGCTTCGCCTATGTGGTCCGCGACGGCATCGCCATCCGCACACCGATCAAGATGGGCGCCACCAGCGTCTCCGCCGTGGAGATCCTCGATGGCCTGAAACAAGGCGACAAGATCGTCATCGCCGGCAGCGAAACGTTCGAGAACGCCGCGCGCGTCTCGATCAACAACTAATTCACTCGACACCAGTTCAAAGGAATCCATTATGCTGCGCATGCAAAACCTGAGCAAAGTCTATCGCACCCACATGATCGAAACCCACGCGCTGCGCGGCTTCGAGATCAACGTCAAGCAGGGCGAATTCGTCACCGTCACCGGGCCGTCCGGTTCCGGCAAAACCAGCTTCCTCAACATCGCCGGCCTGCTCGAGGAATTCACCGACGGCGAGTACATCCTCGACGGCATCAACGTCAAGGGCATGGACGACAACGCCCGCTCGCGCCTGCGCAACGAAAAACTCGGCTTCATCTTCCAGGGCTTCAACCTGATCCCCGACCTGTCGTTGTTCGACAATGTCGACGTGCCGCTGCGCTACCGGGGCTTCAACGCCGCCGAGCGCAAGGAGCGCATCGAAGACGCGTTGTCCAAGGTCGGCCTGGCCTCGCGCATGAAGCACTATCCGGCCGAACTGTCCGGCGGCCAGCAGCAGCGCGTGGCGATTGCGCGCGCGCTGGCCGGCTCGCCCAAGCTGCTGCTGGCCGATGAACCGACCGGCAACCTGGATACACAGATGGCGCGCGGCGTCATGGAACTGCTGGAGGAGATCAACGCGCAAGGCACCACCATCCTGATGGTGACCCACGACCCGGAACTGGCGGTGCGCTCGCAGCGCAATGTGCACATCATCGACGGCCAGGTGTCGGACCTGGTGCGCAAGGCGCCTTCTTTATTCGACGCCAAGGCCAGCGCCGACGGCAAGTCGCATGTCGCCTAAGGGGACCAGCATGTTCCAATATTATTTTATGCTCGGCCTGCGCAGCCTGCGCCGCAATCCGGCGCTGACGGCGCTGATGGTGCTGACCCTGGCGATCGGCGTGGCCGCCAGCATCGCCACCCTGACCATCCTGCACGTGATGTCGGGCGATCCGATCCCCAGCAAGAGCGACCGCCTGTTCGTGCCGCTGGTCGACAACGGCCCGCTGGAAGGCTGGTCTCCCGCCGACGGCCCAAACGACAAGCAGATCAGCTACCGCGACGCCGTCAATCTGCTGGGCAGCAAAGCCGGCGAGCGCCGCACGGCGATTTACGGCATCGCCGTCGCCATCGAGCCGGCGCGCAAGGACATCGGCGTGTTCAACGCCAGCGGCATCGCCCCGAGCGGCGATTTCTTCAACATGTTCGAGGCGCCCTTCCTGCACGGCCAGGGCTGGAGCCCGGCCGACGACAAGGCGGGCGCCGATGTCGTGGTCCTGAGCCGCAAGCTGTCCGAAAAATTGTATGGCGACGCCGATCCGGTCGGCCAGCGCATGACCATGGGCGGCTTCCAGTACCAGATCGTCGGCGTGCTCGATACCTGGAACGTGGTGCCGCGCTTCCACCGTGTGATCGGCGCCAGGGACGGCCCTTTTAGCGAGGAGGAGGAACTGTATATTCCGTTCACCAGCGCGATCCGCCACGAGATGCAGCGCAACGGCAGCACCAGTTGCAGCAGCGATTTCGGCCCCGGCTTCCAGGCTTTCCTGAACTCCGAGTGTACCTGGATCCAGTTCTGGTTCGAGACGCGCAGCGGCGCCGATCGCGCAGAACTGCAAAGCTTCCTGGACAGCTACGCGATCGAACAGCGCAAGCTGGGACGCCTGAAGCGCAACGCCCCCAACATGCTCTACGACGTGCGCGAATGGCTGGACTACCTGAAGGTGGTGGCCAACGACAGCAAACTGTCGGCGTGGCTGGCATTCGGCTTCCTGGTCCTTTGCCTGGTCAACACCATCGGCCTGCTGCTGGCCAAGTTCTCGGTGCGCGCCGCCGAAGTGGGCATCCGCCGCGCGCTGGGCGCCTCGCGCCGGGAGATCTTCAACCAGTTCCTGATCGAGACCACGGTGGTCGGCCTGGCCGGCGGCGCGCTCGGATTGCTGCTGGCCTTTGGCGCGCTGGCGCTGATCGCCATGCAGTCGAAGGCGCTGACGGCGGTGGCGCACATGGACTGGATCATGTTGCTGACCACCTTCGCGCTGGCCGTGCTGTCGGCGGTGCTGGCCGGGCTGCTGCCGACCTGGCGCGCCTGCCAGGTCACGCCCGCGCTGCAACTCAAATCCCAATAAGAGAGGCCCGTCATGGAAATCCGCCCCATCATCTCCGCGCTGTTGCGCAACAAGACCGGCCCGATACTGGTGGCCGTGCAGGTCGCGCTTAGCCTCGCGATACTGGCCAACGCGCTGCACATCGTGCAGGTGCGCCAGGCGGTATCGGCGCGCGCCAGCGGCATCGCCAACGAGCAGGACGTGCTGAGCCTGCAGATCCGCCACCTCAAATACGGCAGCCATCAGCACCAGCTGGCCGTGCAGCGCACCGAGACGGCCACCCTGCGCGCGGTGCCGGGGGTGATGTCGGTGGCCGCCACCAGCCAGATGCCGCTGTCGCGTTCCGGTAACTACAGCAGCCTGTCCGTCGACCGCAAGCAGCTCAAGACCATCACCCAGACCACCACCTATTTCGGTGGCGATTCACTGATCAAGACCTGGGGCCTGCAGTTGATCGAGGGCCGCGACTTCGTGCCAAGCGAGGTGCCGGAGATCGACCAGAACACCAGCAACGACTTTGCCAAGATCGTCATCATCACCAGGGCGCTGGGCGAAAAACTGTGGCCGGGCCAGACCGCTTTCGTCGGCAAGACCTTCTTCTTCGGCGCCGGCAACGACGCCAAGGAAGTGCGCGTGATCGGCGTGGTCGAGAAGCTGCAATCGCCCGGCGCCCAGATCAAGGAGGACGGCGAGTATTCGACCCTGGTGCCGGTGCGCCTGACCGGCGACGACGTCCACAACTACACCGTGCGCGCCGAACCGGGGCAGCTGGATCGCGTCATCAAGGATGCCTCGGCGGCGCTGACGGCCGCCTCGCCCACGCCGGTGATCATCAAAACCCGCACCATGAACGAAATTCGCAAGGACCGCTACCGCGCCGACCAGGCGATGGCGTGGATGCTGGTGACGGTCAGCGTGCTGCTGTTGCTGATCACCGCCAGCGGCATCGTCGGCATGGCCAGCCTGTGGGTGACGCAGCGGCGCAAGCAAATCGGCGTGCGGCGCGCCCTCGGCGCCCGCCGCATCGACATCCTGCGCTACTTCGTCACCGAGAACATCATGATCACCAGCGCCGGCGTGGCGGCCGGCGTGCTGCTGGCGCTGGGCCTGAACCAGCTGCTGGTGAGCAAACTGGAAATGGCGCGCCTGCCCGGCGGCTACCTGCTGGCCGGCGCCGGCGTGTTCCTGGCGCTGGGCGTGGCCGCCGTCTACGGGCCGGCGTGGCGCGCCGCCACCATCTCGCCGGCGACAGCCACCCGCAGCGCGTGACCCGAACCCGGAACGACCGCGCGGGACGCGACATTCGCGGGCAGCGGGGTCGTACCCCCGGGGTACGACCCCAGTCACGGTTCGGGTTAAAAGCCGGCCAGACAATGTTATGCTTGCGTCATGCCTACCGTACTGATAATTGACGACAACGCCGCCGTCGCCATCGCCCTCGAAGTGCTGTTCTCGCTGCACGACATCGACGCGGTGCGCGCCGCCTCGCCCGAAGCCGGCCTGGCGCAGCTGGCGCGCCAGCCGGTTGACCTGGTGATCCAGGACATGAACTTCAGCGCCGACACCACCTCCGGCGAGGAAGGCACGGCGCTGTTCCGCGCCATCCGCGAGCGCCACCCCGACCTGCCGGTGATCCTGCTGACCGCCTGGACCCATCTGGACGCGGCGGTCGACCTGGTCAAGGCCGGCGCCGCCGACTACCTGGCCAAGCCATGGGACGACAACCGCCTGATCGCCACCGTCAACAACCTGATCGAACTCGGTGTGACCAAGCGCGCGCTGCACCAGCGGCTGCAAACGGAGCTGCGCCAGCGGCGCGAGCTCGAACGCGGCTACGACTTGTGCGGCATGGTGTGGCAGGACCCGGCCACCGAACGCGTAGTCCACCTGGCCTGCCAGGTCGCGCGGGCCGACGTGCCGGTGCTGATCTCGGGCCCCAACGGCACCGGCAAGGAATGCATCGCCAACATCATCCAGGCCAATTCCTCGGTGCGCGACGGCCCCTTCGTGGTGCTCAACTGCGGCGCGCTGCCGGCCGAATTGATCGAGGCCGAATTGTTCGGCGCCGAAGCGGGCGCCTACACCGGCGCCTCCAAGGCGCGCGAGGGCAAGTTCGAGGCGGCCGACGGCGGCACCCTGTTCCTCGACGAAATCGGCAACCTGCCGCTGGCCGGGCAAATGAAGCTGCTGCGCGTGCTGGAGACGGGCCGCTTCGAGCGCCTCGGTTCGAACCGCGAGCGCCAGGTCAAGGTGCGCGTGGTCAGCGCCACCAACGCCGACCTGCAGGCGATGATCAAGGCGGGTAGCTTCCGCGAGGACCTGTTCTACCGCCTCAACGTGATCGAGCTGCGGCTGCCGCCGCTGTCGGGACGCCCGGCCGACATCCTGCCGCTGGCGCGCCATTTCCTCGGCACGAATCAGAACCTGCAATTGCATCCGTCCGCGCAGGCGGCGCTGCTGGCCCACCCGTGGCCGGGCAATGTCCGTGAACTGAAAAACGTCATGGCGCGCGCCGGCCTGCTGGCCCAGGGCGACACCATCAAGGTCGGCGACCTCGGTCTGCCGGCGGCCGCCGCGACGGCGATGGAGGAAGGCGTGCGCGAACCTGACCGCGACGCCATCGGCCTGGCCCTGAGCCGCGCCGGCGGCGTGGTGGCGCAGGCGGCGGCGGAACTGGGCCTGTCGCGCCAGGCGCTGTACCGCCGCATGGAACGGCTGGGCATCGCCCGCTCCTGATGGCGCCGACGCCCCCTTCGAAAGACATGCGCGGGAAAGGTCTGCGCCAGGGTTTTCGCCTATCGTTGCTCACGCGCTGGACGGCGTTGATCGGCACCCTGCTCACGGTCGGCATTGTCATCGCGCTGGCCATGACCCACTTCTTTCCCGACAATCCCGGCCTGGTGCTGGCGGTATGCCTGCTATGCGTGCTGCCGATCTCCATCATCACCATCCGCTCGCAGCTCGAATACATGCTGTCGCTGTTCCGCGCGCTGACCGGCACCGTCACCAGCTACCGCGACGGCGACTTTTCCTTCAGCCTGCACTGGCCGCAGAACGATGAACTGAGCGACCTGGTGGCCGCGCACAACGCGCTCGGCGACGTGCTGCGCCAGCAGCGGCTCGACTTGGTGCAGCGCGAACTGCTGCTCGACACCATGGTGCAGAACACGCCGGTGGCGATGCTGCTGGTGAGCGAATCCGGCCCGGTGGTGTATGCCAACATCGCCGCGCGCCAGCTGCTCAACGAAGGCCGCAAGCTCGAAGGCCACCGTCTCGACGACGTGCTGGCGAAGGCCTCGCCGGCGCTGGTGGAGGCGATGGCGCGCGGGGGCGACGGCCTGTTCACCACCAAGGACGGCGCCAAGGTCGACGACATCGATGAGGAAGAGGTCTACCACCTGGCGCGCCGCAGCTTCAATTTGAACGGGCGGCGCCACGAACTGCTGCTGCTGCGCCAACTGACCATGGAGCTGCGCCGGCAGGAGGTGCAAACGTGGAAAAAGGTCATCCGCGTGATCAGCCACGAATTAAACAATTCGCTCGCGCCTTTGACGTCGCTGGCCCACTCGGGCGCGGAGCTGGTGCGGCGCGGCCAGACCGAGCGCCTGCCGCAGATCCTGGAGACGATCGAGGAACGCACCCGCCACCTGGAGAGCTTCATCCTCGGCTACGCGCGCTTCGCCAAGTTGCCGGCGCCACGGCTCGAACCGCAGCACTGGCCGGCCTTCCTGGCGCGGCTGTCGCAGCAGGTCGAGTTCACGCTGGCGGGCGAGCCGCCGGCCGAATCCTGCGCCTTCGATCCGGCGCAACTGGAGCAGGCGCTACTCAACCTGCTCAAGAACGCCCACGAATCGGGCTCTCCGGCCGCGCAGGTCGCCCTGGAGGTGCGGCGCCTGCACGAGGCGGTGCGCATCGATGTGCTGGACCGGGGCCCGGGCATGAGCGACACCGTGTTGACCAACGCGCTGGTGCCCTTCTACTCCACCAAGCGTAGCGGCACGGGCCTGGGCCTGGCGCTGGCGCGCGAGATCGCCGAGGCCCACGGCGGGCGCATCACCCTGGCAAACCGCGATGGCGGCGGGCTGGCGGTGACCATCATCCTGCCGCTGGCCTGTTAAACTGGCGGCATGTCTTCCAAGTCCTCTCCCAACGCCGTCCGCTACGACCAGCCCGGCCATCCGCCGGCCACCATCACCGAATTCGAGGGCGTACGCAGCCTGCACCTGGGCACCTCGTGGGTCCAGGGCGCGATGCGCCTGTCCAAGCCGGACAACATCGAGCTCGAATACGTGCAAATGATGATGATGTGGTTGCTGTTCAACGACAACCCGCGCCACATCGTTCAGCTAGGACTGGGCAGCGCGGCGCTGACCAAATTCTGCCACCGCCGCCTGCCGCAGGCGCGCGTGACCGCCGTCGAACTCAATCCCAACGTCATCGCGATCTGCAACGCGCAATTCGGCCTGCCGTCGAACGACGAGCGCCTGAACGTGATCGAAATGAACGCGATGGACTTCGTGCTGGACCCGGCCAACCACGGCACGGTCGACGTGCTGCAGGTCGACCTGTACGACGAGGAGGCACGCGGCCCGGTGCTCGACTCGCCCGAGTTCTACCAGGCCTGCCACGACTGCCTGCGCGAAGGCGGCATCATGACCACCAACGTCTTCGGCGACTTTTCCAACTACGACAAGAATTTGCAAACGATGGAGCAGGTGTTCGACGCCGTGGTCTGGCTGCCCGAGGTCCACGACGCCAACATCGTGGTGATCGCCTTCAAGGAGTCGCCGGTGATCGATTTCGCCGTGCTGTACGAGCGCGCCGGCGCCATCAAAAAGACGCTGAACCTGCCCGCCAAATCCTGGGTCAACGGCCTTAAAGGGTGGATGCTGGACCAGCAATAAAGCCGTCGTGAAGGACGCACCGGCTTAGCGCATTTTCCGTCTATCGATATGCAAGCGCCTCATACCGATGCGGGCACGCCACAGTTTCGCACCGTTTTGCAGCGCGCAAGTTGCGGGCCGTCGGCCAGATTACGCCACATCCCCGCGCAACGCGAGCAATATTAGCAATCGTACACATTCCGCAACAAGTTGGTGCATGCCGCGTTGCAGCCGTGCGACAGCTCAAGATAGTATTTTCTCAACGACCGCTACCAGCGGCGTCCCAACAAAAACAAAGAGAGAAATACATGACAAGAGCACTGACAGTAGCACCCCGGTTCAAGCGCACGCTGCTCGCCAGCGCCATCCTGCTGCTGGTGGCCGGTCCGGGCTTGGCACAAACCCAGGCCGCCGCCGACGAGCAGCTGGCCAAGGAACAGACGGTCGTCGTCCTCGGCTCGCGCACGGTCGCCAAAACGGCGCTCGACACGTCGTCGCCGGTCGGCCTGATCGGCCTGAAGGACATGCAAACGGCCGGTCCGCTGGAACTGGGCAAACTGCTGCAAACGCTGGACCCGTCGTTCAACTTCTCGAGCACCTTCGTCAGCGACGGCACCGACAGCATCCGCCCGGCGACCCTGCGCTCGCTCGGGCCGGACCAGGTGCTGGTGCTCATTAACGGCAAGCGCCGCCACCAGCAGGCGCTGGTCAACGTCCAGCAAACCGTCGGACGCGGCTCGGCCGGTACCGACATCAACGCCATTCCGCTGGCGGCGATCCAGCGCATCGAGGTGCTGCGCGACGGCGCCGCCGCCCAATACGGCTCGGACGCCATCGCGGGCGTGATCAACATCGTGCTCAAAACGCAAACCAGCGAGACCTCGCTGAGCGGCACCGTCGGCACCACTTCCGAAGGCGACGGCGACCTGTACTCCGGCAGCGCCAACACCGGCTTCGCGCTGGGCCAGGACGGCGGCTTCCTCAACCTGACCGTCGAAGCGCGCAAGCGCGGCGAAACCAACCGCGCCGGTCCCGACTCGCTGCGCGTGGACCCGCCGCGCGTGACCCAGCACCTGGGCGACAGCAACACCCGCGACACCTACTTCTGGTGGAACGGCGCCATCCCGATCGACAAGAGCAGCGAATTCTACGCCTTCGGCGGCCTGTCCAAGCGCAAGAGCGACTCGTTCGGCTTCTTCCGCTCGGCCGGCGACGCCCGCACCGTGCAGGCGGTCTATCCGAACGGCTTCCTGCCGGCGATCCACACCGACATCAAGGACGCCTCGTTCGCCTTCGGCTACCGCCGCGACCTGCCCAACGACTGGAAGGCCGACATCAGCATCAACCACGGCGCCAGCGAACTGGCGTTCCACGAATCCGACAGCTTGAACACCAGCTACTGGTACGAGCCGAAACCGGGCGGCGGCATATACGCCGAATCGCCGCGTGAAGCCGACACCGGCACCTTGAAATTCGACCAGACCACGATCAACGCCGACATCAAGGGCCCGATCAAAATCGGCGGCAGCAGCGTCTTCGTCGCCACCGGCTTCGAGTACCGCCGCGACAACTACCAGATCGTCGCCGGCGACCCGGTCTCCTACCAGTACGGCCGCACCAACAACCCGGCCATCGCCATCACCACGCCAAGCGGCGCGACGGCGGCGGCGGGCATCCAGGGCTTCCCCGGCTACACGCCGGCCACCGCCGTCGATTCGGGCCGCCACAACATCGCGCTGTTCCTCGACGCGGAACACAAGCCGCTGGAGAACCTGACCCTGGCCGGCGCTGTGCGCTTCGAAAAGTACTCGGACTTCGGCAACACCACCACCGGTAAGCTGAGCGCCCGCTATGACCCGAGCAAGACGGTCGGCTTCCGCGGCAGCGTCTCGAGCGGCTTCCGCGCGCCGAGCGTGCAGCAGCGCTTCTACAGCTCCGTGTCGACCAACCTGAATAACGGCGTGCTGACCGAAACGCTGACCGCGCGCGAAGGCAGCTCCGTCACGCAGGCCTTCGGCATCGCCCCGCTGAAAGAGGAAACCTCGACCAGCGGCAGCGTCGGCATGGTGCTGCGTCCGGCCAAGAACATGTCGCTGACGGTCGACGCGTACCAGATCAAGATCAAGGACCGCATCGTCTTCTCCAGCGAAATCGCGCCGGAGGCCGGCGGCGGCCCGATCACCAATATCCTGCGTCCGCTGGGCGTGGGCCAGGCGCAGTTCTTCACCAACGCGGTCGATACCCGCACGCGTGGCCTGGACGTCGTGGCCGAGCACACCACCAAATTCGCGGCGTCGTCGCTGGTGCTTTCCGGTCAACTGGGCTTCAACAAGACGGAGGTGAGCAAGCGCCATTCGACATCGACGGTGCTGACCGGCGAGCAGCTGTTCGACCAGGCGCAGGTGACCTTGATCGAACGCGGCCAGCCGCGCAAGCACCACGTGGTGGCGGCCGACTACACGGCCGGCGCGTGGAACGTCAACACCCGCGCCAACTACTATGGCGAAGTGCAGGCGCAAAGCTTCAGCCCCCTGCATACGTGGGATGCCAAATGGCTGGTTGACGCGTCGGTGCGCTATGGCTTCAGCAAGCGCACCTTCCTCAGCGTCGGCGTGAACAACATGTTCAACGAACTGCCATCGGAATGGACCAACGGCGGCGATTTCCCGAAACTGGGTTTCACCCGCTGCTGGGAAACCTGCCCGATCGGCGTGAACGGCCGCTCGATGTACATCCGCATGGATACCGCGTTCTAAAGGCTGCCCGGAGACACGGAGGGCGGATTAGCGAAGCGTAATCCGCCATTTATGAGCCGCCAACGGCGCAAACATGGCGGATTACGGCGTTCCGCCTAATCCGCCCTACGTGTCACAGTGGATACTTGGCCTGCGCGACTCTGCTCAAACGCAGCCATGTGCACAATCGCCGCCAACCGCTTCACCAAATCATCCATCTGCTCGGCCGGCACCTGCGCGTAGCCGAGCATCAAACCCCGCCACCCCGACGTCCCCTTGGTGTCATGCCGGCTCAAGGCGTTGACCACGATCCCGTGCTCCAGCGCCTGCGCGCTCACCGCCACATCGTCCATCGCCTCATCCCTGAACCGCAGCGCCAGATGCATCCCGGCCGAGCCCCCATGCACCGTCGCCACCGAACCCATATGCCGCTCCAGCGACACCACCAGCGCGTCGCGCCGCTGCCGGTACAACCTGCGCATGCGCCGCACATGCAACGCGAACTGCCCGCTGCGTAAGAACTCCGCCAGCGCCAGCTGCTCCGCCGTCCGTCCGCTCGCATGCGACTGCGCCCGCATCAGCGCGAACGCCGCCTCCAGCGCTGCGGGCACCACCACAAAAGCGATCCGCAGCGACGGGAACATGGTCTTGCTGAACGTCCCCAGATACACCACCGGCGCATCCGGCGCCAGCCCCTGCATCGCCGACAGCGGCGCGCCGTCATGCCGGAACTCGCTGTCGTAATCGTCCTCGATGATCAGCGCGCCGGCGCCGCGCGCCGCCTCGATCAGCGCCAGACGGCGGCGCAAACTGAGCACGCTGCCAACCGGATACTGGTGCGACGGCGTCGTATAAATCAGGCGCGGTGGCCGCAGCAGCCAGTCCTCCGGCGTCGGCGCGATGCCGTCTTCGTCCACTTCTATCCCCGCCACATTCAAGCCGGCGCCGCGCGACGCCGCCAGTGCGCCGCCATAGCCCGGACTCTCGATCCAGATCGTGTCGCCCGCGTCGGCCAGCGCGCGCATGCACAGCTCCAGGCTGCTCTGCGTGCCGTCCGTGATGAACACCTGGCCCGCATCGCACACCACGCCGCGCGCTGCGCGCAGGTGGTCGGCGATGGCCTCGCGCAGCAGCGGCTCGCCGGCCGGATCGCCGTAGTTCAGCTGCGCCACCGCCAGCGAGCGCCATGCGCGTTCCAGCATGCGGCGCCACAGGGTCAACGGAAAATGGTCAAGCGCGGGCACGCCGGGAACGAAGGCGCCCATCATTTCGGCGGGACCGGGCAAGGGTCGCAGTCCGCGTGCACGCTGCGCCAGCCCCGCCTGCGCCAACGCGCGCGGGGCTGGCGACGGCTTGCGCTCCGGCGCGATCGTCGCCACCACGGTACCGCGCCGGTCGGTGGTGACGAAGCCTTCGCTGGCCAACTGCTCGTACGCGTACAGCACGGTATTGCGTGCCAGTCCCAGCTCCTCGGCCAGCGCGCGCGAAGCGGCAAGCCGCGTGCCTGCGGCCAGCGTGCCGTTGCGGATTGCCGCGCGCAGGCACTCGTGCAGCATGCGCTGACGCGGCCAGCCCCGGTGACTGTGTTGCGCCGCATAGCCGGTGATCAGCAGGGACATATCCATTTTTGATCCATTGTTGGCTCCATCAAATTCGATATTTCTGGACCTGTTTTCAGGGCCAGCAAGCCATTATATTGTTGTTTCACTCATTTTGGATGGAGATCATGACCGCAGCAGCCACCCCCACGCACCAAGCCACCGCCACCGCACCAAGCGACCGCACCCGCGTACGCCGTGGCGCCGAGAAGGCGCAGTACGACACAGCCACCCTGCACGCCATCATCGACGACGCCTACCTGTGCCACATCGCCTTTAGCGACGCCAAAGGCTCGCATTGCATTCCTACCGCGTGCTGGCGCGAGGATGGGCATTTGTACATTCACGGCTCGAACGGCAGCCGCATGCTCAAGCGCCTGGTGGAAAGCGAGACCTGCGTGACGATCACGCATCTGGATGGCCTGGTGTTGGCGCGATCGGCCTTTAGCCACACGATGAACTACCGTTCGGCGATGATCTATGGCCGCTTCGAGGTGGTGAGCGATGAAGCGGAGCGCCATCGCACGCTGGAAGCGTTCATGGAGAAGTTGGCGCCGGGACGCCAGGCGCAGGTCCGGCCGGGCAGCGACAAGGAGTACGCGGCCACCACCATCCTGCGCATCCCGCTGGACGAAGCGGCGTGCAAGGTGCGCAGCGGCGGCCCGAGCGACGACGAGGAGGACATGCAATGGCCGGTTTGGGCAGGTGTGCTGCCGTGGGTGCGAACCCCGGTGGCGCCGCGACGGCATGAGGCCTGCACCATCGAGGCTCCGGACTATGTCCTCCAATGGGAATGTAGTACGGCTACATAAAAACAGATCAATCTGTAGCAGAAATACAACTGAAAGCGATTTCAAGGCGTGTACCTAATGATGGGTTTGTTATTTTGATGTCAAAAGGTAAAACTTGATTTGACTTGTTTTCTAGTTTTAATACAAGATCAGGCTCAGGCGTCGTCAGAACGCCGAGCATCCGACCCCATTTAAAACATCTGGAGACAAGACTATGCAAGCCATTCCACACCCACGCGGCGTCCGCGCCGCGCTTCCCCTCACGCCCGTCGCAGCCGCCTGCGCGCTGCTGATCGCCGCTTTTTCCACCCCGCTGCACGCGCAGATCGACGCCTCAACCTCCGCCCAAGCCGGCCAGGCGCCGATGTCGAAAGTCGTCGTCTCCGGCATCCGCCGTGGCATCGAGGACGCCATCTCCGTCAAAAAAGACTCGACCTCCATCGTTGAATCCATCTCCGCCGAGGATATCGGCAAGCTGCCCGACGTCAGCATCGCCGAATCGATCGCGCGCCTGCCCGGCCTGGCGGCGCAGCGCGTGGGCGGGCGCGCGCAGGTGATCAGCATTCGCGGCCTGTCGCCGGACTTCGCCACCACCCTGCTCAACGGCCGCGAGCAAGTCAGCACGGGCGACAACCGCAGCGTCGAATTCGATCAATACCCATCCGAGCTTCTGAGCGGCGTCACCGTCTACAAAACGCCGGACGCGGGACTGGTCGGCCAGGGCCTGTCCGGCACTATCGACATGCAGACCGTGCGCCCGCTGGCCTTCCCGGGCCGAACCTTCTCGGTCAACGTACGCGGCGAGAAGAACTCGATGGGCAAGATCGCCGACACCAAGGACACCGGCCATCGCCTCAGCGCCAGCTACATCGACCAGTTTGCGAACCGCACCATCGGCGTGGCGATCGGCGTGGCCAGCCTGGAGACGCCTATCCTCGAAAACCAGACCGGCACCTACGAACCGTTCGAGCAGGCCCCCGTAGCGGGCGTCCCGGCCGGCACCTTCGTCACCGCCGGCGTCAAGGCGCTGGCCAAGAGCGGCAAACTGAAACGCACCGGTTTGATCGGCGTACTGGAATACCGGCCGTCGAAGCAGTGGTCCAGCACCATCGACCTTTTCGCCTCCGAATTCAAGCAGGTGGACACCAACAACCAGTTCGAAGTCAACCTGGGCGGGTACAACGGCAGCAACAACCCGGTCGGCTTCAACTACACCAGCACCAACATCGTCAACGGCACGCTGCTGGGCGGCACCGCCACCGGCGCCTACCCGCTGGTGCGCGGCCAGTACAACCACCGCAAGGACCAGATCCGCACCGCCGGCTGGGCCAACAAATTCAACTTCGGCAGTTGGTCACTGCTGGCGGACGCCAACTACTCGCAGGCCAAGCGCGATGAGACCTACCTCGAAAACAACCTGCAGCTGCAAAGCGCGACGGGCGGCGCCTTCAACGATCCGCTGATGACGGTCGGCTGGAACACCGGCCGCTTCGCCACCATCGCCGGCCAGCTCGATTACAGCGATCCGACCAAGCTATTCACCGGGAACTCGATCTACGGCTACGGCAGCACCTACTCGCCGCATCTGAAGGACACGCTGAAAAGCTTCAAGCTGGTCGCCACGCTGCCGGCCCCGGACAGCCTGGATGCCTACCTGCGCGGCTTCGATGTCGGCATCAACTACAGCGACCGCACCAAGACCAAGCGCCAGCCGTCCGGCGACCTGTTCGCCACCGGGAACCCGACCATCTCCAGCGATCTGCTATATGCGCCGGTGGATCTGGGCTTCGCCGGCGCCGGGGTGGTCCCTTCCTGGAATGTGCCGGGGGTGATCGCCAAGTACTTCAACCCGATCAACTACAGCCTGGCCAACAACGCCGGTACTATCAGCCGCGCATGGGACGTGCACGAGAAAATCACCACCGGCTACGCGCGCGCCAACATCGAGAGCGAATGGGGCGGCGTCTCTGTACGCGGCAACATCGGCGCGCAGCTGCTGCGCACCGACCAGTCATCGGACTCGCTGTACGCGGACGCCGCCGGCGTGGCCCGTCCCTACAGCGATGGCAAGACCTACAGCGACGTCCTGCCGAGCATGAACCTCGCCTTCGGCCTGCCGTCGGATCACACGGTGCGCGTCTCGCTGGCCAAGCAAATCGCCCGTCCCCGCGTCGATGAACTCAATGCCGGCTTCAACTTCACCGTCGATACCGGCACGCGCCTGCCGAGCGGCAGCGGCGGCAACGCCAGGCTCGATCCGTGGCGCGCCAAGGCCTTCGACATCTCGTGGGAAAAGTACTTCGCCAAGAAGGGCTATGTGGCCTTGGCCGGCTACTACAAGAAGCTCGACACCTACATCTACAAGTTCTCCGAAACGCGCGACTTCTCGCAGTACACGCCAGGCACCATCGCCATCACCAACTCGGGTCAGTTCACCACCTCGTACAACGGCAACGGCGGCACGCTCAAGGGAGCCGAGTTGTCGGTGTCGGTGCCGCTGGAACTGGTCACGCCGGTGCTGGATGGTTTCGGCGTACTGGCCAGCAGCTCGTACACCAAGAGCGGCATCGATATCAAGGAAGTCAACGCCTCGATCGGCAAGATCGAGCTGCCGGGCATGTCGCGCCACGTCACCAACGTCACGCTTTACTACGAAAAGGCGGGGTTCTCGACGCGTGTCAGCACGCGCCGGCGTTCGGATTATGTGGGCGAGATCGGCAACTTCGCGGGTGATCGCCAGTTGCGATACGTGGTCGGCGACAGCCCGGTCGATTTCCAGATCGGCTACACGTTCAACGACGGCGCGTACAAAGGGTTGGGGGTGCTCCTGCAGGTGAACAACCTGACCAACGAAGCGTATGAAACCTACGCCAACAGCAAGGACCGTCAGCTGGAGTATGCCAAATATGGACGCACTGTTTTGTTCGGGGTGAACTACAAGTTCTAGCAAACCGACCACGGAGACACGTAGGCGGAGCCTGGCGGATTACGCTCACGCTAATCCGCCCTACGTGGTTCCGCGTCGGACCTCGGGTCCCGGTACCAAAGCATCAGCATGCAGATGGCAAACAGCAGCGCGAACGGCGTCGGCGACAGCGGGCGGTTCGTTGTATCGGCTACGTCGGTCGTCCGCGCACGCGCCGCATACCGAGCGGTCGCTTCGCGCCGCAAGGAACGCTGCCACAGCGGCCAATCGTCCGCCGCATAAACATATGTCATCCCCGGCACCGGCATGCCTGCGGCGCTGAAGCGCGTCCAACCCGCGCGCTGCGGCCACCATGCGGCGCAACGTCCATCGGCCTTGTCGCCGCGCGCCTGCAAGGACAGCTCCTGCCCACCCCCGACACGCAGCAGCGCCCCCATATCCGCGCCTTGCGCGCATACCTCGCTGCGCACCCCCACCACCGGCATCGTATCGGGCAAGCGCCACTCCGCCTTTTGCACACCGGCCAACACCATCCGGTCCATGGCATCCTGCCACCACAACGTCAACGCCTGCGGCGCGCTGATCGCGTAACGATGCCACTCCGAGACGCCAACCCAGATTACCCGTCCCTGACGCAATTCGCGCTGCCAGAGCCACGGCCGCTTGCCACTGTCCCAAGCCAGCACCGACCACTGCCCGCCACCACGATCATCGGGATTCAGCGTCGCCGGCGGCATGGCCAGCGAAACACCCCCAACGCCGAACTGGCGCTGGTCCTCCTTCTCCGTCGTCGGCGACTGCGGCTGAAGGCGCAACCCCAGCTCCCGCTGCCAGAATCCGGCATCGGCCGCATTCGCACCCAGAACCACCAGCGGCACCCCCTGCCCCGTCGCGGCCAGCAGCGCAGCGCGCGCCGATGGCGCCAGCTTTTCCACATAAGCCGCGTCGACGAACATGGCGTTCGGCGCGGTGAGCGGCTCGCGCGCGGTCTCGCTACGGGCGATGGCCTTGCCCAGCGTGACGCTCCAATCGACGATCGCGCCGCTGTCGGACAGCAGCCGGTTCAACGCCCGCGCGTCGAACGACGCGGCATCGAAGCGTCCCTGGATTTGCAGCGGCACCGGCTCGCTCACTTGCAGCGGCAGCGGTCCCTCCGCAATCGCCTTACCTTTGGCATCCAGCAGGCGGGCGCGCAGCACCATTGCCTCCGCCACCGGCGGCAGCCATTGAACGGACAATTGCGCGGCGGGCGCGGTGTCGGCCGCGATAGCTCCTGAATCGGCCAGCACCTGCTTGTTCTCGGCCAGCAGCTGCAAGCGCCATCCGCCTTGCGCATGCGGGCGACGGACGGTCAGCGTGAAAATACGTCCCAACGGCATCGCGCGCGGAAAGTCGAGCGACAGCAGATCCGCCTGGGGCGGTTTCCATTGCAGCGGCCTTGCAGGCAGATCGCGCCACTCCGCCTCGCTCAATCCATCGCCGCCCAGGGCAATAGCGGCCGCGCCAGGCATGGCACGCGACGTCGCCGCGTCGATCCGGCCGTTGGCATCGGTGACAACCGCCAACGCGCCCCCGCCCCTGGACGGCAGTCGGATGTCTGCCAGCGCGGTCGCCAACGCCGCCGCGCCAACCGCCACCAGCAGCGCATTGATCCACCGCCGCTTGCGCGCGAAAAGGACGGCGCTGACAAGACCGGTGGCCAGCGCCAGCGCGGGAACAGCCAGCGTGCCGGCATCGACCGTGGCGATACTCATAATGGAAACCATCGCGCCGCTCATCGTGCCGGCTCCTTGCCGCGCCAAGCCCGTGCGAACGGGCTGTCGACCGAGGACCGCGCCTGCAGCAGCAACGGCGCGTCGGTCAACGTGCCGCGTAGCCAGGCGCGCAACTCGGCGCGGCACGGCACGCAGCCGTCCATCACGTCCTGCACGGCGCGCTGCGCACTCAGTTTCTGCTCTTGATCGGTAATACGGGCGGCGATCGTGTCGCGCGCGGATTTGCTCCACAACGCCGGCAACGCGCCCTCCATCGCCAAAGACCGCACCAGTTCCCGCACCTCGGCCGGCACGCTGTCGCTGGCCGCGCCCTGCGCGCGCTTGTAGCTCATCGCGCCGACGATATCGCCGCTCATGCGCTTCTCCTCCTTCAACGCCGGCGGAACAAAGGCGGTGCGATGCAGATACACCCGCTCCGCCGCCTGCAACTCCTTGATCGCTTCCAGCGCCTTGTACTCGGGCGGGAGGGCCGGCTTGGGCGAGATCGCGCGCAGCGATTTTTCGGCATCCCACATCGCCGACAACGCGCGCTTGAGCACCGCCTTGGTCTGCGGGTCGAAGATGGTGGCGTTGTCCTCCTGATCGTGGACGTGACCGAATTGATGCATGGCCGCTACCTCGCTGCCCATCTTTGCGGAGCCGCCGTGATGCTCCTCCTCTGCATGGCCGCCCGCCTTGTGCTCATCTTCCTCATGTTCATGTTCCTTGTGCCCAGCGCCCCCATGTCCGTGCTCATCGCCGAACAAGCTCGATTCCTCGCCGAGGAATTGACCGTAGCGCAGCCGCAGCGCGGCCTGGTCGGCGGCGATGCCTTCGCTGCGCGACCGTAGCGTGGCGGCGGACATCTTGGGATTGGCCTGCAGATCGGCGACCAGCTGTTCGGTATCGATGATGATCTGGCGCTGGCTGCGCAGATTCTCCGGCTTGACCATCGAAGGCAGCGCCGTCGAGTCCAGGCTTTCGGCGTCTGGTCCGGGCAGGCGCAGCGTATAAGTCGGCGATTGCGTGGTGTGGGGGTTATCCGGCGCGTTGTCGGTGGCACGAACGAAGAAATACAGCTCGTCGCCCGGCTCCATGCCCAATTCCGCCAACGTCCATTGCTTCTTCCAGCCGCGCGACTTGGGGTCCGCCGATTTCGGCAGCGGCACTTCGCGATCGGTGAAGCGGACATTTTCACCGCTGCCCCGCGCCAACGTCATGTGCAGGCTGGCGCGCGATATCGCATAGTCGTCCTTTGCCAGAACGGATAGCTGAACGGCCTTCGCATCCCGAGGCAAAAGATGTATCAGCTCGGTCGGTTCGATGATCGACACTCGCGGCGGCAGGTCCGGCGTGACGCGGATGTTGTACCGCGTGCCGGTGGTACCGCGCGTACGCCAGAACAGCGAATCCTCGACGCGCCTGGTCGCGCAATCGGCCGTGACGGGCAGCGCTTGCCCGTCACCCAATTCCACCACCGGTTGCGCGCCAGCGGGTTTGCGCACGCACCAGCGTACCTCGGAGTATTGTGGAATCTGGATGTCGCGGGCGGCGGTCTCGAATCCGGCGGCGCCGGTGTAGGCCGGCGGCGTGACGCGCAAATACACCTCGCCATCGACAATCGGCTTGTTCGCGGGTGCTGCGGATGCCGCCAGGTTGGCCGTCGCGGGCTTCGCTTGAAAACCCCAGGCCGCGCAGGCGGCGATCAGGCTCGCCACCAGCGGTACGAAACCGAATCGCACGCGGGCGTACGCGATACGGCGATAGTCGTCACCCGTCAGCACCTGGGCGAGGCGCGATTGCAAGCGCTGCTGCTGCAACCGCGCGATCGGCGTCCTCGCGTCGGCGGCAAGCAACGTGCTGCTGTCTTCCAGCGCCGGGATGGCGGCATCCAGCCACGAAGGCCATCGATCCGCGATCCGCCGGCGCAAATGATGAATGTCGGCGGCGAGACAAATCACCCATGTGACGATGGCCGCCAGCACGATCGCCCGGGCGGCGGGCAGCATGATGGCGGCAAGCGCCAGCGGCGCCAGCGCGGCCAGCCATTGCGGCAGCCGGCGGCGCAGGACGGCGGTCCACAACCGGCGGCGCAGGAAGTCAGTTTCGCCGTGCATGGGCAAGTATCCGTTCCAGTAAAAACAGCGCGAGCAAAACGTAGGCCAGCCAGACGGCGGGCCTGCCATCGATGACGGCCGGCGACGAGGCGCGGGCCGTGGCCAGCGCCTGCGATGGCATTGGGTACGCGGGCGCCGGCGCGGCGCCCAGCGACTGCCAGGCCTCGAAGAGGGCGCGCGCGGTATCGGCGTCGCGTGGAGGAAAAGCCGCTGACGTCCAAAGGCGGCCGCGCGGACTGTCCGCATATTTCAACGTCAGGCCGTTGATGGTGATGGCGGCCGCATTTTTCAACTCGGGAAAAGTAGTCGCTTGTGCCGATGCTGAGGATATCCACCAATGCGGCGCGCGCCAGCCAGCGGGCGGCGCCTCGCCCGGCACATCCCATACCAGCAGCTTGGTGGCGGCATCCGGCGCGTCGGCTATCAAATAGCGGTTGCTGCCATCCCCGGCTTTATCGAACGACGCGAACAGCGAACGCCAGGCGGCGTCGTTCGCGGATGCGGTGGACAGCACCACCGGATTCCGGACAACGCCCGGCAAGGCGGCTCGGGCCGTGGCAGGCATCGTTCGCACTTCCACCCGGTGGCCGAATTGCGGCGTACGCGCCGGCATGGCGATTTGTCCGGCGCGCGCGACGATCAGCAGCCTTGCATCCGGTCGCCAGTCACGCTCATGCTGGCGCAGCCACTGCAAGGAATCGGGTGGCAGGTCGATACGGGGGGCATCGGCGAAACCGGCGCTGCCGATCTCGCGCTCCGCCCATGCTTTGTCGGCTCCCGCGTCGAGCAGCACCGTGTTGCCACGCCATGGGAAGATGGTGGCAGCCAGCCAGGCGATCAACGCCAGCAACAGCAGGCAGCGCACCAGCAGCAGTATGCGGTCGCGCCATTGCCAGACGCGCAGCTGTTCCGGCGCGGCGACAGGCAGAAAGCGCGCCGTCGCCAGCGGTTCCGCTTTTAAGCGCTGGCGCTTCTGGCGATGCCACCATATCGGCAACAGCAATACCGGCAGCGCGAACCACCAGAATGGATAAGAACTCAGCATCGGCTACCCATCACAATGTTCCAATCTTCATTTCGCCCGCGCCCCCGCAAGCCGCAGCCAGCTACGCAGCACAGCGCCAAGCTCCTGCTCGATGCACGCCTCATAGTGGACGATATTGTGTTGGCGGCAGCTGCCCGCCACGCCGTCGAAGTGCGCGCGGCTTTGCTGTTTGTAGCTCTCGCGGTCCCGGTTGCTCATGCGGTGCAAACCGTCGCTCCGTTCAGGATCGCGATAGCCGGCGCCGGACTTGAAACTGGCATCGACTTCCGCCTGCGTGCGCAGTGTCAGCAAACGCACGTCATGCCGCAGCTTGCGCAAGCGCAGCAACGCCTCGCTCAACGGCGAAGGCCAGTCGAGGAAGTCGCTGGCGGCAAAAATGAGACTCGGCGACCGGGCGAAATGCAGGTTCGCCTTCAGCACTTCCGCCGTCGGCAAACCTCCGTCCGGGCGAGCCTTCGACAGCTGCGCCAGCACGCGCTGCAATTGGCGCGGGCCACGCGTAGCCTGTGTGAATTCGACCTTGCCACCGCTGCATACCACCAGACCGAATGCGTCCCCCTGGCGCTGCGCGATCGCCGCCACACAAGCGAGCACGGTGCGGGCGAACCAAAGCTTATCGATGCCGTTAATCTCGCGGCTGGGCTCCGCCATCGAGGCGGTGGCGTCGAGCCACAGCCAGGTGGCGACATGGCTGTCCCGCTCCGCCTCGCGCACGTAGTAGCGGTCCGCGCGCGCCAGCAGCTTCCAGTCGACCCGGCGCCACTCGTCGCCCGGCGCGTAGGCGCGGTACTCGGAGAACTCGACGCCGGCGCCGCGTTCGCGGCCGGCATGCAGTCCATGACCGAGACCCGCCAGCACGTGACGGATCACCAGCTCCAAATCCTTGGTCTGGACCATCATCGCACTCGTGGTGTCGGCCGGCTTGGGGTTCGTTTGCATCAATCAGGTCGAATATGCTCGCGCAGGGCCAGCAGGATGTCGGCAATCGCCACGCCGTCGGCCTCCGCCTCGAAGTTGCGGATCACGCGGTGGGCCAGCACCGGCAGCAGCATCTCGCCGATATCCTCGCGCGTAACGGCCAGACGGTTGTGCATCAACGCGCGCGCCTTCGACGCCAGCACCAGCGCCTGCCCCGCGCGCGGTCCGGCGCCCCAGCCGACGTGCTTTTTCACCGCCGGCACCGTGGTCAGCGCGGGCCGGGTGGCGCGCACCAGCCGCGTGGCATACGCCAGCAGATGGTCGCCGATTTCGATATCGCGCACCAGCTGCTGGAGACGCAGCAGGGTCGCCACGTCCATCACCGGCTCGGCGTCCTTGAGTCCCGCGTTGGTGGTGGCCGACACCATCATGATCTCCTCCGCCTCGGTCGGATAGACCACGTCGATGCGCAGCAGGAAACGGTCCAGTTGCGCTTCCGGCAGCGGGTAGGTGCCGGCCTGCTCGATCGGATTCTGCGTCGCCAGCACGAAGAATGGCTTGGGCAGCATGTGCGTCTGGCCGGCGAAGGTCACGCTGCGTTCCTGCATTGCCTCCAGCAGCGCCGATTGCGTCTTCGGCGGCGCGCGGTTGATCTCGTCGGCCAGCAGCACCTGCGTGAACACCGGGCCTTGCTGGAAGCGGAACTCACGCTTGCGCGTGGCGTGATCCTCTTCCAGGATCTCGGTGCCGACGATATCGGACGGCATCAGGTCGGGGGTGAACTGCACGCGGTGGAAGTCCATCTCGGTCGCCTGCGACAGCGACTTGACCAGCAGGGTCTTACCCAGTCCCGGCACACCCTCGACCAGCGCATGGCCGCCGGCGAGCAGGCAAATGATCAGCGAATCGATCACGCTCTCCTGGCCGATGATCACCTTCGACATGCTCGCCTTCAGCGCCGCCACCTTGGCGCTCAACGCGCCGATCTCACTTTCACTCCAGGCGATTGCGCCCATCTTTAAGCTCCCAACGCATATTGAATGATATTGACCGCAAAGCGGGTGTTGTCGATCGCCAGAAAACGCTTATTGCGGAAGTCGTAATCCCACTCGCAGCCGTAGTCCTTGTTGCTGTACAAAAGCCGCACGCGGCCGCCAACCTCCACCGCCTTCAGATAGTCGTGCACCAAGTCGTCGCCCCAGCCGTTCAACTCCACGCTGGTGTTGGGCGGTCCGTCGAACTTGAAGAAGCTCGAATATACCGGGTGGTTGTTGGGGATCTTCTGCAAGGCCCTCTTGCCAAAGATGCTGGCGATCTCGCCCTCGAAGGACTTGGCGAACAGGCCGTCGATGTCGTGGTTGCAGTCGTCGACGAAAAGAAACCCGCCGCCCTTGATGTAGCGCTCCAGGTTCTTGCGTTCGGCCGCCGTAAACTGCACCAGCTTGTGGCCGGCGAAATAGCAGAACGGCGCCTCCAGCATCTTGGGATCGGACAGCGCGACGATGCGCTCGACGGGATCGACCCGCAAGGTCGTGTACTCGACCAGCGAATTGAGCACGTTGCTCGGCATGCGGACATCCACATCCCAGTCGCCCGACTCGTAAGTCAGGCGGGTGAAGTAGAAATCGTAGTTGGCCACGCGCTGTCCCTATCCTTTACACCGCGTCCGACAACGAGGTGAAGTTGAAATCGCGAACCTTCATCGGCGGGATCATCATCTGGAAGCGCACTTCGTCGCCGCCGATGACGACCGGTTTACCCAGTTCGTCGATATTGTTCAACATCGTCACCGGACTCTCGTTGAAACGGAAGTTCTTGATCGGATGCTTGATCTTGCCGTTCTCGATGTAGAAGGTGCCGTCGCGCGTCAGCCCGGTGAGCAGCAGCGATTGCGGATCGACCATGCGGATGTACCAGGTGCGCGTGACCAGCACGCCCTTCTTGGTCGAGGCGATCAGCTCCTCGGTGGACTTTCCGCCGCCGGACATGATCATGTTGCCATGACGGCCGAAGGCGCGCTTGCCCTGCTTCTGCGCCCAATAATCGGTATAGTCCAGCGATTCGATCTTGCCGCCCTTGATGACGTCCGTGCGCTCGCGCGCCAGCATCGAGGCGTTATCCCATGCCAGCACCGGCACATCGGCGTTCCATGGATCGGCCCACAGATTGACCTGCTCGTCGAACAGCTTCTCGCCAAGGCGGTTGCCGCCGCCCTTCTTCGACAGGAAGCTGCGGCCCTCGTCGGCCTGACGCGCATCGAAGGCCCCGAACATGCGGCCGATGATCTCCGACGTCGCCGCCGGTTCCAGGATCACCGTGTAGCGGCCCGGCTCCAGGGCTTTGGCGTCGACCGACTTCAGCGCTTTTTCGATCGCGACATCGGAAGCTTCGCGCGCGTCGAATTTGGCGGCGTCGTTGGCCGAACGGGTCACCCATCCCGAACCGCGCCCGTCTTCGGTGCGGGTGGTCACGGTGAATCCCAGATTGGTCAGGGTCTGGTAGCCGAACACGCCGTTCGAGTTGGCCACGGTTTCGAAACCGGTGGTGTCGCTGAAGAAGCCGGCGGCCACCAGCCCTTTCTTGCGCGCCGAGTTGATGCTCTGCGCGGCCACTTCGGCGCGGTACTCCGGGTCGATGGCGGCGGTGGCCGCGCTGTAAGTGTTCGAGCTTTTGTAAAGCTGCGTTTTAATCGCCGGCACGAACTCCGGATTCTCCGGCGCCAGCCGCGCCACTTCTTCGGCGCGGCGCACGGCTTTTTCCAGCGACTTGTCATCGAACTCGTTGACCGAGGCGGTACCCTGGCGCTTGCCGAAAGCGACGCTGACGGTCAGCTGCGTGTTCTCCACCAGGCCAGCCGTCGATACGCTGTTGCGCGCGTAACGGATATTGCCGCGGCGGTTGCCGCTGATCTGCACGCGGCACTCGTCGGCCTTGGACAGCGCCATGACCTTGTCGCAAACGGCTTTCGCTTCCTGTTGATTCAGCATCTTCATGGTTTATCCTATCTTGCGGGCGGTGTTGATCACATTGATGCCGTTAAAGCGCGTAGTCGGAGACCCGTGCGAGACGCAGCTGACCTGACTAGGCTGGCCTTTGCCGTCGAAGAACGAGCCGCCCATGCGCCAATCGCGCTCGTCGCACAACGCCGAGCAGGCGTTCCAGAATTCCTGGGTGTTGGACTGGTAGGCCACATCCTCCAGCGGATTGGTGATCTTGCCGTTCTTGATTTCGAAGTAGAGCTGCCCGCCGAACTGGAAGTTATAGCGCTGCTGGTCGATCGAGAACGATCCCCGGCCGAGGATATAGATGCCCTTCTTGACGTCCTTGATCATGTCGTCCGGCGTCAGCGGCTTCTTGCCTGCCTGTAGCGAGACGTTGGGCATGCGCTGGAACTGCACGCTGCTCCAGCTGTCCGCGTACGAGCAGCCGTGCGATTCCTTCTCGCCGATGACGTGGGCCTGGTCGCGCGTGGCCTGGTAGTTGACCAGGATGCCATCCTTGATGATATCCCAGCGCTTGGCCGGCACGCCTTCGTCGTCGTAGCCGACGCAGGCCAGCGAACCTGGCGTGGTGCGGTCGGCCACGAAGTTGACGCGTTCCGACCCGTACTTGAATTTCTTGCTTTGCCATTTATCCAGGGTGGCGAAGCTGGTGCCGGCGTAGTTGGCCTCGTAACCCAGCACGCGATCCAGCTCGGTGGCGTGGCCGACCGATTCGTGGATGGTCAGGAACAGGTGCTCCGGCGACAGCACCAGGTCGTACTTACCCGGTTCGACGGATTTCGCCGTCAGCTTCTCCTTGGCCTGGCGTCCGGCGGCGCGCGCGTCCTCGATCAGATCGTGGGCGCCCTTGTACAGGGTGGTGACGCCGCCCGCAGCCTTGAATTTATTCTCCGGCTTCGCGTCGAAGAACTCGTAGCCCATGCTGACCGGCGACGACAGGCCGTCGCGGGTGCGGAAGCGGTTGGTGGCCTTGTCGACGGCGGTCGCGGTCAGCGGCGACCACAGACGGTGCATGTCCTGGTCGATGTAGGAGCCGTCGGTGGAGGCGAAGTACTTCTGCTGGTTCACCTGAAACAGCATCGACTGCATGAAGTTGGCGCCGGCATCCATGCCGGCCTTGTTGGCCGCGATCAGCATCTCGGCCTTTTCCTTGATGGGCACCGTGCGCCAGTCCTTCTTGAACGGCGTGGCCCAGGCGACTTCGCCGACGCCCCTGACGGGGGCCAGTTGAACGGGCTCGGTTTGCAGCTTGGCGTTGGCCTTGGCGATGGCGACGGCCTGACGGGCGGCTTCGGCCACCGAATCCATCGTCATGATGTTGGTCGAGCAGAAGCCATAGGCGCCGCCCGCGATCACGCGCACGCCGACACCGGAGGATTCTGTGTTGACGATGTTTTCCACGTTCAGATCGCGCGTGGTGATGAACTGGTTCAGGTAGCGGCCGATGCGCACGTCGCAATAACTGGCGCCGGCCTTGGTGGCCGCGTTCATCGCGGCATCGGCCAGCGATTTCTTGAACTGCACGGCCATGGGGTTGAGCAGCTCTTCGGCCGCGATGGCGTTACCGAAGACGGGAATCAGCAAGCTGCCACCGGCGGCCGCGCCGACTTTTAGAAATGAACGACGTTCCACATGAACTCCTGAAAAAATTAACCGCACCGCAGTCGAACAACCACGTAGGGCGGATTAGGCGGAACGCCGTAATCGGCCATGCATGCGCCGCCGACGGCACAACCATGGCCGATTACGCTGCGCTAATCCGCCCTACGTGGTTCCGCGCGATATACGCCGCGCTGGCGCATACCGCTTGACACGTCTTTACACCGCGTCCGACAGCGACGTGAAGTTGAAGTCTCGCACGCGCATCGCCGGGATCAGCAACTGGTAATCCGACTCGTCGCCCGACAGTATCTCCGGCTTGCCCAGTTCATCGATATTGTTCAACATCGACACCGGACTTTCGTTGAAGCGGAAGTTCTTGATCGGGTGCTTGATCTTGCCGTTCTCGATGTAGAAGGTGCCGTCGCGAGTCAGGCCGGTCAACAGCACCGACTGCGGATCGACCATGCGGATATACCAGGTCCGCGTAACCAGCACTCCCTTCTTGGTGTTGGCGATCAGCTCCTCGGTCGACTTGTTGGTGCCGGCCATGATGATGTTGCCGGGAGCGCCGATGGCGCGCTTGCCCTGCTTCTTCGCCCAGTACATCGAATAGTTCATCGCGTTGATCTTGCCGTTCTTGATGATGTCCTGGTGTTCGCGCGCCAGCATGGTGTTGTTATCCCACGGGAGCACCGCGACATTCTTGTCCCACGGGTCGGTCCAGACGTTGACCTGCTCGTCGAACAGCTTCTCGCCCATGCGGTTGCCGCCGCCCTTCTTCGACAGGAAGCTGCGGCCCTCGTCGGCCTGGCGGGCGTCGAAATCGTTGAACATATAGGCCAGGATATCGGAGGTCGCCGCCGGCTCCAGCACCACGGTGTATCGGCCCGGTTCCAGCGCCTTGGCTTCGACCGAGCGCAACGCCTTTTCGATCGCCACGTCGGAGGCTTCGCGCGCGTCGAACAAGGCGGCGTCGCCCACGCTGCGCTTGGCCCAGCCGGAGCCGCGTCCATCCTCGGTGCGCACGGTGACGGTGAAATCGACACCCGTGTCGCGCTGGAAGCCGAACACGCCGTTCGAGTTGGCGATGGCGGTGAATTTGGAGGTATCGGTGAAGAAGCCCGCTGCCACCAGCTTGTTCTTCTTGCTGTTCTCGATGCTGTACGCCGCCACCTGCGCGCGGAACTCGGGATCGATATCGGCGGTCTTCTGGAAGAAGGTCTCGCTGGCCTTGTATTGCTGCTTGGTCGGCGTCGGCATGAACTCCGGGTTTTCCGGCGCCAGGCGGGCCAGGTCCTCGGCGCGGCGCACGGCCCTCTCCAGCGATTTGTCGTCCAGCTCATTGATGGTGGCGACGCCCTGCTTCTTGCCGAAGGCGACCGACACGGCCAGCTGCGTGTCCTCGATCAAGCCGGCGGTCGACACGGCGTTGCGCGCGTAGCGGATATTTCCGGTGCGGCTGCCGCTCAGGTTCACTTCGCACTGGTCGGCCTTGGTCAGCGACAGCACCTTGTCGCAGATACGCTTGGTCTCTTCTTGACTCAAATTCTTCATATTCTCTGTTCTCCAGGCTTAGCCGATTTTGCGTGCGGTGTTGATGACGTTGATGCCGTTGAAGCGCGTGGTGCTGGAGCCGTGCGATACCACCGACGACTGCGAAGGCTGGCCCTTGCCGTCGAAGAAGGAGCCGCCCATGCGCCAATCACGCTCGTCGCACATGCCGGCGCAGGCGTTCCAGAATTCCTGGGTGTTGGACTGGTAGGCGACGTCTTCGAGCATCTGGCCGATCTTGCCGTTCTTGATTTCGTAGAACAGCTGGCCGCCGAACTGGAAGTTGTAGCGCTGCTGGTCGATCGAGAACGAGCCGTCGCCGACGATGTAGATACCCTTCTTAACGTCCTTGATCATCTCGTCGGGCGTCATCTTCTTCTTGCCCGCCTGGAGCGAGACGTTGGGCATGCGCTGGAACTGCACACTGCTCCAGTTGTCGGCGTACGAGCAGCCATGCGATTCTTTTTCGCCGATGATGTGGGCCTGGTCGCGCGTGGCCTGGTAGTTGACCAGGATGCCGTCCTTGATGATGTCCCAGCGTTTGCACTTGACGCCCTCGTCGTCGTAGCCGACGTTGGCCAGCGAGCCTGGCGTGGTCTTGTCGGCGACGATGTTGACGATGTCCGCGCCGTACTTGAACTTCTTGCTCTGCCACTTATCGAGCGTGGCGAAGCTGGTGCCGGCGAAGTTGGCTTCGTAGCCCAGCACCCGATCGAGTTCGGTCGGGTGGCCCACCGACTCGTGGATGGTCAGCCACATGTGCTCCGGCGACAGCACCAGGTCGTACTTGCCCGGTTCGACCGACTTGGCGGTGAGTTTTTGCTTGGCCTGTTTGCCGGCCGCGCGCGCATCCTCGATCAGATCGTAGGAGCCGGTGTACAAGGTGGTAACGCCGCCGGCGGCCTTGATCTTGTGCTCCGGGCGCGCGTCCAGGTATTCGTACCCCATGCCCACCGGCGCCGACAAGCCCTGGCGCGAGCGGAACTTGTTGGTCTTCTGGTCGACGGCGGTGGCGAACACCGGCATCCACAGGCGGTGCAGGTCCTGGTCGATGTAGGAGCCGTCGGTCGACGCGAAGTACTTCTGCTGGTTCACCTGGAACAGCAAGGACTGCATGAAGCTCGCGCCGCCGTCCATGCCGGCCTTGTTGGCGGCGATCAGCAGCTCGGCCTTTTCCTTGATCGGGACCGTGCGCCAGTCCTTGACGATCGGCGTCGCCCACGAGACTTCGCCCACGCCCTTGACGGGGGCCAGTTGAACGGGTTCGGTTTGCAGCTTGGCGTTGGCCTTGGCGATGGCGACCGCCTGGCGGGCGGCGGCAGCCACGCCGTCCGGCGTCATGTCGTTGGTGGCGGCGAAGCCGTAGGCGCCGCCGGCGATCACGCGCACGCCGACACCGGCCGATTCCGTGTTGACGACGTTTTCCACATTCAGGTCGCGGGTGGTGATGAACTGGTTCAGATAGCGGCCCACGCGCACGTCGCAGTACGAGGCGCCGGCCTGCGTGGCCGCCGTCATGGCGGTATCGGCCAGCATTTTCTTGAACTGCAGGGCGACCGGCGCGAGCAGCTCCTCGGCGGCGATCGCGCGACCGAAGGCGGGCAGCAGCATCGTGCCCAGGGCCAGACTACTAATATTGAGGAATGCACGTCGTTCCATCGTATCTCCAAACGTAAGGCAATGATTGTGGGCCAGCCGCCCAAGGTTCTGCTTAGCTTTTATTTGCTCTTCTAGCGAGTCCTACTCTTATAGCTCTTGCTTCTTTACGTGACACCTGAATATCCGTCGCCGTTTTCGCAGGATTACCAATAGTAGCGCCGGATTAAGGATCGGGATAGGCAAAATGTATGCCATCCACCACAGCGAAACACTGTGTTACAAGAGTGCCCCGGCGGGGCGCGAAACGCGCAAAAAGTGTCCGCCAAGTGTCCGCGAAGTGTCCGGCCGGTGTCCGCGAGTGTCCGCGTCCGGCGCGACGACGTCCAGGCGAAGGCGCGCCGCACTTCGGTGGTGCGGCCGTCGCAATTCGCTTGATCTTTTTGTATGCATGCCCGATGATCGCGCAGGGCGGGCGAGTGCGCGCCGCCAACCGAACCCTCAGGAGACTTTGCATGAAGAGATATCTCGTGGCCGCCCTGGCCACCACCACGCTGTTCGCTGCAAGCGGCGCGATCGCCGCCACCGAAGCCACCGACGCCAAGCTGAAGGCCGCCATCGCCGCCAGCACCCGCACCCCTGCCAACGTGCAGCGCGACGCCTATCGCCACCCTTACGAGACGCTGTCGTTCTTCGGCATTCGCCCGAACATGACGGTGGTCGAACTGGCGCCGGGCGGCGGCTGGTACACGGAGATCCTGGCGCCCTACCTGCGTGACAGCGGAAAGCTGATCGCCGCCGGCAACGACCTGGCCGCGCCGGACGAGCGCGAACGCAAAAGCGCCGAGCGCTTCATGGCGCGCCTGAACGCCAACCCGGTGTACAGCAAGGTCGCGCTGGGCGTGTTCGCGCCGCCGCGCAAATACGAATTCGCGCCGGCCGGCAGCGTCGACATGGTGCTCACCTTCCGTAATATCCACAACTGGATACCGGCAGGTCCGGAGAATATGAAAACGCTGTTCGCCAGCGTCTATACCAGCCTGAAACCGGGCGGCGTGTTCGGCGTGGTGGAGCATCGCCTGCCGGCCAACAAGACCCAGGACGAAACGGCCAGCAGCGGCTATATGCACGAGAAGTATGTGATCGGCCTGGCCGAAGCGGCGGGCTTCAAGCTGGCGGCCAAGTCGGAAGTCAACGCCAACCCGAAAGACACCGCCGACCACAAAGGCGGCGTCTGGGCGCTGCCGCCGACCTACGGCAACAAGGACGAGAACCGGGCGAAGTATGAGGCGATCGGCGAAAGCGACCGCATGACACTGAAGTTCGTCAAGCCGTAATCATGTAGCGGGGATCAGAACCGGGTGAATTTGTGCTCGTCCGGCGATCCGTGGGCGGCCACGGAGGCAACCCGGGCCGAGCGCGCCATCGGCGCCGCCGCGCCGCCGCTCCCTTTTGAAGACGCTGCGCGGCGAGCCGGTACCCGTTCTTCGACCGCATAGCGTTTGAACACCGCCATCAATTGGCCCAGCTGCTCTGCCTGGGCGCTCATCTCCTCCGACGTCGCCGCCAGTTCCTCCGAGCTGGCCGCGTTGACCTGGGTGGTCTGGCTAAGCTGATTGACCGCGCTGTTAATCTGGCGCACGCCGGAACTCTGCTCTTCCGACGCCGCCGATATCTCCTGCACCAGGTCCGACGTCTTGCGGATATTGGGCACCAGCGCATCGAACATCACGCCGGCCTGCTCGGCCAGATCGACACTGTCGGCCGCCACCTTGCTGATCTCCTGCGCCGCCACCTGGCTGCGCTCGGCCAGCTTGCGCACCTCGGCCGCCACCACCGCGAAGCCCTTGCCGTGTTCGTGCGCGCGCGCCGCCTCGATGGCCGCGTTCAGCGCCAGCAGATTGGTTTGATAGGCGATATCGTCGATGATGCTGATCTTGCTGGCGATTTGACGCATCGCCGCCGCCGTCGCCTTCACCACCTCGCCGCCGCGCGTCGCGTCCACGGCGGCCTGGGTGGCGATGCCGTCGGTGACCTTGGCGTTCTCCGTGTTCTGCGCGATCGAGGCCGTCATCTGCTCGATCGATGCGCTGGTTTCCTCGACGCCGGCAGCCTGCTCGCTGGCCGCCTGCGACAGCGACTGCGCCGTCGAACTGACTTCCTGCGACGCCCCGGCAAGGCCGGCGACCACCATCTGCACCTCGCGCACGATGCCCGACAGGCTGCGCGCCAGCCATACCGCCAGCACGCAACCGAGGATGGCGATGACGATATCGACCGACAGGATCAGGCGCTTGGCCGAATCGGTCACCTCCGTCATCGCCGCCGATTCGCGGTCGGTCACGTTGTCGTTGAGCTTGAGCAGCTTGCGGAACGCGCCGGCGATGGCGGCGTCGGCGCCCTTGATGGATTTATCCATCTCCGTCGGCGTCATGCCTTTGGCCTGCATCGCCTCCAGCTCCGCCATGCTGTCGCCATAGGCCTTGACGCCGGCCGCCACTTCGCCCAGCAGCACTTGCTCTTCCTCGCTGAGCGGTCCCACGGCCTTGTAGTTGGCCATTTCCTTGTCGATGTTGGCCAGCGCCGCGCGGAACTGGGTGTTTTGCTCGCCATTGCGCAGAATGTAATTCTTGAATTGCTGGACCGCGTGGCCCTGCGAAATGACGCCTTCCAGCACCGCGTTCTTGCGCGCCAGCGTGACGCTCTCGAAACGCGCCCACTGGTCGTGCAGCGACGTCAGTTTGGCAAAGGCGATAATCCCCAGCACCACCACCAGCAGCACGATGGCGCCGAATCCGGCGTGCAGCCGGGTCTCCATTTTCATTTGTTTGAACATGATGGTTCTCCAGGGTGGTGCGTTCGTGCGGACGCGGTGCGCGGCTACACGTGATCCAGGGCGGCGGGGGCGATGGCGGCCAGGTCTCCCACGGACGCCACCCGCCGCACGTCCAGCAGCAGAACGAAGCGGCCATTGACCTTGCCTATCCCCTGCAGCATCTCGGCGCGCACCTGCGCGCCCAGGCTGGGCGCCGGCTCCACCTCCGACGGCGGGATGTCGAGCACCGCGTTGACCGCGTCGACCAGGATGCCGATCACGAAGGCGCCGGCGCCGGCGTTGCCGTCGACTTCGACAACGATGATACAGGTGCGTTTGCTCACCGCTACCGGCTCGCGCTCGAGCCGGCACGCCAGGTCGAGCACCGGCACCGCCGTGCCGCGCAGGTTGATCACGCCGCTGATACAGGGCGGCATTTGCGGTACGGGCGTCACGCCCGCGTACTCCAGTATTTCGCGCACGGCCAGGATGCCCATCGCGAACATGTCCTGGCCCAGCATAAAGCTGAGAAACTGCGGCTCGGCGCCTTGTACGTTATTCATCGTCCGCCTCGTTTAGAATTTAACGAAATGCGATTCGTCCGGATCGGCCATGTCCATCATCTGCTTGCTGCTGCCGTGGCCGGGCCGTCCACGCCCCGGCGCGGGCTTGGCCGGCCTGGCCGGCGCCCGCGCCGTGCGCAGCGGCCGCGAGGCACCGGACAATTTGAAGAAGGACATGGTCTCCTGCAGTTGCTCGGCCTGGCCGCTCATCTCCTCGGCGGTGGCGGCCAGCTGTTCGGAGGCAGAGGCGTTCTGCTGCGTGGTCTGGCTCAATTGCGTGATGGCGGAATTGATCTGGCCCACGCCCGCCGACTGCTCCTCCGACGCCGCCGTGATCTCCTGCACCAGGTTGGAGGTGCGGCGAATGTTCGGCACCATTTCATCGAGCAGGTTGCCGGCCTTCTCCGCCAGTTGCACGCTGCTGCTTGCCACCTGCTCGATTTCCTGCGCCGCGATCTGGCTGCGTTCGGCCAGCTTGCGCACCTCGGCCGCCACCACCGCGAAGCCTTTGCCATGCTCGCCGGCGCGCGCGGCCTCGATCGCCGCGTTCAACGCCAGCAGGTTGGTTTGATAGGCGATATCGTCGATGATGCTGATCTTCTTGGCGATCTGCTGCATCGCCGCCACCGTCGACTTGACCGCGTCGCCGCCCTCCACCGCTTCGATCGCCGCCTTGCTGGCGATACCATCGGTAACCTTGGCGTTCTCGGTGTTCTGCGAAATCGACGCCGTCATCTGCTCGACCGAGGCACTGGTCTCCTCGGTGCCTGCGGCCTGCTCGCTGGCCGCCTGCGACAGCGACTGGGCGGTCGCGCTGACCTCCTCGGAAGCGCTGGCCAGCGACTCGGCGCCGTTGTTCACGTCCTGCACCACCTGCGAGAGCTTGTCGATCATGCCCTTCATCGCCGCCAGCAGGCTGGTGGTGTCGCCCGCCTTGACATGCACGTCGGCACTGAGGTCGCCGTCGGCCACCTTGCGCACGATCTCCGCCGCGTAGCCTGGATCGCCGCCAAGCTGGCGCATGATGCCGTTCAGGATGATCAATCCTATCGCCGCCAGCAACGCCAACGCCACGCCGCCGCTGATGTACATGCTGCTCATTGCGCCGGCGGAAGCGGCATCGGCGTGTTTGACGTCGTTCTCGCCGTACTGGACGTTCAGCGCCACCAGTTTGTTCAGGCTCTCCTCGGCGGCGGTGAAGGCCGGCCGGTTTTCCTGCAGCGTTTTATGCAGGAGCGCGAACAATTCCTTGCGCTTGCCCGGCTCCGCGCGGGCGATCTGCGCCGCGATATCGGTGATCGTCATGTCGCGCGTCTTCCACACATCCCACTGCTTGACGAAGGTCTTCCACACATCCGCCTCCTCGGACTCCTGTGGCAAGGCTTCGTACTCCTTCCAGGCCGCATCGACCGTGCGCCAGACATCCTGCTTGCGTTTGACTTCGCCAGCGATATCGTTGGCGTCATCGGGGAACATGCCCATCGCGTCGATGAAGCGGCTCGACGAGCGCAGCGCGGTCTGGGCCTCGTTAATCACCATCAAGGCCCGTATCGAAGGCATGCGGTTCTTGCCCAGCTCATTGAGCATGGCGCCTTGCGCCCGCAGGCCGGTGAAGGCGATGAGCACGACAACCACAAGCGCCAATAGGGACACCGCCAGCAATGCCAGGATCTTGGTCCTGACCGTCAAGGTTGAAAGCATGATGATTTCCTTCCGTGTAATGCGGATAAAAAGCGATTTATAGGGACAGTTGCTGCAGGATTTCGCGATAGATCGCATTGAGTGCTACTGTTTTTTCGACGCCGCCACGCTTGACGGCTTCCTTCGGCATGCCGTAGACCACGCAGCTGGCCTCGTCCTGCGCCACGGTGCGCGCGCCGGCCTTGAGCATCTCCAGCATGCCGGCGGCGCCGTCGTCGCCCATGCCGGTCATGATCACGCCCAGCGCGTTGGCGCCCGCCGCCCGCGCGGCGGAGCGGAACAGCACATCGACCGACGGCCGGTGGCGGTTGACCAGCGGGCCGTCGACCACTTCGACAAAGTACTGGGCGCCGGTGCGGCGCAACAGCATATGTTTTCCGCCAGGCGCGATCAGCACCTGGCCCTGGAGCACGCGGTCGTTGTTGGCCGCCTCCTTGACGCGCACCTCGCACACGCTGTCGAGGCGTGCCGCGAAGGCGGCGGTGAATTTTTCCGGCATGTGCTGCACCACCACGATGCCGGGGCAGACGCGCGGCAGCGATGTCAGCACCTCTTCCAGCGCCTGCGTGCCGCCGGTGGAGGTGCCGATCGCCACCACGCGCTCGGTGGTGGCGGTCATCGGCCTAGCGTCGGCCGGCGGCAGCACGGCGTCCGCATTGAGCTTGGCGGCGACCGGCGGCGCCGGCGCCCGGCCCACCAGCTTGCCCACGCGCGCGCCGGACGCCGCCCGCACCGCCGACACCAGTTCGTCGGCGCTATCGTGCAGGAACTGCTTGAGGTCCAGGCGCGGCTTGGTGATGATGGTGACCGCGCCGGCGCCCAGCGCCTCGACCGACGTCTGCGCGCCCTTCTCCGTCAACGTCGAACAGATCACCACCGGCGTCGGACGCTCGGCCATGATCTTGCGCAGGAAGGTGATGCCGTCCATTTTTGGCATTTCGACATCGAGCACGATCACGTCCGGCCACTGCACCTTCATGCGTTCCATCGCCAGCAGCGGATTGGCCACGGCGTAGGTGACGGTGATGCCCGGCGAGGCGTTGAGCAGGCCACTGAGGACCTGCCGCACCACGGCCGAATCGTCGACGATCATGACGTTGATTGTACTCATGCGTTTTCCCTGGTGCGGGCAGCTTTCGGTTCCGGCGGAACCTGGCGGCTGAGTACATCGCCGCTGCGGATGGTGAAGATCAATTGGCGGTGTCCTTCGCCGAACAGGCTTTCGGACACGACGTGGATGCCGTTCTTGTGCAGCATTTCGCGCGCGAAGTCGCCGTTCTGCAAACCGATGTCGCGCGCCTTGGGATTACGGGGAAACATGGCGCCGCCGCCGAAGATCTTGGCCTGGCATTGGCCGGGCGCCACGTCGTGGCGCGCCAAGCCGTCGAGCAGCAGGCGCATGGCGTCGTCGCCGTACATGCCCGGCTTGTCGTGGGATTTGCGATGGCCGGTGCCCGGCAAGAGAAAGTGCGACATGGCGCCGATGCGGCGCGACGGATGCCACAGCGTGACGGAGACGCAGGACCCCAGCAGCGTGCGCACGCGATAGCGCTCGTCGCCGATGAAATAATCGCCGGGCATGAGAAAGACATCAATGAGTTTCGAATCAGGCATCGCGCCGCTATGCTTTCCTGTAGATCGATGGCGCCACGACCGACAAGGTGTCGTTGATGTCGTTCAGGGTCTCGGAGTGGCCGATCAGGAAATAGCCGCCGGGACGAAGCTGGGCCAGCAAGCGGGCCACCACCTGGCGCTTGGTCTCCAGGTTAAAGTAGATCATCACGTTGCGCAGGAAGATCACGTCGAAGCAGCCGACCTTGGGCAGCGGCGCGTTCAGGTTCACCTGCTGGAACTGGACCCGCTGGCGCAATGAGCGCTCGATCAGCATGGTGCCGGCCTCGCTGCCCTGGCCCTTGAGGCAAAAGCGCTTCAGGTAATCCTGCGGCATCTGGCTGGCGCGCTCCATTGGATAGTGGCCGCTGCGGGCGCGCTGCAGCACCCGCGTGCTGATGTCGGTGCCCAGCACTTCCCAGGCGGCGTCGCCCAGCACGTCGGCCAGCACCATGGCGATGCTATAGACCTCCTCGCCGCTGGAACTGGCGGCGCTCCACACGCGCATCGTCTGCCGCTTCTCGCGCGCCTCCAGGGCCAGATCCCGCAGCAGCTGGAAGTGCTTGGGTTCGCGGAAAAAATAAGTTTCGTTGGTGGTCAGCAGATCGACCGCCATCTGCAGTTCGGCGGGGTCCGAACGGCTTTCGAGCAGGCGCAGATAGTCGCTGTAGCTATCGAGCTGGTAATGCGCCAGGCGCTTGGCCAGGCGGCCGCTGACCAGCGCCTGCTTGCCGTTGGACATAGTGATCCCGGCGGCGTCGTAGATGAAGCGCTGGAACTGCGTGAACTCACGATCGGAAATGGCTACCAAAGGCATGATGCGTCACATTCAAAATCTGGAAAAATCAGGACAGCAGCGGAGGCGCCGCTGCGTCGTTGGCACCCGAGCGCGCCATCTCCACCACCTCCTCGGTCGACAGCACGCGGTCGATCGCCAGCAGGATGACGAACTTGCCATTGAACTTACCGATGCCGGCGATGAAGTCGGGACGGATGCGGGTGCCGAACGAAGGCGCCGGCTCGATGTCGCCGGCGGCGATTTCCACCACCGCGTTGACGGCGTCGACCAGCATGCCCAACACCTGCTTGCCCTCGCCGCCGGCGCCTTCGACTTCGACGATGACGATGCAACTGCGCTTGGTGATGGCGCTGGGGCTGCGGCCAAAGCGCGCCGACAGGTCCATCACCGGCACCACGGCGCCGCGCAGGTTGATCACGCCGCGCACGCAGGCTGGCATCATCGGCACCGTGGCCATGCTGCCATATTCGATGATCTCCTTGATATGCAGGATGCCGACGGCGAACTGCTCCTCGCCCAGCAAGAAGGTCAGGAACTGGCTCGGTAGCGCCGCCCCGCTTTGCAGCGCGACGATCGCACTGCTGCCGTAGGTGACGATGTTGTTGGCGGCGGCGTTGGCCGACTGGTTAACCATATGCGTAGTCTCCTTGATTCACTAGGCGGCCAGGGCCACCGTGCCTTTGCCGCCGACGGCCTGCATCAGCGAGGCCACGTCCAGGATCAGCGCCACCTCGCCGCTGCCTAGGATGGTCGAGCCGCTGATGCATTTGACTTCGCTGAACATGGGGCTGAGCGGCTTGATGACGGTCTGGAATTCGCCCAGCAGGGTGTCGACCACCAGGCCGGCGCGGGTGGTGCCCAGCTTGAGCACCACGATGCTCTCGCGCCGCGTGGCGGCGCCGTCGATGCGGAACAGCGATCGCAGACGGATGAACGGCAGCACCTGGCCGCGCAGATTGCAGTAATCCTGCCCCGGCTCGGTGGCGAACTCGATGCACTCCTCGATCATGTCGAGCGGGATGACGAACACCGAGCCGCCCACCTGCACCAGGAAGCCGTCGATGATGGCCAAAGTCAGCGGCAGGCGCACGGTGACGGTGGTGCCGGCGCCCTCCCTGCTGCTGACGTCCACGCTGCCGCGCAGCGCGGTGATATTGCGCTTGACGACATCCATGCCGACGCCGCGTCCGGACAGGTTGGTGACCTTCTCCGCCGTCGAGAACCCGGCCTCGAAGATCAGGTTATAGATTTCGCTGTCGCTCAGTTTGCGCTCCGGATCGACCAGCCCGCGCTCGACCGCCTTGGCCAGGATCTTCTCCTTGCGAAGGCCGCCGCCGTCATCGCTCACCTCGATGACGATGCTGCCCGATTCGTGGAAGGCATTCAGTTTGATCATGCCCTTGGCCGGCTTGCCGTTGGCGACGCGCACGTCGGCCGGCTCGATGCCGTGGTCCATGGCGTTGCGCACCAGGTGCATCAGCGGATCGCCGATCTTCTCCACCACCGTCTTGTCCAGTTCCGAATCCTCGCCGTCGACCATCAGGCCGATGTCCTTGCCCAACTCGCGCGCGACGTCGTGCACCACGCGCTGGAAGCGGTTGAAGGTGGCGCCGATCTTGACCATGCGCAGTTCCAGCGCGGCGTCGCGCACCTCCTCCACCAGGCCCGATAAGGTCGACGTGCATTCCTGCAGGTCGGTGTTGTGGATCTGCTGGCCGATCATGCTGGCGCGCGCGCCGGCGATGATCAACTCCCCCACCAGGTCGATCAGCCGATCGAGCTTGTCGGAATCGACGCGGATCGAGCGGCTCTCCTGCGCCTTCTGCTCGACCACCTGCTTCTGCTTGGCCAGCGCCGCCTCCACCACCACCGGCGGCACGTTGCCGGCGGCGACCAGGATGCTGCCCAGGCGCGGCGGCGGTTCGTCCCCGTCACCCTTGCCCTTGGCCTCGCCGCTCGACTGCTGTTGCAGCGCGCCGGCGAGTTCGGACGCGGTCACGCTGCCGCACAGGACCAGGATCTCGCCCAGGCGCGCCGGCAGTTCCGGCAAGGCGCGGATCAAATCGACGTACTGCGACACCCTGCTGTGCGGCGGGATGATGCGGATCTCGCAGTCGTCCTGCACGAACTCGAACACGCCGACGATGGCCTCGCGGTCGGCGTTGCTGTCGAAAGCGATTTCAAAACCAAGGTAGCACAGCTCCGCGTCCATCTCCTCGGCCGCCGGCAGGGCGTCGGGCACGGTGGCGATGCCGACGATCTTGCCCAGTTTGGCCAGGTAGCGCAGGAACGCGATCGGGTCCATCCCGTTCTGCAAAACGCCGCGGCCGAAGCGCAGCGAAATGTGCCAGTAGTCGCTGTCGCCGGCCACCTTGTCGATGCGCTCGACGCCGGGTTCCGACTGCACGGTCAACGACTGCGCCGACGCGGCAGGAGTGGCGTGGGCCGGATCGGCCTCGCCATGGCCGCCCGACATGTGCCGGCGCAGCTGGTGCAGCAGCATTTCGCCCTCCGGCGCGGTGTCGGGATCGGCGTCCAGCCGGCCGGCGGCCAGCGCCTCGGTCATGCCGGACAAATAATCGCAGCACGACAGCAGCAGCACGATCATTTCATCGTTGATCACCACGCGGCCGTCGCGCACCTCGTCGAGCAGGCTTTCCACCACGTGGGTGAAGGCGACGATGTGATCGAGGCTGAACAAACCCGCCGAGCCCTTGATGGTGTGGGCGGCGCGGAAGATGGCGTTGATCGCCTCGCCCTGGTCGCCGGCGATGTCGATATTGAGCAGCGCGTTCTCCATGTCCTCCAGGAGTTCGCGGCTTTCGGTGATGAAGGTCTGTAGCGCTTCGTCCAGGTTCATGACTAACCTCTGATGAATTTAGCTGTGGATCAGCAGGGCGTCGCCGAAGAAGGCGCCCAGGTTGAGCATCTCGACAATCTCGACGACGGCGGGGCTGTGGTTCAACAGGCGCAGTTCGCGCTTGTCGGCGGCCGCCGTGTTCTTGGCCAGCATCAGCACCTGCAGGCCCGCCGTATCGAGCTCGGTGACGCCGGACAGGTCCACTTCCAGCACGGGCGACTTGCGCAGCGCCTCCAGCAGCGTCACCTTCAGATCGGCGGCGCGGTAGATCGTCAGCTCGCCGTCGATGGCAAGGCGGGTAACCCCGGCAACCCCGGCGGCGTCGTCGGAGCTCACGGCAGCACCAGCTTGGCCACGGCGCCGAGCAGCACCTCCGGCTTGAACGGCTTGACCACCCACGCCTTGGCGCCGGCGGCCTTGCCCTCCTCCTTCTTGCCCTCCTGCGATTCAGTGGTGAGCATGATCACCGGCGTGAAGCGGTAGTTCGGCAACTGCTTGAATTCCTTGACGAAGGTGATGCCGTCCATATTGGGCATGTTCACGTCGCACACCACCAGATGGATTTTCTGGCCGGTGCATTTGGACAGCGCGTCGACACCGTCGCGGCCTTCGATGACATCGTAGCCTGCGCCCTTGAGCGCGATGCCCACCACCTGGCGCAAAGACGCGGAATCGTCGACCACCATAATCGTTTTTGCCATGGTTTATCTACCCTATCTACCTAGTGGTTCAGAAAAAAGTGATCTCGTCGGCGGCGGCGGCAACCGGCGCGGCGTGCTTCGAGCCGCCATGCACCGCGTGCTCCTCGGCCATCGCGTAGGTCTTCTGCAGCTCGTGCAGCAGCGGCGCGGGGTCGAGCGGCTCGAGCACGTGGTCGGCCTCGTAGCGGCCGCGGTTCTCGCGCAGCAGCGATGGCAGCAGCTCCATGTTCTCGCGCACGTGCGCCATTACCTGGCTGACGCGGTCCTGGAACTGCAGCTGCACCAGCGCCTGTCCCACCTCGCCCTGGATGCCGATGCTCTCCTGCTTGAGCAGGTCGGACGACTGCACCAGCGCGTCGGTCATGCTGCGGAAGTCGGCCAGCACGGTGTCGATCATGCCCTCGGCCGACGACATCGAACGGTTCTCCTGCTCGCTCGACTGCTCGGCCGCCTGGCTGGCGGCGAGGATGGCGCTGCTGATCAAGCCGACCCGGTTGGAGATGTTGCGGCCCGTCTCGGCCGAGCGGCTCGACAGGTTGCGCACCTCCTGCGCCACCACCGCGAAGCCGCGTCCCGCCGGTCCCGCGCGCGCCGCCTCGATCGCGGCGTTGAGCGCCAGCAGGTTGGTCTGCGCGGCGATGCTGGCCACGCCTTCGGCCATGTCGCGCAACTCGCGCGTGAAGCGCTCCAGGTCCTTGATCTGCGCGAGCATGGCCTGCTTGGACGTCATCGCCGATTTCATCGACGTCACCACGGAGCCAAGCTGGGACTCGCTGCGCGCGAACACCTCGGTCATCGACGGCGCGCCCTTGCCGCCGTCCATGCTGGAGACGTGCAGCGCGTTGTCGAGCTTATCGACGATGCTGGAGAAGCGCCCGGCCAGGTCGGCGACGGCTTCCTCCATTTGCGTGCGGGAGTTTTCGATATGGCGGCACCAGATCGGCAGCACGGCGTCGCCGAAGCGTTCGCGCCCGTCGAGGTAATCGTCGACCATCGGCGATCCGCCGCCGGCGCCGCCGCCGGCCGCCTGGCCGAACGCGCACCATGCGGCGACGGCCAGCAGCAGTGCGGCCCACAGCACCGTGTACCAGCCCCACGCGCCCCATCCGGCGGCCATCGTTCCCACCGCGCCGGCGCCGGCGAGCGCAAACGGCATCGCGACGCTTCTGTCCAATACAAATGAGTTTGTCTTCACTGTCTTCACTAAACGCCACCCCGCTGAGGTCTCAAAAACGTCGCCGATGGGAACGCCTGAAGGTCCAACTCTATCGCACTTGAACCGCGTTTGTTCTCATAAAGTTTAAATCTGATATGCCCGTTACATCATCCTGTTGCACCGACGCAACCACGAACGGAGCCTTATGGAGACTAGCAAAACGGTACTTTCGGGTATGCCGCAGCGGGCCGTCGCCTCTCGACAATTTCTTACTTTCAATGTAGATTGGCAAGGTTGCATAGCTGTTAATGACAGCGTCGCACCCCCTACTTGATAAAGGAAGAAACATGAAACAATATGGCGCGGAATTTTTCGGAACATTTTGGCTGGTGCTCGGCGGCTGCGGCAGCGCCGTGCTGGCGGCGGCCTTTCCCGGCGTCGGCATCGGCCTGCTCGGCGTGTCGCTGGCGTTCGGCCTGACGGTGCTGACGATGGCCTACGCCATCGGCCACATCTCCGGTTGCCACCTCAATCCGGCGGTGTCGATCGGCCTGTGGGCCGGCGGCCGCTTCCCGGTCAATAAACTGCTACCGTATATCGTGGCGCAGGTGCTGGGCGCGATCGTCGCCGGCGGCGTGCTGTATGTGATCGCCACCGGCAAGGCCGGCTTCGACGTGGCGGGCGGCTTCGCCTCCAACGGCTACGGCGAGCACTCGCCGGGCGGCTACTCGCTGACGGCGGCGCTGGTGACCGAGGTGGTGATGACGATGATGTTCCTGCTGATCATACTGGGCGCCACCGACGAACGCGCGCCGAAGGGCTTCGCGCCGCTGCCGATCGGCCTGGGGCTGACGTTGATCCACTTGATCAGCATCCCGGTCACCAACACCTCCGTCAATCCAGCGCGCAGCACCGGCGTGGCGCTGTATGTCGGCGACTGGGCCACCGCGCAGCTGTGGGCGTTCTGGGTCGCGCCTATCGTCGGCGCGCTGCTGGGCGCCGCCATCTACCGCTTCATCGGCAAGCCGGAAGAAGTGAGCGCGGCGACCAGCCCACGCAAAGCGGCGTAACACCGAAGTAACCCTCCCCCGCTGGTCCGGGCCCACCGCCCGGACCAGCCCCGCCTCCGCGCTTTCGCGCACCGCCGCACCCTCCGAAGCGAAAAGGTTTACACTTCGTCCTCGCAGGTTCGGCTATTGGCTTACCGGCATCCACCACACCATCGCCGGTTGCTTCAGCCGCGCCATCGAAACATGAATCAGGCATTCTTAGAGCACAGGGCAAAGTACCGGGACGCCGTCACACAGCGCTACCGCGTGACGCCGGAAATGTACGACGAGGTTTCGCGCCTGCTGGCGCCGATCGCCGCGCCGGTCAGCATGCGCAAGGGCGAGTACCTTCAGCACATCGGCGTGCTGGCGCAAAGCGTGTACTGGCTGCACAGCGGCGTCGCCCGCACCGGCTTCCTCACGGAGGCCGGCAACGAGGTGACCTTGTACTTCCGCACCGACGGCCAGGCCGCCGCCGCCCACGACGATCTGCTGCGCGCGAACCGCAACGAGCTGTCGCACAATTTCGTCATCGCCGAAACGGCGGTCCACGGCTACCGCATCGACTGGGTCGCGCTGAGCGACCTGGCCGGGCGCCACGGCGTATTGCGCGACTATTATCTGAAGGCCTCCGAGCACGGCATCATCGACCAGGGCAAGCGGCTGTACCTAAGCGTGTGCCCGGCCCTGGGCCGGCTGGCGGCGTTCCGGCGCGACTATCCGGGCCTGGAGCACCGCATCTCGCAAAAGGTAGTGGCGTCCTTCCTCGGCGTCACGCCGCAGTACATGTCGCATCTGCTGCGCCAGGACGCGGCCGAGAACAAACGCAGCTAAACGACCAAACGGCGAGGCGAAAAAAAAGCGCCCCGGGGGACGCTTTTTGCGAACCGCTGCAGCGGTCTTATTTCTTCATGCCGGTGATCTTGTTCTGCGCATCGACGAACACGATCTTCGGCTTGTAGTCGGCGATCTGCTCTTCGGTCATCGGCGCGTAGGTGCAGATGATCAGCAGGTCGCCCAGGTGCGCCTTGCGGGCCGCCGCGCCGTTCAGCGAGATCTCGCCGGTGCCGCGCAGGCCCGGAATCGCGTAGGTCGCGAAACGCTCGCCGTTGTTCACGTTATACAGATCGATATGCTCGTTCGGCAGAATATCGGCCGCCTCCAGCAGATCCATGTCGATACCGCAGGAACCCTCGTAGTTCAGATCCGCCTGCGTGACCGTAACCCGGTGCAGCTTGGCACGCAGCATAACTCGTTGCATAGACATCTTATTCATCCCTCGATTAGTAATCATTCAAGCTTGCCAAAGTGCCTTTGCGGGACCCGATGCAATGCGAGGGCGATATCATATCACTAGCCGGACTCATGCGGCTACTTATGCCATTTACTTCGGCGAGGGCGTGAAGTTCAGATCACGGAAGTCGTAGCTGAAGTCCGTCTCGGTCGAAATCGGCTCCATCCTCATGCGCTCGATGCTGCCGTTCGGGTTCAGCGCGAACGTGACGTAGGCGTCGGCGTTGAAGCTGCGCTCCTTCCACCGGACGATGAAGGTATCGTGCTGGAAGTGCTCCAGCTCCCCCGTCAGGTCCGGCGTGCGGGCGAAGCGCATCACGCGCTTGCCGCCTTCGGCGGCGATGGTGACCTTGCCGTACCATGGATCTTCATACGCGCCGTCGTAGGACGCCAGCGGCAGCGATGGCGACGACTTGGCGGCGCGCTCCGTGTGCTCCTTGCCCAGGCGCTCCAGCTCCTCCTTGTGGGCCGTCGCCTCCTGCTCCGCGTACAGCTTGATCCAGTCGGTGGCCGGCACCTTCAGGTACTGGTCGAGGATGCGCCAGTACAGCGCCGTCATCGCCGGGCCGTTTTCGGCGTTGGTCAGGATCGCGATGCCCAGCCTTTCCTCGGGCACCATCAGCACCGTCGAATAGAACCCCACCAGCGCGCCGCCGTGCATGGCGATCTTGCGGCCCTTGTAATCGCGCAGGTTGAAGCCCAGTCCATAGGCGGCGAAGTTGGCCTTGGTCGCCGCCAGCGCCGGTTTCGGCTCGCGGATGCGCATCGGCGTTTGCTGGGTCCACATCTCGGCCAGCTGCTTGGCGCTGATCAGCTGCTTGCCGTCCGCCGTCTTGCCGTCGTTGAGCAGCAAATTCATCCAGCGCGCCACGTCCTCGGCGCTGGTGTTCAGGCCCACCGCGCCGACCGCGTTCGGTACCGGGATCGGCCTGACCACCACCGCCTTGTCATTGACCTTGCTGTGCGGCGCCGCGTAGTCGGCGCTCGCCAGCATCGCGGCCACGCTGGTGGTGGTGCCGTCCATGCCGAGCGGCGTCAGGATGCGGTCGCGGATGGCGTCGCCCCACGGCTTGCCGTCCTTCTCGGCGATGATTTTGCCGGCGACGATGTAAAGCAGGTTGTCGTAGGCGTAGCTGTTGCGGAAGCTGGTGGCCGGCTTGATGTAGCGCAGCCGCGAGATGATCTCGTCGGTGCTGAAACTGGTGGTCGGCCACCACAGCAGATCGCCGGCGCCCAGACCCAGGCCGCTGCGGTGCGTGAGCAGGTCGCGCACCGTCATCGCGCCGGTGACGTAGGCGTCGTACATCTGGAAGCCCGGAAGGTGCTTGGTGACCGGATCGTCCCAGGCGATCTTGCCCTCGTCGACCAGCATCGCCAGCGCGGCGGCGGTGAAGGCCTTGGAGTTGGACGCCACCTCGAACAGCGTTTTGGCGTCGACCGGCTTGGGCTCGCCCAGCTTGCGCACGCCGTAGCCCTTGGCCGTGACGACCTTCCCGTCCTTGACGATGGCGATGGCCATGCCCGGGACACCGAAGGTCTTGAGGGCGCGGTTGACATCGGCGTCGAGATTGAACGCGGGGACCGGCGCCGTGGAGGCGGCGGTTGCGGCTGCGCTTGCGGCGGCGCCGGCGTCCGGCGCGGCGAGCGCCGGGCAGGATGCCGTGCAAAGCGCCGCCACCAACGCGGCCGATACGAAGGCACGGGAGAACTTCATCATTTATTCAGCTTGAATTGTTTGTCGACCGAAGCCTGCGTCACCGGATGATAGTGGTCGCGCGCCTTGGCGTAGACGGCGCGCGCCCAGTCCTTGTCGGCCGGGTTTTTCAGCAGCGCGGTATACAGCGGCACCACGAACTTCTGCCGGCCCACGCTCATGAGGAATTTGTTGAGCGGGTCGCGCACGTTGTAGCCCGCCTTGACGGAGCCCAGGTAGAAGCGGTACGCGATCTCGTTGTTGCCGCTCTTGGCCAGGCCGAACGCCTGGTCCAGCTCCTGCATTTGCGCGGCGGTGGCCTTGCCTTCGATGGCGTTCAGGAAGTGCATCCACTCGAGCGCGATCCAGGCCTTGCCGCCCAAATCGGCGGTCGGCAGTTCGCCCTTGAGCCACGCGGCCCGCTGCGCGTCCAGCGCGGCCAGGCGCGGCGAGACCGCGCGCACGGCGGTGGCGGGGATGCCGGGTGCGTACAGCCATTCATCCAACTCCGCCTGCGGCATGTACTCGGGGTGCGCGTCGAGCAGGTTCTTTTTCAAGTACTCGACGAATTCCTCGGTGGTGGCGGACTTGAACGCGTGCTGGTCGAACCAGCCGCGCAGGAAGGGATCGAACACCTCGCGCCCGGCGCGCTGCTCGATGGTGCGCAGGAACCACGCGCCCTTCGGATAAATCAGGCCGCCGTCGGCGTAGGTCGACGGATCGGTGTCCGGGCCGCGGGTGGACAGGGCCTGCTTGGAGGCGGGCACGGTCAGCAGCGAGACCAGCGCCTCCTCCTGCTCGACCTGCAGGTTCATCTCGGCGATCTCGGTGCCGTAGATCTTTTCGACGATGCGGGTGGTGACGTAGGTGGTGAAGCCTTCGTTGAGCCACATATGCTTCCACGAGGCGTTGGTCACCAGGTTGCCGGACCACGAGTGCGCCAGTTCGTGCGCGATCAGGTCGACCAGGCTGCGGTCGCCCGCGATCATGGTCGGCGTGAGGAAGGTCAGGCGCGGATTTTCCATGCCGCCGTACGGGAACGACGGCGGCAGCACGATCATGTCGTAGCGCTCCCACCGGTAAGGCCCGTACAGGCTCTCGGCGGCGCTGATCATCTTCTCGGTGTCGGCCAGCTCGCTGGCGGCGGCCTCGATGCGGGCCGGTTCGGCGTAGACCGCCGAGCGCGGACCGAGCTTGCGGACCTCGATCTCGCCGATGGCGATGGCCAGCAGGTAGGAAGGAATCGGCTGCGCCATCTTGAACTTCCAGCCGCCGTCGCCGGTGGCGGCGGGGTCGTTGTCGGCGCTCATCAGCACGCGCAGGCCGGCCGGCGCGTCGATGCGGGCGCTGTAGGTGAAGCGCACCGCCGGCGTATCCTGCACCGGCGCCCAAGAGCGGGCGTTGATGTCCTGCGATTGGCTGAACATGAACGGACGCTTGCCCGACATGGTCTGCGCAGGCGACATCCACTGCAGCGCGGCGGCCGACGGCGCGGTGCGGTAGTACACGCGCACCTTCTGCGGCTGGAACGGCAGCGCGATGCGCAGCGCACGTCCCTTCTGCACATCGAGCTTGTCGAGCATGAAGGAGGCCGAGGTCCAGCGGCCGCCCGGATTGAGCACCTGCACCTTGGCGATATTGAGTTCGTTCGTGTCCAGCACCAGTGTGCGGGCCGACTTGTCGATCCAGTTCAATGTCAGCTCGGCGTAGCCGCCCAGCGTCTTGCGGCCGAAATCGGCCTTCAGGTCCAGATACAGGTCGCTGGTGCGGACCTGATCGTAGCGCGCGTAGCTCAGCGGATCGGCGTGGGCGGCAAGCGACATCAGTGCGGTAAGCACCAACGCGGACAGTGTCTTCTTGATAGGCATGGTGATCTTTTCAATGTTGGTCTGAAGCGCGATGCAGAATATCACAGCCATGTAACAGGCATGTGTGCGGCCCCCAACGGAGCCGGAGAAACCGCCGTGGTAGAGGCTGCGGCGAATGGCTGTGTTAAAATACGCGCCGTAATTGGGGAGTAGTCGGCTTGCGCCTCCCGGCGCAGGAACCTGCATCAACATAATCGGTCCGCAGACCGTGGTGCAGGTGGTTGAAAAACTTGACGAGACCATGATCGAGGTGCGGCCATGATGGGCCGGAGTCGCGCCTGGATCATTGGTTAATCGTTTCCGGCCCGCGTACTACTCACATCATCCCAATGGAAGCATTCCTCGTCTCCACAGGCATTGTCGCTCTCGCAGAAATCGGCGACAAAACCCAGCTGCTCGCTTTCGTCCTGGCCGCCAAATTCCGTCGTCCGCTGCCCATCATCGCCGCGATCTTCATCGCCACCATTGCCAACCACGCGTTCGCGGCGGCCATCGGCACCTGGATCACCGGCCTGCTGGGGCCCGACACCTTGCGTTGGGTGCTGGGCGCCTCGTTCCTGGCGATGGCCGCATGGACCCTGGTGCCCGACAAGCTCGATGACGAGGACACGCGCCTGGCCGGCTACGGCGTATTCATGACCACCCTGATCGCCTTCTTCGTCGCCGAGATGGGCGACAAGACGCAGGTGGCCACGGTGGCGCTGGCGGCGCGCTACGACGCGCTGATCGCCGTCGTCTGCGGCACCACGCTCGGCATGATGATCGCCAACGTCCCGGCGGTCTACCTTGGCGACCGGATCGCCAACCGCGTCTCGCTCAAGCTGGTGCACGGCATCGCCGCCGCCGTCTTCGCGGTGCTCGGCGTGGCGACGCTGATGGGCGCCGGCGCCAGCCTCGGCGTCTAAACCCCGAGGGTCAGGTCCGACATTCGGACACAAGCTCAGTCGTAGCGATGACAATTCGGATGGGGCCGTGTCCGAATGTCGGACCTGACCCCGCTGGTGGTTAGCGGGCTTGCGCGGTTTCCGCTGTCGCGCCGGTGGCGGCGCTGGTCTGCGTGACCCAGATCGGCGCCGACCACAAGATTTTTCCGTCGTTCTGCGTCACCTTGGCGTAGTAGAAATGCTCGCCGACGGCCGGCGTGATGGTGGTGGTGGCGGTGGTCGACAGTTGCGTCACCGTGCCGTTGCGGCCAGGGACGCCCTCGTACACGCGCACCGACGATACGGTTTTTCCGCCGGCGCTGGCGAAGTTGGCCACCAGCTTGAGCGTGCCGCTGTTGGTGATCCGCTCGCCCATCATGCGGCCGTTGCCGGTCAGGATTAGCTGCGAGCCCTTGTCCATCGTCGCGTACACGCGGCGCGCCTTGATGGCGGCGATCATGCTGGCCGATGTCAGCGCCGTGCCGTTCGGGATCAGCACCCCGGTGCGGTTGGTGTAAGACGCGCCCCAGTTGGCGCAGTGGTTGTCCTGGTTGGTGGAGAAGGCGACGTGGAAGCCCGCCTCCAGCGCCTTGTTGCACGCGCCCTCGTAGGTGCTGCGGCTGGTTTCCGTCTCGCTGGTGTTGGTCGAGAAGGCCGACGTGTTGAGCACTTCGCACATCGCCATCGCCTGGTCGCCGTCGGCCGTGTAACCGAACGCGGTGCCGTTGACGAGGAACTGGCCGGAGCTCGACGGATGGTTGAACTGCCCCACCCAGCCGCGCTGGCGCATCAACGTGTACAAAGCGCCGTAGTCGTTCTTGGTGGTCTGTGTGTCGGCCAGCAGTTGACCGTTGCCGTTGACCTCCCAGCCCAGCAACTCGGTGGCGTTGAAGATGTTCAGATGCCCGCCGTTGTTGATCACGCCCCATTCCAGGCCATACATGCCGAGGAATCCCGGGTTGGCGCTGTTGTAGTTGGCGGCCGCCGTCACGCCTGATTGATAGAGCGCCTTCGCCACCGCCGGATCGGCCGTGGACTTGGTGGCGTCGGAGCCGTCGTACATGTGATTGTGCTCGGAGGCCATCAGGAAATCGAGGCCTTTGCCCTTGGCGTAGGCGTAGGCGTCGGCCGGCCCGAACGCGGCGCTTTGCGGATTCTGCGCGCCGGTGCAGCTGGATAGCGCGCCGCCGCCGTCGCTGTGGTTGGTCTGGCTATGCAGGTTGCCCAGGTAGATGGTGTACGGCAGCGAGGCCGTCGCCGCCACCGAGGTGGTGGTCGCGCCGTCGTCCGAGGACATGGCGTCGGTCGTGGTGGTCGAAACTGCGCCGGGCTTGCCCTTGCCGTCCACGCGCTGGCGCGAAATCGGCAGCGGCGCGAAGGTCGGCATGGCCTGCGCCACGCGCTTGCCGACGCCGATCTCCCAGCTTTGCTCGACTTCCTCGTCACCGTCGCTGGCGCGCATGCGCACCTGATAGACGCCGTCCGACAGGATCACGCCGTCGCCACGGCCGTCCCAGGCGACGCTGACGTCGACCTGCTTGTCCGCCAGCGCGCGGCTGCCCTTCCACTGCTGCACGGTCACGCCGTCGGGACTGACCACCTCCAGCGTCCAGCTGACCGCCTTGGCCTGCTCAAGGAACGGGTAATCGAACGACAGCGTGAACGTGCGCGCCTCCGGCAGCTCGGCCGTGGCCCTGGCGTCGGCCAGGAACGGCGCGTGCAGCGTCGCCTCGAATTCCTGGTGGTCGGCCTTGGAGGCCTGCGCCGCACCGGCAAAGCCGGCGGACAGCATAAGCGTATATATCAACTTCGACGTCAACTTCGACAGCGGCGCGAACTTGTTCATGTCATCTTCTTTCAGCGGTTGGGAATCCTAAAATTCTGCCAACTATGCATGACGGCAATATGACCAACAAATTCGATTTTCATTGTCTATTCAGACATTCGCGCACTAAATTGAGTAAACGATTACAGTCGTTCCTCCCCGGGAATGGCAGACCGCGCCGGCAACCGCAGTTCCACCTGGTGCGTCATGCCCGTGTCGACCAGCGCGATCGCCTGTTCCTGTTGCGGCACGCCGTCGACCGTCAGCACCGGCACCGCGTTGGCGCTGACACCGGATCCATCGTCATGCAGCACGCGGATCACGTATGACGAGGTCTCGTAACGGTAGGTCAGCGTGAAGCTGTTCCAGCCGGCCGGCATGCGCGGCGCCAAGGTCAGTTGTTGCGCGCTGCGCGTCAGTCCAAGCAGGGACTCGATGATCAGACGGTACATCCAGCCCGAGGAGCCGGTGTACCAGCTCCAGCCGCCGCGCCCGACGTGCGGCGCCACCGCGTAGACGTCGGCCGTGACCACGTACGGCTCGACCTTGTACTTGGCCGTGCCCTCCGCCGTCCCGCCGTGCATGACCGGATTGATCATGCGCGCCAGTTCCCATGCCCGCTCGGTGTCGCCCAGGCGGGCGAACGCCATCGCGGTCCAGATCGCGGCGTGGGTGTACTGGCCGCCGTTCTCGCGCACACCGGGCACGTAGCCCCGGATATAGCCGGGATTGGGGCCGGCCTTGTCGAACGGCGGATCGAGCAACTGGATGATGCCGGAATCGCGCCGCACCAGGCGCTGGTTGACCTGCTCCATGGCGCCGCGCACGCGCGCCGGATCGGCGGCGCCGGACAGCACGCCCCAGCTTTGCGAGATCGAATCGATCTGGCATTCCTCGTTGGTGTGGGAGCCGAGCGGGGTGCCGTCGTCGAAATAGGCGCGGCGATACCACTCGCCGTCCCAGGCGTTCAATTCGACGTTGGCGGCCAGCTTCCTGGCCTCCTCGCGGCACTCGGCGGCAAACACCGCGTCGTCCTTCATGTCGGCGACGTCGGCGAAGCGTTGCAGCACCTCGCACAGGAAGAAGGCCAGCCATACGCTCTCGCCCTTGCCATGCTCGCCCACCTTGTCCATGCCGTCGTTCCAGTCGCAGGAGCCGATCAGCGGCAGACCATGTTCGCCGAAGCGCAGGCCGTGGCGGATCGCCTGCACGCAATGCTCGTACAAGGTTCCGCTCTGGCCCGAACGACTCGGCAGGTCGTAGTAGGAATCCTCTTCCGGCTTGACGGCGCGCCCTTCCAGGTACGGCAGGCTTTCTTCCAGCACGCTCATGTCGCCGGTGCTGGCGACGTAGCGCCAGGCGCCCAGCGGCAGCCACAGATAATCGTCCGAGCAGTGCGTGCGCACGCCACGGTCCGACGGCGGATGCCACCAGTGCTGGACGTCGCCCTCCAGGAACTGGTGGGCGGCGCACAGCAGCAACTGGTCGCGCAGCAGGTGCGGCTGCGTGTGGATGGTCGCCATCGCGTCCTGCAGCTGGTCGCGGAAGCCGAAGGCGCCGCCGGACTGGTAGTAACCGCTGCGCGCCCAGATGCGGCAGGCAATGGTCTGGTACATCAGCCAGCCGTTGGCGATGACGTCGAGCTCCGGTTCCGGCGTCTCGATGCGCACCGCGCCCAGGGTCTTTTCCCAGTGCGCGTGAACGGCGGCCAGGGCCTCCTGCGCGGCGCCGGCGCTGCGGTGTTTTTGCACCATGCCGCTGGCGTCGGCGTTGCGGCGGCCTGCGACACCGAGCACGAAGACGATCTCGCGCTCCTGGCCCGGCAGCAGGTCGAACGGCGCCTGGATGGCGGCGCAGGCGTCGAGCCCCGCGCCGACCTTGCCGGACAGGCGCGAACGGCGCAACGCGGCCGGCGCGGCCAGCGAGCCGTTACGGCCCAGGAACTCGCCACGGTCGCCGGTGATCGAGCGCAGGCTGGCGTCGCAATTGAAGAAGGCAACGCGGCCGGTGAACTCGGTGTTGTACGGATTGCGGGCGAACATCGCGCCGCTGACCGGATCGACCTCGGTCAGGATGTGCATGCCGGACTTGGAGCGCATATCGCCCAGCACCCATTCGACGTAGCCGGTGACGCTCAGCTTGCGCGCCACGAGCGTATCGTTGCGCACCTTGAGCACCGTGTACTTGATCGGCGCGTCGGTCGAGACGAAGGTCGTCATCTCGGTGGCGATGCCGTTCTCGCTATGTTCGAACACGCTGTAGCCGAAGCCGTGGCGGGTGACGTAGTCGCCGGCGCCGCGCGCGGGCAGCGCTGCCGGCGACCAGAACTCGCCGGTCTGCTCGTCGCGCAGATAGAACGCTTCGCCGCTGGCGTCGCTGACCGGATCGTTGTGCCACGGCGTCAGGCGGTACTCATGCGCGTTCTCATGCCAGGTGTAAGCCTGGCCGCTTTCCGAGATCACGGTGCCGAACTGCGGGTTGGCCAGCACGTTGGACCACGGCGCGGGCGTGCGCTGGCCCTCGCGGGTGGTGATCACGTATTCGCGGCCGTCCGGTGTGAAGCCGCCGATGCCGTTTTCCAGCATCAGCGGGCGCGCAGGACGGGCGGCAGGAACCGCGTCGCCGTAGTCGCCGCGTCCGTCCGCCAGCAACGGCGGCATGCGCATCGACTGCGGGCCGGGACGTTTGATCTGCTCGGCCAGCGGACCACGGCTGTCGCTGAGGATGGCGCGCGCCACCGATTGCAGCAGGATGCGGTCCTCGTTGGATATCTGGTCGGCCAGGCGCACGAAGATGCCGCCCGGACGGTCGACCGCCTGGGCGTCAATGCCCGAAGCGATCAATCCCATGATTTGTTCGTGCAGCAGCTGGCGGTACCCCGACTGGTCCTCGTACCAGATCACCAGGTCGACCACCAGGCCTTTGAGGCGCCAGTAGGCGTGCGCCTGCACCATCTGGCGCACCAGATCGATGTTGGCCGGGTCGCGGATTTGCAGCAGCACGATCGGCAGGTCGCCGGAGATGGCGTAGGCCCACAGGCCGGACTGGCCGCGATGGTTCTTGACCAGGGTGCCGACGTCGGCGCGCAGCGCGGCGTTCGGGTAGATGACCGAGTTGGCCAGGCGGCCGTACAGCTGCGCGTCCGCCTCGCTGGCGTTGAGCTGGCGCAGCACGACCTGGCTGTGGGTCCACGCCAGTTCGAAGGTGCGGTCGGCCAGGTGACGGTCTTGGTATTTGTCGATCAGGTGCAGCGCGGCGTCGCGCTGCTCGGTCATGCCGGTGACGATATCGACGGTGGCCATCTGGTCGGGCTTGAGCGTGATGGTGTAGCGGATCGCCACCACCGGATCGAGCACGGAGCCTTCGGCGCCGTCCAGCGGGCCGCTTTCCAGCAGCGCGCGCGGCGCGGCGGCGGTGTTGCCGCGACCGAGGAAGCGCGAGCGGTCGGTTTCGAACGACACCTCGACCACCGGCGCGTCATGCACCGTCATCGAATGCAGCATGTACGGCATGGCCTCGTTGCCTCCGCGCGGGCGGCGCGTGCACAGGATCGCCTGCTGGTCGCGCAGGATCTCGGTTTGCACGAACAATTTGCTGAAGGCCGGGTGGGCGGCATCGGCGGCGGCCGGCGCCATCACCACCTCGGCGTAGCTGGTCACCTCGATGGTGCGCACGCTGTCGCTCTTGTTGGTGATGCGGGTGCGCCGCAGTTCGATATCGTCTTCCGGCGAGACCACGATTTCCGTGTAGAGGTCCAGGCCACGGTCGGAGCGGCGGAACTCGGCGCGTCCTTCCGAGAAGATCACTTCGTACTTGCGCGGGTCGACCAGGGTCGGTTGATAGGTGGTGGACCAGAACTGGCCGTCGTCCAGGTCGCGCACGTAGCAGAAGTTACCCCAGTTGTCGCGGGTACTGTCCTCGCGCCAGCGCGTCACGGCCAGGTCGCGCCAGCGGCTATAGCTGCCGCCGGCGTTGGTGACCATGACGTGATAGCGGCCATTCGACAGCAGCTGCGTTTCCGGAACCGGTGTGCTGTGCTGGGTGAGCACGCGCATCGGCGCGGCCTGCTGATCGGGCACGGTCGAACGCAGCGCCGCCAGTTCGGTGGTGTTGGAATAGAAGGCGCCGGCCTGCGGGCTGCGTTCCTGCAGCACCAGCAAGGTCGATTGCAGCAGCGGATCGGATTCGAAGCGGCGCTGCATCGGCCGGTCGTGCAGCAGATAGCTGAGCGACAACAAGCCCATACCCTGGTGGTGGACCATGAATGAGCGCACCACGGCGCAGCTCTGGCCACGCGGCAGGCGCGAAGCGGTGTAGTCGATCGCCTCGTAGAAGCCGTAGCGGCCCATGAAGCCCAGGCCCGCCATCTTCTGCAGGTTCAGGCAGGACGCTTCCGGCTGCACCATCAGTCCCATCATGGTGGCGTACGGCGCGATCACCAGGTCGTCGGCCAGGCCGCGCTTCAGGCCCAGGCCCGGAACGCCGAAGGCGCGATACTGGTAATTGAGGCTGGCGTCGACGGTGTTGTAGCCGGATTCGGAAATCCCCCACGGCACGCCGCGGCGCTTGGCGTAGTCGATCTGCGCGTCGATGACGGCGTTGTAGGTCTGGTCGAGCAAGGTGCTCGGATAGTTCGGCATCACCAGCAGCGGCATCAGGTACTCGAACATCGAGCCGCTCCAGGACAGCAGCACCGGCTTGCCGGCGACGATGCACAATTGGCGGCCCAGTGCGAACCAGTGGTCCTGCGGCAGCTGGCCCTGGGCGATGGCGATGAAGCTGGCCAGGCGCACTTCGGACGCCAGCAAATCGTAGTAGCTGGCGTCGAGACGGCGCTCGCTGACGTTGTAGCCGATCGCCAGCAGGTTGGTGGTCTCGTTGTACAGGAAACCGTATTCCATCTGCGCGAACCCGCAGCTGCGCTGCGCCAGTTCGGCCAGCGCGCGCATGCGCTCATGCGCGGCGGCGCTGCCCTGTTCAAGCAGCTGCGCCAGTTGTTGCTGGCGTTCGCGCTCGGCCGGCGCCAGGTCGGTCACCGGAATGGCGGCGCTGGCGTGGGACAGGCTGGCCAGTTCGCGCAGGGTCGGCACGCGCGTCATGCTGGTGTCGAACACGGTATCGGCCGACAGGTTGACCCATGGCGTCAACAGGGCCAGCTCGTCGAGGGCGGCATGGCTCTGGCGGACCAGCGAGGCGCTCCACATGGCGGCGTCGCTTTGCGGTTCGACCTGCGCGTGCAGCGCTTCGGCGGCCTGCGCGGCCAGGATCAGCCATCCGTTCAACTGCTGCAGATGGGTGGGGTCGGGCTTCGCGGCCAGTAGCGCCAGCAGCGGCGCCAGGTCCGGCGGCGTGGCGATGGATTCGACACCCTGGCCGGCGATGGACGGCGCGACTTTGTCGGCGTCGCCATCGGCGTTGGCGGAGGTTGCGGATGCAGCGACGCTGGTGGCCGGCGCACTCGCTGTGGCGGCGTCGTTGAGCGTCTCTTCCAGCACGCGCACGGTGGCCAGCATGCCGTCGATGATCTGAGGACCGAGGACCGGCTGGTCGAACATGCCGGTCAGACCGGGCTGCAACGTCAGCAGGTGGCCAGCCAGGTTGCCGCTGTCGACCGTCGAAATGTAGATCGGGTGCAGCGGCTTGAGGGTTTGCGTGTCGTACCAGTTATAGAAGTGGCCCTGGTGGCGCTCCAGCTTATCCATCGCGTCCAGGGTGGCGCCGGTGCGCGCGATCAGCTGCGACACGGTGATGTAGCCGAAGTCGCAGGCGCTCAGGTTGGCCAGCAGCGCCATCCCGATATTGGTCGGCGAGGTGCGGTGGGCGATGACCTGCACCGGATGCTCCTGCATGTTATCGGGCGGCAGCCAGTTATCGTCGGGACCGACGAAGCGGTCGAAGTAAGCCCAGGTGCGGCGCGCCAGCTTGTGCAGGAACACGTTCTGCTCCGGCGACAGCTGCGCGTCCTTGCGCTTGATCGGACGGCTGATCCAGTCCGCCACGGCCGGCGCCACCAGCCACGCCAGCAGGAACAGCGCGGCCGGGGCCAGGCTGGCGGGACGCCAACCGAGCAGCATGCCGCCGACGAACAACGCCAGCACCGGCGCCGGCCACATTCTGACCCAGGTGCTGGCGTTGCCGGATGCGGCGCGCGACAGCGCCGAGGCGCGCCACTCGAGCATGTGCTTATGCGACACCATCATGCGGTAGATGCTGCGCGCGATCGCGTCAAGGCTGAAGTAAGCTTCGTACGGCAGGAACACCAGCATCAGCACCGCGTGCGCGAACTGCAGGCCGGTGCGGCGCATGGTAGCGCGCAGATGCTGGCTCCATAAGGTGTCCTTGGGCCGGTGCAGCACGTCGTGCAGCGCGCTGACAAACGGCGGCAGGAAGATCACGGTCAGCACGGCGCCGGTCCACAGCCACGGGTCGGGCAGCCAGCGCCACGCGACGATCAACGACAGCACCAGCGCGGGCGCGGTCAGGCTGCGGCGCAGATTGTCGAACAGCTTCCAGCGCGACAGCAGCGACAGCGGATTTTTCTCGCGCTTGCGACCGGGGCCCGGCACGCGGCCGAACAGCCAGGAGATCAGCTGCCAGTCGCCGCGTATCCAGCGCTGGCGGCGGCTGACATCATCGCTGTAGCGGCTCGGATATTCTTCATAGAGTTGGGCGTCGCTCAGCAAGCCGGCGCGCAGATAGCAGCCTTCCAGCAGATCGTGGCTGAGCACCTGGTTGTCGGGCAGACGGTGTCCCAATACCTGCTCGAAGACGTCGACATCGTAGATGCCCTTGCCGATGAAGGAGCCTTCGAGGAACACGTCCTGGTAGACGTCGGACACAGTGCGTGTGTACGGGTCGATACCCGGCTCGCCACCGCACAGTTTTTCGTAGTGCGAGGCGTTCTCGCTTGGCAGGCTGACGGCCACGCGCGGTTGCAGGATGCCGTAGCCTTCGACCACGCAGCCGCGCGCCGCGTCCACGCGCGGGCGGTTCAGCGGATGCATCATGGTGGCGATGAACTGCGCCGCCGCGTCACGCGGCAGTTGGGTGTCGGTATCGAGCGTGATGACGTACTTGATGCTTTCGAGCTGGCTGATGTCGCCGACGGCCACCGAGAACTTGTCGCGCGCGCCGCCGCGCAGGAAGCGGTTCAGGTCCTGCAGCTTGCCGCGTTTGCGTTCATAACCCATCCAGACGCCTTCCTGCGGATTCCACAGGCGCGGGCGGTGCAACAGCAGGAAAGGCGTGGCCGGGTCGCCGCTCGGATGGACGGCGTACTTGCGATTGAGTTGTTCGATCCGGTACTGCATCTGCTCCAGCAGCGCGGCGTCGCCCGGCAGCGTCTCTGCGGGGGCGTCGGCGAAATCGGTCAGCAGGCAAAACACCAGGTTCGGATCACGGTTGGCGAGAAAGCGCACTTCCAGCTGTTCGCACAGGTCTTCGATGTTGTCCTTGCTGTAGGCGAGCGTCGGCACCACCACCAGCGCCCTGCCCTCGGCCGGAATGCCGTCGTCGAGGTCCATGCGCGGCAGCGGATTGGGACGGGTGATCTGCGTGGTCACCCAGTTGACGAGGCTCAGCGCCAGCTGGCTGCTGCCCAGCAGCGCCAGTACGCCCAACGCCACCAGCACGATGCCGTTCACGCCGTGGAAGGCGGCGCGTTCGAGCAGCAGCGCGGTGGCGACGAAGGTGATGGCGGCGATCGCGCCCAGGTAGGACGTCAGCGGCGAGGCGCCCGACGTGTGGCGGAACACCTCGCGCCACGGACGGCGCATGCCGGTCTGCTTTTCCAGCGCGGCCAGACCGTCGCCGATCAGGTAGAAACCGACGTGGCTGTGGCGCTCATCGCCGCTGTTGGCGTGCGCCACGGCCAGTTGCAAGGCATGCTGCGCCACTTCGACTTCCGACAGGCGCGAATGCTTGGATATCTTCTCGACCGAATGGCGGTATTGGTCCCGGGTGGCGAACTCCATGCGGCCGTAGACGCCGGCCGGGTCCTGGCGCAAGGTCTGTTCGACCACGCTCATGGTCTCGACGAACTCCTGCCAGTCCATGGTGCCGAGGAAGCGCAGGCTGCCGATGCTGTTGGCGATCGACACCTGTTCGGCCGCCTGCTGCTGGATCTCGGCCTGGATCTGCTGTTCGATGGTGTGGCCCGATTCGGCCAGGCGGTGCGTGATCCACGACAGCGCCAGGGTCAGCGCAGAGCTTTGTCCCTGCAGGCGGCGCGCCAGTTCGGCGACGAAGGCGCTGGTGATCGGCGGATTGGAGCGGGCCATGTCGGCCACCATCAAAATCAAACCGCTCGGATTTTTTTCCACCACCTCGGTCATCTGGTCGGCCCAGCTGTTGGCCAGGTCGCGGTCGGCGCGGTTGTCGGCCACGCGCACGGCCACGCGGCGCAGGTTCTCGATCAGCGCGAGGCGCAGCATGATGGGGATGGCCCACAACTCGCCCAGTTTGAGCGGCGCGATTTCCTGGTAGGCGGCGACGAAGCGGCACAGCGATTCGGGATCGACGCGGCCGTCGCCGTGCGAGATGATTTCCAGCGCGAGCTTGTAGACGCGCGGGCAGCCCTCCGGCGCGCCGCGGCTCAGGCGCGGCAGCTCCTTGCTGTAGTCCTTCGGCAGGTGGCGGCGGGCGATGCGGATCTGCTCTTCGATCAGGTAGAAGTTATCGAGCAGCCATTCGGAGGCGGGCGTGATCTGCCGGCCGGCCTTGACGGCCTCGGTCAGTTCGTCGCAGGTGGTGTTGATGAAGTCGGCGTTCTCCGACAGGCGCGACAGCAGCTGGTCGGGACCGCCGCGCGTGCTCAGTTCGTGGTGTGCCGCCAGGGTTCTGCCGTGCGCGCCCATTTGCGCGGCGCTGAAGAGCTCGGCACGTAAGGGCAGGTCTTCGTCGTCTTCGTCGGAGACCAGGGAGGCCGTTGTCGATTCGCGGAAGCCGAGCGTCAGGTCGGGCATTAGGGGATTGGACTTTTTCAACTTATACCTCGCTATGTTGCATGCGAGACGCGGCCGCGCTCCGGCTACGGGCGCGACGAATCTGCGAATGGGAAATTATGTGCTAAGGCATCGTACTGGGGCGCACGACAAGGCACTGTACGGTGACGAACATACAGCTGAGTGTTGGTGGATTCCAGGCAAATAAAAAGGGCCCGAATGGCCCTTGGGTGACTTGCATTTTGCGGTGTGGCCGCGTCCGCCGCAGCGAGGTGGGCGGCGCTTGGCGGATTACGGCTTGCGCCTAATCCGCCCTACGTGTCTCCGTGGCTAAGTTGCAGCCTGCATTCATCGCAACCACGTAGGGCGTTAGCGAAGCGCAATCCGCCAACTGCGCGCGGTCACGCGGCCAACGCAAGGCCGCCGCTGAGGCTGTAGGCTTGATCGTGGCCGAGGCGGCGAAGGCATTGCGTGGCTTTCATGCTGCGATTGCCGCTGCGACAGAAAAATACCAGCGGCCGCTGTTCGCCGCGCAACCATACACTGGCCTGTCCCGCCAGGCGGCTCAACGGTACGCTATGCGCGACACGGCCTCCCGGACCGGGCACGACGTTGGCGGCGAATTCGTAAGCCTCGCGCACATCGACCAGCACGGCGTCCGGATGCGCCCTCAAGAAAGCGTCGAGCTCGGCGCTATCGAGTTGCATGTCGGACGGCGCAACCAGTTGCGCCTCGGCAGTCAACATTGCCGGCGAGTGCTTCGTCATGCTCGCGCAAAACTGATTCTGGTCATCGCGGGTTGGACACAGCAACGTGCGCGGGCCGCTGACGGCCTCCAATGCCGGATCCCGCGAACCCGCGCTGAACGCGAAGTGAACAGCCGAGGCTGATAAGCGATCGCCGTCGGCAACCCCCAGCAGATACGCGCGGGAAGCGTCGCCGGCGCCGGCGGCAACGCTGGCTAACACCTGCGCGCCGAGCCCGATCGCGCGCGCGGCCGCGCCGTCCTCCAACGCCACCGCCAGCGAGGTCGCGGCCGGCCAGCCGAACTCGTCCACGGAACCGGCGACATAGTGATCGCCCAATGCATCGACCAAGGACTGGCGGCCGGCGTCGGACACGGTGCCGACGACCGCCAGCACCCGATAGTTCTGGCAGCGCACATACGAGGCGATGCGCGATGTCATCTCCGGCAACGGATCGATGACCACGCAAGCGCCGCTGGCCGCGTCCAGCACCAGCCAGCTGCACGCGCCTTCGACGCCCAGTTGCAGCAAGCCGTCGTGCGGCACGGCGTCACGCTCCGATGGGATCAGGCAACTGGCGCGCAGCGCGGCGCCGCAGCGCTCGATGCGGGCACAGGCGGCGGCGATCATCTCCTCGTCGGCCAGCGGACCGAAGGACATGCGGATGGCGCCGGCGCTGCGCCACAGCGGCACGCCCATTGCGTCGAGCACGTAGCTGGGCGCGGCCTTGGCCGACGAGCAGGCGCTGCCGGCGCTGACGCGCACTTGCGCGGCGTCGAACACGTCCATCAGCTCGCGGCTCGACAGGCCGGGCACGGAGAAGTTGAGCGTGGTCGGCAACGCCTTCTCGAACGGATTGTTGAACACCACGCCGGGCAAGGCGGCGCGCAGGCTGTCGGCCAGGCGCGCGCGGAAACCCCACAGCTCGTCATGGCTGCGGAAAGTGTCGCCACGTTCGAGCGCGGCCAGCACCACGCCCAGCGCTGCGATGCCGGCCATGTTCTCGGTGCCGGAACGCTGGCCCGATTCCTGGCCGCCGCCCATGATCAGCGGCGTGAACGGCGCGCCGGCGCGCAGGTACAACATGCCCACGCCCTTGGGCGCGTACAGTTTGTGGCCGGAAAATGGCGCGTAGTCGATGCGGGTGGCGGCAAGGTCCAGGCTCAGCTTGCCCAGCGCCTGCACGCAATCGACCATCCAGTAGGCGGCCGTGCCGGTTTCCCTGATGACCGCTTCGATACCGTCAAGATCGCTGACCACGCCGGTTTCGTTATTGGCGGCCATGGTGCAGATCAGCGCGGCCGAGCCGGCCACTTGCCGCAGCAGCGCCAGATCGTGGGCGCCGTCTGCGTCGACCGGCAATTTGTGCAGGGTCAGATTCAAGCCCAGCAAACGATTCCAGTGCGCCAGGCTTTCCGGCACGGCCTTGTGTTCGGTGGCGCCATAGACCAGCAGACTGCCGACGACCTCTCCACGCTCCCGACGCTCGCGCAAGGCGACCAGCGCCGACAGCACCGCGGTCTGGATGCCTTCGGTCGCGCCGCTGTTGAACATCAGGCGGCCGTCGCCGACACCCAGCAGGCGCACCGCGCACGCACGCGCCTGGTCCAGCATGGCTTTGGCCTTGAGTCCGGTGGCGTGGGTGCTGCTGGGATTGCCGAAGCGTTGGCCCATGGCGTCGATGGCGGCGCCGATGGCGGCGGGCAGAACGGCGGTGGTGGCATTGCCGTCGAGGTAGATTTCAGTGGTCATGGTGTTCGCTGCGAGGAGGGATCGGTCAGCTGAACAGTTTACCCAAGCGGAAGGGTGAAAGTATGCCAAAATAGTCCACTATTGACCCATGTCTTAGCATGATCATGCTTAACTACGGATCAATCCGGTAGAAATCAACTTTTCCCCGGAGGCCCCATCCCTGATTCTGGTAGAGTGCAGGATGTTCATTCTTCTTTTTCACCACATTCCACATGAATTCACTCGATAAATTCGACTGCGCCATCCTGGCGGCGCTGCAGGCCGACGGCACGCTGTCGATCGCCGCGCTCAGCGAAAAGGTCGGCCTGTCCAGCACGCCTTGCTGGAAACGGGTCAAGCGGCTGGAGGAGGAAGGCTATATCGAAAGCCGCGTCGCCATCATCAACCGCCGCAAAGTCGGCTTGCCGGTGACGGTATACGTCAGCGTGCGCACCGGCCAGCACGACGCCAAGTGGCTCGACCGCTTCGCCGCCGCCGTCATGGCGTTGCCGGAAGTGCAGGAATTCCACCGCATGAGCGGCGACGTCGACTACCTGCTCAAGGTCGTTACCACCGACATCGACGGCTACGACGCGTTTTACAAGCGCCTGATCAAGGTCGGCCAGCTGACCGGCGTGTCGTCGGCGTTCTCGATGGAACAGATCAAATACACGACGGCGCTGCCGCTGGAGCTGGTGTCCCACCACGAATCGCACCAATAAGGTGCAACGTGCGTGCATGAGCCGGCCCGGCATGGGATAATGCTCATTTAAAATACTCATTAAGCCCCATGCGCGCTTTCCTGGACCGCTGGCTGCCCAGCCCCACCACCGCCAGCGGCGCCGAACAGCTGCGTGCCGCCATCGGCGCCCTGTGCGGCCTGCTGGCCACCGCCATCCTCAGCCACTTCCTGCTCGAACCCAGCAGCGCCACCATCTTCATGGTCGCGCCGGTAGGCGCCTCGGCCGTGCTGCTGTTCGCGCTGCCCGCCAGCCCGCTGGCCCAGCCCTGGTCCGCCATCGGCGGCAACGTCGTCAGCGGACTGGTGGGCGCGGCCTGCGTGCGCTGGCTGGGCGCGGGTTCGGCCATATCGTTGCCGCTGCCGATGCTGTGCGGCGTGGCCGTCGGCGCGGCCATCGCCGCCATGTTCGCGCTGCGCTGCCTGCATCCCCCCGGCGGCGCGGTGGCGTTGACGACCGTCATAGGCGGCCCCGCCGTGCACGCGGCCGGTTTTGAATTCGCGCTGACGACGGTGCTGGTCAACACCGCGCTGCTGACGGGCATGGCCATCGTCTACAACAACCTGACCGGGCGCCGCTATCCGCACACGCAGCAAGCCGCCCATCCGAATCCGCACGGCACCAAAGACGCGGTGCCGACGGTGCGGCTGGGCTTCAAGCCCGAGGATCTGGACGCCGTGCTCAAGCAGCACGACCAGGTGCTCGACATCAGCCGCGACGATCTGGAATCGCTGTTCATGCAGACCGAGCAGCGCGCCTACCAGCGCCGCTTCGGCATCATCAACTGCGAGGACATCATGTCGCGCGACATCGTCAGCGCCGAGTTCGGCACCGACCTGGAGCAGGCGTGGCAGCTGATGCGGCGCCATCACGTGGCGGCCTTGCCGGTGCTCAACCGCGCGCGCAGGGTGATCGGCATCGTCACGCAAACCGACTTCCTCGACCATGGCGGCCTGGATAACTATGGCGACATCCGCCGGCAACTGCGGCGCTTCCTGCGCAAGAGCGGCGTCACGCACACGGAAAAAGCCGAGGTGGTCGGCCAGATCATGACGCACCACCCCACCACGGCGCGGCTCGACACGCCCATCGTCGACCTGGTGCCGTTGATGGCCGACTCCGGCTTCCACCACATTCCGGTGGTCGACGCCGAGCAGCGTTTCGCCGGCATCATCACGCAATCGGATTTGGTGGCGGCGTTATATGAGAGCCGCTTCGCGGAAGCGGCTGCTTAACCTCACTGTCAGCGTTATCTAAATCACGTAGGGCGGATTAGCGAAGCGTAATCGGCCATGCATGTGCCGCCGATTGCGCATGCATGGCCGATTACGGCGTTCCGCCTAATCCGCCCTACGTGTTTCAGACGAATCCCTCCTGATCTGGCTTGATACAATTTGTTTCGTGGCCGGTCGACGCTATGCCTTATGCTAGTCGCCGCCAGAGTTATCATTGACCAGGAAACAAAACATGAAGCATGCATCCCGTCTTGCCAGCGTCGCGGCCGCGCTCGCGCTGGTGTTCGTTCCAATCAGCAACAGCATCGCGGCCCCGGAGACCGCCGTGCCACGGGTCAGCGCCACGCCGGCGCACCAGGCGCTGCTGGCCATCGCCGACCAATACTACGACGCCGTCGCCCGCTACGAGCCGATCGGCGCCACCGAGAACGGCGACAACCGCTACGACGACCAGCTCGGCCTGAGCATCTCGCCGGGCAAGCGCGCGCTGCAGTTCAAAATGTACCGCGACTTCAGCAAGCGCCTCAAGACCATCAAGCGCGCCCACCTGAACGCCGAAGACCGCCTCAACCTCGACATCCTCGCCTACGAACTGCGCGGCCTGCTGGCCATGGAGCGCTTTCCCGAGCATTTGTTGCCGGTCACGCAAATGGACAGCGTACCGGTGGTGCTGGCCAACTACGCAGCCGGCGAGGCGTCGCAGCCGATCGCCACCGTCAAGGAATATGACGCCTACCTGAGCCGCATCTCGCAGATGCCGGCCTGGATCGACCAAGCCATCGCCAACATGCGCGAAGGCATGAAAAAAGGCATCACCCAGCCGAAGGCCATCATGGTCTCGGCGCTGCCGCAGTTCAAGAAGCTGGTCAGCGACACGCCGGAAGCCAGCATTTTCTACACGCCGATCAAGAAACTGCCGGCCGGCTTCAGCGACGCCGACAAGCAGCGCCTGACGGCCGCCTACAGCAAGACCGTCGGCGACGACATCATGCCGGCGCTGGCCCGCCTGGCGACCTTCCTGGAAAAAGATTACCTGCCGGCCTGCCGCAACTCGACCGGCCTGGGCGCGCTGCCGGACGGCGCCGCCTGGTATCAGGCGCGCGTGGCCAACGCCACCACCACCACGCTCAAGCCCGACGCGATCCACGCCATCGGTCTGCGCGAAGTGGCGCGCATCCAGCAGCAGTTCGCAGAGCTCGGCCCCAAGCTCGGCTACAACGGCCCGGCCAAGGGCTTGCCGGTGTGGGTCGCCGCGCAGGACAAGTTCCGCCCGTTCAAGACGGAGCAGGAAGTGCAAGCCGTGTTCCATAAGCTGAACGACGTGCTCGACACCAAGCTGCCGCAGATGTTCACCTTGATGCCCAAGGCCAAACTGGACCTGCGCCTGGAGCCTGAACTGAGCCGCGCCACCGCGTCCGACCACTACACGGCGCCGGCCGGCGACGGTTCGCGTCCGGGCGTGTTCTGGTCGGTGGTCAACGATCCGACCAAGTACGGCAGCACCGGCATGACCACCCTGTTCCTGCACGAGGGTAAGCCGGGCCATCACTTCCACATCGCGCTGATGCAGGAACTGAACCTGCCGGACTTCCGCAAATACGGCGGCAACAACGCCTTCACCGAAGGCTGGGCGCTGTATTCCGAAACCCTGGGCAAGGAAATGGGTTTGTTCGACGATCCGGCGCAATACTTCGGCCACCTGAACGACGAGCTGCTGCGCGCCACCCGCCTGGTGGTCGACACCGGCATGCACGCGCAGGGCTGGACCCGCGAGCAAAGCATCCAGTACATGCGCGACACCCTGGGCTACGACGATTACGCCAAGACAGAAACCGAGCGCTACATGGCGTGGCCGGGCCAGGCGCTGGGCTACAAGATCGGCTCGCTCAAGATCGTCGAGCTGCGCCATCGCGCGGAAGAGGCGCTGGGCGAGCGCTTCAGCCTGCCTAAATTCCATGAAGTGGTCCTCAGCGACGGTACCGTGCCGCTGGCCTTGCTGGAGGAAAAGGTCGACCGCTGGATCGCGTCCCAGCGATAACCGGAAGGGCCGCCACGATGACAACATCGCGGCGGCCCAACTTGCCGTGTTTTCACCGCATTTGTTACGCGCCATGCCAGCGTGGACACAATCTTGCACTCCTTTGATCTATCGCAAGAACCCGCCTGAAATACAAGCGCCCTCTTCCGGCTCGCGCAATACTGCGACTATCATCAAGCCTGCTGAATGCGCTCATGCACTCTCTCCTGCCCGCCATAGTCTCGCTCCTCTTCCTGAGCTACGGGGCCTATGTTCTGCATTCGCGCGGGGTGAGCCGGGTCAGCCTCACGTTATTTCTGCTCTGCACCACCACCTTTTGCTGGCAATTTTCTTGGGCGATCCTGTTCCAGATCCGCGACCGGGATGAAGCGCTGGCGGCGGCCAAACTCGGCTATCTGCTGATCCTGTTCATGCCGACCACCCTGTACCATTTCGTCGCCGAACTCACCGCCCAGCGCAGCGAGCGCCGCTGGGTCGAACTGTCCTATCTGTTCGGCGCGCTGCTGGGCGTGATCCTGCTGAGCAGCGACTGGCTTATCGCCGGCCTCTACACTTACTTTTTCGGCTTTTATCCCAAGGCCGGCCCGCTGCACGTGCTGCACCTGCTGCACACAATGCTCGTGGTCGGCCGCAGCCTGTGGCTGCTGTACCGCCGCCAGCAGCTGGCCGTCTCGACCGAGAAAACCAGGTTGCGCTATTGCCTGGTCAGCATGCTGATTTACTTTTTCGCGTCGGTCGATTATCTGTGCAACTACGGCGTGCAGTTTTATCCGCCGGGAATGCTGTTCGTCGCCGCCAGCCTGGGCCTGATCGCCCAGGCGATGGTCCGGCACAACCTGCTGGCCGACCCGATGGAGGTTGCCGCCTCGATCGCCCACGAGATGCGCACGCCGCTGGCGACCATCCGCAGCCAGTCGCGGGTGCTGGCCAAGTCGTTGCCGGAGCTGCTGGCCGGCTACCATCTGGCGGTCGAACACAAGCTGATCGAGCCAACCTTGCAACCCGCGCAACTGAACTACCTCGGCAAGCTGACCCAGCACATCGACGCCGAGATCAGCCGCTCGAATTTCGTGGTCGACATGATGCTGGCCTCGGCGCGGGCCGGAATGCTCAGCCGTAGTGATTTTGCCAACCATTCGATCAAGAAATGCGTCGAGGAGGCGCTGGCGTGCTACCCGTTCGAAAGCTCCATGCGGGACAAGGTGGTGGTCAAGGGCGCGCACGATTTCACGTTCTTCGGCTCGGACGTGCTGCTGGTGTACGTGTTATACAACCTGTTCAAGAACGCGCTGTATGCGATCAAATCGGCGGGGCAGGGAGAATTGGAGATCGCTTTCTTTATCGACGGCGCCGATAAAAAGCTGTTGGTGACCGATACCGGAACCGGAATACCGGCCGATGTGTTGCCCCATGTTTTTGAACCGTTTTACAGCACGCGGCATAATGGCGGCGGCACCGGAATGGGATTGGCGTTTTGCGAACAAGTGATTACCGCGTTTGGCGGAAAGATTCACTGCGAATCCCAGGCCGGGCGATACACGCGGTTTTCTTTATCGTTCCCGCAAAGACAGGTTTCCGCCGCGTGGACAGATGAACAGGCGGTGAGATATTAGATGGGAATATTAACCCGCCAAGATTAAACTGCAGCTTCCTCGTTGATGACCTTTTCCAGATCGGATTCCTCGCCCAGCACATAGATTTTCTGCTCGCGCAATACCTGCAGAATAAATGGCTGCTGCTCGCGCAGGCGACGCTTAAAATCGGGGATCGAATACAGGTTGGGATTGATTTTCCGGCGCAATAAACGTTCGGCGACCGGGAGCCTGGATAATAACTCTCCGTAGCTGGTGTTATCCCCGATCAGCAACAACTCCACGGGCGTATCCATGCCCTCGTGTTCCTTTGCCGTCGCGCCATAAACAAAGGCCACGTTCAATACATGCTGCAGCGGTGCCAGTGCCGAATTCAACACACTGACCAGGCCGAAGGTTTTCTTGACCAGGCTGCTTAATTCCCCGAACACGATGCAATCCTTATTGGGTTTGAAACGGCGCACATTGCCGATGCGCTCGGATGTGATGACGCCGGACTCGTGCAGGCGTTTGAGCTCGCGCTGGGCCGAGGCGCTGCCCAGTCCGGTCAGGCGCATGATCTCGTTCAAGTGGAAACCTTGATTGACACGTACAAACAGCAAGCCCAGCAGTTTCTGCTGGGCGGGGGTGAAGAGGGCTTGAGCAATCATGAGCCAGATATTAGCATGAACGAACTAATTACTGGCGCAAACTCCGGGGTCAGGTCCGCCATTGCTACATGGACTATAGCGTAGGACCCTCGGCGCGTGCGCGCGGTTGGTGGTGTGGGCGGCGCTTGGCGGATTACGGCGTGCCGCCTAATCCGCCCTACGTGGATCTGTGGTGTTGCTGTCGTCCCAGTGCATGGCTGATACGGTAAAGCCGCAGCCTTTACTTTTATTCTCTTTGGTATCTAATGTTATTAAATCCGACTATTAAACTGCGGGCATAAAAAAACGGCACCCGAAGGTGCCGTTCTATATTGCGCTTTATTTCTATTACGCTTCGCCGTCGTGCGGGGCAACCGTTTCGGTCGCTTCCACATCGCCGCCGGACATCGAGGCTTTTTCTGCCAGCAGCAGAGCTTGACGCTCTTCCACTTCCCACTGCTCTTTCTCTTTGCGAGCGCGGTGGAATGCCAAGCCCGTCCCGCCTGGAATCAGACGACCAACGATGACGTTTTCTTTCAGACCGCGCAGACCATCGCGCTTGCCCATAATTGCGGCTTCCGTCAGAACGCGGGTGGTTTCCTGGAACGATGCGGCCGAGATGAACGAATCGGTCGACAGCGATGCCTTGGTAATACCCAGCAGAACGTTTTCGTAGGTTGCGGGGATCTTATTCTCCACATTCATACGGTCGTTTTCATCCAGCAGTTCCGAACGCTCGACCTGCTCGCCAACGATATAGTTGGTGTCGCCGGCATTAACGATCTGAACGCGACGCAGCATCTGACGCACAATGACTTCAATGTGCTTGTCGTTAATCTTAACGCCCTGCAGACGATAAACGTCCTGCACTTCGTCAACGATGTAACGCGCCAGCGCTTCGATACCCAGCAGACGCAGAATGTCTTGTGGATCGGCTGGGCCGTCGACAATCATCTCGCCCTTGTTCACCACCTGGCCGTCGTGGACCAGCACTTGTTTGTCCTTGGTGATCAAGAACTCGTGCTTGTTGCCGTCCATGTCCGTGATTTCCAGACGCTGCTTACCTTTGGTTTCCTTACCGAATGCAACCGTACCGGTCACTTCGGCCAGCATACCCGCGTCCTTCGGCGAACGTGCTTCGAACAGCTCGGCAACGCGCGGCAGACCACCGGTAATATCGCGGGTCTTCTGCGATTCGGTCGGGATACGTGCCAGCACTTCGCCGACCGATACCGCCTGGCCGTCTTTGACCATGATCAGCGCGCCGACCTGGAAGCCGATCGCCACCGAGTGTTCGGTGCCGGCGATCTTGACTTCTTCGTTCGAGTCGTTCAGCAGTTTGACCTGCGGACGCAGCGTTTTGGTCAACGAACCGCGACGTTTCGCATCGATCACAACCAGGGTCGACAGACCGGTCACTTCGTCCACCTGACGGGCAACGGTCACGCCTTCTTCGACGTTCTCGAAACGCACCACACCGGCGTACTCGGTGATGATCGGACGGGTCAGCGGATCCCAGGTCGCCAGGGCCGTGCCGGCCTTGATGACCAGACCGTCCTTGACGATCAGGGTCGCGCCGTACGGCACCTTGTGACGCTCACGCTCACGGCCGTGGTCGTCGGTGATCAGCACTTCGCCCGAACGGGAAATGACGATTTGCGCGCCCTTGCCGTTGGTGACGTAACGCATGGTCGAGGTGAAACGGATGGTACCGTTCGACTTCGCTTCGACCGACGAGGCCACCGCCGCACGCGACGCCGCACCACCGATGTGGAACGTACGCATGGTCAGCTGGGTACCTGGTTCACCGATCGACTGCGCGGCGACCACACCGACGGCTTCGCCGGCGTTGACCAGCATGCCACGGCCCAGATCGCGGCCGTAGCACTTGGCGCACAGGCCGAAGCGCGTGTCGCAAGTCAGCGGGGTGCGGACCTTGACTTCATCGATCGACAGACGCTCGATCTCTTCAACCATGTCCTCGTCCATCAGCGAGCCGGCTTCGTACAGCGTTTCCTGGGTTTCAGGATTGACGACGTCGTTGACGGCGACACGGCCGAGGATACGGTCGCGCAGCGCTTCGATAACCTCACCACCCTCGACCATCGCCTTCATCAGGGTGCCGTTGGTCGTGCCGCAATCATCTTCGATGACGACCAGATCCTGGGTCACGTCGACCAGACGACGGGTCAGGTAACCCGAGTTCGCGGTTTTCAGCGCCGTATCGGCCAGACCTTTACGAGCGCCGTGGGTCGAAATGAAGTACTGCAAAACGTTCAGACCTTCGCGGAAGTTCGCGGTAATCGGCGTTTCGATAATCGAACCATCCGGTTTCGCCATCAGACCACGCATACCGGCCAGCTGGCGAATCTGCGCCGCCGAACCGCGGGCGCCCGAGTCGGCCATCATGTAAATCGCGTTGAACGATTCCTGGGTCGACTTGGTGCCGTCACGCTTGATGACGTCTTCCACTTTCAGCTGGTCCATCATGGCCTTGCCGACTTCGTCCGAGGTCTTGCCCCAGATGTCGACAACCTTGTTGTAACGCTCGCCGGCGGTGACCAGACCCGAAGCGTACTGCTGCTCGATCTGTTTGACTTCGGATTCCGCGGCCGAAATCAGCGTCACTTTTTGTGGCGGTACCAGCATGTCGTCCACGCAGATCGAAATACCGGCACGGGTCGCCAGGCGGAAGCCCGACTGCATCAGTTGGTCAGCAAACACGACCGTCGCGCGCAGGCCGCACTTACGGAACGAGGTGTTGATCAGCTTGGAAATTTCTTTCTTTTTCAGCGCGCGGTTCAGCACCGAGAAAGGCAGGCCTTTCGGCAGGATTTCCGACAGGATGGCGCGGCCGATCGTGGTCTCGTAGCGAGTCACGGTGCGGACGAATTCGCCGGTCACTGGATCCTTTGGATGCTCAACGATACGCACGGTGATGCGGGTCGTCAGTTCCACTTCCTTGTTGTCGTAGGCACGGATGACTTCCGACACGTCCTGGAACAGCATGCCTTCGTTTTTCGCGTTGATCGCTTCGCGGGTCGCGTAGTACAGACCCAGCACGATATCCTGCGAAGGAACGATCGACGGTTCGCCGTTCGACGGGAACAGGATGTTGTTCGACGCCAGCATCAAGGTACGCGCTTCCATCTGCGCTTCGATCGACAGCGGAACGTGCACAGCCATCTGGTCACCGTCGAAGTCGGCGTTGAATGCCGCGCAGACGAGTGGGTGCAGTTGGATGGCCTTGCCTTCAATCAGGACCGGCTCGAAAGCCTGGATGCCCAGACGGTGCAGCGTAGGCGCACGGTTCAGCATGATCGGGTGTTCGCGGATCACGTCTTCCAGGATGTCCCAGACGACCGGCTCTTGAATCTCGACCAGCTTTTTAGCGGCCTTGATCGTGGTAGCCAAGCCCATCAGTTCCAGCTTGTTGAAGATGAACGGCTTGAACAGTTCCAGCGCCATCAGCTTCGGCAGACCGCACTGGTGCAGTTTCAGCTGTGGACCCACCACGATGACCGAACGGCCCGAGTAGTCGACGCGCTTACCCAGCAAGTTCTGACGGAAACGACCGCCCTTACCTTTGATCATCTCGGCCAGCGATTTCAGCGGACGCTTGTTGGCGCCGGTCATCGCTTTGCCGCGACGGCCGTTGTCCAGCAGCGAATCGACCGCTTCTTGCAGCATGCGCTTTTCGTTGCGCGTGATGATCTCTGGAGCACGCAGCTCCATCAAACGCTTCAGACGGTTGTTACGGTTGATCACGCGGCGATACAGATCGTTCAGATCCGAGGTCGCGAAACGGCCGCCGTCCAGCGGGACCAGCGGACGCAGTTCCGGCGGCAGCACCGGCAGCACTTCCATGATCATCCACTCAGGCTTGATGCCCGAACGCTGGAACGCTTCCAGCACTTTCAGACGCTTGGCGTATTTCTTGATCTTCGCTTCGGACTTCGATTCCTTCAGTTCCACGCGCAGGGTCTCGGCATCGCGGTGGATGTCGATCGAGCGCAGCAGTTCACGGATACCTTCGGCGCCCATGAAGGCGGTGAAGTCGTCGCCGTACTCTTCGTACTTGGCGGCGTAGTCGTCTTCCGACATGATCTGGCACTTCTTCAGCGGGGTCATGCCTGGATCGGTGACCACGTATGCTTCGAAGTACAGCACGCGTTCGATGTCCCGCAGGGTCATGTCCAGGACCATGCCCAGACGCGACGGCAGCGATTTCAGGAACCAGATGTGGGCGGTCGGCGAGGCCAGCTCGATGTGGCCCATGCGCTCGCGGCGCACTTTGGCCAGCGTGACTTCAACGCCGCACTTTTCGCAGATGACGCCGCGGTGCTTGAGGCGCTTGTATTTGCCGCACAGGCATTCGTAGTCCTTGATAGGACCAAAGATCTTGGCGCAGAACAGGCCGTCGCGCTCAGGCTTGAAGGTACGATAGTTGATGGTTTCCGGCTTTTTAACTTCGCCGTAGGACCACGAACGGATTTTTTCAGGCGAAGCGAGACCGATCTTGATCGCGTCAAAGGTCTCGTTCGTCTGTACTTGCTTGAATAGATCGAGCAGTGCTTTCATGTATCACTCCAGAGGTGATTAAACTTCTAATTCCTGAGACTACATCGCCCGGACTGGTTACCCAGCCGGGCTTTGTGTTTCTCAAACCAAACGACAGTCTTATGTAACCGAGCTGTCTTTTAGTTTCGTTCGAGGTCGATATCGATACCCAGCGAACGGATTTCCTTGACCAGCACGTTGAACGATTCAGGCATACCGGCGTCGATCACGTGGTCGCCTTTGACCAGGTTTTCGTACACTTTGGTACGGCCGTTGACGTCATCGGACTTCACGGTCAACATCTCTTGCAGCACGTACGATGCGCCGTACGCTTCCAGTGCCCACACCTCCATCTCACCGAAGCGCTGGCCGCCGAACTGGGCTTTACCGCCCAGTGGCTGCTGCGTTACCAGCGAGTACGGACCGGTCGAACGCGCGTGCATCTTGTCGTCGACCAAGTGGTGCAGTTTCAGCATGTGCATCACGCCAACGGTAACCTTGCGCTCGAACGCTTCGCCGGTGCGGCCGTCGTACATCGTGACCTGGTTCTTCGACGGGGTCATGCCCAGTTTCTGAGCGATCTCGTCCGGGTACGCCAGGTCCAGCATGCGGCGGATTTCCGACTCGTGCGCGCCGTCGAACACCGGGGTAGCGAACGGAACACCCTTTTTCAGGTTGTTCGCCAGCTTCATGATCTCTTCGTCGTCGAACTGGTCCAGATCTTCCGGACGGCCGTTCTCGTTGTAGACGGTGGTCAGGAACTTGCGCATCTCTTCGACTTTGATCTGCTGTTGCAGCATCTCGCCGATACGGATACCCAGGCCTTTTGCCGCCCAACCAAGGTGGGTCTCGAGAATCTGACCCACGTTCATACGCGAAGGAACACCCAGCGGGTTCAGCACCACGTCCGCCGGCGTACCGTCGGCCATGTATGGCATGTCTTCGACCGGCACGATACGGGAAACCACACCCTTGTTACCGTGGCGACCCGCCATCTTGTCGCCCGACTGCAGGCGGCGCTTAACGGCCAGATACACTTTGACCATCTTCTGCACGCCAGGTTGCAGCTCATCGCCTTGCGTCAGCTTCTTGCGCTTCTCTTCGAAGGCCAGATCGAACTGGTGACGCTTCTCGTTGATCGATTCCTTGATCGCTTCGAGGGCGGTGGCGGCGGCGTCGTCCGCTGGACGGATGTCGAACCAGTGGTACTTGTCCAGATCGTCCAGGTATTCCTTGGTGATCTTGGCGCCTTTGGCCAGCTTCTTCGGACCGCCGTTGACGACCTGGTTGATCAGCATTTTTTCCAGACGCTGGAAGGCATCGCCCTCCACGATACGCATCTGGTCGTTCAGGTCCAGGCGGAAACGCTTCAGTTCATCGTCGATGATCTGTTGCGCGCGCTTGTCGCGAACGATGCCTTCGCGGGTGAACACTTGCACGTCGATGACGGTGCCGATCATGCCCGAAGGCACGCGCAGCGAGGTGTCTTTGACGTCCGAAGCCTTCTCGCCGAAGATCGCGCGCAGCAGCTTTTCTTCCGGGGTCAGCTGGGTTTCGCCTTTAGGCGTCACTTTACCGACCAGCGTATCGCCGGCTTGCACTTCGGCGCCGATGTAGACGATACCGGACTCATCCAGACGAGCCAGCTGGTTCTCAGCCAGGTTCGAGATGTCGCGGGTGATTTCTTCCGCGCCCAGCTTGGTATCGCGAGCAACGACGCTCAGCTCTTCGATGTGGATCGAGGTGTAACGGTCGTCTTTGACGACGTTTTCCGAGATCAGGATCGAATCCTCGAAGTTCAGACCATTCCATGGCATGAAGGCCACGGTCATGTTCTGGCCCAGCGCCAATTCACCCAGGTCGGTCGATGCGCCGTCGGCGATCACGTCGCGCTTGGCAACGCGGTCGCCAACCTTGACGATAGGACGCTGGTTGATGTTGGTGTTCTGGTTCGAACGGGTGTACTTGATCAGGTTGTAGATGTCGACACCGACTTCGCCGGCGGTTGCTTCGTCATCGTTCACGCGAATCACGACACGGCCCGCATCGATGTAGTCGACGATACCGCCGCGCAGAGCTTGCACGGTGGTGCCCGAGTCAACTGCCACGGTGCGTTCGATACCGGTACCGACCAGTGCTTTTTCAGGGCGCAGGCAAGGAACTGCCTGGCGCTGCATGTTGGCACCCATCAATGCGCGGTTCGCATCATCGTGTTCCAGGAACGGAATCAGCGACGCGGCGACGGACACGATCTGGCCAGGCGCCACGTCCATGTACTGGATGCGCTCTGGCGATACCAGAATGGTTTCGCCGGCTTCACGGGCCGAGACCAGCTCATCGCTGAGCGTACCTTCGGCACTGATGGTCGCATTCGCCTGGGCGATGATGTAGCGGCCTTCTTCGATCGCCGACAGGTAATCGATCTGGTCGGTGATCTTGGAACCTTCGACCTTGCGGTACGGGGTTTCCAGGAAGCCGTATTCGTTCAGGCGGGCGTACAGCGCCAGCGAGTTGATCAGGCCGATGTTCGGGCCTTCAGGCGTTTCGATCGGGCACACGCGGCCGTAGTGGGTCGGGTGCACGTCGCGCACCTCGAAGCCTGCACGTTCGCGGGTCAGACCGCCAGGTCCCAGGGCGGAAACGCGGCGTTTGTGCGTGATTTCCGACAGCGGGTTGGTCTGGTCCATAAACTGCGACAGCTGCGACGAACCGAAGAATTCACGGATCGCGGCCGAGATCGGCTTGCTGTTGATCAGGTCGTGCGGCATCAGGTTGTCCGCTTCGGCTTGGCCGAGGCGTTCCTTGACGGCGCGCTCGACGCGCACCAGGCCGGCGCGGAACTGGTTTTCGGCCAGTTCGCCGACGCAACGTACGCGGCGGTTACCCAGGTGATCGATATCGTCGACTTCGCCGCGGCCATTGCGCAGTTCCACCAGGATCTTGATCACGGCCAGCACGTCTTCGTTCGACAACGTCATGGCGCCGGTCAGTTCGTCACGGCCGATGCGGCGGTTGAACTTCATGCGGCCGACGGCGGACAGGTCGTAGCGGTCGGCGCTGTAGAACAGGCCGTTGAACAGCGCTTCGACGGAGTCTTCCGTTGGCGGTTCGCCAGGACGCATCATGCGGTAGATCGCGACGCGCGCGGCCATCTGGTCGGCGGTGTCGTCGATGCGCAGGGTTTGCGAAATGTACGCGCCCTGGTCCAGATCGTTGGTGTACAACGTTTGGATTTCGCTGATGTTGGCTTCGCGCAGGCGGCCGAGGACGTCTTCGGTCAGCTCATCGTTGGCGGACGCGACAACTTCGCCGGTCTCCGGATCAACGATGTTCTTGGCCAGCACGCGGCCCAGCAGGTAGTCTTCCGGCACGGAAATATGCTTGATGCCGTTCGATTCGATGTCGCGCACGTGCTTGGCGTTGATGCGCTTGTCCTTCAGCACCAGGGTCTTGCCTTCCTTGTTGACGATGTCGAAGCGGGCGACTTCGCCACGCAGACGCTCGGCAACGAATTCCATCTCCGCGCCTTCCGAGCGCAGGTTGAAATTGTCGAAGACGAAGAAGTTCGCCAGGATTTGCTCGTGCGACATGCCGATGGCTTTGAGCAGGATCGTGACCGGCATTTTGCGGCGGCGGTCGACGCGGAAGAACAGGATGTCTTTCGGGTCGAACTCGAAGTCCAGCCACGAACCGCGGTAAGGAATGATACGCGCGGAGAACAGCAGTTTGCCCGACGAGTGGGTCTTGCCGCGGTCGTGTTCGAAGAACACGCCAGGGGAGCGATGCAGCTGCGAAACGATGACGCGCTCGGTACCGTTGATGACGAACGAACCGGTGGTCGTCATCAAAGGCAGTTCGCCCATGTAGACTTCCTGTTCCTTCATCTCTTTGACGACCGGCTTGGTCGGCGATTCCTTGTCCAGGATCACCAGACGCACCTTGGCGCGCAGCGGCGACGCGAACGTCAGGCCACGCAGTTGGCATTCCTTGACGTCGAAGGCGGGATCGCCCAGGACGTACGACAGGAATTCGAGACGCGCAAAGCCATTGTGCGAAACGATAGGGAATATCGAGGTAAAGGCCGACTGCAGGCCGTCGTTCTTGCGGGTCGACGGTGCGACGTCTTCCTGCAGGAAACTATGGTAGGACTCGAGCTGGGTAGCCAGCAGGAACGGAACGTGGTGAACGTTGGCGCGCTTCGCGAATGATTTGCGAATGCGTTTCTTCTCAGTAAATGAGTAGTGCATGGACACTCCGTGAGTGACAGAAAGGATAAAAAATTCAGGTTTTGCCAGTGCGCGAACCGGTCAACTGCAACCGCTCCACAGCCACTTCAGCAACAATCTCGGCTGCATGTCACACAGACGAAACCTGAAATCTCTACCATTTCCAGCTGATTTGAATAAACTACTAACCACTGCAGCGTCGGACAATACGCTACAAATACGACGAGGACGACAAAGGAGCCAAAGCCGGATTTCCTCCCTTTCGAAAGGAAATCCGCAGCTTTGGCTCGAGGCGCTAACTAGCCGCCGTACAACTTGATTACTTCAGTTCAGCCTTGGCGCCAGCTTCTTCCAGCTTCTTCTTAGCGGCTTCAGCGTCAGCTTTCGACAGGGCTTCTTTGACGGTCTTAGGAGCGCCATCAACCACGTCTTTGGCTTCTTTCAGGCCCAGACCGGTGATTTCGCGAACAGCTTTAATCACGCCAACTTTGTTCGCGCCGATTTCGGTCAGAACAACGTTGAATTCGGTCTGTTCTTCAACAGCCGCGCCAGCAGCGGCGCCGCCAGCTGCTGGAGCTGCCATTGCTGCGGCCGAAACGCCGAATTTTTCTTCGAAAGCTTTGACCAGTTCGTTCAGGTCCATTACGGACATTTCGCTAACTGCTGCCAGGATGTCGTCTTTGCTAATTGCCATTTGAAACTCCAATAATTTATTGATTCGTTAGTACATCAGATTGGTACTTGAGAAAAAAACCCGCCAGCAATTACGCTGCTGGGGCTTCTTCTGCTGCGACTTCTTCAGCAGCAGCAGGAGCGCCTTCGGATTTTTTCGCTGCCAGAGCAGCCAGACCACGTGCAAAGCCCGACACCGGAGCCAGCATAACGCCCAACAACTGCGAAATGAGGACTTCACGGCTAGGAATGCTCGCCAACGCGGTAACAGCTGCTTTATCCAGCTGTTTGCCTGCGTAGTTACCTGCGGTGATGACCAGTTTGTCGTTGGTTTTAGCGAAGTCAGCGATGACTTTAGCTGCTGCAACGGCATCGTCCGAGATCGAGTAGATCAACGGACCGGTCATGCTGTCTGCCAGGCTGGCGAACTGCGTGCCTTCGACGGAGCGACGAGCGAGCGTATTTTTCAACACACGCAGGTACACGCCTTGAGCGCGCGCTTTGGCACGAAGTTGCGTCAAGTGAGCAACCTGGATGCCACGATATTCGGCCACGACGATAGTTTGCGCAGTTGCTACTTTTGCGGAAACTTCGGCGACGACGGCCTTTTTGTCATTCAGATTGAGACCCACGGTCAACCTCCTTAAATGATGACGGGCGAAAAGCCTGCCATCGGTTCGAACAACGGCGTCCGAGGTTTAGGAGTCCAATGGACTACGAAACTTGATCGGGTACACCATCTGCGTTGGGCGGAAAATCCAATTAACCCGGCGCCTGCCTGCTGCGCTGAGCCCAACGGTCTTTGATTGTCTGGCCGCTACTGCAAGCAGTCTCGACCAGCCCAAAGAACTGCGCCAAGCTTTTCGGCTCAGCGACTAAATTTAATATCTAAGCAACTAAGCTTAAGCAGCCAGGGAAGCCTGGTCAACACGGACGCCAGCGCCCATGGTCGACGACAGGGAAACCTTGCGCAGGTAAACACCTTTGCTCGATGCTGGCTTGGCTTTGTTCAGCGCGTCGATCAGGGCAACCAGGTTGCTCTTCAGATCGGCGTCGGCGAACGACTTGCGGCCGATCGTTGCGTGGATGATACCGGCTTTGTCGGTACGGTACTGAACTTGACCGGCTTTCGCGTTTTTCACGGCGGTAGCGACGTCAGGAGTAACAGTGCCGACCTTCGGGTTAGGCATCAGGCCGCGTGGGCCCAGGATCTGACCCAGGGTACCGACGATACGCATGGTGTCTGGCGAAGCGATGACGATGTCGAAAGGCATGTCGCCGGCTTTGACGCGCTCGGCCAGGTCTTCCATACCAACAACGTCAGCACCGGCGGCTTTCGCCTGCTCGGCCTTGTCGCCCGAAGCGAACACGGCGACGCGAACGGTCTTGCCGGTGCCGGCTGGCAGCACGACGGAACCGCGAACGACCTGATCCGACTTCTTAGGATCCACGCCCAGCTGAACCGACACGTCGATCGATTCGTTGAACTTGGCGGTGGCCAGCTCTTTGATCAGCGCAACAGCGTTGTCGAAGGCATAGGTCTTGGTGCTATCAACTTTGGATTTGATAACTTTAGCGCGTTTGGACAATTTTGCCATGATTACAGACCTTCCACCGTGATGCCCATCGAACGTGCGGAACCAGCGATGGTGCGTACAGCGGCATCCATGTCGGCAGCGGTCAGATCTGGGGTTTTCAATTTAGCGATTTCTTCAGCTTGAGCGCGGGTCAGCTTACCGACTTTGTCGGTATGTGGCTTCGGCGAACCTTTGGTGACGCCCGAGTGCTTCTTGATCAGGTAGGTCGCTGGCGGCGTCTTCATCACGAAGGTGAACGACTTGTCGGCGAACGCGGTGATGACGACCGGAATCGGCATGCCTGGTTCCATACCCTGGGTCTGCGCGTTGAACGCTTTGCAGAATTCCATGATGTTCAGACCGCGCTGACCCAGCGCTGGACCGATCGGTGGGGATGGGTTTGCTTTACCAGCTGGCACTTGCAGCTTGATAAAACCAATGATTTTCTTTGCCATGATGGCTCCTATCTTGGGTATGAGTAGTAGCGCCCCGCCATGCGATCGATTGCATGGCGGGGCTCCTCTGGTGCCAGATTTGTCGGGGTTTTTACACCGTCGCCCGTTCTGGCGAACGGTTGTTTATACTTTTTCGACCTGGCCGAATTCGAGCTCGACTGGTGTGGCGCGGCCGAAGATGGTGACCGAGACGCGCACTTTCGATTTCTCGTAGTTGACTTCCTCGACGTTGCCGTTGAAGTCGGTGAACGGGCCATCCTTGATGCGCACTTGCTCGCCCACTTCGTACAGCACTTTCGGCCGTGGCTTCTCGACACCCTCTTGCATCTGCTGCATGATCTTGTCGATCTCGCGCGCTGGAATCGGGGTCGGCTTGTTCGATTTGCCGCCGATGAAGCCGGTCACCTTGTTGGTGTTTTTCACCAGGTGCCACGTCTCGTCGGTCATTTCCATCTCGACCAGGACATAGCCCGGGAAGAAACGACGCTCAGTGACGGACTTTTGGCCGTTCTTGACTTCAACGACTTCTTCGGTCGGCACCAGGATCTGGCCGAACTGGTCTTGCATGCCGGCGCGTTCGACGCGCTCGGTCAGCGCGCGCTGCACGCTTTTTTCCATACCGGAATACGCATGAACAACGTACCAGCGCTTGTTGCTCACTGGAACGCTTACCGGCGCCGCGACGGCTTCGGTCGCCGGCACGTCGCCAGTCACCGATTCGCCTGCCGCATCATCTTGCACGTTTTCGTTCATTATTTTCGTATGCCCAGAATGAGATCGTACAACAGGAATTCCAACGTCTTATCCGTGCCCCACAGGAACAGCGCCATCACCAGCACGAAGGCAAAGACGATGCCCGTGATCTGGGTTGCTTCGCGACGGGTAGGCCAAACGACCTTTTTCGTCTCGCGTACGGCTTCTTTGGCGAAATTCAGGAAATCACGGCCAGTCGACGAAGTCCACAAGAGCAGAACGGCAAAAGCCAAACCAGCTACAAGTGCGCCTGCGCGTACGAGAGCTGGTTTGTCTGACAGGTAATAGAACCCCACCACGCCTGCGATTGCAACGGCTATTGCCAGTGCAACCTTAATCTTGTCATTCGACGTGCTGACGGTCTGCACGGATTGATTTGACATTTAATTTACTTTCGGTGCCCTGCACCTGAAAACGGTGGCAGGGACGGAGGGCATCGAACCCCCAACCTTCGGTTTTGGAGACCGACGCTCTGCCAATTGAGCTACGTCCCTACGTAAAACTACAAAGGATATCGATTATACCACCAGAGACGCCCCTGGTGGTAAGTCAGGATATTCCTTAAGCGATGATCTTCGCAACAACACCTGCACCAACGGTACGGCCACCTTCGCGGATTGCGAAGCGCAGACCTTCTTCCATCGCGATCGGGTTGATCAGCTTGACGGTGATCGACACGTTGTCGCCTGGCATAACCATTTCTTTGTCCGCTGGCAGTTCGATCGAACCGGTCACGTCAGTCGTACGGAAGTAGAACTGTGGACGATAGTTGTTGAAGAACGGGGTGTGACGGCCGCCTTCATCTTTCGACAGGACATAGATCTCGCCGGTGAAGTGGTTGTGCGGCTTGATCGAACCTGGCTTGGCCAGAACCTGACCACGCTGTACGTCTTCACGCTTGGTGCCGCGCAGCAGCAGACCGACGTTGTCGCCGGCTTGACCCTGGTCCAGCAGCTTGCGGAACATTTCCACGCCGGTGCAAGTGGTCTTGACGGTGTCGGTGATACCAACGATTTCGATCTCTTCGCCGACCTTGATGATGCCGCGCTCGATACGACCGGTCACAACGGTACCGCGACCCGAGATCGAGAACACGTCTTCCACTGGCATCAGGAAGGCGCCATCGACTGCGCGCTCTGGCGTAGGGATGTAGCTGTCCAGTGCGTCGGCCAGACGCATGATCGCGTCAACGCCCATTTCGCCTTCTTTGCCTTCCAGCGCCATACGGGCCGAACCTTTGATGATCGGCACGTCGTCGCCTGGGAATTCGTACTTCGACAACAACTCGCGAACTTCCATTTCGACCAGTTCCAGCAGTTCTGCGTCGTCGACCAGGTCGCACTTGTTCAGGAACACGATGATGTATGGAACGCCAACTTGGCGGGCCAGCAGGATGTGCTCGCGGGTCTGTGGCATTGGGCCGTCAGCTGCGGAGCAAACCAGGATCGCGCCGTCCATCTGTGCCGCGCCGGTGATCATGTTTTTGATGTAGTCGGCGTGGCCTGGGCAGTCAACGTGTGCGTAGTGACGGGCAGCGGTTTCGTACTCGACGTGCGCGGTGTTGATGGTGATGCCGCGTGCTTTTTCTTCCGGAGCCGCATCGATCTGGTCGTATGCTTTAGCTTCGCCGCCGAATTTCTTCGACAGAACGGTTGCGATCGCAGCGGTCAGGGTGGTCTTGCCGTGGTCGACGTGGCCGATGGTGCCGACGTTGACGTGCGGCTTGGTCCGTTCGAATTTACCTTTTGCCATTTTAGACTCCTAACGATTTGGTGTGATTGCCCGGGCTCGCGCCCGACTGTCTGTGAATACTGCTGAATTTGTTGCTACCGAATTTTTTACTGCTCTGTGCCGACGTATTGCGTATTACTTATGCACTGCGAATTCTGGTGCCCTTTACGTGGATTGAACACGTGGCCTCTCCCTTACCAAGGGAGTGCTCTACCACTGAGCTAAAAGGGCTGATGGGGTACTGCTATTTGATGCCCTGCCTGCGCATCTGCATTGCAACAACACTGGAGCGGGTGAAGGGAATCGAACCCTCGTCGTAAGCTTGGAAGGCTTCTGCTCTACCATTGAGCTACACCCGCGAGGTATCGTTCATTTCACTTTTGCTACTCAGTCTCACCGCAACAACTTGGTGGAGGGGGCTGGATTCGAACCAGCGTACTCATAGAGAACAGATTTACAGTCTGTCGCCTTTAACCACTCGGCCACCCCTCCGCGAGGAACCGCAGAGTATGAAGCAATTACTTTGACCTGTCAACCCTCCAATAACGCTTGGACTGCGATATTTTGCGTCCTTGAGGATGAACCGTCTGCTTCGGGGCGAGATTTTAACTGGACCGCGTGCAAAAGTGCAAGTGTTGTTTTTACGTTGAATGATTTCCTATACAATCGGTCGCAGATCGCCCGCCGATCGCCACGTTTTTCGACGCTTTTCGACGCCTTTCGATCAACCCTGTCACGCGACCCGGGAGCACCGCAGTTGAACACCATGCAGCTGACTCCCCCTGGCGCCGGCCGACGCACCGTGCTGCTCGCCAACCTGGCCCTGCTGGCCGCCTATGTGATCGCCGGGCGCCTCGGCCTGCTGCTGGCGCTGCCGCCCGGCTACGCTTCCCCGATTTTCCTGCCCGCCGGCATCGCCCTGGCCGCCTGCGCCGTCGGCGGCATGCGGTTGCTGCCGGCCGTCGCGCTCGGCTCGCTGTGCGTCAACCTGGTCCACCCCTGGTCGAGCGCCAACGGCATCTCCCCGCAGGCCCTGCTGGGCGCACTGTCGGCGGCCGCGGGCGCCGCGCTGCAGGCCTGGGTGGGCGCCGGCCTGTTCCGCCGCCACATCGATCCGGCCATCGGCTCGGGACGCGACGTGGCGCGCTTCATCCTGCTAGCCGCCAGCGTCACCGTGATTAGTTGCACCGTCTCGCTGTCGGGCATGCTGCTGGCCGGCGTGCTGCGCTGGGACGGCATGGTCGGCGACTGGCTGGCCTGGTGGATGGGCGACACCATCGGCGTGCTGCTGGCCGCGCCGCTGACGTGGATCGCCATCGGCCGCCCGCGCGCGCTGTGGGAGCGCCGCCGCATGCTGGTGGGCCTGCCGCTGGTGCTGTCGGCGGCCGCCTTCATCGCCATCTACGTGCAGGCCGACAAATGGGAGAGCAACCAGCAGCTGCAAACCTTCCGCCTCAAGGCGCAGCAAACCGGCGACCTGCTGCAGGCGCAGTTTAGCGAACACGAACGCTTCATCTACGCCATGGCCAAGGCGCTTAACGATCCCAGCCGCAAACTGGGCGCGGACGACTTCAGCAACCTGGCGCACGGCTATCTCGACCAGCGCCCCGAGCTGCTGTCGATGGGCTGGCTGGTGCCGGTGGCCGGCGCCGACCGCGCCGCCTTCGAGTCCTGGGCGCGCCAGCACGTTGCGCCGTCGTTCCAGATCCGCGAGCGCTCGCTGGCGGGCACCTGGCGCGTCGCGGCCCAGCGCCAGCGCTACTTCCCGGTCACCTTCGTCGAGCCGGCCGAAGGGCGCGACTACGTCGGCCTCGACCTCCTGTCCGAGGACCAGCGCCGCGCCGCGCTGGAACGGGCGATCCAGTCGGGCCAGCCGACGGCGACGTCGCCGCTGCAGTTCGCCCGCACCCTGCCCGGCCACGGCGTACTGCTGCTGCAAACGGTGTATCCCAACAACGCCCAGCACCAGCCGGTCGGCTCGCTGCTGATCGCGCTGCAGTTCGACGCCTACCTCGACCAGGCGCTCAAGCGCTCCGAGTTCGAGCACTTTTTAGTGCGCTTCGAGGACATGGACGACGAGACTCCGGGCCGCACCTTGCGCGACACCCTGCTGCGCGCGCCGGCGGCGGGCGACTTCCAGCACCAGCTGCACTTCGGCGGCCGCATCTACGAGCTGACCCTGGCGCCGACGCCGGCCTACCTGCAGCAGCAGCGCGGCTGGCAAAGCTGGACCGTGCTGACCTGCGGCCTGCTGCTGACAGGCTTGCTGGGCACCCTGATGCTGCTCATCAGCGGCGAGCGGGCGCGCATCCAGGCGCAGGTCAAGGACAGCACGGCGCGCCTGCGCGAACGCGAGGCGCGGCTGCAGGCGATCCTGAACAAGGCCGCCGACGCCATCCTCACCATCGACGGCGACGGCCTGCTGATGTCGGCCAACGCCGCCGCCGGGCGCCTGTTCGGCTACACGCCCGAGCAGATGACGCGCCTGCGGCTCGAGCGCCTGATCCCGGTCGGCGTCGGCGAGGCCGATGGCCTCGACGCGGCCGGCCTGCTGCGCATGATCGCCTGCGGCGTCACGCACGACTACACCCTGACCGGCTGGCGCAGCGACGGCAGCGAGTTCCCGCTGGCGATCTCGGTGAGCGAGGTCGAGCTGCCCGACGAGCACCTGTTCGTCGCCATCCTGCACGACCTCACCGAGCAGCGCATGGCGCAGGAGCGCATCCACCGCCTGGCCCACCACGACACCCTGACGGGGCTGGACAACCGCCTGTCGCTCAATCTGCGCCTGGAGCAGCTGCTGGCGCAGACGCGGCGCGCGCACGGCGCGGCGGCGGTGCTGTTCATCGACCTCGATCACTTCAAGAAGATCAACGACACCCACGGCCACCAGACCGGCGACCTGCTGCTCGTCGCGGTGGCCCAGCGCCTGCGTGAGCTGCTGCGCGAGGTCGACATCATCGCCCGCCTCGGCGGCGACGAATTCATCGTCGTCGCCTCGGGCGCCATCACGCCGGACGACGTCACCCACATCGCCGTGCGCATCGTCGAGTCGCTGACCGCGCCCTACCCGCTCGAGGGCAAGACCATCCACAGCGGCGCCAGCGTGGGCGTGGCGATGTTCCCGTCCGACGGCGACGACGGCAGCACCCTGATGCGCCACGCCGACACGGCGATGTACGCGGCCAAGAGCCAGGGGCGCGGCAACTTCCAGTTCTTCTCGGCCGAGATGAACGTCGCCACCCACGAGCGGCTGATGCTGGAGAACCGCCTGTGGCAGGCGCTCGAGCAGGACGAGTTCGAGCTGTATCTGCAGCCGCAGGTGGAGCTGGCCACGCAGCGCATCATCGGCGCCGAGGCGCTGCTGCGCTGGCACCATCCGGAGCTGGGCATGGTGGGGCCGGACCGCTTCATCCCGATCGCCGAGGAGTCGGGGCTGATCCTGCCGCTGGGCGACTGGGTGCTCAGGCGCGCGACCGGCCTGCTGGCGTCGTGGCGCGGCACGCCGCTGGCGCATCTGCGGCTGGCGGTCAACCTGTCGGCGCGCCAGTGCCACGGCGCCGGCCTGCTGCCGCACCTGGACCATCTGCTGGCCAGCCAGGGCATCGATCCGGCGCTGCTGGAACTGGAGATCACCGAGTCGGCGGCGATGCAGGACCCGGAGCGCAGCCGCGCGCTGCTGGTCGAGCTGCGCTCGCGCGGCATCAAGGTGGCGATCGACGATTTCGGCACCGGCTATTCGTCGCTCAGTTATCTGAAGTTGTTCGACATCGACCGCATCAAGATCGACCGCGGCTTCGTCAAGGATATCGAGACCGATCCGGATGACGCGGTGATCGTCGCGGCGACCATCGCGCTGGCCCATTCGCTGGGGTTGGGCGTGGTGGCGGAGGGTGTGGAGACCGAGGCGCAGCGCGACTTCCTGCGTTCCAAGCAGTGCGACGAGGCGCAGGGGTATTTGTTCGCGCGGCCGATGCCGGCGGCCAGCTTCGAGGCGATGGTGACAGAGGAGAATCAACGGGACCGGTCGATCCAACCCGCCCGCCTTGAACGATCCGCGTGATCCGCCGCTTAGGGGTCGTACCCCAAGGGGTACGACCCCGCATGGGGGTGCGGGTTTATCGTCGCGAAAAAATCAATCCGGTGTGCGCCCTATCGTCGGATCGCGCTCGATCAGCTCCAGCAACGACGCCACCACCTCCGGGTCGAACTGCTTGCCGGCGCGCTCGGTGATGTAGGTCATCACCTCGGTGTGCGGCCACGGTTCCTTGTACGGCCGCTCGTGCAGCAGCGAGTCGAATACGTCGACCACGGCGACGATGCGCGCGGCGATCGGTATGGCCGTGCCCTTGAGCTGGTTCGGATAGCCGTTGCCGTCGAAATGCTCGTGGTGGCCGCCGGCGATCGCCGCGCCGTACGTCAGGTAACTGACGCCGTCGACCATGCCGGCCGCGCGCTCCAGGATCGCGCGTCCCACCGCCGCGTGGGTCTGCATCTCGGCGCGCTCCTCCGGCGTGTGCGCTCCCGGCTTGAGCAGGATGTGGTCCGGCGTGGCCACCTTGCCGACGTCGTGCAGGATGCTCGCCAGCCCGATCATCTCCAGCAGCTGCGGCGTGATCTCGTCGGGATAGGAGCCGCGTTCGGCCAGCCGCGCCGCCAGCGACGACGACAGCTGCTGCACGCGCCGCACATGGCCGCCGGTGCCGCTGTCGCGGAACTCGGCCAGGTCGGCCAGCGCCACCACGGTGGCCTCCTGCGCCTTGCGCAATTGCCCGAACATGTACAGGTTGTCGAACGCCGCCGCGATGCGCTGGCAGAACACCTCCAGCAGGTCGCGCTGGATCTGCGCCAAGGGCCACGGCGGCGTGACCGAGATGGCCACCTCGCGGTTCTCCTGCGTGTGGATGAACAGCACGTTGGCCGGATGATCGAACTGGCTTTTCTTTTCGGCGAAGGCCTTGGCGATGGTCGGCCACAGCGGATGGCCGGTCGGCATCAGTTCCGCCTCGCTCAGTTGCGCGTAGCCGCCGGTGGCCGCCACCACGCTGGTGACGCCGGTGTCGCCCTGCATCAGGCACAGCAAGCCGTCGGAGCCGACGTCGAGGATCGCGCTGACCTGGTTGAGCACGCCTGATGCGAATTCGCGCAGCGAATGGATCTGGTACAGATTGGTGGCGCCGGCCAGTATCTTGCCCAGGCCGATGCGGCTGCGTTCGAGCATGTTCAGGCTCTCGTACGCGCGCAGCGCCGAGATCACGGTGGTGAACAGCTTCTGCGTGGTCAGCTCGGTCTTGGCCTTGTAGTCGTTGATGTCGTATTCGATGATGACGCGCTGCTCGGGCGCCTGGCCCGGCTGGCCGGTGCGCAGCACCACGCGCACGATGGCGTTGTGCAGCTCCTCGCGGATGCGGCGCGCCAGTATCAGGCCGGCGTCGTCGGTCTCCATCACCACGTCGAGCAGCACCAGCGCGATGTCGGGCGTGTCGCGCAGGATCTCGAACGCCTCGCGCCCGCTGTAGGCGGAGAACAGTTCGAGCTCGCGGCCCTTGAAGCTGACGTTGCGCAGCGCCAGGCGCGTGACGGCGTGGACGTCGACGTCGTCGTCGACGATCAGCACGCGCCATTGGCGCTGGTCGGGAGCGCCCGCCCCACCGGCCGGCTGTACTTCCTCATCTTCCTCGATCAGCCAGTCGTCGTCTGAGGCGGTTGAATCTGTCATACACAAATCTCCTGGAAGGTCCGGCGTCCGGCCGCGCCGTGTGCCTTAGCTTAGGCTAGCATAATCAGATTCCCCCCCTGTGACAAGCTCCGTGGAAGCGATAGCAACAGCGCGCCGCTTTTTACTAAACGACGCTTTTCCAACGCTCGTCACGGCGCGCCGACTCTGATACTCTTATCGGAGGGCCGCGCAGGCGGATCAATATTTCAAGGACCACAACAAGGTGCCGGGACGGGCCAAACAAGGACACAAACCGACACACAACCAAGGACCATCGCCATGCAAGAAAACGCATCCGATATCGCCGGCCGGGAGTTCCTCGCCTTCACGCTCGGCTCCGAGGAATACGGCATCGACATCCTCAAGGTGCAGGAGATCCGCGGCTACGAGGCCGTCACCCGCATCGCCAACGCGCCGGAGTTCATCAAGGGCGTCATCAACCTGCGCGGCATCATCATCCCGGTGGTGGACATGCGCATCAAGTTCAACCTGGGCGAGCCGGTGTACGACCAGTTCACCGTCGTCATCATCCTCAACATCAACGGCCGCGTGGTCGGCATGGTGGTCGATTCGGTGTCGGACGTGACCACGTTGACGCCCGAGCAGGTCAAGCCGGCGCCGGAGATGGGCACCGCCTTCAGCTCCGACTACCTGATCGGCCTGGGCACGATCGACGAGCGCATGCTCATCCTGGTGAACATCGACAAACTGATGTCGAGCGAGGAAATGGGATTGATGGAGACGGTGGCGAGCTAGTTGCTCAGCGCCGGCGTGTCCGCCCCGGTGCGGGCGGCGGCGGTGCGGCTGGGCGCCGTGCCGGTGCCGGGACCGGCGCCGGAGCAGCCGCCGCGGCCGGGGTCGAGGTTCTGGTAACGGATCTCGTACTTGCCATTCGATAGTTTGTCGACCATCAGTTTGTCGTGCGCCTGCACGTAGGCGTAGCGCACGTTGGCGCGCCGCTCGACATCGTAGACCTTGATGAACACCGCCGAGGCGTTGTTGGCGTTGTCGAGCATCAGCTGGATATCGTCGCCGCGGTTGCCGATGGTGAAGCCCTCGATATAGCCGGAGTTGGCCGGCCACGGCTCGCCGTTGGGCGCCACCAGGGTCTGGCTGTCGTTGTCGCAATCGGGCGTAACGCCTGGCAGCACGATCTGCGACATCGCCACCACCTTGACCGGGGCGCCCTTGGGCGCCGGCGAGGTGTCGGCCTCCGGATAGAACGGCCGATGCCCGGCCCAGTCGTCGCGCTCGCGGGCGTCGGCCTTGGCCGCGCGCTGCGCCTCCGCCTTGGCGCCGCTGCTCACTTTGCCGCCCAGGGCCGCCTCCAGCAACGCCGATTCGGACGCCATCGTGCCGCCGATCCAGCCCACCACCAGGCAGCCGGCCAGCGCGGTCCACCACTTCCATTTGCGCAGCGGCGCCGGCAACGGTTGCGGGTCGTCGACCGGCTCGGGATTCCAGCGGTCGGCGTCGTGGCGCAGCTTGTCGCCGCGCCCGTCCTCGTTGCGGGTGCTCTCGAGCCACTCGATCTCCCACTCCTCGGCGGCGATCCACTCGTCGTGCTCGCGGCGGCGCTGGGTGTCGGACAAGGTGTCGTAGGCGCTGTTGAGAATGGCCATGATGCGCGCAGCCTTCTCATCACCCGGATTTTTGTCCGGATGGTATTTCTGGCTGAGGGCCTTGTAGGCGGCACGTATGACTTCCTGAGGCGCCATGCGCGACACTTTCAGGTTGTCATAGTGAGTGTGTATCTTTCCCATTGTTCCAATATGGCGTTAAATCGGCGCTCGATCTTCCATCATAGCCGATCTTCGCCCGCCCATCGCACCGATCAGGCGGCGAATGGCTTTGCTTTTCCGGCCATTGTGCCATTTTGTCTACAAACGGTGACTGCGGTCATGCATTGTGATGGCGTCCGGCAACGTGATGTTCTTTCCTATCACCAAGACCTTGAACAGTTCGCCCATCTCGGCCGGCGACAGCAGTTTTTGCACGGCGCCCGCCTGCGGCAGGTAATTGCGCGTGTCGGACGGGTCGGTGCGCATCAGCAACTCGCCGATGCCGGCGCCGATCAGGAAGCCGGCCTGGTTCAGATACGCCAGCACGCCGGCGCCGGCGTCCTGCGCCGCCAGCGCCATCGCCGTGAAGTCGACGTGGGCGGTGATGTCCTGCAGGCCCGGATAATAGAACGGGTCCGGGTGCGCGTGGTGGCGGTAGTGGCACATCAAGGTGCCGGTGGCGCGCAGGCCCAGATAGTATTCGTGCGCCGGGAAGCCGTAGTCGAACAGGAAGGCGGCGTTGGCGCCGCCGTCGCGCAGCATGCGCCCCAAGGTGGCCATGAAGCCGCAGGCCACGCCGTGCACCTCGGTGACGTAACCGACCGGCAGCTCGGCGTGGTCGGCGATCTGGCGTTCGATCTGCGCCAGCAGCGCGTCGTCGGCCGGCGCCTCCAGCCAGTCGAAGCGGCCGTCGCGCACCGTCACGCGCAGCTCCTGCCAGCCTTCCGGGTGTTTGGTAACCAGATGGACCGGCATCGCGTCGAGCACCTCGTTGCCGAAGACGACGCCGTCGAAGGCGTCCGGCAGCGCGTCGAGCCACTCCACCTGCGGGAAGTCGCGCAGCCGCTCGCGCTGGCGCGCGCGCAGTTCGCCGGACAGCTCGACGATGAAATAGCGTTCGACGGCGACGCCATCGGCGGCCATCGCGGTCAGGATGTCGAACGCCAGCTTGCCGGTGCCGGCGCCGAATTCGAGGATGCGCGGCGCGCTTTGGGCGATAATAGCGGCTGCGACACGCGCCAGCGCGGCGCCGAACAGCGGCGTCAGTTCCGGCGCGGTTGTAAAATCGCCATCTTTGCCAAGCTTGGCGGAGCCGCCGCTGTAGTAGCCCAGATCGGGCGCGTACAGGGCCAGCTCCATGAAGCGGGCGAAGGAAATCGCGCCGTCATGGCGTTCGATGTCGGCGGCGATCAGGTTCTGCAGGGCGTGGGACGCGGCCAGCGCGTCGCTAGAGGGTACGGGTAGGGACATACCGGCATTGTAGCGAATCGGCGCCCGACCCGCACGGCCAGGCGGGGTCGTACCCCCTGGGGTACGACCCCTAAGTGGTGGCGCAAGCGCACAGGCAAAAGCGTACGGGGTTTGACCGGCGCCGCCTCCACTCAACATTTTTTGAACATCGGCCATGACGACAACGCAGCACAACCAACCAAGCACCGCGCCGGACGGCGTCCGCGCCGCCCTCGTGACCGGCGCCGGGCGCCGCATCGGCCGCGCCATCGCGCTCGGGCTGGCGCGCGCCGGCTGGGACGTGGCGGTGCACTACCGCGCCTCGGGGGACGAGGCGCGCCAGGTGGCGGCCGACATCGTCGCGCTGGGCCGGCGCGCCGTCACCTTGCAATGCGACCTGTCGGACGAGGCGGCCGTGCGCGAACTGCTGCCGCGCGCCATCGCCGCCCTGGGGCCGGTGCGCTGCGTGGTCAACAACGCCTCGCTGTTCGACTACGACAGCGCCGCCGATTTCACCGCCGCCCGGCTCGACGCCCACATGCGCGCCAACGTCGCCGCGCCCATCCTGCTGTCGCAGGCGCTGCACGCGGCGACGGTCGACGGCGGTGGCGAGCCGGCCGCCGTCATCAATCTGCTCGACCAAAAACTGTACAATCTCAATCCTGATTTTTTGTCGTACACCCTGTCCAAGGCCGCGCTGCACACCGCCACCACGATGCTGGCGCAGCAGCTGGCGCCGGCGGTGCGGGTGGTCGGCATCGCGCCCGGCATCACGATGGTGTCCGGCGACCAGACCGAAGCCGGTTTCGCCAACGCGCACCAGCAAACCCCGCTGGGCCGCTCCAGCACCCCGGAGGATATCGCCGACAGCGTCGTCTACGCCGCCTCGGCGCGCGCCATGACCGGCACCACCTTGCTGGTCGACGGCGGCCAGCATCTGATGCCGCTGCCGCGCGACGTGATGTTTTTGGCTAAATGAGCCGGCTAAATAAGTAGAATTTAAATCGAAAGAAGGTAATCCCATGTTGTCCGCCCTGTCCCACCCAAGTCTGACCGACTGCCGCCGCCTGTTCCTGCGCAATTACGAAGTGCTGATCAACATCGGCGTGTACGAATTCGAAAAGAAGGGCGAACAGCGGCTGCTGATCAACGTCGACCTGTACATTCCGCTGGCGGTGTCGACGCCGACCCACGACCAGTTGGACGAGGTGGTCGACTATGACTTCATCCGCGACACCATCGCCAAGCTGATGGCGCGCGGCCACGTGCAGCTGCAGGAAAGCCTGTGCGACGACATCGTGCGCGCGATGCTGGACCACCCGCGCGTGCGCGCCGCCCGCGTCTCGACCATGAAGCCGGACGTGTATCCGGACTGCGAAGGCGTCGGCGTCGAAGTATTCAAGATCAAGGATAACGTCTGATATGAACGCCCCACTGCACCTCCCGCAAGAACTCAACGCCTTGGGCGCCGCGCCGGAGCGCGACCCGACCGATTCGCGCCGCTTCGAGCTGCTGCAAAAGAAGCTGCGCACGCAAACGGGCAAGGCGATCGTCGACTTCGACATGATCACCGAGGGCGACCTGGTGATGGTCTGCATGTCCGGCGGCAAGGACAGCTACGCGATGCTCGACATCCTGATGCACCTGCGTAAAATCGCGCCGGTCAAGTTCGACCTGATCGCGGTCAACCTCGATCAAAAGCAGCCGGGCTTCCCGGAGCACGTGCTGCCGGAGTACTTCCAGAAGATCGGCGTGCCGTACAAGATCGTCGAGCAGGACACCTACAGCATCGTCACCGAGAAGATCGAGCCGGGCAAGACCACCTGCTCGCTGTGCTCGCGCCTGCGCCGGGGCATTCTGTACCGCACCGCCAAGGAGCTGGGCGCGACCAAGATCGCGCTGGGCCACCACCAGGGCGACATCCTCGAGACCTTCCTGCTCAATATGTTCTACGGCGGCACGATCAAGACCATGCCGGCCAAGCTGACCGCCGACGACGGCGAGAACGTGGTGATCCGCCCGCTGGCCTACTGCCGCGAGCAGGACATCGAAAAATACGCCGGCAAGATGGGCTTCCCCATCATCCCGTGCAACCTGTGCGGCTCGCAGCCGAACCTGCAGCGGCAGGCGATGAAGGAGATGCTGGCGACCTGGCAGCAAAAGAATCCGCTATGGATCAAGAGCATGTTCACCGCGATGGGCAACATCAAGCCGTCGCACATGATGGACCGGGGGCTGTTCGACTTCAGCAAGAACGAGATGCGCGAAGCCGAAGGCGCCTTCGCCGGCGACATCCTGTTCGACAAGGACGAGAGCATCACGCTCGACGGCGTCAACGGCGCGTTCGCGATCCAGAGCAAGGGCTGACGCCGAACCCTGGCGGCGGATCGGCGCGCCGCCGCCAACATCATGGGGTCGGACCCTGAGGGTCCGACCCCGCCCGGCCGTGCGGGTTGGTCGCCACCCAACCCGCGCCGGTCGTTAGAACTTCTGCGCCGTGCGCATCACCGGATAGAGGTTGAAGCGCTCGTCCCACGACGCATGGCGGCGGGCGAAGAATTCGAGGCGCGCCTCCTGGCTCTTGTTGAACTCCGCGTCGGCGTCGAGCTTTTTGCGGAACTCGGCGCGCAGCGCCGGATCGGCCTCCAGCTGCTCGCGCGCGACATCCTCGGCCACATACTCCTCCATGTACTCCTTGCGCTCGAAGGCGTTATTGAACTCGCCCCAGGCCAGCAGCGAATCGGCGCCGCGCGGCTCGAGCATCGTCATCACCAGGCGCGCCTTGGGCTGCGCGATCGGCACGAACAACGAACCCTTGGCCAGGCTGCGGCGCTCGCGACCCCAGTCGCCTTCCACCGCCAGCGATTGCCGGCCTTCGAACGATTGCGCGCCGAACTTGGTCTTGGTGGCGCGGAAGGTCTCCACCTCCGCCGCCATCTGGTCCGCGCCCAGCACCTTGAACGTGATGCCGTGCTGTTTGAGCTTGGCCGCCACCCTGGGCGCGTCGGCCAGCGGCACCAGATAGCCGCCCAGGGGCGCGGCCACCCGCAGATCGGGCACGATCTCGTCGCGCAGCGGCACGGTCCATATCTGCGGCTTGCTTTCGTCATAGTGCGTCATCAGGCCGCCCGACACCTCCGAATGGCCACGCGTGTATTCGTAGCCAGGGAACTGGATGGTCTTTTTGTTGAACGTGGTGCGATAGCTGAGCGGCACCTCGGCGCCCGCCAGCGTTTGCGCTCGCGCGTCCGCCTCGCGCGCCATCTTCAGCCACTGCTGGCCATGCGCGCCGACCTGCGACAGCAGCGAGACGATGGTGTTGCGCGTGACGCGCACGCGGGTCGGGTAGTCCTTCCACGAGTGCGTCTCGACCAGCATCGCGAAGCGGTTACGCATCGGGAAATAACCGGTCGAAAAACGCGGCGCCGGCATACTGTCGACAAAGCCGGACGTCGGATCGTCGGTCACCGCGAACGAGATGTAGTACGGCTTGGGGTCCGAACCCTGCGCCTTGAGATCCGCCATCACAGCCGTTCGCAGCGCCAGGCCGGCCTGCTTGAGATCCTCGTCGCCGCCGTGCACCGGCTCGACCTGGATCGAGACGTCGGGCTGGAACTTGGCGCCGTCGGTCACGTGCAGGTCGATGTAGGCCAGCGGGTCCCAGGCGTTCACCAGCGCCAGCATGGACTGCATTTCCGGCGCGTCGGCCTTGACGTAGTCGCGATTGAGGTTGTAATTCTGCGCCGTCGTGCGCCAGCCCATTTCCACCGGACCGCGCTGGTTCGGCCGGTTCCATTTGCCGAAGCGCTCATGGCCGTCGACGTTGAACACCGGGACGAACAAGAGCACCTGCTTGTCCAGCGCGCCCGGAGCGGCCTTGTTCTCCAGCGCCTCGCGCAGCGCCAGGAAGCCGGCGTCCTTGCCGTCGATTTCTCCGGCATGAATGCCGCCCTGTACCAGCAGCACCGGCAGGCCGCGCTTTTTCGCCTGCTCGGCGGTCAGCGCGCCGGTGCGCGAGACGGCCAGCGCCAGCATCGGCCGCCCCTCCGGTGTGCGGCCGAATTCGAAGCACCGCACCTGTTTCGGATACGCCTTCTGGAAGCGCGCGCACAGCGCGACCACCTCGTCGTAACGGCCGGTGTTCTGGAAGCCGGATCGCTCGGCGATGGTGCTCAGGGCGGATGACGACGGGGCGGCCGGCGCGGCGCCGACGGTGGTGGTGGCGGTGGCAGTGCTGGCGGCAAAGGCAAGCAGTATGGCGGAACGAATCATGAACAGGCTTCCAGCGTGGGGTTGATCGACCGGTGCCTGCGCCGGCACCGGATACGCTGGAAATTATAGACGGCTTTGCGCGCTAACGATTGCGGATCGCTATTTCCCTGGCCTGCGGGCGGACCAGCGTCATGGCGCCGGAAGCTACGGTGGCGGAGCGCGCCCGGTTCATCGCCGGTTGCGCGGGACAGATGCCGTTGGCGCGGTAGCTCAGCGCCGTCGATAGCAGCCGCTCGGAGGAATCGCCCAGCGCATGGCCGAAATCGTCGGCCACCCGGCAGGTCGGCTGGAAGCCGTTGGCGTAGTCGCCGAAGCCCTTGTGGTTGGCGCCCTGTAGCTGGATCGCGAAATAGGTGGTGCCGCAGTTATCCGCCGGCACAAAGCCGTACGGTTTGCCGCAGGTTTCGCCGCCGATCAGATTGACTTCGACGTCGATGCCGCGCAAGCCGTTGATCACCGATTCGCTGGCCGAGCAGGTACCCGGCGTGGTCAGGATGGTGACGCGCTTGAGCCCCAGGTACGGCAGCGCGGTGCCGCCGGCCAGTTGCGAACCCCTGAAGCCGAATGCCTTGTCCAGGAATGGTTGTGGCGCCTGCGGCGGCGTCTTGTCGTTGTACTGCAGCCGTTCGAAGGCCTTGCCGCTGGACGCTTCCGGTCCGGCGATCATGTATGCCAGTTCGCTGGCCACGGCCAGGTAGCCGCCGCCGTTGTAGCGCATGTCCAGCACCAGATCGACGATGTCGGCCGACTTCAGGGTGGTGAACGCCTTCGCCAGCTCGCTCTCGGAGAGCTGGTTGTGGTCGTCAAACTGCAGGTAACCGACCTTGCCGGTCGGCGTGTCGATGGTCTTGACGTTTTGGACCGGTGGACTGGTCACCTGTTGCGCCGTCAGGTTGACCAGCAAACCAACGCCGGCGCGCGTAAGCGCCAGTTGGTGGGTCTGGCCGGCCGTTGCCGGGAACAGCCCGGCGTTGATCCGGTTCACGGCGGCGCCACTGGTATCGGTGAGGGGAACGCCGTCGACGGACGTCAGGGCATCGCCCCGGCGCACATCGGCCAGCGCCGCCGGCGATCCTGGTGCGACCGACGCCACGACCCAATTGGACGCGCTTTCGTTGCTTACCCACGTGAGGCCGTAGCCCACTTCCGAACCGGAGCTGGACAACGCTTCCCACACAGCGGTCGGATAGGTGAAGTGGAAGCGATCCTTCGGCAAGCCGGAGGCGGTGACGGCCGAGCTTTTATACACGTCGAAGAAGTCGACCGCGCGCGTGTAATTCTCCAGCCGCAGGTTGGTGGGCAGCTCGCGGTACCACAGATAGGTCTCGTCATAGAAGGACCGCAGCCATCTCAGTTCGTCCATCAGGGATCCGCGCACATCGACGGTGCCCGGGCGAGGATTCTCGCAGCGGTTGGCCAGCACGGTCCACTCGGAAGCGGTGGCCACTGGTGGTACGGCCGGCGCGACGGCGGCGGCGGGTGTGGCGCCGCCACCGCCGCCACCGCAGCCGGAGAGCAGCGCCAGCAAGGATGCGGCGGCTAACAGCGGGGAGTATTTTTTCATGCGCATATTATAGTCGCGCAGGCGTATTGAGTAGCATAATGGCTATCTTTTTTCGCAACTCACGCCTGCAGATCCGGATCGTCCCGGAACAAGGCCGCGATCCACGCCGCGAACACGCCCAGGCGGGGCGAAGCCATGCGGCCCTGCGGATACAGCAGCGAGATCGGCATCGGCGTGGGCGGCATATCGTGCAGCACCTCGACCAGCGCGCCGCTGGCCAGGTGGTGGCGCACCTGGTAGCGCGCCGCCTGGATCAGGCCCATGTCCTGCAGCGCACAGATGATGTAGGCGTCCGGATCGTTGACCGCGATGGCGCCGCGCACGGCCATCGTCACCACGCTGCCGTCGGCGACGAAGTCCCAGTCGAACGGGCGGCCGGTGCGGCCGGAGAAATGCGTCACGCCGCGATGCGCGTGCAGATCCTCCAGCGTTCGCGGTACGCCATGCGCGGCCAGGTAGGCCGGCGAGGCGCACGTCAGAAAGCCCATGCTGCCGATACGCCGGCCGATCATCGACGAATCCTGCAGGTCTCCCACGCGCAGCGAGCAGTCCAGGCCCTCGCGCGTCAAATCCTTCACCTGCTCGCTCAGGGAGACGACCAGATCGATCTCCGGATAGTCGCGGCAAAAAGCGCCAATGTGCGGCATGACCAGATTGCGGCCGACGGCGCCGGGCAGCTCAACCCGCAGCCGGCCTTTGGGCCTGGCCGCGCTTTGTCCCCGGAACGTGCCTTCGGCGTCGTCCACCGCCTGCAGGATGTCGAGGCATTTCTTGAAATAGTCGGCGCCGTCCGGCGTCAGCGACAGTCGGCGCGTGGTCCGCTGCAGCAACTGGGTGCCGAGGAAGGCCTCCAGCTTCTTGATCGTGGCCGTCAGCGCGGCGCGCGGCAGGTCCAGCGTTTCGGCCGCCTTGGTGTAGCTATTGGCCTCGACGATACGCACAAACACCTGCATGGCCTTCAAACGATCCATGATTGTTCATATAAAGTGAAAAGTATGGGGGCATTATGCCCTAATTATCTTAACGCGCGTTTTGCCTACACTAGCTCATCGAAATTCCACTTCTGGAGCAATCTCATGAGCAAAACCTCGGAAACCGACATCAGCCCCGGCATGGTGCTGTTGCTGGCCGCCGCGACAGGCCTGATCGTCGCCAACCTGTATTACGCGCAAACGCTGGTCGGCCCGATCAGCGCCGCCACCGGCCTGTCGGCGCAGGCGGCGGGCCTGATCGTCACGTTGACGCAAATCGGCTACACCATCGGCCTGCTGTTCGTCGTCCCGCTGGGCGACCTGCTGGAAAACCGCCGCCTGATCTTCAGCGGCCTTTTGTTTACATCGGCGATGCTGGTGCTGGCCGCGTTCAGCACCAGCGCGTGGCTGTTTTTAACAGCGGCACTCGGCATCGGCCTGGGATCGGTGGCGGCGCAGATCATCGTGCCGTTCGCCGCGCACCTGTCGAAGGAATCGACGCGCGGCCACACGGTGGGCAAGGTGGTCAGCGGCCTGCTGCTGGGGATCATGCTGGCGCGCCCGGTCGCCAGCCTGGTGGCCGACGCCAGCAACTGGCACGTCGTCTTCGGCGGCGCCGCGCTGATCGTGCTGGCCGTGGCGCTGGTGCTGCGCGCCAAACTGCCGCTGCGCGTGCCGGCGTCGAACCTCACCTATCCGGCGCTGATGGCGTCGCTGTGGCACCTGTTCCTGCGCACGCCGCTGCTGCGCCGCCGCGCCGCGTACCACGCCGGCCTGTTTGGCTCGTTCAGTTTATTCTGGACCGTCACGCCGCTGATGCTGGCCGGCCCGCAGTTCCATCTGTCGCAGACCGGCATCGCCATCTTCGCGCTGGTCGGCATGGCCGGCGCGGTGGCCTCGCCGATCGCCGGGCGCCTGGCCGATGCGGGCCATACCCTGATGGCGACGGCCGCCGCGCTGGCGCTGGGAGTGGTCGGCTTCGCGCTGCCGATGATCGCGCCGGAATCGCGCAACGTCGGCCTGGCGATCCTGGTGGTCGCATCGATCGTGCTCGATATGGGCGTGGCAGCCAACCTGGTGCTCGGCCAGCGCGCCATCTTCACCTTGGGCGCGGAAGTGCGTAGTCGTTTGAACGGGGTGTATTTCGCGCTGTTCTTCGCCGGTGGCGCGCTTGGCTCGGCGCTGGGCGGCTGGATGTTCGCCACGCACGGCTGGCATGCGGCGCTGCTGACCGGCATGGCGTTTCCGGCCCTGGCACTCGTTTATTGGGTGACGGAGTATGCGGGGCATGGCGCCGCGCAGCGCAAAGTGGCATAAATCAGGACCGGGGCGGCGCGTGGCGGATTACGGCTGCGCCTAATCCGCCCTACGTGTTTGTGCGGCGACGCGAGCGACGGAGGCCTGCTTTCACCGGGAACGTCGCGGACACGAGGGGCACGTAGGGCGGATTAGCGCGAAGCGCGTAATCCGCCACTGCGTCAGGAACCGAAATGGTAGTTCAGCTCCACCCATCCTTGACGTCCAACCGGGCTGTAACTCCCGACCGGATAATACGGCCAACCACCGGTGGTATCGCTCTTGACCTTGTTGAACAGGTTATTCACCGCCACCGAAATCGTGGTACTCGGATTCAAACGATACACCACGCTCGCATTGACCAAGGTCGTCGGCGTCAGATACGCCTCCCCCGCGCCGTCGGGCACCTTGCTATAGCGCTGCAAGAACAAGGTATTCGACCACTTCTCCAGATTCCACGTCACGCTCGCATTGAGCTTGTCGCGCCAATCGGGGTTGGTCATATCGGCCAGGTCGTCGTTCAACGGATCGCCGGAGAACTGGCGTGACTTCTTGTCCAGGGTCTTGGAATAATTCAGCTTCGAGACGAACAGCCCCCAGCCCGTGGTGCGCAGCACATGCTTGACGCTGACATCGATGCCATTCACGCTGGTGGACGCGGCGTTGATCGGATTGACCGTGATCCGGCGGATCTCGCCCGGCTTGTTGAGCGCGGTGAGCGGATTGCGTTCGATACGGGCGATAACGTCGGCGCAAGTGGGCGAAGTCAGGTCGCCAGCCATGCGGCAATCCGACTCGTCGCGCAGCAGCTTGTCGGCGCTCAGGTTGGTCACCAGATCGTCGATCTTGATGTTCCAGTAGTCGAGCGACACGTCGAAGTCGGCGCTCGGCGACCACACCAGGCCCAGGCCCGTCGAACGGCCCCGTTCCGCGCGCAGATCCTTGCTGCCGTTCTGCACATAGTCCGATCCCGGCGAGACGTTGGCGAACTCGCAATCGGCCACCGGCTGGCCGGCCTTCGCGCAGCGGTAGTAGTCGGTGGTGGACGAATAGTAGCCGGTCCCGCGCGCCTTGAAGATATAGTTCATGTCCGGCGCGCGGAAGCTGGTGGCGTAGTTACCGCGCACCAGCACCTGCTTGACGGGACGCCATTCCAGGCCGCCGTTATAGGTGGCCTTGCCCTCGTCGCGGCCGGCGTAGCTGTAATGGTCGTAGCGGCCGGCCAGGGTGGCCGATAACTGCGGCAGCAGCGGCACGTTCGCCTCCACGCCCAGCGCGTAGCGCTTGCGGGTGCCGGCGGTGACGTCGGCCGGCGGCGCCAGGTTGAAGTAGCCCTCGTTGATGCGTCCATCGGGCCGGTTCGAGAAACCCTGCTTGCCCACCTCCGCCACCGTCGCCAGCCTGACCGGGCCGGCCGGCAGCGCGAACGCCTCGCCGTTGGCGGACAAACTGAGGGTATTGGTCCACGATTTGTCGTCGGTGTGTGTGAAGCCGGTAATGCTGTCGAATTCGGCCGGCGTCAAGCGGCGCGTCAGGCGCGACTGGTCGGGCGCGAAGATCGCCACGCCGTCGGCGTCCACGCCCAGCTGCGGACCGAGGAAGAAGCTGTCGATATTGGCCAGCGCGCGCGGCGCCTTGGCCTGGCTCTTGTAGAGCGATGCCGTGTAGCCCGCTTCGTACTGCCAGTTGCCGGCGAGCTGCCCCTTGGCGCCGAACGACAGCGAACTAGCCTGGTCGTCCCAGGTGCGGTTGTAGCGATCGACGCCGCCCATCTCCTCCGGCGAGATGTATTTGTTCCACGCCTCGTAGTTGCCGGTGTTCTGGTTGACGAAATAGGCGTCGGTGAGCGAACGCGATGTCCACGACGGGCCACGCGTGTTGTTCGAGCTGCGATTCTGGCCGTACAGCCCCTCGATGAACAAGGTGGTGGACGGCGAGAGCTCGTAGTTGGCGCTGCCGAACACGTTCTGGCTGCTGTTTTTGGTCTGCGTGGTCCAGTAGGTCGGGCCGACGTTCGGGCTGGCGCAATAGCTGCCGGTCCTGGCGGTGTATTTCACGGCGCTGCCGTTGAAGACGTCGCCCAGGCCCGCGCAGGCGTCGCCCAGATCGACATAGCGTCCCGTGTCGACATTGCGCCGGCCCAGGATCGAGGTCGGCGCCACGCCGGTGCGGGTGCTCATGAAGTCGCGGTCGCGGCTCCATAAGGGATCGCGCTCCAGCAGTTCGACGCTGAACAGGGTATTGAGTTTGTCGAAGGTGTGGCCGCCCGTGAACTGCAAACGCTTGTCGCCGCCGCCGCCGCGCGAGGTGCCGCCGGCTTTCAGGTTGATATCGTAGCCGTCGGCCTGTTTTTTCAGGATGATGTTGACCACCCCTGCGATCGCGTCCGAGCCGTAGACGGCGGAGGCGCCGCCGCTCAATATCTCGATGCGGTCGACAACGCTCGACGGGATGTTGGCCAGGTTGGTGAAGTTGACCGTGCCTTCATAGGCGATCGGGAAGTCGGCCATGCGGCGGCCGTTGAGCAGCACCAGCGTGTGGTTCGGTCCCAGGCCGCGCAGGCTGATGGTGTTGGCCGACGGCGTGAAGGTATTGCCGAAGTCGGCGCCCTGCGTAAAGCCGCTGTTCTGCGCCTGGTTGTTCAAGGCGTCGAAGACGTTGCGGTAGCCCTGCTTCGTGATGTCGTCGCCGGTGATGACGGTGACGGAAGACGGACCTTCCAGGCTGGCGCGCGGAATGCGCGAACCGGTGACGACAACTGCGGGCGGGCTCAGGGTTTCCGAGCCAGCCACCTGCGCGCTGGACGAGCCGGCAGCGCCGCACAGCAGCGCGATAGCGCCTGCCGCCAGCGGATTCAATTTAAATTTTGTTTGCACTGAAGTGATCCGGTAAGAGATGGGGATGCCATCCTATCAACCACCGAATTAGAAATGAACGAACGAATCCGCGCAAGCTTATGCATTATTTTGGTGCGTGGCCCAGAACCGCCACGCCACTGCTCTACAATTGCCTTTCGCGCAACTCACCGGGGACATTCATGACCACATCCGCCAGCGCCGGCCCCAAATGGGGCATGGCCATCGATCTCGAACGCTGCATCGGCTGCCACGCCTGTTCGGTCGCCTGCAAAGTCGAGAACTCCGTCTCGCTCGGCCACTTCCGCACCAAGGTGTACTACTACGATTTCGCCGCGCTCAATCCGCACAACCAGCAGCCGACGACCAAACGCGCCTTCCTGCCCACGCTGTGCATGCAGTGCGAGGACGCGCCCTGCCTGGACGCCTGCCCCACCGACGCGATCACGCGCGGCGCCGACGGCATCGTGCGCATCGACGATGCCGTCTGTGACCGTAGCCGCGATTGCATCAAGGCCTGTCCTTACGGCGCCATCCACATCGACCCGGTCGCCGAAGTGGCCGATAAATGCGATTTCTGTTCGCACCGGCTGGCGGCCGACATGGAACCGGCCTGCGTGGAGGTCTGCCCCGCAGAGGTCTTCGCGTTCGGCGACTTGAACGACCCGGCCAGCAAGGTCAGTCTGTTCCACGCCAACCACCGCGCGCAGACGGAGCCCCTCAAGCCGGAGGAAAAAACCCGCCCGCTGGTGGAGTACCGGGGCTTGGGCGGCGTGGTGCCGCGCGCGATGGAGCGCAAGATCCCCAAAGGCCGCAGCCACGACCCGTTCTCGTACGAGGTCGAGACCTGGGACCAGCTCAAATCCGAGTTCCCACCGGCCGCGCCGCGCGCCAACAAACCACGGGGAGGCTGACATGGACCGTCGCGGATTCATCAAAAGCGGCATCGGCTCGATGGCCACCCTGGGCTTGGGCGAGACCATCCTGCTCACGCCCAACGCCGCCAGCGCCATGAACTACCGGCCGGTCGCCGACGGCGGCCAGCGCAAGGTCAAGAACGATTATCGCAGCGCCAAACGCATCACCAGCGTATGCCTGAACTGCTCGACGGTGTGCGGCATCGAAGCCTTCGTCCAGGACGACAAGGTAATCAAGATTCGCGGCAATCCACTCGACCCGAACATGGGCAGCTACATGACGTGCGCCAAGGGCCAGTCGGGACCGACGATCAACGATTATCCGGAGCGGCTGCTGTATCCGCTGAAACGGGTGGGCGCGCGCGGCGAGGGAAAATGGCAGCGCATTAGCTGGGAGCAGGCCTATGCCGAAGTGGCGGAGCGGATCAAGGCCAGCATCGCCAGCGGCCATCCGGAGCGGGTCGCGCTGCACCAGGGCCGCTCGCGCATCGACGCCGAAATCAACCGCTTCCTGAGCGCGATCGGCACGCCGGTGCAACTGAACCACCGGGCACTGTGTTCATCCAACAAGCGCGCCGCCAATTACGTCTCGCTCGGCGAGACCGACTGGGAATCGATTGACGCCGAACGCTGCAAATACTTCCTCAACTTCGGCGCCAATTTCTACGAGGCGCACCAGGGCGGCCTGCATCTGGTCAGCCGGGTGGTCAAGGCGCGCTTCGACCACGGCGCCAAACTGGTCACCTTCGACGTGCGTCTGTCCAACACGGCCGGCCGCAGCGACGAATGGCACCAGCCCTTCCCCGGCACCGAGGGCGCCGTCGCGTTGGCGATGGCGCACGTGATCATCCGCGAAAACGAAATCGACCACGACTTCGTCGCCAAATTCGTCCAGCCCGGGCTTGAGACGATGCGCGCCTGGCTGGCCACCTGCACGCCGGCGTGGGCGGCCAAGCTGTCGGGCATCGCCGCGCGCGACATCGAGCGCCTGGCGCTGGAGTTCGCGCGCCAGCGGCCGGCCGTCGCCGCCTTCACCAACCGGGGCACCGGCGCCCACTACAACGGATTCAACGCCGAACGCGCGGTGGTGATGCTCAACGCGCTGGTCGGATCGATCGCCAAGCCGGGCGGCTACTGCTATGGGCTCGATGAGAAGCTGTCTGCGGCGCGCTATCCGCAGCCGCAGCCGGTGCCGCCAGCGCCGAAGATCCGCACCGACCTGGAAGATCCGCCGGAATGGCCGCTGGCGAACCGCTGGCAGAAGATGAAGGTCGGCCAGATCGTCTACGACTACCTGCGCCAGGGCCGCGCGCGGCTGGACGTCTACCTGAGCTACACCCTGGGCTCGCCGATGACCTGGCCCGAAGGCCGCAGCACCACCGTCGAAGTGCTGCTGGACGAAAAGCTGATCCCCTTCCACGCCTGCTCGGACGTGGTCTATTCCGAGATGGCGCACTACGCGGACCTGATCCTGCCCGACGCCACCTACCTGGAACGCTGGGGCATGGACATCCGCAACAACCTGGAGCTGACCCACTACGTCGCGCTGCGCCAGCCGCTGACGCCACCGCCGGGCGAGGCGCGCAGCTTCGCCGACGTGCTGTTCGAGATCGGCCGCCGGCTCGGTCCCGAGCAGGCGAAGTACTTCCAGTTCGGCGGGCATGAGGACTTCGTGCGCGCGCAGTGCTCCAAGCTGCCGACGACAGGACCGGACGGCCGGCAATTCAAGGATGGCTTCGAGTATATGAAGCACTACGGCGTGTTTGTCGACCGTTCGCAGCCGAAGCCTTACCAGGTCTATCAAAAGCCGCTGAACGACAAGCAGCTGGAGGGCAGCCGAACCGATGCCGGCACCGGTGTGATCTACCGCCCCAACGACAAAGGCAAGGAGGTCGCCGTGGGCGTGCGGGTCGGCGGTACGGCGGTGCGGGGCTTCGCCACGCCGTCGCGCAAGTTCGAGGTGCATGCGCCCGAGATTACGCAGGTGGCCAAAACGCTGGGCATCGTCGACGACGGGCTGCCGACGTTCGCGCAGATTCCATCCCACCGCAACCTGCCGGCGGACCGCTTCATCCTGACCACGTTCAAGTGGAATGTGCACACGCAGGCGCGCACCGCCTCGCAGAAATACCTGACGGAGATCGTGCATGACAATCCGATGTGGATCAACGCGGGGGTGGCGAAAAAGATGGGCCTCAAGAGCGGCGACATGGTGGAGCTGACCACCTACCGGCCAAGTTCGGGACAGGCCGACAAAGCGGAGCAGCAGGCCTATCGTGGCACCGGCGAGAAGATCGGATCGGCACGGATGCGGGTGTTCGTCACGCGCGGCATGCACCCGCGCGTGGTGGCGGTGTCGAACTCCGTGGGCTGGATCAGCGGCGGTCGCGCCAGCGAGGGGCGCAGCGGACGCCGGGTGGAAGTGGCGGCGCGCGGCATCGCGCCCGACGCGGCAAAAGGCTTCGGCCCGGCGCCGGCGCTGGACGACTTGAATGCGGGTGTGTGGTGGGACGAAAAGAACGGTGGCAAGGGCAATGGCGTCAACATCAACGCGCTGCTGCCGATCAACCCGCAGCCGCTGGTGGGCATGCAGGCGTGGTTCGATACTGTTTGTTCGCTGCGTAAGGTATAGCTGAATGCCACGTGATCCACGTAGGGCGGATTAGGCGGAACGCCGTAATCCGCCACTCCACGCGCCGTCGAGACGCATGCATGGCGGATTACGCTTCGCTAATCCGCCCTACGTGTTTTAGACGTGTTTCCGACGTGTTTCCGATGACGCGTCAGGCGGCGTGCGTGTGGCTATCGACAGGCACCGGCGCGACCGGCTTGCCGAAAGCGGCCAACAACGCCGCCTCCTTCTGCTTGGCCGACTTCAGGTGGCGCTCCTTCACATGCCCGTAACCGCGAATATCCTCGGGGATGCTGGCAATGGCCACCGCTTGCGCCAGATTCTCCGCCGTCAGCTTCGGCAGCAACGACGCCACCACCTGACGATACTCGCCGATCAACGCGCGCTCCATCCTGCGCTCGGCCGTGTAGCCGAAGACGTCCAGCGCCGTGCCGCGCAAGCCTTTGAATTTGGCCAGCACGCCGAACGCCTTCATCATCCACGGACCGAATTCCTGCTTGATCAGCCGTCCCTGCGCGTCGTGCTTGGCCATCAGCGGCGGCGCCAGGTGGAACTTGAGCTTGATGTCGCCCTCGAACATGCCGGCGATCTTCTGCTGGAACGCGCCGTCGGTGTACAGGCGCGCGACTTCATACTCGTCCTTGTACGCCATCAGCTTGTAGTAATAGCGCGCCACGGCCTCGCTCAGACGTGTCGACTTGCCCAGCTTCGCTTCCTCGGCGCGCACCTGCTCGACAAACGCCTTGTACTGCCGCGCATAGTCGGCGTTCTGGTAAGCGGTCAGCAGCTCGACGCGGCGGTTGACGATGTCGTCCAGCGTCTGGATGCGTTTGAACTCGATCACCTTCGCCGGCGTGGTCAGTTTGGTGACGGAACCCAAATCATGCGCGGCGGTGCGGCCCCAGTGGAAGGCGGCCTTGTTGAAGTTGACCGAGATCGCGTTCAACTCGATCGCCTTGATGATGGACGCTTCGCTCAGCGGCACATGCCCCTTCTGGAACGCGTAGCCCAGCATGAACATGTTGGTGGCGATCGAGTCGCCCATCAACGCGGTGGCGATTTGCCCGGCGTCGACGAAGTCCACGTGGTCGTTGCCGCAGGCGCGCACGATCTCGCCGCGCGAGCCGGCGTCCGGGAACTGCCAGTCCGGATTCTTGACGAAAGCGGCGGTCGACGAACCGGTCGAGTTGATCATCGCGTGCGTACGGCCCTCTCCCATGCGCGACAGCGCGTCGCGGCTGGCGGTGACGATCAAGTCGCAGCCGATCACCAGATCGGCGCTGCCGGTGCCGACGCGGGTCGAGTGCAAATCGGCCTGGTTGTCGGCCAGGCGCACGTGCGACATCACCGGACCGCCCTTTTGCGCCAGTCCGCTCATGTCCAGCACGATGGCGCCCTTGCCTTCGACGTGCGCCGCCACGGCCAGGATCTGGCCGACGGTGACCACGCCGGTGCCGCCGATACCGGTGATCAGGATGCCGTATGGCGTATCCGTCGACGGCAATGCGGGCATAGGCAAGACGGCCGCCGGCGCGTCGCCGGTCGCGGCCTTCTTCGGCTTCTTCAACGCGCCGCCTTCAACCGTCACGAAACTCGGACAGAAGCCGGTGGTGCACGAGAAATCCTTGTTGCAGGACGACTGGTTGATCTGGCGCTTGCGCCCCAGTTCCGTCTCCAGCGGCTCCACCGACAGGCAGTTCGATTGCACGGAGCAGTCGCCGCAGCCTTCGCACACGGCTTCGTTGATGACGGCGCGCTTGGCCGGATCGGGATATTCGTTGCGCTTCCGGCGGCGGCGCTTCTCGGAGGCGCAGGTCTGATCGTAGATCATCGCCGACACCCCCGGCTTGTCGCGCAGTTCGCGCTGCACGTCCATCAATTCGCTGCGGTGGCGCACGGTGACGCCTTCCGCCCATTTGTAATCGGACGGGTATTTTTCCGGTTCGTCGGTGACGACGATGATCGGCGTCACGCCTTCGGCCGCGATCTGGCGCGAGATCATGCCCGGATCGAGCGGTCCGTCGAACTGCTGGCCGCCGGTCATGGCGACGGCGTCGTTGAACAGGATCTTGTAGGTGATGTTAACCTTGGCCGCCACCGCCGCGCGGATCGCCAGTATCCCGGAGTGGAAGTACGTGCCGTCGCCAAGGTTGGTGAAGACGTGCTTCTCGTTGGTGAACGGCGCCTGGCCGACCCACGTCACGCCCTCCGCGCCCATATGCGTGAAGGTCGACGTTTCGCGGTCCATCCACAGCACCATGTAGTGGCAGCCGATGCCGGCCAGCGCGCGCGAGCCTTCCGGCACCTTGGTCGACGAATTGTGCGGACAACCGGAGCAGAAGTACGGCGTGCGGTCGGTGTCCGGATTGGCCTTGGTCGGCAGCGTCTTCAACGCCAGCTCCTTCGCCTCGAGGAAGGCGACACGCTGCTTGACCCGTTCCGCGACAGGATGGCCGTCGCAGTAGTGGGCGATGCGCGAGGCGATGGCGCGCGCGATTTGCGCCGGGTTCAGTTCATAGGTGGCCGGTAGCAGCCAGTCGCCGTGGCCGGTCTTGCCCTTGTTGCTCCATTCGCCGGTGTCGTCGAACTTGCCCACCACGCGTGGACGCTGGCCGTCCGGCAGGTTGTACAGCTCTTCCTTGAGCGCGTATTCGAGGATCTGGCGCTTTTCTTCCACCACCAGGATCTCGTCGAGGCCCTTGGCGAATTCGTGCACGCCATCCGCCTCGAGCGGCCAGGTCATGCCGATCTTGTACAGGCGGATGCCGATGTCGGCGGCGGCCTGCTCGTCGATGCCCAGGTCGGCCAGCGCCTGGCGCGTGTCCAGGTAGGATTTGCCGGCGGTGATGATGCCGATCTTGGGCTTCGGGCTGTCCCAGATGATTTTGTTGAGCTTATTGGCGCGCGCATAGGCCAGCGCGGCGTACCACTTGTAGCTGTTCATCCGCACTTCCATATCGAGCACGGTGTCGGGCCAGCGGATATTGAGGCCGCCGGCCGGTAGTTCGAAGTCGGTTGGTAGTTCGATCTTGACGCGGTCCGGGTCGAAATCGACCACGGCGCCGGACTCGATGATGTCGGTCACGCACTTCATCGACACCCACAGGCCGGTGTAGCGGCTCATGGCCCAGGCGTGCAGGCCGTAGTCGATGTACTCCTGCACCGACGACGGATACAGCACCGGGATGCCGCAGGCGTTGAGGATGTGGTCCGACTGGTGGGCGGTGGACGAGGATTTGGCCGCGTGGTCGTCGCCGGCCAGTACCAGCACGCCGCCGTGCTTCGCCGAGCCGGCGTTGTTGGCGTGTTTGAAGACGTCGCCGCAGCGGTCGACGCCGGGGCCTTTGCCGTACCACATGGAGAAGACGCCGTCGTATTTGGCGTCCTTGAAAAGATTGGTCTGTTGCGTGCCCCACACCGCCGTGGCGGCCAGGTCTTCGTTCATCCCGGGATGGAATTTGACGTGGTGGGCGTCGAGGTACTTCTTGGCCTTCATCGCCGTCATGTCGACGCTGGTGACCGGCGAGCCGCGATAGCCGGTGATGTAGCCGGCGGTGTTGAGGCCCGCCTTGAGGTCGCGTTCGCGCTGCATCATCGGCAGGCGGATCAGCGCCTGGGTGCCGGTCATGAAGGCGCGGCCGCGCTCGAGCGTCCATTTGTCGTCAAGCGAAATTTCGTCCGAGTGGGTGCCCGGGTCCAGCAGCGTACCCTTGTGAGGTGCGTTCATTAATGTCTCCAATATTCTCTGAAATACTGAACGCGGCAGCGCCGGATAGGCCCTGCCGCGCGATTGCCGGTGCTCCGTTCTATGCGGTGCTACCGGCGGTTTTTGCTACATTTTGACTACTATATGCCTTAAGCCGGCGTTTTGCTTGGGTCGTTGCTTGTATCTTGTAAGACGCCGCGCTTGATCTGATCCAATTCGATCGATTCGAACAACGCCCGGAAGTTACCCTCGCCGAAGCCCTGGTCGCCCTTGCGCTGGATGATCTCGAAGAAGATCGGGCCGATCACGTTCTGCGTAAAGATCTGCAGCAGCAGTTCGCGCTCGTTCTCGTTACTGTGACCATCGATCAGGATGCGCAGGCGGCGCAGGTCTTCCAGGCGCTCGCCATGGCCCGGCAGGCGGCGGTTGACTAGCTCATAGTAAGTCTCGATGGTGTCCTGGAAGGCGATGCCGGTCGTCTTCATCTTCTCGATCGAGGTGTAGATGTCGTCGGTGCCCAGGGCGATGTGCTGGATGCCCTCGCCGTGGTACTCGTCCAGATACTCGGCGATCTGCGATTTGTCGTCCGACGATTCGTTGATCGGGATGCGCACTTTGCCGCACGGGGAGGTCATGGCTTTCGACTTCAGGCCGGTCAGCTTGCCCTCGATGTCGAAGTAGCGCACCTCGCGGAAGTTGAACATCTTCTCATAGAAGTCCGCCCACTCTTTCATGCGGCCGCGATGGACGTTGTTGGTCAGGTGGTCGATATAGGTCAGGCCATTGCCGACCGGGTTGGCGTCCGCGCCGGGGATGGCGACGAAGTCGACGTCGTAGATGCTGATGTCGCCGATGGAACCCTGCTCACCATTGTTTTTGCCGCGCCAGCGGTCGACCAGATAGATCAGCGAATCGCCCACGCCCTTGATGGCGGGGATGTTCAGCTCCATCGGGCCGGTCTTGTTGTCGAAGCCCCAGGCGCCCAGGTCCAGCGCGCGCTTGTAGGCGGCCGCCGCGTCCTGCACGCGGATGGCGATCGCGCATACCGACGGGCCGTGATGGCGAGCGAAGCGCTGGGCGAACGAATCCTGCTCGGCGTTGATGATGAAGTTGATGCCGCCCTGGCGGTAGAGCGTCACATCCTTGTGACGATGGCGGGCGATGGCGGTGAAGCCCATACGCTCGAACAGCGCGCCGAGCGCTTTCGGATCGGGGGCGGCGTATTCGACAAACTCGAACCCGTCGGTTCCCATCGGGTTGTCCCAAGGCTGGAATTGCATGCGTGTCTCCTCGTTAGAATAGCGCCAGTATAGTCCCGCCCCCCGGGCATTAAATTGCAAACAATTCACGCCCACGGCCATTTTGAGCAATAATATTGCCTCAACACTGAATTATCGAGGGATTTATGACCAAAATTGCGCTGGATAAAACCGACCGTAAGATTCTGTCCATCTTGCAGGCCGACGGCCGGCTGTCGAACCAGGACGTGGCGGAGCTGGTCGCGCTGTCGCCGTCGCCGTGCCTGCGCCGCATCAAGCGGCTGGAGGAAGCAGGCGTGATCCGCCAGTACGTGGCGCTGCTGGACCCGGACAAGATCGGCCTGGGGTTGCTGGCATATGTGAATGTACGGCTGGAGAAGCACAGCGACGCGGCCGCGCACAGCAACGCGCGGGCGCTGGGCGCGCAGAACGCGCCGGCTTCGCCGCGCGCCGATTTCGCGGTCTCGGTCGAGCAGTGGCCGGAGGTGGTGGCCTGCTATGCGATGACGGGGGAGATGGATTACCTGCTGCGCGTGCACGTCGAGGACATGGACCACTTCTCGCGCTTCATGATGGCGACCTTGCTGCGCCACCCGGCGGTGCTGGACGTGAAATCGAGCTTCGCCCTGCAGCGCATCAAGGACACGACCGCCCTGCCGCTCGTTTGAACGGAGCGTGGGCGCTATATCGACAGACCACTAAAACACGTAGGGCGGATTAGCGCAGCGTAATCGGCCATGCTCCGCCGGCGGCTCGTGGCCGATTACGCGCTGCGCGCTAATCCGCCCTACGTGGACCCGATGAACTTCACGAAGTGAAGTGACGGTTAAGGTGCTGCAGGAACGGCTCGGCCGCGAGGAAGCCGATAATGCGGCTGTTCGGAATCTCCTTGCCGCCGTTGAAGAAGATCAGCCCCGGTGGACCGAACAGGCCGAAACGCTTCATCAGCGCCTTGTCGTCGGCGTTGTTGGCGGTGACGTCCACCTGCAGCAGCATCACTTCCTTCATCTTGCCGTTGACGGCCGGCTTGGAGAACGTGAACCGCTCCATCTCCTTGCATGCCACGCACCAGTCGGCGTAGAAGTCCAACATCACCGGCCTGGTGCTGGTGGCCAGGATCTGATCCAGTTCGGCCACCGTCTTGATGCGCGTGAAGTGCGCCTCGCCGCCGGCGGCGCCACCACCGGCGCCACCCTCGGCGCGGGCGATGGTCAAGTGGCCCAACGGCTGCAGCACGTCGCGGCCGGCGCTGGCGGCGCCGGTCAATTCGAACAAGCCGACCAGCAGGAAGGCCAGGCCCAAGGTCTTGCCGACATAGGCGCCCAACCCCGCGCCCTTCGGGATGCCGTCGAACACGTGCAGGAACATGGCGCACAACAGCGCGAACACGCCCCACATGATCATCATCACGGTCACCGAGAACACCGGCGTGACCATCCAGATGGCGACCGCGATCAGCAGCAGGCCAAAGACCTTCTTGACGCCGTTCATCCAGGCGCCGGCGCGCGGCAGCAGGCTGCCGGCCGACAGGCCTGTCAACAGCAGCGGCACGCTCATGCCGACCGCCATCGAGAACAGCGCCCAGCCGCCGGTCCAAACGTTGCGCGTCTGGCTGATGTAGAGCAGCGCGCCGGCCAACGGACCGGCCACGCACGGACCGACGATCAGCGCCGACAGAGCACCCATGATGAATACGCCGGCGAATTTGCCGCCACCCATATTGCCGCTGGTGGAGCTCAGGCGGCTTTGCAGGCTGCTTGGCAGCTGCAGCTGGTAGACGTCGAACATCGACAGCGACAGCGTGAACAGCAAGGCGCCGAACGTCAGCAGCACCCACGGTTTTTGCAGCGCGGCGGCCAGGCCTTCGCCTGCCAGGCCGGCGCCGACGCCGAGCGAGGTGTAGACCAGTGCCATGCCCAGGCTGTACGCCAGCGCCAGCATGAAGCCACGGCCACGCGAGACATTGCCTTCACCGACGATGATCGACGACAGGATCGGGACCATCGGCAGCACGCACGGCGTGAACGACAGTAGCAGGCCGAAGACCAGGAAGGCCAGGCCGATGCGCCAGGCGCTGCCGCTTTGCAGCGTGCGCTGGGCCAGCGAGCTATCGTCTTCCGGCGCGGCGGCCGGGGCGGATGCCGCGCCGCCGGCGGCAGCGGCGGCGACTGGCGCGGCGGCGCTGGTCGCTGCCAAGTCGGCCGGGTCGATCGGCGTCAGCTTGCCGGGCTTCCTCGGGTCGACGCGATAGCTTTGCTCCGCCGGCGAGTAACACAGGCCGGCGTCCGCGCAGCCCTGGTAACCGACCAGCAACGTGTACGGCTCCCTGACCGCGACGGGGAGATCGACCACCAGCGTGTCCTGGTAGGTTTCCATCTCCTTGTTGAAATTGGTGTCGAACTTGCGTATGCCGTTCGGCAGCACCGGCGCCGTCACCTGCGCGCCGTCGGCGGCGTTGAAGCTCAGACGATCGCGGTACAAGTGGTAGTCCTTGGCGATCTTCCACGTCAGCCGCACGGTCTTGGCGTCAAGCGCCTCGGCGCTCAGCTTGAAGGCCTGGTCCGGTTCGAGAAAATCGCCCGCCCGCACCTGGCTGCCCGCAAACAGCGCGATGAGCGCCACCAGCATCGTCGCCAGGATCTGCAAACGCACCATCCATTTTTGTCGTTTCATGAGATATCCCTATACAACATCTGCCCCTGATCATCGATGGTCAAATAACCCATGTCGGAGGCGTTCAGAAAATTGAGTCCGCCCTGCTGTTTCAGCATGGCGATCGTCGAACAACTACCTGCAGCTATCGCCATCGGCGCCATCACGCTCACCGAACGCCAATGCCGCACCGGCATGCCCGTGCGCGGATCGAGGATGTGGCAGTAACGCACCCCGTCCAGTTCAAAATAACGCTCGTAGTCGCCGCTGGTGGCCAGCGCGCCCTGGCTGATCGGAATACTGGCCACCACCGCGTCGGGATCGCGCGGGTCCTGTATGCCGATGCTCCACGGGCGCCCGTCAAGCCGGGGACCGATGAAGCGCATGTCGCCGCCCAGGTTCACATAACCGTGCCGCACGCCGGCTTCGACCAGCAAGGCCGCCGCGCGGTCGGCCGCGTACTCCTTGCCGAAGCCGCCGAAGTCGATCTCCATGCCGGCTTCGCGGAGATGAACTTCCTCGCCCTCGCAGGCCACCTTTTGCCAGCCGACCAGCGCCAGCAAAGGCTCCAGCACCTCCGCCTTCGGCACGCTCGGCCGGCGGAAATCCCACGCCTTGCGCAGCACGCCGGAGGTGATGTCGAACAGTCCCTCGCTGGCGCCGTACAGCGCGGCGGCGTAGGACATCAGCGCCATGGTCTCCTTGTCGCAGACCACCGCCCCCCTGCCCGCGCCCGCGTTAATCCGCGAGACGATGCTGTCGGGCCGGTAGCGCGAATACTTCTCTTCGATCCTCCGTACCTCCGCCACGGCCTGCCGCGACAGCAGTTCGGCCGTGTGGGCGTCGGGCGCGGCCAGCCGGATTTCGCAGCGGCTGGCCATCGCGTCGAACGCGGTGCGGTGGATCGCGTCTACCATTGCCGGTTGACCGCGATCTGGAAGGTCTGCGCCCGCAGCGTATCGAGCCCCGGGCTGCCGGAGTGGAAGGCGCGCCAGCTGCCGCGCTGCTGGTAGGCCGAAGCCTTGACGTCCACCGACCACAGCTTGTCGATCTGCTTGCTGACCTTGAGCCCCACGGTCACCGCGCCGAATCCCGACAGCCGCTGGTCGGCCGACGACAAGCCCGGATTGGCGGGGTTGAAGCCGGGCGGGAACGGCGTGCCGAACACCGGATCGTAGACCGGGTCGTAGTAGAAGTCCGCCGCGCTCTGCGTGTACAGGCGCACTTCCGGCGTCACGGTCCAGCCCTGCGACAGCGGCTGCACGTATTCCTGCGACAGCGTATGTCCGCGCACGCCGAAGCTGTCGCGGTAGTAGCGGTAGGAGGTGCGGCTGATGCCGCCGGTCGATTCGACATGGTGGTTCCAGCGCAGCAGCACGGTGTTCTCGTTGCGGCTGCGCGGACGGTTGTCGAAGGCCTTGTACGGATCGGAGAAGAAGCCACGCCCGCGGTCGTGCGCCAGGGTCAGTTGCACCACGTCGTTCTTGGTCAGCACCTGGGTCACGCCGACCAGCAGGTTGGTGGTGTTCTTTTTCTCGCCGACGACGGCGCCGCCGGTGGAGTTGATCTCGTCGTTGGCGCGGCCGAAGCCCGCCGACCACGTGGTGTTGCGGTCTTCGCTCTCGAAAGTGCCCTGCAGCGACAGCGCGCGCGACACGTAGTCATGCTCGGTCGAATAGCTGGCGCCGACCGACACGCTGCCGCGATCGAGGTAGCGCTTGAGCGAGACGTCGCCGGCCTTGCGGTCGTCGCTCATGCGCGAGGCGCCGGAGACGGCCGTGTGGTAGCGCGGCGAGGCGCCCGACACGTCGTCGGTCACCGCCGAGGCGCTGATGCTCCAGACGCCGGCCACCGGCGCCATGATGGACACCGACGGTGCGTGCACGCGGATGCGGTCCATGTTCGACTGGCTATCGCGGTAGTCCAGATAGCCGATGCTGATCACGCCATTGGTCGGCGGCGCCTCGGCGTGGGCCTGTACGCCCGGCAGCATCAGCGCCGCCGCCAGGATCGAGCCGGCCAAGGACGTTGCCGAGGCTGGCGCCGGGGATGGTGAAGCCGACGGCTGGCCGTCGTCATGCATGGTGGTTTGTTTGCTCGTCATAAGGGATTCCATTTCAGTTGCAACCGCAGCCGCCACCGCCCACACCGGCGCCGCCCGACGAGGACTCGCGGCTGGTGTAGATGTGGTCGTCGTAACGGCTGAACAAACCGCCGTCGTTGAAAGTCATCTCCGGCTTGGCCAGCGTGCCTTTTTCCCACGGCTGGACATTGCCGAACGAGGCGCAGCCGGACAGGCTGGCGGCCAGCGCCAGGGCGATCAGGGTTTTCATTTGGCGGCTCCCAGTGCGGATTGAATCTTCGCTTCCAGCTCGGCGCGGTCGGCGTCGCGGAAGCCCGAATGCTCCAGCAGGACCTTGCCGTCAGGCCCGATCAACACGCTGCTCGGCATGCCCTTGATGCCGTACTGGCGCGGGGTGGCGCCCTTCGGGTCGAAGGCGATGGTGAACTTGGCCGGCGTCGTCGCCAGGAAGGTCTTGGCGTCCTCGCTCTTGGCGTCGACGTTGATGCCGACGATCTGGAATCCGCGCGGGCCGTACTTGGCCTGCATCTCGTTCATCCACGGGAAGGACTGACGGCACGGGCCGCACCACGAGGCCCAGAAGTCCACGTAGACCACCTTGCCGGTCAACTTCGCCAGCTGGACGGCGCCGTCCATGCCCTGCAGGTCGAACTGCGGCGCGGGTGCGCCCTTCTCCAGCGCGAAGGCGGACGATGCGCTCAGCGCGGCGGCCAACAAGATCGATATCGCTTTGATTTTCATAATGGCTCCAGGTTAGTTTTGCTCGTCGCGATTGCGACGACGGCGCCACACGATCACGCCGAGCGACAGCATGGCCAGCATTGCCAGCATTGGATCGTTGACGCTTTGCGAGGCCGAGCAACCGCCGCCGCCGGCGTTTTGCGGCGTGGCGTTGGACGGTGCGGCGTTGGCCTGGCCGTTCAGGGCGATGGTCCAGCTGCTGCCGGCCACGTTCGACTGGATCACGACATTGCCGCTGTTGCCGCCGGCGTTGACCGGGGTGTAGCGCACCACCAGGTCGCAGGTGGCGCCGGGTTGCAAGGTGAACGGGAAGGCGGCGCAGCCGGTGCTGTCGGCGACGGCGGCGAACGGACCGCTAAAGGCGGCGCTGGCCAGGGTCAGTGGCGCCGAGCCGCTGTTGGTCAGTGTGAAGCGGCGGGTTGGCGCCGTTGCGCCGATGGTGACGGCGCCGAAGTCGAAGCTTTGCGGGTTGAGCCCCAGAGCAGGAGCGCTGACCGCGACCGCCACACCGTTGCCGCTCAGCGGCAGCGTGAGCTGGGCACCGGCGTCGGTCACCAGCAACAGGCTTGCGCTGCGGGCGCCGGCCGCCGTCGGACGGAAGACCGTGGTGATGGTGCAGCTGGCGCCGGCGCTGACGGCGCCGTTGGCCGCGCAGGTGCCGCCGGTGACGAAATCGCCAGGCTGGTTGCCGCCCAGGGTCAGGGTCGAGATACGCACCGCCCCGCTGCCGGTGTTGTTCAAGGTCGTGGTGTGCTCGGCCGCGCTGGCGCCGACTTGCGTGTCGGCGAAGACGATCGGACCGGTCTCGGACAGCACCGGGATACCCACCGATTGCGTGGTGCCGCTACCGGTGATGGCCACTTGCACCGCCGCCGCGTTCGACGTCACGCCCAGGGTGGAGGTGACCGCGCCGTCGGCGGTCGGCGCGAAGCGCACCGGTACCGAGCAGCTGGCGCCGACGGCCAGGGTATTGCCGCAGTCGCTGCCGGCGATGGTGAAGGCGCTGGAGCCGGTCAGGGCGACGCGCGTGAAGGCGACGGCGACGTTACCGGTATTGGCCAGCACCACCGTCTGCGACGTGGCCGGGGAGCTGATGGTGCGCATGCCGAAGGCCAGCGCCGACGGCGTGGCCGTTAGCGCCGGCGCGGCGGCCGAAGCGGTGCCCGACAGGCCCACCGTGGCGGCGCCGTTGGCGGCGTTGGAGGCCAGGGTCAGGCTGGCGGCGAAGGCGCCGGCGGCCGTGGGCGTGGCCAATACGGTGACGGTGCAGCTGGCGGCGGCCGCCAATGGCGTGGCCACCGCGCAGCTGCCGCCCAGCGTGAAGATGTTGGCATTGGCGCCGCCCAGGGCGATGGAACTGAAGGTCAGCGGCGCCTGGCCGCTGTTGGTGACATTGATCGTGGAGACGGCCGACGCGGCGCCGGTCAACTGCGCGCCGAAGTTGACGCTCGGCGCCGACAATGCGATGGTCGCCTGCGGCGTGGCGTTGCCGGTGCCGCTCAGGGCCACGGCGCTGCTGCCGCCGGTGGCGTTGTGGGTGATGGTCAGGGTGGCGGCGCGCGCGCCGGCCACGGTCGGACGGAAGCTCGCTTGCACGGTGCAGTTGGCGCCGGCCGCGATGGCCGCGCCATTGGCGCAGGTGCCGCCGGCCAGCGTGTAGTCGCCGGCGGCCGCGCCCCCCAGCGAGATGTTACCGATATTGAGCGCGGCGTTGCCGGTGTTGCTCAGGGTGGCGCTCAGCGGGGCGCTGGTCTGGCCGATACTGGTGCCGGTGAAGGCCAGGCTGGCCGGCGCCAGCGAGGCGGCCGGCGCCGCCGTCACGGTGGGGTTGCCGATATAGGCCGCCAGGTCCGCCAGTTCGGCGGCGCTGAAGCGGCCGGCGAACTGGCCCATGCCGCCACCAGCGTTGCGGGCGATGGCGGCGGAGATGACCGACGGCTGATTGGCGGCGCGCTGGATGTTACTGACGTTGTTGGCCGGTGAGGGGCCATGACAGGCGACGCAGGTGCCGCCGCCGCCGACAGGACCGTTCTGATACAGGGTCCGGCCGTTCAAGGCGTTTTGCGCATTCGCCGATTGCGAAGCCAGTCCCAATAGCAGCGCCGCTGCCGCCGCGTGCCGCAGCCGGAATTCCCACGTTAAACCTGTCATGCCACTCTCCTGAAGTTGATCTTGAAATTGATCCAAATAGATCTATAAACCGCAGACAGAGATAGCAAAGGCATTGAACGCGCTGTGCATCAGCGCGCACCACCACCAGTTGCGGGTGCGCTGGTATAGCAGCGCCAGCGCCAGTCCAGGTAGCAGCACCGCGATGGCGGCCTGCCAGCCGGAGCCCAGGTGCAGCAGGCCGAAAGCGGCCGTCGACACCAGCGCCGGCCATGCCCAACCGAGGCCTTGCCGCTGCGCCGAGCGCCGTAGCAGCCACTCCTGCAGGCCGGCGCGGACCACGCACTCCTCCAGCAGCGGCGAAAGCACCAGCAGCCGCAGGCAAACGCCAAGGTCGGGCGCCCGCAACTGGGGGCCGCACAGGGCGTCCGCCGCCCATGGCATGGGCAGAAGTGAGGAAATCAGCGGCACGTTGAAAAGCCTGGTTACCGGTTTGCGTATCTTGTCTGACCGTTCATTCCAGGCCAGCCGGTAAAGGTTCTAACTATAGTGAGAGAAAATGCGATTTATTTTCGACCGGTCAAACGACCGAGCCATTTGGTGGCGAAGCGCTTGTTCGCCTTGAGGGTGTAGTCCAGGGTGGCGAATTGCTCGTCCAGCGCCTCTTGCAGCACGCTGGCCGGATTGGCCGGTGTCAGTTTGAGATAGGCGTCCGCCTCGCCGTAGTCGCGATGGATTTCCATGCCGGCTTTTTTCGCGATGTGCATCATCGTCTTGTTCGACGACAGGCAGTGCATATATAAGGTGTCGACGTCGTTGTTGCGGCAGTGGATGGCGGCGCGCTCGAACAGCTTGGAACCGACTCCCATGCCGCGCGCGCTCTTGCTGACCGAGACGCCGAATTCGGCCACCCGCTCCTTCTCGGTGACGGCGCTCCTGGATTCGTCGCGCGGCGCGAAGGCCAGGTGGCCGACGGCCACCAGCTTGAACAGGCGGTTGTACACGCCGAACACCATATCGCGCGAAAAATCGATGTTGTTGACGTACTTCGCAACCTGCTCGTCTGGCAGCATGGTGCCGAAACGCAGCAGCCGGTCGCTGCTTTCCAGTTCAAGGAAGTGCTTCACCATGCGCCGGCGGTCGCGCTCCTGCAGCTCTTTGACGAGCACCGTCGGACGGTGTTTGCCGTCTTTGTTCTTGCCCCAGCGGCGCAGCGGATTTTGGAACAGGTCGAGGGAGTTCATAGTGGCGAAAAAGACAGTGTGCAGCGACATGGTGCAGCGCACCATCGACGTCATTGTACTCCTGTTTATGCGGGGCCGCCGTCCGGGGCGGCGGGCGGCAGCGGCATGCCGCCTGCATCTTCGCCCTCGACGTCCGCCGCCTTCAGCGCCACTTTGACGGCCCTTACCCGCGCGCTGTGCACGTATTCCGGTATGCGCTGGGGGTTGGCGGCGCTGGCCTGGGCGATCTCGCCGGCGTTGACGCCGCGCGCGGCCGCCATCGCCGCCTCCAGATGCGCCAACTGCGGGAACGGCGCGTCCAGATAGCTGGCTGTGGGGCCGATCCGGCCGCGCGAATCGCACTCGGTCGCCAGCAGCATCTGCGAAAAACGCGCCGGCTTGCGGAAGGCGTCGCAACGCTCCAGCAGCTTGACGATGGTGTTGGGCCGCAGTTGCAGCGCGCGGCCGACGTTGCCATGTTCGCGCGCGGTCATCACGGCCAGGTCGCGGCACTCGGTCGGCACCTTGAGGCGCTTGCACACCTGCTCGACCAGTTTGACGCCCAGCTCCTCGTGGCCGTGGTGCGCCGGCCAGGTGGCCGACGGCGTCACGCCCTTGCCCAGGTCGTGCATCAGGCAGGCGAAGCGCGTCGGCAGTTCCAGCCCCGCCCGCGCGGCGCAATCGATCACCTGCAGGATGTGGACGCCGGTGTCGATCTCCGGGTGCCATTTCTCCGGCTGCGGCACGCCCCACAAGACGTCGAGCTCCGGCAGGATGCGCGCCAGCGCGCCGCAATCGCGCAGCACTTCCAGCATGCGCGAGGGCTTGTCTTCCATCAGCCCGCGCGACAGCTCCTGCCACACGCGCTCCGGCACCAGCGCGTCGACCTCGCCCTGCTCCGTCATCTGGCGCATCAATGCATTGGTTTCCGGCGCCACGCGGAAGTCGCTATAGCGGGCGGCGAAACGGGCCACGCGCAGGATGCGCACCGGGTCCTCGGCGAAGGCGTCGGAGACGTGGCGGAACACGCGCTGCTCGATGTCGCGGCGGCCGCCGAAGGGATCGGTCAGGGTGCCGTCGTCGGCGCGGGCGATGGCGTTGATGGTCAGGTCGCGCCGGATCAAATCCTCCTCCAGCGTGACGTCCGGGGAAGTGTGGAACACGAAGCCCTTGTAGCCGGGCGCGGTCTTGCGCTCGGTGCGCGCCAGTGCGTACTCCTCCTGCGTCTTTGGATGCAGGAACACGGGGAAATCCTTGCCGACCGGGCGGAAGCCCTGGGCCAGCATGTCGTCCGGCGTGGCGCCGACCACCACGTGGTCGTGGTCCTTGACCGGCAGGCCAAGCAACTGGTCGCGCACGGCGCCGCCGACTACATAAATCCGCATCATGGTCAGTCAGGCATCTCGGCGTCGTGCTTGGGCGCCGTTTCGGTTTCGGCCAGCGCCTCGGCCACCCAGCGCGCCACCGCCGGATGCGCCAGCACGCGCTGACAGTAGGCGTCCAGCGCCGGCGCCAGCGACACGCCGTAGGTGCGGAAGCGCATCACCACCGGCGCGTAGTAGGCGTCGGCGATCGAGAAATCGCCGAACAGGAACTGGTGGTGGCCGAAGCGCGACAGGCACTCCTCCCAGATCTCGCTGATGCGGCCGATGTCCGCCTGGGTGCCGTTGGTGCGGCCCTTGCCGGGGAAGCTGGCGCGGATATTCATCGACATCGATGTGCGCAGGTCGGCGAAGCCCGCATGCATCTCGGCGCAGACCGAGCGCGCCATCGCGCGCGCGGCCACGTCCTGCGGCCACAGATGCAGCTCCTGGAACTGCTCGGCCAGATATTCGCAGATCGCCAGGCTGTCCCAGATCGTCATCTCGCCCGCGAGCAGCACGGGCACCCGGCCACTGGCCGAGTAGCCGCAGATGCGGTTGGCGGTGTCGGCCTGGTCGAGCAGCACGCGGACCTCCTGGAACGGGATGCCGAACGCGGTCATCGCCACCCACGGCCGCATCGACCATGACGAGTAATTCTTGTTGCCGATGATGAGCGTCAGGCCCGGCTCGCGCGCGGCGGTCAGGGTGTTCGACAGGCTGGGATCAAGTTTGGTGGTCTGCATGATGCGTCCGTAATGATGATGTGGTCAATGCGTGGTCAACGCGTGGTCAACGCGAGCCGTAGCTCGATTCCTGCTCTTCCTCGGGGGTGTAGGAGCGCGGCGCGACGGTGCCGATGCGCGCCTTCAGCGATTGCGGCCGGCCCTCGAACAACGCCGCGTAGTAGGTGGCGTTCGACATCACGTTCTTGACGTAGGTGCGCGTCTCGTAGAACGGAATGGTCTCGATGAAGATCGCGCTGTCGATCGGCTTGGTCAGGGTGGCGCGCCAGCGGCGCGAGCGTCCCGGCCCGGCGTTGTAGGCGGCGGTGGCCAGCACCTCGGAGCCGTCCATGTTCCCGAGCACCATGTTCAGGTAGTTCGTGCCCAGCATGATGTTGGTGCGCACGTCGGTCAGCATGTCCTGCGCGAAGTCGGTCAGGCCCAGTTTCTTGGCCACCCAGCGCGCGGTCGACGGCATCACCTGCATCAGGCCCGAGGCGCCGACGTGCGATTGCGCGCCGAGGATGAAGCGCGACTCCTGCCGCATCAGGCCATACACCCAGGCCTTGTCGAGCCCCAGCGTCTGGGTGGCCGGATGCATGACGTCGTGGTGCGGCGACGGGAAGCGCTGCGTGTAGTCGACCTGGATGCGGGTGCGGTCCGAGGTGTTGACCATGCGGTCGAGGATCTCGTTCTGGCGCGCGAATTCGGCGGCGGCCAGGTAGCCGCGTTCGTCCAGGCCGCGCAGGCCCCAGTTCCATTCGCGCGTGCCCTCGAAGCGCAGGCGCATCCCGAAGAACTTGAGCGAACGCTGGAAGTTGGGATTGGCGGCGATCGCCGCGATTTCGGCGGGGGTGATCGGCGCGCCTGGCAGCGGGATGGTAATCAGGTTGCCGGTTTCCTCCAGCGCCAGCTGGCCGTAGAAGTTGGGCTGGTCCGAGATGCTGCGGAACAGGCGTTCGGCCTCGCCGGCCGGATGGCTGGTCACGCCGGCTTCGGCCATCAGCGCGCGGCCCATCCAGTAGATCCACGCCGGATCGTCGCGCAGCGATGCGGGCATCGCCTGGATGTTGGCCTTGACCTGGCGCCAGTCGCTGGCGCGCAGCGCGATGCGGGTTTTCCACTGGATCTGGTCGATGGACAGCTTGGCGCCGTTCGAACGGCGCCAGTATTCGGCGGTGTCGGTGTCCAGCGAATAGGACGATTGCAGCGCGATCGCCGCCCAGCCCTCCTGCCGCTCCAGCGGCGTCAGTTGGGACGAGGCCTTCTCCAGCGCCAGCGACGCCAGCTTGACGCTGGTCTTGGCCATGCGGCCGACGGCCACCACGAAGATCTCATGCTCGGTGCGGCCGCTGCCCGGCCCCTTGGCCAAGGCCAGGGCCGGCGTGTCGATCGCCTGCACCGCCTTTTTCTCCGGCCCGCCCAGCAGGGCGACGATGCGGCGCGCCTGCCCGGTGGCGTTGAATTCGCCGGACAGGCGCAGTTGTTCATACAGGTCGTTGGCGTCGAACTGGCCGGTCTGGAACAGGGTCGCGATCAGGCCCGCGCAGGGTTCGCCGTAGACCGCTGGGGATGTGAGCAGGGCGCGCGCCTCGTCGGCCACTTTCTGGCCTTTGAGCGCGCGCGATTGCAGCGCGTAGCATTTGACCTGGGTGTCGTCGTTCAGCACAAACAGCGGCAGCTGCTCGTCGAAGGTGACCCAGTCGCGCTTGCGGCCCAGGTCCAGCAGCCAGTCGTTGCGCAAGCGGTCGACGATGGCCTGGCCTTCGTAGCGCTTCATGAAATCGCGGATTTCGGCGTAGGAGGCGTCCTTCAGGCGCGATTTGAGCCGATAATAATCGACATACGAAGGAATGGAATAATTGGCGAGACGGGCCGCGTAGAAATCCACCTTGGCCGCGTCGTCCTGGCGCACCGCGTCGCGCATCAGCAGGAAGGCATCGTCCTGCCGCTTGGTCTCGGCGCCGATATCCTCGGCGTGGGCCTGCGACATATACGACGGGTTGAACGCAACCCAGGCCACGACGACAACGCCGGCAATCCATTTCGAAGCGGAAATCAATGTGAAACTCTCTTTAAGCAGTGTACGAAGCGACAACCGAATCCATGACCAGCGATGAATCCATGACCAGCGACCCTAGAATACCACGTGCCGAGAGCGAACGAATAGCCCCGGCCGCTACGCAAAAGGCCGATTTGCGCAAGCAGTTGCTGACCGCGCGGCGCGCGCTCGACCCGGCCGCGCGGGCGGCGTGGGACCATGCCATCGGCACGCGGGTGATCGCGTGGTGGCGCGCGGCGCGGCCGGCGGCGCTGGGCGTGTACTGGCCGTTGCGCGACGAGCCCGATCTGCAGGCCGCCTACGTGGAGCTGGAGCGCCTGGGCGCGCGGCTGCTGCTGCCGGTGGTGGTGGAAAAACACGCGGCGCTGGAATTCGCCGACTGGCGTATCGGCGAGTCGATGGTCAAGGATGCGATGGGGGTGGCGGTGCCGGCGGATTTGCGGCTCGCGGCGGCGTATCCGCCGGCGTTGCTGGTGCCTTGTCTGGGATACAACCCGGAGGGATATCGATTAGGCTATGGCGGAGGGTTTTACGACCGCACCCTGGCGCGCTCGCCGCGTCCGGAGACGGTGGGCATCGCGTACAGCTGCCTGGAGGTGAAGTTCGACGGCGACGCGCACGATGTGGCGCTGGACCGCATCGTCACGGAAATCGCGGACATTTAACCCACAGTGCGGCCACAGGGGTCGTACCCCTTGGGGTACGACCCCGCGTCGGTTTGCGGGTTACGCGTATGCGCCGACAGTCACACCAGGCGTTGCCACAGCGCGGTGGTCGCCGCGGCCTGGTTCATGCTGTAGAAGTGCAGCCCCGGCGCGCCGCCGGCCAGCAGGCGCTCGCACAACTGCGACACGACATCGAGGCCGAAGGCCTTGATCGACGCGGTGTCGTCGCCGTAGCTGGCCAGCTTCAATCGCACCCAGCGCGGGATCTCGGCGCCGCACATGTCGGAGAAGCGCATCAACTGCGTGTAGTTCGTGATCGGCATGATGCCGGCCACGATAGGCACGCTGATACCCATCTTGCTGGTCTGGTCGACGAACTGGAAATAGGCGTCGGCGTTGTAGAAATACTGCGTGATGGCGGCGTTGGCGCCGGCCTTCACTTTGCGCTCGAACGCCAGCAGGTCGTCCTGCGGCGACTTGGCCTGCGGGTGCACCTCCGGATAGGCCGCCACTTCGATGTGGAACCATTCGCCCGTCTCCTGGCGGATGAACTCAACCAGCTCGTTGGCGTAACGAAATTCGCCGGACGCGCCGTAGCCGCTCGGCAGGTCGCCGCGCAGCGCGACGATGCGCTTGATGTTGTGCGACTTGAATTCGGCCAGGATGGCGCGGATCGACTCGCGCGTGCCGCCGACGCACGACAGGTGCGGCGCGGCGTCCTCGCCGGCGGCCAGGATCTCGACCACCGTGTCCAGGGTGCCGCGCTGGGTGCTGCCGCCGGCGCCGAAGGTCACGGAAAAATATTTGGGTTTCAGTTCGGACAGCTTGGCGCGCGTGACGCGCAGCTTTTCCGCGCCTTCCGCCGTCTTCGGCGGAAAGAATTCGATACTGAAATTATGATTAGCCATCTGAGTTCTTCAAAAGTAAGGTAGACAGAGCCCAGGAAATCACGCTGTACAACAGTGCGCCGCCGATCGCCGACAGGAAGCTGTCGACGTGGAAACCGTCGACGAATTGCGCCACCAGCCAGAACATGAAGCCGTTGATGACGAAGATAAACAGTCCCAGCGACAGCATGGTCACGGGCAAGGTCAACAGCAACAGGACGGGGCGGATCAGCGTGTTTACAAGGGCCAGTACGAAAGCCGCGACGAGGGCTGCGCCTATGCTTATGACATCGACAGAATGCATCAGGTAGGGAATTGCCAGCAGGGCAACCGCATTGATTAACCAGGTAAGGACCAAACGCATAACTAAGTCTCGCTGCAAAAAATATCTAGATAAAAACAAGGCCGGCAACAGATGCCGGCCCCGCCTCACGCCGTCAGATTAATAACGGTAGTGGTCCGGTTTGTACGGACCTTCCTGCGTCACGCCGATGTAGGCCGCTTGCTCTTCGGTCAGCACGGTCAGTTGCGCGTTCAGTTTCTTCAACTGCAGGCGCGCCACTTTCTCGTCCAGGTGCTTCGGCAGCACGTAGACGCCGACCGGGTACTTGTCGGTGTTGGCGAACAGCTCGATCTGGGCGATGGTCTGGTTGGCGAACGACGAGCTCATCACGTACGACGGGTGGCCGGTGCCGCAACCCAGGTTCACCAGGCGGCCTTCGGCCAGCAGGATGATGCGCTTGCCCGACGGGAAGATCACGTGGTCGACTTGCGGCTTGATATTTTCCCAAGTGTACTTCTTGAGGGCGGCGACGTCGATCTCGTTGTCGAAGTGGCCGATGTTGCAGACGATGGCCTGGTCCTTCATGGCCAGCATGTGCTTCTCGGTCAGGATGTGATAGTTGCCGGTGCAGGTGACGAAGATGTCGCCGTGTTCGGCGGCGTAGTCCATCGTCACGACGCGGTAGCCTTCCATCGCCGCCTGCAACGCGCAGATCGGATCGATTTCGGTGACCCACACCTGCGCCGACAGCGCGCGCATGGCCTGGGCCGAGCCCTTGCCGACGTCACCGTAACCGGCGATGACGGCGACCTTGCCGGCGATCATGACGTCGGTGGCGCGCTTGATGCCGTCGACCAGCGACTCGCGGCAGCCGTACAGGTTGTCGAACTTCGACTTGGTGACGGAGTCGTTGACGTTGATCGCCGGGAAGGCCAGCTTGCCGTCCTTATGCATCTGGTACAGGCGGTGCACGCCGGTGGTGGTTTCCTCGGTCACGCCCATGATCTGCGGCAGACGCTTGGAGTACCAGGCCGGGTCGATCGCCAGGTGCGCCTTGATGGCGTTGAACAGGCAGATCTCTTCTTCCGAACCCGGCGCGGCCAGCACCGAGAGGTCTTTTTCGGCGCGCGCGCCCAGGTGCAGCAGCAACGTGGCGTCGCCGCCATCGTCGAGGATCATGTTCGAATAAACGGCGTTGCCGGCGGCGTCGGCAGGCCACTCGAAGATGCGATGGGTGTAGTCCCAGTATTCGTCCAGCGTTTCGCCCTTGATGGCGAACACCGGCGTGCCGGCGGCGGCGATGGCGGCGGCGGCGTGGTCCTGGGTCGAGTAGATATTGCACGAAGCCCAACGGACCTTGGCGCCCAGCGCTTCGAGCGTCTGGATCAGCACGGCGGTCTGGATGGTCATGTGCAGCGAACCGGTGATGCGCGCGCCCTTGAGCGGCTGGGCGGCGGCGAATTCCTCGCGGATCGCCATCAGACCTGGCATTTCGGTTTCGGCGATGCGGATTTCTTTGTCACCCCAGGAGGCCAGGGAGATATCGGCGACCAGGTAGTCTTGTGCGGATTTGAGTACGGCGTTCATCACGCCCTCCTTTCAGTTAGAAAAAAGTAACGTGAGCGCGGTTGCAGATTCCGAGCCTGGCAAAAATGAATTCGTCGCAGCGCTCCTCGGAAGGTGCATTCTAGCACCACCTTGGCGCGCAGCACAGGCGCCGCGCCAAATTAGCTGGGTCAAGCGAGGTTCAAGCAACACTTCAATCCGGGGAGTAACCACCAACAACGGCTCTCCCCGGCGTGGCTTTATTTCAGGCCGGCGGCGGCGCGCAGGATCGCGGCCTTGTCGGTGCGCTCCCACGTGAATTCCGGCTCTTCGCGGCCGAAGTGGCCGTAGGCGGCGGTCTTGGCGTAGATCGGACGCAGCAGGTCGAGCATCTGCACGATGCCTTTCGGACGCAGGTCGAAGTGCTCCATCACCAGTGCGGCGATCTTGTCGTCGGCGATGACGCCCGTGCCTTCCGTGTACACCGTGATGTTGATCGGACGGGCCACGCCGATGGCGTAGCTGACCTGCACCTGGCATTGGCGCGCCAGGCCGGCGGCGACGACGTTTTTGGCGACGTAACGCGCGGCGTAGGCGGCCGAACGGTCCACTTTCGTTGGATCTTTACCGGAGAAGGCGCCGCCGCCGTGCGGGCTGGCGCCGCCGTAGGTGTCGACGATGATCTTGCGGCCGGTCAGGCCGCAGTCGCCCTGCGGGCCGCCGATGACGAAGCGGCCGGTCGGGTTGACCAGGTATTTGGTGTCGGTGAGCCATTCGCGCGGCAGCACTTGCTTGATGATCTCCTCGATCACCGCCTCTTCGATCTGCTTGTGCTGCATTTCCGGCGCGTGCTGGGTCGACAGCACGACGGTGTCGACCGAGACCGGACGGCCGTTGACGTAGCGCAGCGTAACTTGCGATTTAGCATCCGGGCGCAGCCATGGCAGGCGGCCGTCCTTGCGCAGCTGCGACTGGCGCTCGACCAGGCGGTGCGCGTAGTGGATGGCGGCGGGCATCAGCTCGGCCGTCTCGTCGCAGGCGTAGCCGAACATCAGGCCCTGGTCGCCGGCGCCCTGGTCAAGGTCGATACCGGCGCCTTCGTCGACGCCCTGGGCGATGTCCGGCGACTGCTTGTCGTAGGCCACCAGCACCGCGCAACCGCGGTAGTCGATGCCGTAGTCGGTGTTGTCGTAGCCGATGCGCTTGATGGTTTCGCGCGCCACTTGAATATAATCAACGTTGGCGTGCGTGGTGATTTCGCCGGCCAGCACGACCAGGCCAGTGTTGCACAGCGTTTCGGCGGCGACGCGGGCTTTCGGGTCCTGCTCGAGGATGGCGTCCAGAATGGCGTCCGAGATTTGGTCGGCGACCTTGTCCGGATGGCCTTCCGAGACGGATTCGGAAGTGAAAAGATAATCGTTTGACATCGCAAGCTCCTGATACTGGTTGAGAATGGTTGTCGCTCACCCAATACGGCTTGCGACGCTTTAGCGATATTTATATTCCGCTTCGCAAGTTGTCTGTTAACTCAGCGGTTACTGCATACGTGGTATTTTACGCTTCTTAAAAAAATTTTGGCTATAGCAACAGCAGCCGAACACTCCTTGATATTAACGATTTAACTTCATGCTTGTTTATCTTTTCCGCTTTTTATCCATTTTCCCGCTGCCGCTGCTGCACGCGGTGGGCGCCGCGCTGGGCTGGCTCGTTTATCTGTGTTCTCCCTCGCATCGTCGGCGTATGCGCGAGAACATGGCCCTTGCGGGCTATTCGGGGCACCTGTCGGCCGCCATCGCCGAGGCCGGAAAAAGTATCGTCGAACTGCCATTTGTCTGGTGCGCGTCGCCCGGGCGGGTGTCGCGCCTGGCCCACGCGGAGAACTGGGACCTGGTGCAAACGGAGTTGGACGCGGGACGCGGGATCGTGTTCCTGACGCCACACTTGGGCTGTTTTGAAATCGTCGCGCAGGAAATTGCGCTGCGCACCGAACTGATGGTGATGTACCGCCCGCCCAAACAGGCCGCGCTCAAGCCGCTGGTCGAGGGCGCGCGCGCGCGCAAGAACCTGCTGCTGGCGCCGGCCAATATGTCGGGCGTGCGCATGCTGGCCAAGTTCCTTAAGAAAGGCAAGCCGATCGGCGTGCTGCCCGACCAGGTGCCGCAGGAGGGCGAAGGCGTGTGGGCCGATTTCTTCGGCCGCAGCGCCTACACCATGACGCTGCCGGCCAAACTGGCGCAGATGGGCGACGCCACCATCATCGTGACCTACGCCGAGCGCCTGCCCGGCGGCAAAGGTTTCGTCGTGCGCTTCGTGCCGTTCGACGGCTCGCTCGACGGCGGCACGGCCGAGCAGGCGCGCGCCATCAACGCCGCCATGGAGCGCCTGATCGCCCGCAATCCGGAACAGTATTACTGGAGCTACAACCGCTACAAGGTGCCGGCCGGCATCGCCGCGCCGGTCGCGGCGGGAGGCCAGGCATGAAGCTGCTGCTGGGATTGATGTGGCTGTTGCACTGGCTGCCGCTGCCGCTGCTGGGCCGTATCGGCAAGCTGACCGGCAGCCTGTTGTTCATGACCCTGCGCTCGCGCCGCCATATCGCGCTGACCAATCTGCGCCTGTGCATGCCGGAGTTGACCGAGGCCGAGCGGGTTGACATCGCGCGCGGCCATTTCCAGGCGTACTCGCGCAGCGTGTGGGAGCGCGGCATCCTGTGGTGGGCCTCCGAGGCGCGCCTGCGGCGACTGATCCGGGTCGAGCCTGGCCCGGTGCCGGTGGCGGAGATGACGGCCCAGCCGACCATCCTGCTGTGCCCGCACTTCGTCTGCCTGGACGTGGCCGGCGCCTCGATCGCGATGGTGGCCAGCGCCTCGTCGATGTATGTGCAGCAAAAGAACACCGCCTTCGACAAGGTGCTGCGCGCCGGCCGCGCCCGCTTCAAGCCGGTCAAGCTGTTCACCCGCCAGGACGGCATCAAGCCCATCCTGAGGGCGCTGCGCGACAAGCTGCCCTACTTCATGCTGCCGGACATGGACTTCGGCGAAAAGGATGCCGAGTTCGTGCCGTTCTTCGGCATCCAGGCGGCCACCCTGACGGCCACGGCGCGCATCGCCGCCACCACCGGCGCCCAGGTGATGCCGGTGATCGCCACCTTCCTGCCAAACTATCAAGGTTATCGTGTGAAGTTCTATCCGGTGTGGGACAATTACCCGGGACCCGACATGGTCGCCGCCACCCGCCGCATGAACGAGTTCATCGAGGAAAGGGTGCGCGAAGCGCCGTCGGAGTATTTCTGGACGCATAAGCGCTTCAAGACGCGGCCCAACGGCGAGCCCTCGCTATACCAAACTTCCAAGTAGAAGACTGACGATGAAACTCAAATTCACCAAAATGCACGGCGCCGGCAATGACTTCGTGGTCATCGACGGCATCAACCAGAAGATCGACCTGACGGCGGCGCAATGGAAGCTGCTGGGCGACCGCCGCTTCGGCGTCGGCGCCGACCAGATCCTGCTGGTGGAAAAATCCGTCCAGCCCGATGTCGATTTCCGCTACCGCATCTTCAACGCCGACGGTGGCGAAGTGGAACAGTGCGGCAACGGCTCGCGCGCCTTCGTCAAGTTCGTCTCGGAAAAAAGGCTGACCGACAAGCAGAGCATCAAGGTCGAAACCAAGGCCGGCGTGATCGCGCCCCGGCTGGAGGCGGACGGCAGCATCACCGTGGACATGGGGCCGCCGGTGCTCGATCCCGCGCGCGTGCCGTTCGACGCCGAAGGCTTGCAAGGTGAACGCCAGGGCGGCGCCACCTTGTGGCCGCTGGTGCTGGAGTTGGCGGGCGCCAAGGAAAGCGTGCTGATCTCGGCCGTGTCGATGGGCAATCCGCACGCGGTGCAGGTGGTCGACGACGTCGACACGGCGCCGGTGGAACTGAACGGCCCGCTGATCGAGCACCATCCGCGTTTCCCGAACCGGGTCAACGCCGGCTTCATGCAGATCGTCGATCGCGGACACATCAAGCTGCGCGTGTTCGAGCGCGGCGTCGGCGAGACCCTGGCCTGCGGCACCGGCGCCTGCGCGGCGGCGGTGGCCGGCATTTCGCGCGGCCTGCTCGACAGCCCGGTGCGGGTCGACGCGCGCGGCGGCCAGCTGTCGATCAGCTGGGCGGGCGAAGGCCAGCCGGTGCTGCTGACCGGCCCGGCCGTGACGGTGTTCGAAGGCGAGATGGAAATTTGATTCGGGTGACCCTGCGGCCTTTTGCCTCGACGCATGCGCCACCGACTAGGGGTCGTACCCCGAGGGGTACGACCCCGGATGGCCGTGCGGGTCTTCAAGCAGCCAGCAGATCATCCCCGTCCGCCGCCGGCAGCCACGTCTTGAGCCGGTACAGGCGCTGGCGGTAATTGCCCTCCGGGCCATCCGGGCCGCCATCGACCGCGTCGAACAGGCGGCTGATGCGGTCCAGCGCCTGGCGCTCGCGGGCGGTGCGCAGCAAAATCAAGCGCCGCTTGCTGCGCCCGTAACTTGCGCGGATATCGACCACCAGGCAATGCCCTTGGTCGGCCGCCTTGACATCGAGCAGCAGCGCTTCGGCCCGGCTCAATCCAAACAACTCCGCCAGTTCCAGCCGCGCCGCCAGCAACGGCTGGCTGACCGTCAGCTCGCGCGTGACGCAGCCGGCAATGCTTTCCGTCCAGCCCGACTCCTTGGGCGACTGCGCGATCCGCTCCAGTGCCGCGTCCGCCTCGTCGCAGCCCTGCGCCGCCGCCTTCTGCAGCCAATACACCGCGCGCACGTCGCTGCTCTCGTCGTTGCGGCGGTTGCGCCAGGCGTACATGCCGCATTCGAGCTGGGCGCCGCAGTGGCCCATTTCCGCCGCCCGCTCCAGATAGGATAATGCCTCGGCCACGCAGCGCTGCGAGAACTCCGGTTTCAGATAAATGCGCGACAACGCGAACCAGGCGTCGGCCAGGCCCTGCTCGCCCGCCAGGGTCAGCCAGCGTATCGCCCGCTTGAAGTTGACGGCGGCGATGCCCTTGGTCTGCCGCTTGCCGTCGCTGTCCATGCGCGCGAACCACAGGCCCAGCGCCAGCTGCGCGCAGCGCTCGCCGCCATGCGCGGCCAGTTCGCGGCATTGCCGCAGTTCGGCTTCGTACTCGGGCGCGCTGCCGAGCAGGCTGGCGCAGCGCGAAAGCAAAGTCAGCTGTTGCGGGCCGAGCGGCCAGTCCGCCGTCCGCGCCGCCTCGGCGTCGCCCGGAGCGTCGGCCAGCAGCTTGCGCAGCGGCGGCATCGCGCGTTGTAAAAACACGTCACGGTCGCCGTGCCAGGCTTCGTCGAGCATCGCGTAGTGGGCCGGCGCCATGCCGTGGTCGAGCGTGTGCGCGTGCCATGGCTGGCGCACGCTGGCCCGATGTGATGGCGGGCGCGGACCGCGTACGGCGCGCGCGGACGGCGACGCCGGCACCTGCGCCGCGTTGGCCGCCGGCGCGCCGCCCTGCTGGGCCAGCAGCCATTGCGCCTCCACCGAGCCGGAACGGGCGGCCGTGTCGAGCGCTTGCAGCGCCTTGTCGCGCAGCTGGGCCTGTTGCGGGACAAGGGAGGCGTCGTTCTGCGCGAGCTGGTTCAGCACCAGTTGCGCGAGCACCACACCGGCCTGCTCGACGCCGGCGTCGTACGCGCGGTCGTACCAAGGCAGCACGGCTGGAAGGCAGTGTTGGGCGTGTTCGTAGGGGACGTGGCTGCCGATCAGCATCCAGGCTTCATCCTGGTCCTGCAGCGCGGCGCGGTTGAGCCAGTGCAGCGCCGTCGGCAAGCTCAACGGAAGGCTGGCGCCGCCAAACAGATACAGCTTCCCCAACGCTAACTGGCAGACCGCGTCTCCCGCGCGGGCGCCCCGTATGATCCCTAACTCTTCTCGATTTGCCATCGTCTCACTATGAATGTGATTTATCGAAGCGGGCGGTGCATCGGCGTCGTTGCCAGACGGGCCGGATCACCATGAGACTCCAAGTGTAGCGTGCCATCGACGCCACACCCTAGACATAATGCGCGGCCGCTTGATCTGCCACAAGCTCGAACCCCCTGCCGCCCCTGTACGCTGGAACTGTTTTGATGCTTTCATGAAAAGAAATAATGCACCAATAGCAGGTTAGACCCTGTGACGACCAAGGCCAAGAGCGCGGCTTGTGGACTGCCGATCAAGCGTTTCGAAAATACAACAAGAAGCCGCGATTCACCTGCTTTTGACACAAACAAGCCGCCATAGTCGACCATTCCAACGCGTTTGTTCCGGTGAGCCTTTAAGGTTCGATCCAACCGGGGAGAGATGCAGCGGCCCGACAGCATTGGAACTTTGTACGATTTTCTCTAAAAAGGAATAACTCAAATGATCAAAAAATCTTTAGTGGCCGTGGCACTCATGGGCGCGTTCGGCGCTGCATCCGCGCAATCGTCCGTCGCCATTTATGGCACTCTGGATGCAGGCCTTTCCAAGCGCACCAACTCCGGCAACACCAGTACTCTGGTCGGCAAGCGCGACAACAACAAGCTGGGTTTCCGCGGCGTCGAGGACCTGGGCAACGGCCTCAAGGCCCTGTTCCAGCTGGAGATCCGCTATGAGCCGGACACCGGCGTCATCGAAAACACCACCCGCCCACTGTTCCAGGGCCAGAGCCGGGTCGGCCTGCAAGGCGGCTTCGGCACCGTGCGCATCGGCCGCGGCCTGACCGCGTTCCAGGAAACCAGCACCGCCTTCGAGCCATGGAGCGGCATGCCGGCCTCCGCCGGCTACCAGACCGACCTGCAAGTGGCCGGCTACACCAGCGATCCGCTGAGCGCTGCCGGTAACTCGGCCAATCGCTTCTCCAACGCCGTGTTCTACAACACGCCAGTGATCGGCGGCATCTTCCAGCTGAACGCCACCGTGGCCTCCAAGGAAGCCAACAACAACCCGGTCATCATTGGCCGCGGCACCACGCTGGCGCCGCAGTTCCCGGCCAATAGCAAGGCCGCCGTGGTGCCTTACTCGCTCAGCGCCACCGCTACCAGCGGCCCGTTCGCCGCCTATGGCGCCTATGAGCGCAACGCCGTCGACACCAAGCTGTGGTCGGTCGGCGCCTCGTTCAAACCGATCCCGGCCTTGAAGCTGATGGGCTCGTACCAGAAGCAGGACCAGGAAGAAAGCGTACTGATCAATCCTGAAACCAAGGCATGGCTGATCGGCGCCAACTACACGATCGGCCCTGGCCTGATCCGCGCCGGTTACGGCCAGAAAAAACCTGACAACCAGGCCAACAATCCGAACATCGCCAAGACCAAACAGGTCTCGATCGGTTACGACTACAACCTGTCGGCCCGCACCTATCTGTACGTCGATGCGGCCCGCAAAAAAATCACCCCTGCCGCGACGTTTAATTTCTACAGTCTCGGCATACATCACAACTTCTAAACCTCGCGGTCGGCAAGAACCGCTGGTGTGACGTTGGGGATACGGACAAGGGCGACCTTGTCCGTTTTTTTTCGCGTGCCGCATCGCACAGTTTTCGTTTAGTACAAACCCTTGCGTCGGTTAAAATGTGTCGTAGGGCGGATTAGCCGGAACGGCGCAATCCGCCACGAGCCGCCGCCGGCGCGTGAACAATTACGCTGCGCCTGGCCTAACCACATATAGAGTACCCATGACCGTCCCACTGGATTCCACACTTGTTGCGCAGTATCTGACAGACCACCCGCACTTCTTCGAAGAACACGCTGACTTGCTCGGTGAAATCAAACTGGCCAGCCCCATCACCGGCCGCGCCGTCTCGCTGCAGGAGCGGCAGATGGAAGTGATGCGCGACAAGTACAAGGCGCTGGAACTGCGCATGAGCAACCTGATGCGGCTGGCTTCCGAAAACGAAGCCATCGCCAACAAGTTCCACCGCTGGACCAAGGTGCTGCTGGAAGCCGAGGATGTGGGTTCCATGCCACACTCGGTGGTCAGCGGCCTGAAGTCGGCCTTCGACGTGCCGCAGGTGACCTTGCGCATCTGGGACACCGAGGCCGAGTACGACGGCGAATGGTTCGTCAAAGGCGTGTCTGAAGACGCGCGCATCTTCGCCAACAGCCTGATGGCGCCGTATTGCGGCACCAACAAGGACTTCGAAGCGGTGCGCTGGCTCGACGACGCCTCCGGCATCACCTCGACCGTGATCATCCCGCTGCGCAAGCCGGGCAACAAGAACGCCTTCGGCCTGCTGATCCTGGGCTCGGCCGATCCGGCCCGCTTCACCTCGCTGATGGCGACCGACTTCCTGGTCCACATCGGCGAAACCTCCAGCACCGCGCTGGCCTGGCTGCTGGCCTAAGGGGCGACACCATGGGCGCCGAACCGGACAGCAAGCTGGCCTGGATCGACGCCTATCTCGGCTATCTGCGCACCGAGCGCAAGCTGTCGGCGCACACCACCTCCGCCTATGCGCGCGACCTGCAAGAGCTGGCCGCGCTGTCGGACGGCCACGACTGGCAGGCGATCGACCATTTCCTGATCCGGCGGCTGACCGCCAAACTGCACGCAAAAGACCTCGATCCGCGCTCTATCGCGCGCAAACTCTCCAGTTGGCGCGGATTTTTCGGCTGGCTGGGCGACCGCATCGCGCTGTCGTCCAATCCGGTGCAGGGCGTGCGCGCGCCCAAACGCGCCAAGACATTGCCGCGCGCGCTGTCGGTCGACGACGCCGTGCGGCTGGTCGCGCCGTCCACGCCACGCGCCGGTACCGGCACCGAACCGGCGGACCTGTGCAACCGCGCCATGTTCGAACTGTTGTATTCCAGCGGCCTGCGGGTGTCCGAACTGGCCGGCCTCGACCTGACCGCCGGCAAGGACGCGCTGGGCTGGGTCGACCTCGACAACCGCGAAGTGATCGTCACCGGCAAGGGCAACAAGCGCCGCGTGGTGCCGGTGGGCGCCGCCGCGCTCGATGCGCTGGCGGCATGGATCGCCGTGCGCCCGGCGCCGGTCGACGGCGGCGACGCGCTGTTCGTCAGCACCCGTGGCACCCGGGTCTCGCCGCGCGTCATCCAGCAGCGCTTGCAGGCCCATGGCGTGGCAGGCGGCGCGCCGGTGCACGTGCACCCGCACATGCTGCGCCATTCCTTCGCCTCGCACGTGCTGCAATCGTCGGGCGACCTGCGGGCGGTGCAGGAAATGCTGGGGCATTCGAGCATCAGCTCGACGCAGGTCTATACCGCCCTCGATTTCCAGCATCTGGCCGAGGTGTACGACAAGGCCCATCCGCGCGCCAAGGTGAAATAAAGAGCGGGAATACGACGAACAGCACGGCGAATAACGTGTAAATCAGGCCCGTACTGACACTGCTCAATCGGACCAATTGCTAGCACAATTGAAATTCCGGCATAATCGGCCGATTGCATTTTTGCAGTTGAGCCCCATATAGGGTTCCCGACCACCAGACTCAGGCTGCTTGAACATGGAACTGATCCCCACCACCATCCTGACCGGCTTCCTTGGCGCCGGCAAGACCACGTTGCTCAACCGCATCTTGCAAGAACAGCACGGCATGCGCATCGCCGTCATCGAAAACGAGTTTGGGCAGGAAAACATCGACAACGAAATCCTGGTCCAGGATAGCGGCGAACAGATCGTCGAAATGAACAATGGCTGCATCTGCTGCACCGTGCGCGGCGACCTGATTGTGGCGTTGACCGGCCTGGCGCAAAAGCGCGCTGCCGGCGAGCTGCACTTCGACCGCGTCGTCATCGAGACCACCGGCCTGGCCAATCCGGGCCCGGTGGCGCAGACCTTCTTCGTCGACGAGGAAGTGGGCACTCACTACATGCTGGACGCGGTGGTCACCGTGGTCGACGCGCGCCACGCCATGGACCAACTGGACCAGCACGAGGAAGCGCAGCGCCAGGTCGGGTTCGCCGACAAGATGCTGCTGTCCAAGACCGACCTGGTCACCGAGGAAGAGCTGGCCACCCTGACCGCCCGCCTCAAGCGCATCAATCCGCGCGCGCCGATCGGCAAGGCAGATTTCGGCCGCGCCCCGCTGACCGACGTGCTGGACCTCAAAGGCTTCAACCTGAATGACAAGCTGGAACTGGACCCCGACTTCCTGACGACCGACCAGGTCCACGACGACGACCACGTGCACGACGAGCACTGCGGCCACAATCATGGTCACAACGATGGCCACGATCACGGCCATGAAGGCCACGGCCACGGCGGTCACGACCACAACCACCACCACGGCCACCACAGCGACGACATCGCCGCGTTTGTGTTCAAAAGTACACGCCCGTTCGACACCGCCAAGCTGGACGAATTCCTCGGCGGGCTGGTAAACGTCTATGGTCCTCGCATGCTGCGCTACAAAGGCGTATTGTTGATGCAGGGCGCCGATCGCAAGGTGGTGTTCCAGGGCGTGCACCAAATTATGGGCAGCGATCTGGGCGCGAAATGGGGAGAAAACGACGTTCGCGGCAGCAAAATGGTGTTTATAGGTAAAAATCTGCCAAAAGACATCTTTATTAGCGGTTTGGAACAATGTCTGGTATAAACTATCCGGGTTTTGTGGGGATGGCAATTTGTCACTAAGTTGTCACCAAGTTGCCACGGTGATTGCCACGAAATCCGGGCTGATTAATTTGAAAACTCTGTCGTATCGAAGGTAAGCGAAGTTATGACCAAAACTAATAAATCGACCCCCGCCGCCGCCGACCGCGTCCTGACCGAAGAAGAAATTCTGAAGATGGATGAAAAGGATTACATGAATCCGGCACAAATGGCGTTTTTCAAAGCAAAGCTGCAGGCCCTTGAGAAAGAGCTGCTGAAAAACGCCGGCGAAACCACCGAACACCTGCGCGAAACCGTGCTCGTACCGGACCCGGCCGACCGCGCCACGATCGAAGAAGAACACGCGCTGGAACTGCGCACCCGCGACCGCGAGCGCAAACTGCTGAAGAAAGTCCAGCAGTCGATCGTCGCCATCGACGGCGGCGACTACGGCTGGTGCGAGGAAACCGGCGAGCCGATCGGCATCCCGCGCCTGATCGCCCGTCCGACCGCCACCCTGTCGCTGGAAGCGCAACAGCGCCGCGAACTGAAGCAAAAACTGTACGGCGACTGAGTCCGCCGGCCGGCCACACGCGGCCGGCCGACGCAAGTCGGAAAGCACGCGCCCGCCGCGTGCTTTTTTACGTGCTGTTTTACGTGTTTTCTATACACCCTTCCCATCCGTAACAAGTAATCCTCTTTCCCTTCCGCTACACTACGCTGACGCCCGACGACAACGAGGAAAGCGTGGGACTGTTTTCGCTATTCAAAAAAACCGATCAAGGGCGCCCTGACGAGGCGCCGGACCCGCTCAGCGACGACGCCGCCGCGCGGCTGGCCGCCAACAGCGAAACCGCGCGCCAGCACCAGCAGGCGCGCCAACGCGAGATCGCCCGCGCCACCGCCATGAAAATCGACGCCATCGAATCGGCGATGGCGTTCGACATCTTTAACGAGCCGGAACCGGCCTGGGGCAGCCAGCGCCAGCGCCCGGGACGGGCCGGCGGCGCCGCTGGCGACGGCCCCGACACCGAGGCGCTGGCCGACCTCCCCACCACCCTGCTGCTGCGTGACGACGACCTGCCCGAGGCGGCCGTGGCGGCGCAGTCCGCGCCGGTGGTCGAGGAGATCGCCATCCTCTATGCCAACGGCCAAAGCGCGGCGGCCGAGCAAATGCTGACCGACAGCGTGGGCGCCAGCCAGGACCGCACCGTCTGGTGGATGCTGTTCGACCTGTACCAGGTCGGCGGCCAGCAGGAGCGCTTCGACAACCTGTCGATCGACTATGTCAGCACCTTCGAAACCTCGCCGCCGCCGTGGCGCGCGCCGGCCGACCCGGCGGCCGCCTCGCCCGATTGGGCCGGCGTGACGCCCACCGCCACCTTCAGCGGCGTGCTCGGCGAACAGATCGCCAGCCAGCTCGAAGACCTGCTGCGCCTGGCCGACGCGCACCCGGTGCTGCGGCTGGAATTTCATCGCGTCACCGACATCGAGGCGTCCGCCTGCTGGCTGCTGCTCGACACCCTGCGCCGGCTGCAGGCCCTCCAGCGCGAACTGATCCTGATGGGCGCGGCCGAACTGGCCGCGCAGATCCGCGCCGGCATCGCCATCGGCCGCCCCGACGACACCGAGGGGCCGTGGCTGCTGTTGCTCGAACTGCTGCAATTGCTGAACCGCGAAAAGGAATTCGAGGAAACCGGCATGGACTATTGCGTCACCTTCGAGGTGTCGCCGCCATCGTTCGTCGCTCCGCACAAGGTGGCGATGGCGCCGGCCCAGCGGTTGCCGGCGTCGCCGGACCGCTTCATGTTGCCTTCGGTCATGGAAAACCAGCTCGGCCCGCTGCTGCCGGCCATCGAGCACTATGCCGGGCTATACCAGACCATCGTGTTCGATTGCTCGCGGCTGCTGCGCATCGACTATCCGGCCGCCATCGGCCTGCACGCCTGCCTGCAGCCGCTCGCCGCCGAGGGCCGCAAAATCGAATTCCGCGACGTGAACCATCTGGTCACGGCCCTGTTAAGATTACTCGGCTACGGCGACATCGCCCGGCTCTATCCGCACAAGTACTAATTTGTACTAACTTGCAATTCCGGTTTCCAGCCCCACTTTTCAGTCTTGAAGCAGTTCGCGTCATTACTCTGAGGTCAATATGGAACAATTTCACGGTACCACCATCCTGTGCGTGCGCCGCGGCAAAGACGTCGCCCTCGGCGGCGACGGCCAGGTTACGCTGGGCAACATCGTCATGAAGGGCACGGCCCGCAAAGTGCGCAAGGTCTACCAGGGCAAGGTCCTGGTCGGCTTCGCCGGCGGCACCGCCGACGCCTTCACCCTGCTCGACCGCTTTGAAGGCAAGCTGGAAAAACACCAGGGCAACCTCTTGCGCGCCTCCGTCGAGCTGGCCAAGGACTGGCGCACCGACCGCGTGCTGCGCCGCCTGGAGGCGATGCTGCTGGTGGCCGACAGCGAGTCGACCCTGGTGATCACCGGCAACGGCGACGTGCTCGAGCCGGAGGACGGCATCGGCGCCATCGGCTCGGGCGGAACCTACGCCCAGTCCGCCGCCAAGGCTTTGGTGGAAAACACGGAACTGTCGCCCGCCGAAATCGTCAAAAAGTCACTGACCATCGCGGGCGAGTTGTGCATCTACACCAACTTGAATCACATCGTTGAAACACTGGAACCAGCATGAACATGACTCCCCATGAAATCGTCGGCGAACTCGACAAACACGTGGTCGGCCAGGGCAAGGCCAAGAAGGCGGTCGCCATCGCGCTGCGCAACCGCTGGCGCCGCCAGCAGGTGGAGGAGCCGCTGCGCCACGAGATCACGCCCAAGAACATCCTGATGATCGGCCCGACGGGCGTCGGCAAGACCGAGATCGCGCGCCGCCTGGCCAAGCTGGCCGACGCGCCGTTCATCAAGATCGAGGCCACCAAGTTCACCGAGGTCGGCTATGTGGGCCGCGACGTCGACACCATCATCCGCGACCTGATCGACATCGGCATCAAGCAGACCCGCTCGGCAGAGATGGCCAAGGTGCGCACCCGCGCCGAGGATGCCGCCGAGGACCGCGTGATCGACATCCTGCTGCCGCCGGCGCGCGACTTCGGCTTCCACCAGTCGACGCCGTCGGACGCGCCGCAGGCCGGCGACGCCACGCGCCAGACCTTCCGCAAGCGTCTGCGCCAGGGCGAGTTGGACGACAAGGAAATCGAGATCGAACTGGCCGAGACCGGCCCGCAGATGGAAATCATGGCCCCGCCGGGCATGGAGGAAATGACCGAACAGATCAAGTCGATGTTCTCCGGCATCGGCGGCGCGCGCAAGAAGGCGCGCAAGGTCAAGATCAAGGAGGCGATGAAGTTCCTCATCGACGAGGAAGCCGCCAAGCTGGTCAACGACGACGAGATGAAGCAGAAGGCGATCCAGAACGTCGAGCAGAACGGCATCGTCTTCCTCGACGAGATCGACAAGATCGCCTCGCGCTCGGAAGTGGGCGGCGCCGACGTCTCGCGCGCCGGCGTGCAGCGCGACCTGCTGCCGCTGGTCGAGGGCACCACCGTCAACACCAAGTACGGCATGATCCGCACCGACCACATCCTGTTCATCGCGTCGGGCGCCTTCCACCTGGCCAAGCCGTCCGACCTGATCCCGGAGCTGCAGGGCCGCTTCCCGATCCGGGTCGAACTGGAGTCGCTGTCGATCGCCGATTTCGAGCGCATCCTCACCAGCACCGACGCCTGCCTCACCAAGCAGTACGAGGCGCTGCTGGCAACCGAGAACGTCAAGATCGAGTTCTCGCCGGAGGGCATCACGCGCCTGGCGGAGATCGCCTACTCGGTCAACGAGCGCACCGAGAACATCGGCGCGCGGCGTCTGTACACGGTGATGGAAAAGCTGCTGGAGGAATTGTCGTTCACCGCCAGCGAGGACGGCGGCAAGGTCATCACCATCGACGCGGCCTACGTCAACGAGCGGCTCGACGCGCTGGCGGTCAACGAAGACCTGTCGCGGTATGTGCTGTAACCGCGTGCTGTAAGGAAGGGACCAAGATGGCGAACAAGGCCTTGTCGACGCGGCAGAAGATGACGATCCGAGTGGAGCCGTCGCAAAAGCCGCCGCGCAACCCGGTGGCGCTGGCGGCCAAGGCGCGCGCCGGCGGCGCCGGCCCGCACGCCAAACCGGCGGCGGCCGAACGCCAGGCCGCCAAGCGCCTGCTGGCCAAGGCCAGGCTGAAGCCGGACCCGGACGAGCAGTAAAACCGTCAGCGGGCGCCGGTGGTGGCGCCCGCTCTCGGGTGATCTAGAAGTTGTATTTGAGGCCGGCGCTCACCACGGCCGCATCGCTCTTGCTGTAGCTGTCGAGCTTGATCGGCATGTAGTTCACGTCCACCGTGGCGGAAACGTTCCGACTGAGCTTGTAGGCCGCGCCCACGCCGGCGATGACGTTGGCCGTGTCGCGGCTCCAGCTGTAGGCGTTCGGGGTGTCATAGCTGTTCTTGGCGTGCGTGTATGTCGCGCCCAACCTGCTGGTCAGCGACCAGTTGTCATTCAATTTCACGGCGGTGGTCCAGCTCAGGGCAACACCGTTGGCCCGCGTCTTGATGCCAGAGATGTAATAGTCGTACTGGCCAAAACCGTCGTCCCTCAGCCTCGTCGTAAACAACATCAATTCCAACGCATGCACCTGCCGCAGGTCGAACGCCACGCTGCTGCCCATCGTCAGGCCGCCGTAGACCCGGGTGAGCGCACTGGTGTTGCCGTTGGCGACCACGGCGCCGATATCCGCGCCGATGTAGCCGGGAGAGACAGGCGCGGCATCGGCCGCCTGGACGTTGGAGAAGCTGGACAGCGCGGCAATCATGCCGGCGCACAGGGTTTTGATCATGGTGGACATAGGTTTCCTGGTTTGAAGTGATTCTGGGCGCCGTCCCTTCTACGAGGGACAGCGGACGCAGTGTGGCCCACATCCGCGCGTTGTCCTATTTGAATGTTCCAGGAACCACTTTTCAGCACAGCAAGTACCGTGCTACGATACCTTTGTTTTTTTACTAAGGGCATCCATGAGTTCACCGGAATTGCTGTTGCAGGTACTGCGGACCCAGATGCGGACCGCCGGCGTCACCTACAAAATGCTCGCCGAGCGCATCGCCATGAGCGAGTCCAGCGTCAAGCGCATGTTCGGCCAGCAGGACATGTCGCTATCGCGGCTGGCGCAAATCTGCAAGGCGGCCGGGGTGGCGATGGAGGACGTGCTGCGCGGTGCCGCCGACGCCACGCCGCAGGCCGACGCGCTGACCCTGACCCAGGAAAAATCGCTGCTGGCGCAGCCGCATCTGCTGCTGATGGCAATCTGCTGCCTCGGCCACTGGACCCTGGAGCAGGTGCTGGAAACCTACGACCTGACCGAACCCGAATGCATCATGCTGCTGGCCGAGCTGGACCGCCTTGGCGTGATCGAACTCAAGCCGATGAACCGCTACCGTCTGCGCGTATCGAACGCCTTTAGATGGCTGCCGGACGGCCCGGTGCAGCAATTTTTCCGCGAGCACGCGGTGGCCGACTACTTCGGCGGCAGCTTCGACGGCGCCGGGGAGACCTTGCTGTGCCTGCCCGCACGGCTGTCGCTGCCGAGCGCGCAGGAGCTGGTGGGGCGTATCCAGCAACTGGCCGGCGAACTTGCGCGCCTGCACCAAGGCGACCGCAAACTGGCGCCGCAGGAGCGCGACGGCTTCACCCTGCTGGTCGGCTTCCGCTCATGGGAATTTGCCGCCTTCACCGCGCTGCGGCGCTCCCAGCAAAAGATTTGACCGACCCGGCGGATACGGTCGCAATTGCTATCGAGTTAAAGGGCTTGAGCAAGGGGCTTGATGGCCTTTGCGATCGCCTTTCCGGCAGAGATTTCGGCGACACGAAGATCATAGGCACTTTGAAGGTTCAACCAGCCTTGCGCTTCGCTCCCAAAATAGCGTTCGAGACGAAGGGCCGTATCCGCGCTCACGCCTCGCTGGCCTTTGGTGATTTCGCTGAGACGCGAGTAAGGGACATGCAAGGCCAACGCCACCGCCCGCACACTAACACCCATGGGCTTGATGTAGTCTTCCACCAGAATTTCGCCGGGGTGGACCGGACGCATACCATTTTTGAACATGATGAACTCCGTTTTTCGTTTCCGTTCCTCGCGATCGTCGGCTAATGAGGATCTTCGATCAGCACATCGTAGGGCCCGTTTTCACCCCACTTGAACGTAAGGCGCCATTGATCGTTGATCCGGACATGCCACGCGCCGCTGTACTCCTTCAAATCGTTACCCGGAGGAGCTTTCATAAAGCTCACTGAAGGCGCGGCATCAAGCTGGGCCAACTTCCGCTCGGCGACGTTCTTGATGTTGGCGAATCGGCGACACCTACCTGTTGTGAACAGGGCTTTCGTGTCATCACATGCGAAGGATTGGATTGACATGGAAAAACCTTACCTGTTAACCGGATAACAGTCAATATGCCAAAGATCAAAAACATCGTCTCGAAACAGGTACCGATGGCTTCAGGATAACTCAAGTCAGTTCGGGAGGTGTCAAAGCTAGTCACCCTCCAAACATCCTTGGAAGTTCGGGTATGATCAGTAACAACCTGATGGAGACGCAATGTCGAAGAAATACGCTCTGCCTGCCTTCCTCGTTGGGATCGCCGACCAAGCCACATATTTACGGTGGCTCACGCATAAGGCGCAGGCTCACGTAAAACGTGATCGTAAGCGCGGCAATGTCAGCGCCATCGGAGAAGCGTATCGCGTTGCCATCCATGAAGCAGTGGTGATGGGTAGCGGACGCGATGCCTATACGGGTGAGGCACTGGACTGGGCTCTGCTAAGCCGCTACAACAACACTGAATCGTTCGAAGGCGGTCGCACTTATAAGCACGGCTTCGCCAAGCTCCCCACAGTCGACCACGTTGGGAACGGCCTTGGCCCCGCCGACTTCAAGATCTGCAGCTGGCGCGTAAATGACGCAAAACACGATCTGGACATCCCGTCATTTCTCGACGTTTGCAAAGCAGTCTTGGAACACCATGGTTTTACGGTCGCCGCGCCAGCGCGCGTAAACCTTAAACCGGAAAATAGGGAAACCTGATCCAATGATCAGCCAAATTTCCAGCTCGGCAACCGCTGCTCTGTACGGTCTTTCATTAAACAGACGAGTTTCAGCAACTGCTGAAACTCGCCTTTTCAGTCAAATCGCCAAGGGCGCCATACCTGACCCGGTGCCTTCACCGCAACATCACCAAATCGGCCCCAGGAACAGATACAAGCTGCTGTCCCCCGACTTGGTGGCGCCGGAGCCGAAATACAGCGGCCCGAACCGCGTGTCGACGGCGACGAAGCCGCTGGCGGCCTGCTTCAGCGATCCCAGCTTGAGCTGATTTTCCGGCCCGTAGGCGGCGCCGCTCTCCAGCGAGAAGCCCAGCCGCACGTCGCCGCCCAGCGCGGTTGGCATGACGCCGATTCGCTTCGCCATCACCACGCGGCCCAGCACGGTGCGGCTGCCCAGCACCGAGTTGGTGGTGGTGCCCGACAGCCGCAGGAAGCCGCCCAGGGTCGATTGCGACTCGCTGCCCTGGTTGCGCGCCCACTCGCCATACACGTGGCCGGCCCAGCTGCCAAAGCTGAATGCCTTCAACGCTTGCACGCTCTGCCGCGCCGGCACCGGACCGTCGCGCCCGCGCGTCATCAGCCGCTGCAACTCGACCGTGAACAAGGTGCCACGGGTCGGGAACGCCACCGTGTCCAGGCTGTCGATATTGAACGACAGCGCGCTGACGTTTTGCGAGTCGCGCGCCTCGCGCGCGTCGTGCGGAATGGTGCGCTGGGAAGTGACCGTCTGCCGCGACGCCGTGTAGCGCAAGTCGCCCCAGTTGCCGAACTGGCGGCCCAGCGCCACCGACACGGTCTTGGCGTTGTAGCCTAAGCGCGCCTGGCGGAAGCCGGAGGCATCGAACACGTCGAACGCCGACGAGCCGTACTGCAGCTCGGGCGCCACATACCATTGCGACCCTGCCCCCAGCGGCTGCCACCACTGCGAGCCGATCACGCGCTCCGTGCCCACGCGCGCGACCGTGCGCAGTTCCGCACCCCAGTCGTTAAGCGAAGACAGCACGTGCATGACCTTGAGCTCGTAGGCGTTGTTGTCGGTGAAGTCGCTGTTCAGTTCCAGGCCCACCCGCAGGCGGCTGCTCGCCCAGTCGGCCTCGGTCGGCTTGATCAACACGCTGCGGCCGTCCTGGTCGTCGCGTATCTCGGTCTCCACGCGCGCCAGGTCGCCGCGTCCGAACAACTGGTTGCCCGCGTGCTGCGCCTGTTCGCTGGTGATCATTTGCCCGACCTTGAGCCCCGATTGCACGGCCAGCGCCTGCGGGTTGATGCGTCCGCTCGGCGCCACCTCCAGCTTGGCCAGCCGCACCGGCTGGTCGATCGGCACCGGCGCCGACAGGCGAGCGGTTTCGTACGCGGCGTACTGCGTCTCCGGCAGCGCCAGTCGCACCAACCTGTCGCTCATGGACCGCACCGCCGCCTCGCCCTCCTTCATCGCGCGGTCGTAGCTGCCGAAATCGAGGAAACCGATGCCGCCCAGGTCCGGCGCCAGCAAGATGTCGTCCGGCCGCAGGTCCTTGAGCGAGCGCTGGACGTTCTGCTCGGTCAGGATCTGCAACATCTGCTGCGCGACGCTGACCGCGCTGACCAGTTCCTTCTCCTGCGCCAGCGGCGTGCCGACGTTGACGGCGATGATGATGTCGGCGCCCATCTCGCGCGCCACGTCGACCGGCAGGTTGCGCACCAGGCCGCCGTCGACCAGCAGGCGCTGGTTCACACGCACCGGCGCGAACACGCCCGGCACCGCCAGCGAGGCGCGCATCGCCAGGAACAGCGGCGTGTCGCGCAGCTCCACCAGCTCGCCGGTGACCAGGTCCGACGCGACCGAGCGGAACGGCAACTGCAGCAGGTCGACCGGCTTGTCGCGCGCGCCATGCGGCAGCACCCGCGTCAGCGCCAGCTCCAGCGCCTCGTTGCCGGCGGCGGCAGGCGGCAACGTCACGCCGTCCATGCGGGCGCCCAGCTCGATGCGCGACGGCAGCAGCAAATCCTCCTCGCGGCGGCGGTACACCAGCTGGTCGCGCGGCGGACGGTCCGCCACCACCGCGTTCCAGTCGGTGCGGCGCACCAGTTGCTCCAGCTGCTCGACCGAGCTGCCGGCGGCGAAGGCGCCGCCGACCACGCTGCCCATGCTGGTGCCGACGACGAAATCGACCGGGATGCGCAACTCCTGCAACGCGCGCAGCACGCCGATGTGGGCGAAGCCGCGCGCGCCGCCGCCGGACAGCACCAGCGCGATCTTGGGGCGCGACTTGGCGCCGGCATCGGCCGCCGCCGGGGCCACAACCGGCGCCACCGAGGCGGCATTCGGATGGACCGGCGTCTGCGCCGACGCGCCGAAACCGGCGATGGACAAGAAAAAGCCGCAGCAAACAGCTGCGGCCAGGGAGCGGGCGATAACCATATGCCTCTCTTATTGTTGACGGTCGAAGCCGGGAACGGGCGCGATGGTGGTCGACGACGTGCTGGAACGTGGCGGATTCTGCTGCTGTTGTTGTTGCTGTTGCTGCGGTGTCGGCTGCCCCGGTTGCATCGCTGGTGTCGGTTGCATGGCCGGCGGCGGCTGCATGGCCGGCTGCGGCGCCGGCGCGGGCGGCGGAGGCGATCCCTGCTGCCCCGGTTGCATAGTCTGATACGGCTGGCCGCCGGCCGGTCCCGGCGAACTGGTGGCGCCGGCGTCGCTCGGCAAATCGATACGCTTGATGGCGCCGCCCTCGGACAGCAGCACATACTTCGGATGCACCTCCTTGACGGTCACACCGGGCACCACTTCTTTGCCGATGCCCAGCGCCAGCGCCGGCTTGTTGTCGACGGCCAGGATGGCGGCGCTGCCGACGCCGCGCGAGGCAACCACGCCCTTGAGCTGGTAGTTGCTGGCGGCGGCGACCGAAATCTGGCCGCCGAACAGGCCCTTGGCGGCGTCCAGGTTGAGCGCCACCGGCGGTGGCGGCGGCGGCGCGGCGATCGCGCGCTGCGGCGGCTTGAACAACTGCAAGCCCCAATACGCCAGCGACGCCGACAGCAGCACCACGGCCAGCACGCTGCCGAGCAGGGGCAAACGCTTCATAGATTCATGCTTCATAACTTCCCTTGTCAGCGTACCAGCTGATTGATTTCGATGATGGGCATCAGCACGGCCAGCACGATCAGCAGCACCACCACGCCCATCGCCAGGATCAGCGCCGGCTCCAGCAGGCCGGCGATGGTCAGGGTGCGGCGCTCCAGATCGGACTCCTGCGCGGCGGCCGCGCGGTCCAGCATGGCCGGCAGCTCGCCGGTGATCTCGCCGGCGCGGATCATGTGGATCAGCATCGGCGGAAAGTGCTTTTGCGCCGACAGCGAGCGCGCCAGGCTCACGCCCTCGCGCACGGCGTCGCTGGCCTCCTCGACCAGCTCCTTCATGGCAACATTGGACAGCGTGTCGCGGCTGGTTTCCAGCGCGCGCAGGATGGGCACGCCGGAGCCGGTGGTGATCGCCAAGGTGCTGGCGAAGCGCGCCGTGTTCAGGCTGCGCTCGAACTTGCCGTACAGCGGCGCCGTCAGCAGCCAGGTGTGCCAGCGCCGCTTCAGCGCCGGATTCTGCAGCGCCCGGCGCCACATGAACCACGCGCCCACCAGCAGGATCGCCACCACGATGCCGTAGTTGCGCACGAAGTCGGACACGGCCAGCATGATGATGGTCAGCACCGGCAGCTTCTGCTTGGTGTTGGCGAACACCGAGACGATCTGCGGCACCACATAGGTCAGCAGGAAGATCACGATCGAGAACGCCACCACGGTGACGATGGCCGGATAGGTGAACGCCAGCCGCACCTTTTGCACCAGCGCGTTGCGGCGCTCGATGTAGTCGGCCAGGCGCGAGAGCACGCGCGACAGTTGCCCGATCTGCTCGCCCGAGGCCACCAGCGCGCGGTAGATCTCGGCGAAGTCGCGCGGATGGCGTCCCAGCACGTCCGACAGCGCGGCGCCGCCGATGACTTCCGAGCGGATCGACGCGATCAGGTCGCGCATGTACGGACGCTCGGCCTGCTCCAGCAGCGCGGTGAAGGCCTGCTCCAGCGGCAGGCCTGCTTCGAGCAAACTGGCCAGCTGGCGCGTGAACAGCGCCAGCTCGGTGGTCGACAGGCGTTCGCCGAAGCCACGGCTCTTGGCCACGCCGGAGGCGTCGATCTGCGCGGCGATGGCGTCGACCTTCAGCGGCACCAGCCCCAGGGTACGCAACTCGGAGCGCGCCGACCGCGCGCTGTCGGAGTTGAGCACGCCTTTTTTGGTGGCGCCGCCGGCGTCGACGGCTTCATAGCGGAATGCGGGCATCGTCGTCGGCCTAGTCTTTGGTCACGCGCAGCAACTCGGCCTGCGTGGTGATGCCGGCGGCCAGCCAACGCTCGCCGTCGTCGCGCATGGTTTGCATGCCGCTGCCGATGGCGGCGGCCTTCACCTCGGCCTCCGAGGCGCGGTTGTGGATCTGGGCGCGGATTTGTTCCGTCGTCTCCAGGAATTCATAGACGCCGACGCGGCCCTGGTAGCCGGTGTGGCCGCAGTGCTCGCAGCCGACCGCGTGCCACAGTTGGCCGTCGAAGGTCTTGCAGTGGCCGCACAGCTTGCGCACCAGCCGCTGCGCCAGCACGCCCAGCAATGACGACGACAGCAGGAACGGTTCGATCCCCATGTCCAGCAATCGCGTGACGGCGGCGGCGGCGTCGTTGGTGTGCAGGGTCGCCAGCACCAGGTGACCGGTCAGCGAAGCCTGCACGGCGATCTGCGCCGTTTCCAGGTCACGGATCTCGCCGATCATGATCACGTCCGGGTCCTGGCGCAGGATTGCGCGCAGCGCCTTGGCAAAGGTCATGTCGATGCGTGGATTGACCTGCGTCTGGCCGACACCGTTCAAGTCGTACTCGATCGGGTCTTCCACCGTCATGATGTTGGTGGTGGCCGCGTTCAGCAGCGACAGCGCCGCGTACAGGGTGGTGGTCTTGCCCGAACCAGTCGGCCCGGTCACCAGCACGATGCCGTGCGGCTGGTTGATCAGCGAGTCGAACTTGGGCAGCATCTTCTCGCTCATGCCCAGGTGGTTCAGGTCGAGGCGGCCCGCCTCCTTGTCCAGCAGACGCAGCACGGCGCGCTCTCCATGCCCGGTCGGCAGGGTCGAGACGCGCACGTCGACCGGCTTGCCGCCGATGCGCAAAGTGATGCGGCCGTCCTGCGGCAGGCGCTTCTCGGCGATGTCGAGCTGCGCCATGATCTTGATACGCGAGATCAGCGAGCCATGGATCGCCTTGCGCGGACGCACGATGTCGCGCAGCGACCCGTCGACGCGGAAGCGCACCACCGAGGTTTGCTCGAACGGCTCGATGTGGATGTCGGAGGCGCTGTCGCGCAGCGCCTGCGTCAGCAGCGCGTTGATCATGCGGATCACCGGCGCGTCGTCGGACGATTCGAGCAAATCCTCGATCGCCGGCACGTCCTGCAACAGCTTGGTCAGGTCGAGCTCGGCATCGAACTCGTCGGCCACCATCGAGGCGTTGCCGCCGGCGCTGGCGTAGGCGGTCGCGATGGCGGTCTCGAGGTCGGCGCGCGTCATGCTTTTGAGCTGGATGCGGCCGAAGCGGCGCGACACCTCGGCGATGGCGGCCGGCGCCGTGGCGCCGCACACCATGACGTCGACCGTGTGCTCGGCCGCGTCGCTCTGCTGCGCCAGCACGACGAAGTCGCGGGCGAAGGCGTAAGGTAAAAGATTACTCATGGCTGTGGCTCATCTCACTGCGCGGGTTGTTGCTGTTGCTGCTGCTGCGGTTGTTGTTGCGGCTGCAGGTTCTCTGCGCGGCCCGGCACGCGCGGAATCGGCGCCGGCGGAATCGGCTTGGCGACCACGCCGCCACCGCTCAGCACGCCGTTTTGCAGCGGCGGCAGCACCGGCTGGCCCAGGTCCTCGACCAGCACGCTTTGCGGCGGCTTGATCGCTTCCTGCGACGAGCGCATGTAGTCGTAGCGGTCGGTTGCCAGGCTGGTGCTCTGCTCCTGGTTGCGGATCACGACCGGGCGCAGGAACACCATCAGGTTGGTCTTCTTGCGGCTGCGGGTCTGGTACTTGAACAGGTTGCCGATGATGGGAATGTCGCCCAGGCCGCGCGTCTTGTCGGTGCTGTCGCCTTCGGTGTCCTCGATCAGGCCGCCGAGCACGATGATCTGGCCGTCGTCGGCGATCACGTTGTTCTCGATCACCCGCTTGTTGATGGTGATGCCGGCCGTGGCCGTCAACGTCGATTTATCCACGCTCGACGTCTCGTGATAGATCGCCAGCTTGATGGTACCGCCTTCGGAAATCTGCGGGCGCACTTTCAACGTCAGGCCCACTTCCTTGCGGTCGATGGTCTGGAACGGGTTGCTGTTGGTGCCGGACGTGGTGGTGAACTGGCCGGTCAGGATCGGCACGTTCTGGCCGACCGAAATCGTCGCCAGCTCGTTGTCGAGCGTGATCATGTTCGGCGTCGACAGCACGTTGGCGTTGCCGTCGGACTCCAGCGAGCGCGCCAGCAAGCCCAGACCGAGGCCGCCGGCGACCTGCTTGAACAGGCCCACCGTCAGGCCCGAGCCCGGCAGGGTCGGCGTGGTGGTCGACGTCGAGCCGTTGAGCAAGGACAGGGCGACGTTGCCGATGTTGTTGTTGCTCCCGCCGATCGACGACTGTTGCAGGCCGCCGAGGCGGTACTTGCTGTCGGAATTGCCGGTGGCGCCCAGCCACTGCACGCCGAACTCGGAGGCCTTGTCGGACGTCACTTCGACGATCAGCGACTCGATGTAGACCTGCGCGCGGCGCACGTCGAGCTGGTCGATGACGGCGCGCAGGTTGCGGTAGATCGATTCCGGCGCCGTGATGATCAGCGTGTTGGTGGTGGCGTCGGCCTGGATGTAGCCGGCCTGGCCGCCGCCGCCCTGCTGTTGTTGCGAATTGTTGTTGCCCGTCAGCAGAGGATTGGTCGGGCCGGTGCTGCCGCCGCTGGCCGAGCTGCCGCTGCTCTGGCCGCCGAAGCTGCCGGTGTTGCTACTCTGGCCGCCCATGCCCTGGTTGCCCTGGCCGGTGTTGCCGGTGCCCGTGCCGCCCTGCTGGTTGGTCGACGAGGTGTCGCCCGAGACAAGCGCGCGCAAAGTCTGCGCCAGCTTGGTGGCCTCGGCGTTCTTCAGGTAGACCACGTGCACGTTGCCCAGTTCCTGGGTCGGCTGGTCGAGCTTGGCGATCAGCGACTTAGCCAGGTTGGAGCGGGCCGCCGACGGCGCGCGCAGCACCAGCGAATTGGTGCGCGGATCGGCCAGCACGCTGACCCGGCCGGCATCGCCGCCGCCGGCGCCCGGCGCGCCACCGCCGCCGCTCGCGTCCATCAGCTTGTTGACCATCGAGGCCAGGTCGCTGGCGATGGCGTAACGCACCGGAATCACGTCGAGGTCGGCCACGGCCGGCGCGTCGAGCGCGGAGATGATCTTGGCCAGGCGCTTGAGGTTGTCCGCGTAGTCGGTGATGACGACGGTGTTGTTGCCCGGGTTGGCGTTGATGGTGTTGTTCGGCGAAATCAACGGACGCAGCACCGTGACCACGTTGCCGGCCGATTCGTAGTTCAGGTGGAAGATCTGGCTGACGATCTGGTCGCCCTTGATCTGGGTTGGCGCCGAACCGATTTGCGTCGGGCCCGACTGCAGCTTGGCGTCCGCCTCCGGCACCACCTTGGCGTAGCCGTCGCCGCTGACGACGGCGTAGCCTTGCAGGCGCAGTGCCGAGGTCAGCAGGCTGAACGCCTGCGACTTGCTGATCGATTTTTCCGACACCAGCGTGATCGTGCCCTTGACCCTCGGGTCGATGACGAAGGTGATGTTGGTGTAGTGGCCGACGGCCTTGATCACCGACTCGATGTCGGCGCCGACAAAGTTCAGCGCGGCGTCATCGGCGGCGGCGTGGGCCAGGGCCGGCCACAGCAGCCCGGTGGTCGGCACGGCGCCGAGCGCACAGCACAGCATCGCACCCGCGCTCAGGCGGCGCAGCGCGGGAAGATTGGATTTGCTCACGGACTGTTTTTTCATTGTCTGAACTTTGTATCTAGTGTGGTAACCACGATTGAAACTAAATATGAATCTGACGACGTTGGCGGTTCATGGCCGATTACGCGCTGCGCGCTAATCCGCCCTACGAGAAACACTAACGGACCTCCAGCGCGATGACGTTGCGGTCGCTGCCGGGACGGCGCTGGCCGAGCAAATTCAACAGATTGGCCAGCGTGTCCTCGTACCCTTTTGCCGCCTCCGCCTGCCCGGAAAACTGCAGACGGCCATTATTCAGGTTGCCGCGACCGCTCAGTAACAGCGGCCCCTTGACGGAATCGAGCGTCAAGGCCGCCTGCTGGCCGCGCCAATCGAGCGCCAGCGTGTAGCTGCCCAGCGGGCTGATCGGCGCCAGCCTTGACGACATGTCCGTCATCTCCAGCGTGGTGCGGCCGTTGACGGCGATCTGGCGGTCTTGCAGCGCCAGTTCCAGCGCGGTCCACGACAAGCGCATGATGCCGCTCGGCGCCAGCGTGTTGAGCGGCGCGCCCAGCCCGGCCAGGCCCTGCGCCGGCAACAGCAGCGCCGACGGACTCAATTGCCACTGCGACCAGCTGCCGCGGAACGTCACCGGCTGCGCCAGCGCTTCGCTATTTTCCAGCCGCAAGTCAACCACGCCGACCAGCGCCAGTGGCGAGATCTTCCAGCTGAAACGCCCCGGCAGCAACGGCGTGACGGGCCGGTTGCCGCCGGCCGCGCCGCCGATGAAGGCCGAGCCGCGCCACAGCGTACCCTGCGCGTCGCCCAAGGTCAAACGGCCGCCGGTGCGCTGCTCGACGATGGCGCCGAGCCACGTAGCCGGGAAAAACACCGCCAGGGTCACCAGCACGCTGAGCGCGATGGTCAGCAACCATAGCACGGCGCGCTTCATGCATGGCCTTTTTGCGCAAGCCGCACGCTCATCGCGCGCCCTGGCGCAAAGTCAGGGTAGCGTTGACCATGCCGGCCGTGTCCTGGGCCGTGAAATTCGCGTCCTGGACGGCGATGCGGCTTTCGTTGCGCACCGCGTCCAGCCAAACGACGATGCCGGCGAAGGCCACGTTGTTGAGCTGGACCTTGGCGTATTCGCCGGTGATGTTGACCGACTGCGCCGTCATACCGCGCGCGGTCAGGCCGGCCGTCAGGCTGTCGCGCGTCATCGGCGTCGGCTCGATGGTGTTCTGGCCGCGCAAGGCGGCCGCCTCCAGCGCCATCGCCTGCAACTCGGCGGCCTGCTGGCGCAGCTCCGGCAATTCCTTGCTCAGTTTCTCGCGGCCTTCGAGCGCCGGCGACAGCAGCACGCCGTAAAACAGTCCCAGCACCACCACCACGCCGCCGATGGCCAGCAGGCGTCGCTCCTGCTCGGTGCGCGCCAGCCAGAAGGCCGATGCGCGGGCGCGGTAGTCCTGTATCGTTTGATCGAGTTTGCTCATGCCGTTGTGCTCATGGTTCTGCTCATAGTTCTATTCATCGTGATGCTCATGGCGGTTCTCATCGGTTCGCTGGGCCGGTGCTGGCGACGCGGATTTGCCAGATGCCCGGATTGGCTTCCGTCAATTCCAGCTTGCGGGCTTGCAACGCGCTGCGAATCTGCGTCATCGCGGCGGCGTCGACGGTATTGGGTTTGACCTTCACCTGAAGAGCGCGTTCCCTATAATCCAAACTAGCGATCACATCGCGCTTGGGCAACACGCTCAGCGCCTCGGCCAGGTTGGCGCTCATGGCGATGAAGCCGTCCGGCGCGGCCTGGCCGTCATCGGCCTTGGCCAGCGAAATATTCTTGCGCATTTGCGCGACCGGATCGAGGATCACGGTTTCCTTCGGGTAGGCCGCCTTGAAGGTTTGCATCATGGCCAGACGCACGTCGTTGGCTTCGCGTTTGAGGCGCATCCATTCGATATTCAGACCGACCACGTTGACCAGCACCGCAAGCGCGGCGATGCGCAATGGCCAGCGCCAGCGTTGCCATTCGCGCGCGGAGGCGCCGGCCGCGCCCAGCGCCGGCGCCAGGTCCAGCCCGGCGGAGCGCGATGCCGCCACCCAATGCTGCCAATGGTCCTCGGCCAGGCTGATGCCTTGCGGCGCCGTGGCGGCGTCGGCGATCAGCGGCTCGAACTGCTTCATTTGCTCCTGCGACAGGTACAAGGTGACCGGCTCGTCGCCGGCCATCGCGCGCAAGGTGTGCAACGCCGCCACCGGCTCGGCCGGCAACGCCAGGCCCATGCCGTCGTATTGCGAGCGGCGCAGGATCAGCTCGTAGCCGGCGTCGCCCAGGCTCAGCGCGGCCGAGACCGATCCCGGCTGGAACGGCAGGCACAGCTGCATCGGCAGCACCGAGACGCTGTGCGCGCCCTGCGCCAGCAGCGCCTTGACCAGCACCTCCAGCCAGGCGCGCTGCACCACGGCGACGGTGCGCACGCCGTCGGCGTCGGCCGCGCCGGCGGCAAGCACGCAATCGGCCGTGTCGCCCAGCACTTGTTCCTCGACCAGCGCCGGCAACGCCGCCTTCAGGCGCGAGGCCGACAGCGGCGGCGCCTTCACGCGCAGCAAGGTCGCGTCCGACGCGGCCAGCATCAGCACCACCCGGCGCGAGGCGGCGATCAGCTCGCCCAGGTTGCCCAGCGGCGACGTGCCCTGCCGCTCCAGATGGCCGCCGTCGCCCACCAGCGCGAACGGACAGGTCTGGGCGGCGCCGCTGTCGACGCTGGCCTTGGCCGGATAGCGGATAAATAATGTACTCAAAGGGTCTCGCTTTCGTTGATCGCTCTAAATCGCTGCTCTAGTTTTCCCGTATCCAAACCACCGTGGTGAGGCCCGTCGGCGCCCGCGACAGCAACGACACCGTGTCCAGCGCCGCCCGGTCCAGCTTGACCTGGCTGAAGGCCAGGAAATAGTCGCTGCGGACGTCCACGTCCACCGCCGCCTTGCGCTGCGCCACGCCCATCTGCGGCTGCTGCGTAAAATCCGACATCTGCCGATAATAGGCCCCCTTGCGGGTGTTGACCATGGCCGCCGCGTCGCCCAAGGTCAGCGGCGGCACCAGCGCCGCGATCAACTCGGGCGGCGCGGTGTTCACGTTAACCTTGGTCGGCTGCGGCAGCACGATGACAAACTCGCGCAGCCGCTCGATCGCCTGCGGCGTGAAACCGCTCACCGACAGCAAATCCTCCAACCGGACGAAGCCCATCGGCTCGACGCTACCCGATACCGGCACCGTACCCGGCGGTCCGCCGGTGCCGGTCGTGCCGCTGCCGCCACCGGTGGTGGTGCCCGTGCCGCCGCTCCCTGTGCCGGGAGTACCTTGTGTCGGCGCGTTCTGGACCGGTTGCGTCATCGCCACCTGCATCGCCACCTGCTGCGCCAGATTCGGGTCTAATTGCAGATTTGTCAAGAGCCGTTGGAACACGCCGATCTGCGCCTTGTCCGGAACCCGGGCGGCGGCAAGGTTGGCGAGATTGTAGCGCGACTGCGCATCGACAATCTTGCCCGACAGGGTGGCGTTGAAATCCTCGCCTTCCTGGCGCTCGCGCTCGACGTAATCGTCCAGCCGGGTCTCTTCCAACGGCGTCGACCAGATACCGTTCTGGCGCGTAAAGGTCGACGAATCGAGGAAATCCTGGAACAGGATCAGGCGGCTCAAGTCCAGCGCGCCGCGCACGATCCAGCGCGTTTGCAGTTGCAGCCGCTGGTTTTCCATCGAGCGCACCTGCACCTGCTGCTGCCAGAACAGGCTGGTGACGATGGTCACGGCCAGGGTCGTCAGCAGCAGCGCCGTGATGACCGCCACGCCGCGTTGGTGCCGTGGATTCCGACGCGCCCGCATCACAGCGCCCCCAGCAGGAAGGATTTGACCATCGGCACTTCCTGGCCTTGCAAGGCCAGCGACACTTCCAACCCGGTCGGCGCGTTGCCCGAGCCGCCCGTCGTCATGCCGCCCGCCGGCCGCCATTCGGTGTTGATCCAGTAGCGCGCGCCCATCGACAGCACGTCGGACTGCAGCGCCACGCTGGCGGCGGTGTCGGTGTCGTTGAGCGCCGCCTGCCACAGCGCGTCGAGCTGCAGCAGGTCGCGGGTGGCGTTCGATTCGCGCCGGGTCAGCACGCCGTCGCGCACGCGGTAGGCCACCACCTGCAGCCGGGTCGGCTCGTTTTCCGTCATCACCACCCGCACGAAGGTCAGGCGGTCGTTATCGGCCAGCATATAGGGGCGGTTATTCACCAGGCTTGCCGTGGCCAGGCTGGCGCAATCGCTCTGCAACTGCGCGAACGCCAGTTGCAGGCCGCGCGTCTGCTCCATCTTGGCCGTCAGCGACTCGCGCGAGCGGATGATGCCGTCCAGGCCGCGCCAGCCCAGCACGGCGACGATAGCCAGGATGGAAATAGCCACCAGCAATTCGATCAGCGTGAAGCCACCGCGCCGTTTGACATGGATGCGCGTCATGAGTTCAACACCAGCTGGACCAGCTTGATGATGCGGCGTTCCGGATTCGCTTGGTCGTAGACGCTGACCTCGACCCGGCGGAAGCGCGGATTCGGACTGGCGATGACTTCCTCCTGGCACATCAGCTTCATGTCGCCCTGCGGGCATTCGAAGGTTTGCTTGCCGACCGCCGGAAACGTCTTGGACAGGCGCAGCTGCACCAGCCGGTTCTCGGCCGACCAGGTCGCCATCATGGCGCCGCGCAGGCCGTTGCTGTTCTGGGTCAGGCTGCCGACCGCGCGCAGCGAGGCGCCCAGCGCGGTGCCGACGATGACCAGCGCCACCAGCACTTCGAGCAGGGTGAAGCCTTGATTTTTGCGGGAGGGTCGGCGCATCTTGTCTATGATCAGTCCACCGTGAAATGGCCGATGCCGTCGGCACGGATGGCCACGCTGCTGCCGCCGCCAGTCATGGTCAGCACGAACGGCTTGTCGACCGGTTCGCGGCCGAAGATGATGCGCAGGTTGTTGTCGTTCTGGGCGTTGGACGGCGGATCGAGCATCAAGCTCACCGGCCCCTGCTTGAACTCGCGCTCGCGCAGCAGGTCGTCCTGCACGGCCAGGTCCCATTGCTTGTCGTTGCGGATCAGGAAGCGGTAGCCGTCCGGCCCGGCCTCGAAGGCGATCTGGCGGTTGCGCACGATGGCCTCGTCGCGCGCCAGTTGCAGCAGCAGCGCGATGCGTTGCGCGTCCTGCAGCATCGCCTGCTTCTGGCCGGGCATCGCGCTGAGCGAGACGATGCCCAGCGTGATGCCCAGGATGACCATCACCACCAGCAACTCAATCAGCGTGAAGCCTCTCAGCGTAAAGCCTCGGCTCGGCCGGCGCGCGGCGCGCATGATGGGCAATCTCCGTGCGGTCAGTTATCCCAGGAGCCGATGTCGGCGTCGTCGCCGGTGCCGCCCGGGGCGCCGTCGGCGCCCAGCGAGTACACATCGATCTCGCCCTTGATGCCCGGCGACAGGAACTGGTACGGTGCGCCCCAAGGATCCTTCGGCATTTTTTCCAGATAGCCGCCGGTCTTCCAGCCGTTGGCGGCCGGGCCGCTGGTCGGCTTGGTCAGCAGTGCCTGCAGGCCCTGTTCCGTGGTCGGATAGCGCTGGTTGTCCAGCTTGTACAGTTTGAGCGCCTGCATGACGGTGGCGATATCGACTTTGGCGGCGGCCACTTTCGATTCACCGGTGCGGCTCAGCAGCTTGGGCACGACCAGCGCCGCCAGCACACCCATGATGACCACCACCACCATGATTTCGATCAGCGTGAAACCGCGCGCGGCGCGACGTTGAGGTGTTGCTTTTTTCATAATTTACTACCAAATTAAAGTGAGTGCAGAGTATAAGGCCGAAACAGCGGTATCAGGGCAAGCAGAGGCGTGATTTTTGCGCGCCGGGGCTTAAACAGGCCTTAATAATCGCCGGTTTTCACCCCGTTTTACCAGCTTGTCATCGGGTTGTCATGGCATTGTCACACCATTGTCACGCCGGGCCTTTAATCGTGTTTGCGGGCGGTCGCCTCGATGCGGTTGCGGGCGCCGTCGTTGGCGCCGCCGTGCACATGGCCGGCCTCGGCCACGGCGGGAGCGGTCTTGGCCACCCGCGGCGCCTCCTTGACGAACGGGGCAATACCCAGCGCCGTGTCGATCTCGCTCGGATAAATCACATAGCCGCGCGTGATCACCGCCGACACCTTGCGCACGTCCTTGATGTCCTTGGTCGGGTCGCCGTCCACCAGCACCAGGTCGGCCAGCTTGCCCGGCGTGATGCTGCCGCGATCGTTGCTGGTGCGGGTATAGCGGGCGCCGTTGCGGGTGGCCACCTGCAGCGCCTGGGCCGGCGTCAAGCCCGCCTTGACCAGCAGCGCCAGCTCCGAATGCAAGGTGAAGCCGGCGATGTCGTCGGTGCCGGCGACGATGGGCACGCCGGCGCGGTACATGATGCCGACGAAGTCGACCATCTTGGCGTAGGACTTCTCGTAGCGTTTGAGCTGCTCGGCGCCGTCGATCTTCATGGTGCCGACGGAAAAGCCGCGCGCCACATCCGGCGGCATGTTGGCGGCGAAGTCGGCGTAGGGCTCGTTGATGTCGCCGTCCCGCTGCTTCAGGAAGGCAAACGTCGCCATCGTCGGGTCGATGGCGATTTGCTTCTTGGCCAACTGGGCGACGAAGTCCTTGACCGGCTTGGAGTTGAAATCAAGATCGGCCACTTTCTCGGCGGGCAGCACGAAGCGGTTCAGGTTGCGCGTTTCGGTGTCCGGCTTGACGAAGAAGTTCAGCAACACCTGGTTGATGTGCTGGATCTCGTCGTAGCCGGCGTCGAGCGCCTGCTGCGCGCGCAAGCCGGCCGGCACGTGGCCGGACACGCGCATGCCGCGCGTGTGGGCGTAGGCGACCGTGTCCTTCAGGATGTCTTTCGGGAAGGAGTTGTAGATCTTCAGCTGCGGATAGCCGCGCTGGGCATACCAGTCGATCGCATCCTTGGCGCCCTGCAAGTCCTTGACGGTGAAGCCGCCGCTGGCGCTGTATTGGCTCTCGCCTTCGAGGAAGCCGGCCGGCACCACTTGCGGTCCGAGCAGCTTGCCGTCGGTGGTTTCGTCGAGCATCGCCTGCATCTGGGCATTGTCGTTGCCCATGTCGCGCACGCTGGTGACGCCGGCCGAGATGTTGAGCGCGCCAGACCAGCGGTCGACGTGGCCGTGCATGTCGAACAAACCCGGCAACACGATGCGGCCGCCGGCGTCGATGGTGTTGGCGGCGTCGCGCGTCGGCGAGCCGGCCGGCTGCACCGAGGTGATGCGTCCGCGCAGGATGTAGATGTCCGACGGCGCGCCGACGGTGGCTTTCTCGCTGTCGAACACGCGGGCGTTCTTGACCAGGGTCAGGCCCGGCAGCGGATGCTGCAATTTGTTGGCGACATCGGCCAGCATCTTGCTCTCGGCGGCCTTTTGGCGCTTGGCCAGTTCGGGGATGACGTTTTGCCAGCCTTCTTCCAGCGCGTTCATGAAGCCGGGAATGATGACGGCGAACAGGCGCGGCTTGGCGCCGGTTGTGGCCCACATGAACGACGGCGACAGGCCGATGCCGGTTTGCGCCAGCAGTTGCACGGTTTGCTTTTGGCCGGAGGCGCCGGTGATCTCCAGCGAGTCCAGCTTGGTCTGCGACAAGGTGCCCGACGGCAGCAGCGGCAGCTTGTTGTCCGGCGCGGCGGCCAGCGCGGTGATGGCGGTGGAGATCACCTCGAAGGAGCTGTTCAGCGGCACATAGGCGGCCGGACCGGCGATGCTTTTCTTGCCCTGCTCCGAGGTCGATTTCCATTCGGCCTGGTCGCCCTTGCGCTCGAAGCGCTCGTCGACCACGGCGCCGAAGGTGGAATTGCCTTTGACGGCGTATTCGGTCATGGTGCCGTCCGGGCCGATGCGGAATTGCTCGGTCAGCTCGGGACCGCGGCCGTTGTTCTTGTAGATGAAACGCACCTTGGTCAGGCCGTCGTCCTGCTGCTCGACCACCTGCTCGCCCATCTGCTTGCCGCTTTCGGTGTAGATCAGATATTTGGTGGTGCTGGCGGCCTGCGCGCTGAAGGCGGCGGCCAATGCCAGCGGAAGTACGGCGAGTCGGTTCATCAGCAAGGTCTTCTCCTGGAGGTGGTTTGGGCGGATTCTACGTTGTAATTTTCGTTGTCATTTTACCCGTGCTGCACACGGGGCAAGCGTCATTTCTGCCGACGCCGATGCTGGTCCATTCCATGTTCAGGCCGTCGAGCATCAGCAGCCGTCCGGCCAGCGAGTTGCCCACGCCCATCAGCAGTTTGAGCGCCTCGGCCGCCTGCATGGCGCCCACCACGCCCACCAGCGGCGCGAACACGCCCATGGTGGAGCAGGCGACGTCCTCGAACTTCTGATCCTGCGGGAACAGGCATGAATAACAGGGGTTGCCTGCCTTGCGCGTGTCGAATACGCTGATCTGGCCGTCGAAGCGGATCACCGCGCCGGACACCAGCGGCTTGCCCAGCGCCACGCAAGCGCGGTTGACGGCGTGGCGGGTGGCGAAGTTGTCGGTGCAGTCGAGCACGACGTCGGCATCGGCGACCAGCTCGGCCAGGCGGGCGTCGTCGGCCCGCTCGTTGAGCGCGCTGACGACAATGCCGGGATTAATCTGCTGCAAGGTGATGCGCGCCGACGCGGCCTTGGGCTGGCCGACCCTCGCCGTGGTGTGGGCGATCTGGCGTTGCAGGTTGGTCAGGTCGACGGTGTCGTCGTCGACCAGGGTGATGTGGCCGACGCCGGCCGAGGCCAGGTACAGCGCGGCCGGCGAGCCGAGGCCGCCGGCGCCGATCACCAGCGCGTGCGCGGCCAGCAGCTTTTGCTGGCCTTCAATGCCGATTTCGTCGAGCAGGATGTGGCGCGAGTAGCGCAGTAGTTGCGAGTCGTCCATGGTCTCAACCGGCGGCCGGGCCGCCATTCGGTGTTAGTGCTATTCGGTTATTCGGCGACCGGCTGTTTCGCGGCTGGCTTGCCGTCTCCAGCCTTGGATTTGGCTTCGGGCTTGGCCGCGGGCTTGTTGGTCGGCTTGGTGGACGGCTTCACGTCGGACTTGATGTCCGGGCTGCTATCCGATTTGATCTCGCCGACGCCGTCACCGCCGGCCGCCGCACCCGCCTCCACCTTAGACAGTTTGACCGGCAAGCCCTTGAAGTGGTTCAGCGCCTGCGCCAGCTGGAAGTCGTCCTTCGAGCCGAATTCCACCGGCTTGGATTTCTTTGACAGCGAGGCCAGGCGCTGCGCGTCCTCCAGGCCGTCGCGCTGGGCGTTCAGGGCCTTCTGGGCGATGCTCTCGCCCTCCGGGTCCTTGTCGTTGCCCAAGTGTTTTTGCAGATCGGCTTCGCGCATGCGCAGGCTGTTCAAGCCGTCGCCGTCGGCGGTCTCGTCGACCATCAGGTCCGGCACGATGCCGCGCGCCTGGATCGAGCGGTTTTGCGGCGTGTAATAGCGCGCCGTGGTGAGTTTGACGGCGGTGTCGGCGGTCAGCTGGCGCAGGGTCTGCACCGAGCCCTTGCCGAAGGTCTGCGTGCCCATGATGGTGGCGCGCTTGTAATCCTGCAGCGCGCCGGCGACGATTTCCGACGCCGAGGCCGAGCCGGCGTTGACCAGCACCACCATCGGCACGTCCTTCAGGCCGGCCGGCAGCTTGGCCAGCGGATCGGTCTTCGAACGCGGCGCGTAGAACTCGGGGCGGCCGTAGAAGGTTTCCTTGGACGACATCAGTTGCCCATTGGTCGAGACGATCACCGAATCCTTGGGCAGGAAGGCGGCCGACACGCCGATCGCGCCCGGCACCAGGCCGCCCGGGTCGTTGCGCAGGTCCAGCACCAGGCCCTTGATTTTCGGGTCTTGCGCGTACAGGGCGGTAATTTGCTTGGCCATGTCGTCCAGCGTCGGTTCCTGGAACTGCGAGATGCGCACCCAGGCATAACCCGGCTCGACGATCTTGGTCTTGACGCTTTGCACGCGGATTTCCTCGCGCGTGATGGTCATGACGATGGGCTTGTCCTCGTCCTTGCGGCTGATGGTGACGGCCACCTTGGAACCGGGCTCGCCGCGCATCTTCTTGACGCTCTCGTCGAGCGACATGTTCTTGATCGGCGTGCCGTCGATGCGGGTGATCAGGTCACCTGTCTTGATGCCGGCCTTGAAGGCGGGCGTGTCCTCGATCGGCGAGACGACCTTGATGTAGCCGTCCTCCATGCCGACTTCGACGCCGATGCCGACGAATTTGCCGGCGACGGTCTCTTTCATCTCGCGGAAGGCTTTTTTGTCCAGGTAGACCGAATGCGGGTCCAGCGAGGACACCATGCCGGAAATGGCGTCGGTGACGAGTTTCTTGTCGTCGACGTTTTCCACGTAGTCGGTCTTGATCAGGCCGAACACGTCCGACAGCTGGCGTAATTCCTCCAACGGCAACGGGGTGCCGCCGGCTTTCTGCGCGATGGCGGGAAACTGCAACGAGGCGGTGACGCCGGCGATGGCGCCGAGTCCGATCAAAGCGATGCTCTTAAACTTGTTGCCCATTTTCTCCGCGAACCTTAAAACTTGACCCAGCCAGCCGGATCGAATGCCGTGCCCTGATGGCGAAGCTCGAAGTATAGCCCTGATTCCTCGTTGCCGCCGCTGTTGCCCGCGCTCGCTATCGGGTCGCCCGATTTGACGATGTCGCCTGCCCTTTTCAGCAATGACTGATTATTACCGTAAATACTCATGTACTGGCCGCCGTGGTCGACGATGATCAGGTTGCCGAAGCCGCGCAGCCATTCGGCGAACACCACCCGGCCGCCGGCGACGGCGCGCACGTCGGCCCCTTCGGCGGCGCGGATGAAGACGCCCTTCCAGCTCGGCCCCTGGCCGCGCTTGCTGCCGAACTTGGCCGCCACCTGGCCGCTGACCGGCGAGCCCATCTTGCCTTTGAGGCTGGCGAAGGCGCCGGCCGGCGCGGCGGGCGCCAGGGCGATGTCGGCGGCGCGGGCCGGCGGCCGGACCGGTTCCTCGACCGGCGCAGGTGCAGGTGCGGGCGTCGGCGCCGGTGTCGGATCGAGCTTGACGGCGACTTTTGGTTCGTCGGCGTCGATCGGATCGGGCCTGGCCGGCACCGGCGGTTTGGTCGGCTGGGCTGGTTTGATCGTGCCGGATTTGTTGGCGTTGGCCTTGGCCAGGCGTTCGCGCTCGGCCTGCGCGGCAGCGGCGGCCTTGGCGCGCGCCTGGGCCTGGGCCAACAGCTGCGCCTTTTTCTCGGCGTCGGCCTTGGCCTTGGCGGCGGCGCGGGCGGCCGCCAGTTGTTCCTGGCGTTTCTTTTCGGCGGCGGCGGCGATCGCCTGCTCTTCGATCAGCTTGTTCAGCTTGTCGACCAGCCCGCTGATGCGCTGCTCGTCGCGCTCGACGTTGCCCGCCTCCTTGCGCTGGGCCACCAGCTTTTGCGACAAGGTCGACAGCAGGGCCGCGCGGCGCGTCTTTTCCTGTTCCAGCTTGGATTTCTGCTGCCTTTGTTCCTGCGCGATCTCGGCCAGCTCGTCATTGGCGTTTTGCGCCTCGGCCTGGTTATCCTCGACGGCCTTGAGATTGGCGCGCAGCGCGTCCAACAGGCGGGCCTGTGCCTGCGACACATAGGCCATCATCTGCAGATCGCGGTTGATGCGGTTGGGGTTGTCCCCGGACAGCAGTAATTTGATGCGGTCTTCATTGCCTGCGACATAGTGCTCGCGCAGCAGCTTGGCCAGCTGCTGCTTTTGCAGCGCGACCGTAGCCGTCAGCCGCTCGCGCTCGGCGGTCAGCTGCTGCAACTTGCCCTGGGTATCGCCGAGCTCCTGCTGCAGGTCGCGCAGCGCGCGGTTGGCGTCCGAAATCGCCTGTTCCGACTCGGCCAGCGTATCTTCCGCGTCGTCCTTGGCGCTTTCGGTCTTGCTGATGTCCTTTTTGAGCGCCGACAGCTTTTGCTGCAAGCCGGCGCGCTCGGCCTCGGCCAGCGCCTTCTGCTTGCTGCGCTCGGTCGGTTTGCTGGAGCGGGCGGTCTGGGCTTGGGCGCCCAGGGACGTTATCAACAGCAAGGCCGCGCCGGTGACGGCGGCGGCCTTGCGCCAACCTCTAAATGAAGAATGAGACAAATTACTTGGCCTTGCCCTGGTTGGCGACGGCGGCTTGTGCAGCCGCGATGGCGTCGGCGTCGCCGAGATAGTAGTGGCGGATCGGCTTCAGGTCGGCATCGAGCTCGTAGACCAGCGGCTGGCCGTTAGGGATATTCAAGCCGACGATGTCGTTGTCGCTGATGCCGTCGAGCATCTTGATCAGCGCGCGCAGGCTGTTGCCGTGGGCCGAGATGATGATCTTCTTGCCGGCGCGGATGGCCGGGGCGATTTCCTCGTCCCAAGCCGGCATCACGCGCGCCACGGTGTCCTTCAGGCATTCGGTCAGCGGGATCTGCGACTTATCCAGGCCGGCGTAGCGCGGGTCGTTGAACGAGGCGCGGTCGTCGCCCTCTTCCAGCGGTGGCGGCGGCGTGTCGTAGCTGCGGCGCCATACCAGCACTTGCTCGTCGCCGTACTTGGCGGCGGTCTCGCCCTTGTCCAGGCCCTGCAGCGCGCCGTAGTGGCGTTCGTTCAGGCGCCAGTCGTTCTTGATCGGCAGGTACATCATATCCATCTCGTCGAGCGACAGCCACAAGGTGCGGATGGCGCGCTTGAGCACCGAGGTGTAGGCCAGGTCGAAGGTGAAGCCCGATTCCTTGAGCACCTTGCCGGCGGCCTTGGCTTCGGCCACGCCTTTTTCGGTCAGGTCGACATCGGTCCAGCCGGTGAAGCGGTTCGACAGGTTCCAGGTGGATTCGCCATGGCGCATGAATACGATTTTGTACATGTGGACTATCTTCAAAAAAGGAGTGAATCGGAGGGATTACCAGTGCTTTAAGAACTCTTCCAGCTTCTATTTTATAATGCGCGGATTAAGTTAAACCATTGGAACCCCGTGAAATTCTTCATTGACAATATTTTCATCATCGCCGTCGTCGTTCTCTCCGGCGGCGCGCTGCTGTGGCCGCTGCTGACCCAGCGCGGCAAACGGGCCACCCCGCAAGACGTGACGATGTTGATTAATCGTAGCAAAGCCACCATTGTAGACGTACGCGACGCGAAAGAATTCGCCAACGGTTCCCTGCCGGACGCGAAGAACATTCCACTGGCCGAACTGGACCAGCGGATCGGTGAATTGGACAAGTTCAAGAGCAAGAGCGTGGTGGTGGTTTGCCAATCCGGCGCCCGTGCGTCCTCGGCTGCGGCTAAACTGTCCAAAGCCGGCTTCACCGACGTGGTGAACCTGGAAGGTGGCATTGCCGCATGGCAAAAAGCCGGCCTGCCGCTGGCCAAGCCGGCGGCGACGTCGGCTAAGCCATCGGTGACCTTGGCCAAGCCGCAGGCAAAATAATTGGAAGGAAGCATCATGACGACCGAAGTGATCATGTACACCACCGCCGTGTGCCCGTACTGCACCCGCGCCGAGCGCCTGCTTGAATCGAAGGGCGTGACCGAGCTGAAGAAAATCCGCGTCGACCTCGACCCGGAGCAGCGCATGCTGATGATGCAAAAAACCGGCCGCCGCACCGTGCCGCAAATCTACATCGGCGACACCCATGTCGGCGGTTTCGATGATTTGTATGCGCTCGATCAAGCCGGCCGGCTGACACCCTTGTTAAATGGCTAACTGACTCCAAATACAACGAGCGGGCGGAAATCCTTTGCATCGATAGTGGTTTTGATACAATTGCCCTCGCGTTTGATTTGGGCTTTTATTCGGCCATCCCAAGCCAACATCATCTGAGCGGCCCGTGCCGCTCGTTTTCACTATAACGAAAGCGTTCCATGTCTGAAGAAAACCTGCAACCAGTATTCCAAATCCAACGCGTCTACCTGAAAGACATGTCGCTGGAGCAACCGAATTCCCCAGCTATCTTCCTGGAACAGGAAGCACCGACCATCGAAGTGGCCCTGGACGTGGGCGCCGAGCCACTGGCCGACGGCATCTTCGAATCGACCGTCACCATCACCGTGACCGCCAAAGTCAAAGACAAAGTCGCTTTCCTGGTCGAAGGCAAGCAAGCCGGTATCTTCGAAGCCCGTAACATCCCTGCCGATCAACTCGATCCGCTGCTGGGCATCGGTTGCCCGAACATCGTCTACCCTTACCTGCGCGCCAACATCGCCGACGTGATCACCCGTGCCGGTTTCCCACCAGTGCACCTGGCCGAGATCAACTTCGAAGTGTTCTACCAGCAGCGCCTGCAAGCCGTGGCCGATGCCGCCGCCGCCGCACCAGCTGCCGACAGCGCCACCACGCACTAATAAGCGCGAACAGCCGCTTAGAGTTATACTGTAGCAACGTCGCCGGACGCTCGTCCGGCGGCTGTTTCACCCGACTAGCCGCGTCCCGCGCGCTGTCCTCCATCAGCAAGGTAAGCCATGACATTTCCCCGTTTGATCGCAGGTCTGAGCCTGATGCTGGCCGCCGCGAGCAGCCACGCGTTCGACTTCAAAACGGTAGGCGCCGCGCCTGTGGTGCTGTACGACGCCCCATCGACCAAGGGCGGCAAGCTGTTTATCGTGCCGCGCGGCGCGCCGCTCGAAGTGGTGCTGGCCTACGGCGAATGGCTCAAGGTGCGCGACGTCAACGGCGAAATGGCCTGGACCGAGGCCAAGGGACTGACCGCCAAGCGCAACGTGATCTCGCGCGTGGCCAACCTGAAGGTCCGCGCCACGCCGGATGATGCCGCCACCGCCGTCTTTACCGCCGACAAGGGCGTGTTGATGGAAGTGACCGAAGTGGCCGCCGGCGGCTGGATCAAGGTGCGTCACCGCGACGGCCTGGTCGGTTACGTCAAGAATGCCGAGATCTGGGGCATATAATCCCAGGATCTGAACAACGGCCCTTCAATGGTGCCGAACGGGATCCCATGCCAGACAATCAAAACAAACAAGCTGCGCCAAACGTGCGCAAGGTGACCGTGCTCGGCGCGGGCGCCTGGGGCACCGCCGTCGCCATCGCGCTGGCGCAGCGCCACGACGTGCTGCTGTGGGGCCGCAACAGCGCCTCGCTGCAAGCCATGGGCGAAGCCCGCGACAATACCGAATACCTGCCCGGCCATCCCTTCCCCGACCGTTTGCAGGTCGCCGCCGGCTTCGACGCCGCGCTGGCGCACGCGGCCGGCGCCGACGGCCTGCTGATCGCCGCCTGCCCGGTGGCGGGCTTGCGTCCGTTGCTGGAGCAGCTCAAGCCGCACGCGGTGTCGCATGTGGTGTGGCTGTGCAAGGGCTTCGAGTACGGCACCGGCTTGCTGCCGCATCAAATCGTGCGTGAAGTGCTGGGCGACGGCGTCGCCGGCGGCGCCTTGTCGGGCCCGTCGTTCGCGCAGGAAGTGGCGCGCGGGTTGCCGTGCGCGCTGACCATCGCTTCAAGCTCGGCGGCGCTGCGCGATTGCGTCGTGGCGGCCGTCCACGGCGGCAATATCCGCGTGTATTCCAGCGAGGATCTGGTCGGTGTGGAGGTAGGCGGCGCGGTCAAGAACGTGCTGGCGATCGCCACCGGAGTGGCTGATGGGCTGGGGTTGGGATTGAACGCCCGGGCTGCGCTGATCACGCGCGGGTTGGCTGAAATCACGCGCCTGGGCACCGCCCTGGGCGGGCAGACGGAAACGTTCATGGGCTTGACCGGCATGGGCGATCTGATTCTGACCTGCACCGGCGATCTGTCGCGCAACCGGCGGGTGGGCTTGGGGCTGGCGCAGGGCAAAGCTCTTGAGACCATCGTGCAGGAACTGGGCCACGTGGCAGAAGGCGTGCCGTGCTCGAAGGCGGTACGCGAGCTGGCGGCCAGGATGGGCGTCGACATGCCGATCACCAACGCGGTGGCGGGTGTGCTGTTCGACGGCGACCAGCCTCAGGCGATGGTGGCGAAATTGCTGTCGCGCGATCCGCGCGATGAAAAGGTCAAACGCTGAACCCGTGAACCATCGCGGCTGATCAACCGGCTCGGCAATGGGGTCGTACCCCATGGGGTACGACCCCGCGACCCGGGACCGGCGCGCCGCCTGTTACCCCTCGGGTTGCTCTTCTTCTTTTGCTTCCCGCATCCACTCCACCAGCGGGAACGCATCCTTCAATCCGTTGACGATCAACGGCACCAGCAACTCCGGCTTGTTCATCGGCACATCGATCTCGGTCCACACGAAGAAACTCTTCAGCTTGATGTACTCGATGTGCTCGTGCTCCGCGTCGAAGCCCTTCGGCGGACGCATCAATTTGCCCTCGTCGCGGATATCCCCAAACGTCAGGCGCAGCTTTTTGTTCTTCAGTACCTTCTTGAACCCGGCAGCGTCATCGACCATGTGCTGGCGCAAGGCCTTCAACCGTCCCGCCGGCGGCATGTACTCGCCCGCGCCGAACAGCAACCTGCCCTGCCCGTCGATCTGCATGTAGTACGTCGGCCCGCCGGTCTGGCTCGGACGGCGCATGTCGTTCGGCGCCACCGCCGCCGAGAACCGCGTCTTGTACGGGCTCTTGTCATGCGCGAAACGCACGTCGCGGTTGATGCGGAACATCGCCTTCTTCGGATTGCTGAACTTGACCGCTGGATCGAACTTGCCCACCCCGGCGATCATCTCGGTGACCACTTGCAGGAATTCTTCGCGCAAAATGTCGTAGCGCGGCTTGTTCATGATGAACCATGGACGGTTGTTGTTGTCAGCCAGTTCTTTGAGGAATTGAGTCAGGTCGCGTAAATGCATGGATTGGGTTTACTTTATTTTGGCGCTGGCAGGACGCTTGCCGACCGTGACGTCGATCGTCGCTTCGCGGCTCTTGCGCAAGATCGTCATTTTAGCTTTTTCGCCCGGAGTCAGTTGGGCGATGAGGTTGAGCATGCCATTGGTGTCGGTGACCGGCTTGCCATCGACCGTCAGCAGGATGTCGCCCGGCTTGATGCCGCCCTTGTCGGCCGGGCCGTGGCGCACCACGCCGGCGATGATAGCGCCGCTCTGGCGCTTGAGGCCGAAGCTGCTGGCCATCTCCGGCGTGATCTCCTGCGTTTCCACGCCGATCCAGCCGCGCACCACGTGGCCCGACTTGATGATCGCTTCCATCACCGTTTTGGCCGTCGATACGGGAATCGCGAAGCCGATGCCGACCGAGCCGCCGCTTTGCGAATAGATCGCCGAGTTGATGCCCAGCAGGTTGCCGGTGACGTCGACCAGCGCCCCGCCCGAGTTGCCGAAGTTGATTGCGGCGTCGGTCTGGATGAAGTTCTCGAAATGGTTGATGTGCAGGTTGTTACGCCCCAGCGCCGAGATGATGCCCATCGTCACCGTCTGGCCGACGCCGAACGGATTGCCGATCGCCAGCACCACATCCCCCACCTGCGCCTGCTCGGCCTGGCCCAGCACGATCACCGGCAGCTTGTCGAGCGCGATCTTGATGACGGCCAGATCGGTCTCCGGATCGGTGCCGACCACCTTGGCGGCGGCCTTGCGGCCGTCGGCCAGCACGACCTCGATCTCGTCGGCGGCCTCGACCACGTGGTTGTTGGTCAGGATGTAACCCTCGGCCGACACGATGACGCCCGAGCCAAGGCTGGCCTCGTCGTCGTCGCCCTCGCCGTCGCGGTCACGGTCGCCGAAGAATTTTTTGAAGAAGGGATCGCGCAGCAGCGGATGCTTGCGGTGCTTGGGCTTTTTGCTGGTGATGATGTTGACCACGGCCGGCATCGCGCGCCCGGCCGCCGCCCGGTAGGAGCCGACGGCCGACGCCGGCGCCTTGCCGGGTCCGGCCTCCATCATCACGGCCGGCCGCTCCGGGCTGCCCATCTGCTGCAGGCGCACCGGCGCGGCGCCCTGCGGCCCGACGGCCACGTAGACGAAATACAGCGCCAAAACGACGGTCACCGTTTGCGCAAACAACAGCCAGAGTCGTCGCATAGCTTGAAACTGCCGCCGGCGGGCGGCGTCCGTGGTTATTCTGATTATTTCTTGAGGGAATCGCGGATTTCGCGCAGCAACACGATGTCCTCGGCGGGCGGGGCCGGCGGCGGCGTCACGGCCGGGTGCTCGCGCAGGTTGCGCGCGCGGTTCATCAACCGCACCATCTGGAAGATGACGAAGGCCAGGATGATGAAGTTGAGCAAAATCGTGGCGAAGTTACCATAGGCGAACACGGCGCCCAGTTTCTTGGCTTCGGCCAGGCTCAGGCCGGCCGCTTGGCCGTTCAGGCCGATGTAGTAGTTGGCGAAGTCCAGCCCGCCGAACAGCTTGCTGATCGGCGGCATGATGATGTCGGTCACCAGCGAATCGACGATCTTGCCGAAGGCGCCACCGATGATCACGCCAACGGCGAGGTCGACCACATTGCCCTTCATCGCGAATTCTTTGAATTCTTGCATCATTGCCATTTTTATATCCTCGACGTGTGGTCATTTGTGAACAAAACTGCGTGTGGATCATACTATTTTTTCAATTAGATTCCAAACACGCTTGCGGTTCACGCATTTGGACAGCGATTTACGTTATAAGTTTGACCTATATCAATTGGCAAAACGGCCGGGCGCCCTCATAGGGCAGAGTCCGCTAAAAATCAAGCCCAAAACGGTGCGGAAATCGCCCAAATTGGGGTTACGGCAACGTTTTTGCTTTAATTCGCTACACGGTTACCTTATAATTTAAGGTTGCTAGAAGCTACATTCGTGCTTCATCAAGTTTTCAGTTTTCAGGTTTGTTCGCGGTTTCCAGATTTTGTTCGCACTTTGACTGATTGGGGTTTGTATGAGTAACGAAAAGCAGGTCGATTCCGGCCGTCGCGGTTTGCTCGTCGCAACAGGCGCGGCGGGTGGTGTAGTGGGTCTGGCAACCGCGGGGGCGCTGGTGAGCACCTTCCAGCCGTCGGAACGGGCGAAAGCCGCCGGCGCGCCGGTCGAGGTGGACATCTCGGCGCTCAACCCCGGGGAAATGACAACGGTCGAATGGCGCGGCAAGCCGGTCTGGATCCTCAAGCGCACGCCGGAGATGGTGGCGTCGCTGAAAAAGACCGACGGCAAGGTCGCCGACGCCGAATCCAAACGCAATCCCGAAGAATTCACGCCCGAATACGCCCGCAACGAATGGCGCTCGCGCAAGCCCGACATCCTCGTCGCCGTCGGCATCTGTACCCACCTCGGCTGTTCGCCCTCGTCCAAGTTCGCCCCCGGTCCGCAGCCCTCGCTGCCGGACGACTGGGAAGGCGGCTTCCTGTGCCCATGCCACGGCTCGACCTTCGACATGGCCGGCCGCGTCTTTAAAAACAAGCCGGCGCCGGACAATCTGCAGGTTCCGCGCTACATGTTCTTGAGCGACAACAAGCTGGTCATTGGCAAAGACGAGAAAGGCGAGGCGTAAATCATGGCGGCTTTCAAAGAGACAAAACTGCCGGCGAACGCGCCGGTGGCACAAAAAGCACTAGGCTGGGTCGACGACCGCTTCCCCCTGACCAAGCTGTGGAACGACCAATGGGGCAAATACTACGCCCCGAAAAACTTCAACTTCTGGTACATCTTCGGCTCGCTGGCCATGCTGGTGCTGGTGCTGCAGATCGTCACTGGCATCTTCCTGACCATGCACTACAAGCCGGACGCCAACCTGGCCTTCGGCTCGGTCGAATACATCATGCGCGAAGTGCCGTGGGGCTGGCTGGTGCGCTATATGCACTCGACGGGCGCCTCCGCCTTCTTCATCATCATCTACCTGCACATGACGCGCGGCCTGCTGTACGGCTCGTACCGCAAGCCACGTGAACTGATCTGGCTGTTCGGCTTCGCCATCTTCCTGTGCCTGATGGCCGAGGCCTTCTTCGGCTACCTGCTGCCATGGGGCCAGATGTCGTACTGGGGCGCCCAGGTGATCGTCAACCTGTTCGGCGCCATCCCGCTGATCGGACCGGACCTGTCGCTGTGGATCCGCGGCGACTACGTCGTCTCCGACGCCACCCTGAACCGCTTCTTCGCCTTCCACGTGATCGCCATCCCGCTGGTGCTGCTGGGCCTGGTCGCGGCGCACTTGATCGCGCTGCACGAAGTCGGCTCGAGCAATCCGGACGGCATCGAAGTCAAAGAGAACCTGGGCCCGGACGGCCACCCGCTCGACTCGATCCCGTCGCACCCGTACTACACGGTGCACGACCTGTTCGGCGTGTCGATCTTCCTGCTGATCTTCACCACCGTCGTGTTCTTCGCGCCGGAAATGGGCGGCTACTTCCTCGAGTACAACAACTTCCTGCCTGGCGACTCGCTGAAAACCCCGCTGCACATCGCCCCGACCTGGTACTTCACCGCGTTCTACTCGGTGCTGCGCGCCACCACCGCCGACTTCATGTGGGTGCTGATGTTCTTCGTGGCCGCCTACGTGGTGTTCGTCTGGCTCAAGTCCAACCTGCCGCGCCTGGTGAAAATCGCCATCGCCGTCATCGCGCTGGTGGCCATCATCGGCATGCTGCCGCAGATCCTCGACGCCAAGTTCTGGGGCGTGGTGTTCTTCGGCGGCTCGGTCGTGATCCTGGCCTTCATGCCTTGGCTGGACAAGTCGCCGGTCAAGTCGATCCGCTACCGTCCGACCTGGCACAAGTATGTGTACGCCGTGTTCTTCCTGTCGTTCCTGACCCTGGGCTACCTCGGTACCCTGGCGCCGACCGATGGCCGCACCCTGGTGTCGCAAGTGTGCACCCTGCTGTACTTTAGCTTCTTCCTGTTCATGCCATGGTGGAGCGCGATGGGCACGTTCAAAAAAGTGCCCGACCGCGTCGTCTTCCACGCGCACTGACCGTACCTTGGCTAAAGTATATAAAGGACATGACATGAATTTTGCAAAGAAACTGCTCGCCGCGCTGGCCCTGCTGCCGGCCCTGGCGTTCGCCAACGAAGGCGGCGTCGCGCTCGACAAGGCCCCGGACCGGTCGAACAACATGGCCGCCTTGCAACACGGCGCCAAGCTGTTCGTCAACTATTGCCTGAACTGCCACAACGCCTCGTCGATGCGCTACAACCGCCTCAAGGACCTGGGCCTGAGCGAGGAGCAGATCAAGTCGAACCTGCTGTTCACCGGCGAGAAGGTCGGCGAAATGATGACCACCACCATGCATCCGAAGGATGCCAAGGTCTGGTTCGGCGTGGTGCCGCCGGATCTGTCGGTCATTTCGCGTGCCAAATCGTCGGGCGCCGGCACCGGCGGCGACTACCTGTATACTTACCTGCGCAATTTCTACCAGGACGACACCCGCCCGACCGGCTGGAACAACCGCGTGCTGGAAAACGTGGCCATGCCGCACGTGCTGTGGGAGTTGCAAGGCGTGCAAAAGATCAAGATGGAAACGGTGCCCGATCCGCACGATCCGGCCAAAACGATCCATCAGTTCGCCGGCTTCGAGCAGGTCAAGGCCGGCAGCATGAACAAGTTGGAATTCGACACTGCGGTGGCCGACCTGGTCGGTTACATGGAGTGGATGGCGGAGCCTGCGGCGCAGACCCGCAAAAAATTGGGCGTGGTGGTGGTATTGTTCATGTCCCTGTTCGTCTTGCTGGCATGGCGCCTGAACGCGTCGTTCTGGAAAGAAGTTAAATAATCGAGAGCGCCGGCTGGCCCGGCGCTTGTTTTGCGATGCCCGCCGCTGGCGGGCGATCGATCCGGGGTGATCCGTTCGCGGGCTCACCCCCTTAGTTTTTAAGGAACTACAAAAAATGATGGTTCTCTACTCGGGTACAACCTGCCCATTTTCACAGCGCTGCCGTCTGGTCCTGTTCGAAAAAGGCATGGACTTTGAAGTGCGCGACGTCGACTTGTTCAACAAGCCGGAAGATATCTCGACCATGAATCCGTATGGTCAGGTGCCGATTCTGGTCGAGCGTGAATTGATTCTGTACGAATCGAATATCATCAACGAATACATCGACGAGCGCTTCCCGCATCCGCAACTGATGCCGGCCGACCCGCTGATGCGCGCCCGCGCCCGCCTGATGCTGTTCAATTTCGAAAAGGAACTGTTCGTCCACGTGCACGTGCTCGAAAGCGAACGCGCCAAGGGTAACGACAAGAGCCACGACAAGGCGCGCGCGGAAATCCGCGACCGTCTGACGACCCTGGCGCCGCTGTTCTTGAAGAACAAGTACATGCTCGGCGACGAGTTCTCGATGCTCGACGTGGCCGTCGCGCCGCTGCTGTGGCGCCTGGACCACTACGGCATCGAACTGTCGAAGACCGCCGCCCCGCTGATGAAGTACGCCGAGCGCATCTTCTCGCGTCCGGCCTACATCGAAGCGCTGACGCCGTCGGAAAAGGTCATGCGCCGCTGATCGGTTCGATCGCGGAAACGCCGATGTTTAGTTGAAATTATCGGCGCGCCCACCGTGTTGAACCGGGGGCGTGCCGTGTTTTACCGTAGTCTGGAATACCATGTCCGAAATCTCTACCAAGCCCTACATGCTGCGCGCCATTTATGAGTGGTGCACCGACAGCGGCTACACGCCCTACCTGGCCGTCAAGGTCGACGCCTCGACCACCGTGCCGATGGAATACGTCAAAAAAGGCGAAATCGTCCTCAACATCAGTTTCGGCGCCACCTCGGGGCTGAAGATGGACAACGACAGCATCCGCTTCCACGCCCGCTTCGGCGGCGTCTCGCGCGAAATCTACGTCCCGGTCAACAACGTCATGGCGATCTACGCCAACGAAAACGGCCAGGGCATGGCGTTCGAGCCCCACACCGGCGGAGCCGACGCGCCGCCGCAGGCCGAGGAAACGAGCGTGCCGGGGCCGTCGCTGGCAGCCGTGCCGACGCCGGCGCCCGAGGGCAAAAACGAGGCCGCAAGCGCCCCGCAGGACGACAACGACCCACCCAAAAAGGGCGGGCGCCCCACCCTGACGCGGATTAAATAGCGTATAATTTGCCCCGTACAAGTTTCGCCGACTTAGCTCATTTGGTAGAGCAGTTGATTTGTAATCATCAGGTGGCCAGTTCGAAACCGGCAGTCGGCACCAGCAAAATCAAGCACTTAGCCCAGCCCTTACCGGCTGGGCTTTTTGTTTTCTGCGTAAGAGCGGGTAGCTCAAAATTATCCGCTATTCGGCTAATATAACTTTATCTGATATTCAGATATATTGACTTTAGCCGTAACCCAGCTAAAATGGTTTTATCTGAATTACGGATACTATCCATGCCAATCGTGCCCGCATTCCAGCCCATCATCACCACGCCGCAGCTAGGTCAGCTGCTCTTGTCTGCGCGCAAGCGGCACAAGCTCACGCAGACCGCTGTGGCGCAGCGTCTTGGCTTGAGCCAGAACCGCATTTCCCACCTGGAACAGCATCCGGATGAGATCAGCGTCAAGCAGTTGCTGAGCTGGTGCGCGGCAATCGGACTGGAACTGCGGCTCGGAGAACGAATCGACGACGGGCCGAGCAGCTCCGCTGAGTGGTAATCATGGGCCGCCGCGCGCATCGTCAAACACTGCACCTCTGGGCAAACGGGGACTACGTCGGACGTTGGACGGTCAAAGCCTCGGGTGAGTCCGAGTTGCAATACGATGCTGCTTGGTGCAAGTCCACACGTGGGCGGCCAATCTCATTGGCGCTGCCGTTCAATCTTCATAACGAGCCGCTGAAGGGGCACCGCGTCTCCCATTACTTCGATGGGCTGCTGCCGGACAGCGATACTATTCGCAAACGTGTCGCAGTCCGGTTCAAGACTGGCTCCACCGACGCATTCGACCTTCTCGCGGCAGTTGGCCGGGACTGCGTTGGGGCTTTGCAGCTCCTGCCCGAGGGCGTCGAACCGGAAGGACTGGGCCAGGTTGACGGCATCGTGGTGGATGAAGAGGCCATCGAGCGGCACCTGCTGGACGTGGTTAATCCAGGCCATTACGGCGCCATGCAGGACGCCGATGACGACTTCAGGATTTCGCTGGCTGGCGCCCAGGAAAAGGACGCGTTCCTGTGGTGGGATGGAAAATGGCTGAAGCCTCGCGGCGCGACACCGACGACCCACATCTTCAAGCTCCCCATCGGGCTAGTTGGCGGGCGAAAGGCCGACTTCTCGACGTCGGTCGACAACGAGTGGCTTTGTCTTCGGCTGTTCAAAGAATACGGGCTGCCAACGGCGAACGCGGAGATTGCGACATTCGGCTCACAACGGGTGCTGGTCGTCGAGCGTTTCGACCGGGCACTGTCGCGCGATGGGAAGCAGCTGTTCCGGCTTGTTCAGGAAGACTTTTGCCAAGCGACGGGCACCTCGCCGTTGATGAAATACGAAAACGAAGGCGGCCCTGGCCTGCAGCAGATATTCACCCTGCTGCAACAGTCGCAACAGGCGGTGGCGGACATGCGCACACTCATGGCCACACAGCTGCTTTTCTGGATGCTGCGGGCACCGGACGGTCACGCCAAGAACTTCAGCATCCAGCTGCTCGCCGGCGAGCAGCGCTTCAAGATGACGCCCATCTATGACGTGATGTCGGCCTACCCTGCCATAGGCAACGGGCCGAACCAGTGGGCGGAGCAGGACGTCAAACTGGCGATGGCGCTACTCGGGAAGAACAAGCACTACCTGGCGCACAACATCATGCGACGCCACTTCAACAGCACGGCGAAGAAGGTCGGGTATGGCGACAACGCCGAGCCTCTCATCCAGGACTTCATTGCCCGAACACCTGCGATTGTAGACAAGGTCCGCGCGGAGTTGCCCGCCGGGTTCTCGGAAAAGGTCGCCGACCGCATTCTCGATGGCGTTCTCGCCGCAGCGCACTCCCTCGAACGGATGCCTCCTGTCTAATCGAGGCTGATGAAGTTGGTTGCGTTTATTTCGTTTAGGATTAAAATCTCCGTGACGTTCTAACGTTCCGCCCTCGGGAGAAAATAATGGCCGCCATCACTGATCGCTTGGATACTCAGGAAGACGTTGAGCTGGCCAGAGCGGCTCAGCGGCACATCGCGATTGCGCTAGATCGTTCCAGCGTCATAAACATCGCCATTGTTGAAGACGGTATCGGTACGCCAGCGCATTCGCCGATGCTTCGGCTGCCGTCCACCGTACTTCACCTTCTGGCGGATATGCTTGACGCCTTGGCGGAGGGGAAATCCGTCACCATCATGCCGAAGGACCTTGACATCACAACTCAGCAAGCGGCGCTCTTTTTGAATGTGTCCAGGCCGTACCTCATACGACTGCTGCAGGATGGCAAGATCGCGTATCACAAGGTGGGCACTCATCGACGGATTCGGTTTGAGGACGTCGTCCAGTACAAAGAAGCGCGGCAAAAAAGATCTAGGGAAGCCCTCCAGCAATTGGTGGATCAAGCGCAGGAGCTTGGGCTGGGCTACTGATATGAGCCGCCGGCATCGGTACTGTGCGGTGCTGGATGCTTGTGTGCTCTATCGATTCGCTAACTCTGCCAGGTCCAGATGACCGCCACGTGCTCGCGGCTGCAATTGTTGGGCGCACAGACGCCATCATCACATTCAATCTCAAGGACTTTCCTGATACGAGCACGAGTGTTCACGGCATCGAAATCGTCCATCCCGATGATTTCATCGTGGCCCAATACCTTCGCGACCCCGCCAAAATTTTAAGCATCATTAGCGGTCTGCGGGCACGACTCATAAAACCGTCTGTGCCGGCGGACCGTTTGCTTTCGACTTATGAACAGCAGGGTTTACCGAAGCTATCGAACTTTTTAAGGACCAGGATTGATCTCATTTGATCATCGTGGCCTCGCTCTCACTGGATCGCGTTTTTCCACACGATGCTGCCCGCCTCAGGACAAACCCACGACTGTTGAAGACGCTGCCGGATCTCCGCAAGGCTCTGGTTGACCAGCATCTTGCCATCGCGGAACACCGGCACCAGCGCGCCGCCATTGGCCTCTTCTTCCGTCTGACGTTCGTAGAGCACGAACTTGTCGCCTTCCCGCTCCACCCGCAGCAGACCTCGTGCCGACTTCTTGGTGCCGTTGTCGGTCGCCGGATCTTTATAAATCTCCACGGACTCGTCGCCAACCTGCGCGTAGATGGCCTTCATCGCCCAACCGAAGTTGTCGCGGGTGAGCATGTTGTAGGTGAACGAGCCGATACCGAATACCACGTTGCAGGACGCAAAATCCTTGGCCGCCAGACGCTGCAAGATGCTCAGCGCCCGTTGAAGGGTGATCGAATCGCCGTAGATCAAGCCGACGTGCGAATTGAGCACCTTGAATCCCTTGCTGGTCGTGGTGCCGCCAAAAATATCCCACAAACATTCGACGGCCCCTTTACGTTCCGCGTCGGTAATCCGCTCGCCGCTGGCGCGCACGACATAAGAGCCGTCATCCTGCCGCGTTATTTCGTCGTCGGTGTAACCGGTCAGTATCAAGACAGGATCGCCGGAGTCAGGGCGGAACACCACTTTGGCGTTGCCCAACGCATCTTGTTTGCGAGCCAGAATTTCCGGCTTGAGCGCTTTAGAAATGACCGTGATCACGTTCCAGAAATCGAAGGTGTCGCTGACGATCGATACCATGCCCGACGGGTAATCCTTGCTAACGAACTCACGCATGATTTCCAGTTCGGCCAGGCGACGCATCGCTTTCTCGTCTTTATCCGCATTGGCGGGATCGGCCGCCAGACGTTGCTGCGTCAACAGAATGCGCAAGGCCATCACGCTGTGCTCGGAGGCTGGAATGGAGCCGCCGACCAGTTCTTTTTCTGCATCGGCACCGTAGAAGTCCTCCAGATAGTCGATCGCTGGAATGGTGTCGGTGCCGGTAAAGGAGAGCAAGTGCGCAGCGCCGCAACGCATCGCATCGTGGACGCCGCTCATGCCGCGCATCGAGAAGTCGTGTCCCTGCCACGCGACGAAGTCTTCCGGAGCGCCGGTCATCCTGGCGAAGTAAGTCAGCAATTTGCGAAACTCGAAGGCGATGGTGGCAACCGTCGACGGCTTCCAGTTCTCGCAGCTGAACAGTGTTTCGAAATACGTGGCGATCCAGGGGAATTGCTCGTTCGTGCTGATGAACAAAACCGGCGGGACTTTGATATCGACCCGCGAGCCTTCCGGCAACGAGCGGATCTCCAGCGGCAGGTATCCCAGCGTGTGCAGCGCTTCGAGGCTGTCGACCGGCACCACGCCCGGACCGAGGGCGGTATCCATGCGGCGCTGGTATTTTCGCACGGCCAACTGCCGGGGCTTGTTGAAGAATTCGTTGTTAAACACGTCGATCAGGTATTCCTGGATAAATCCCTGCAAGCCGAACCAGACGACCTTGTGGTCGAACAGGCCTGGCAATACGGGCGCGTATTTGTCGGAGCGCGGCGTGAAGTTGGCCACCAGTTTTTTGGTCTCGCGCGGATACATCGGTGGATGGCCCGTCTTGTAAAAGTCCGCTAGGTTGAAAGGGATCAGATTGTTCTTTTCAGTGCGTTCCGGGGCGTTCATACCAAGGCTCCTTGAGTGATGGTGGTCAACTTGTCGTTGGGGGTGGAAGTGTTCCAGTTGTAGGCGGTGAAGATGCGTTGGTAGTAAAGGTTGAGCTCTTCAAAACCTTTACTGAAAATTCCGTGCGTCACGTAGAGATAGCGTGGTTGTTGGGAGACTTCGGCCAGTGCCCTGCCCAACTCGACAAAGGTACGGCCCCCATCGCAAATATCGTCGACGACCAGAATGGGCAGATGCGGCAAGTCGCTGGAGACGGATGTGCCCGAGATACGTCCGGTCTTGGTGTCGCGCACTTTATCGGCGAAGGCGATATGGTCGATGTCGAGTTTCTTGGCCAACTGCTGCACACGCTTTCTGGCGCCGGCATCCGGGGCCAGCAGGGTGACGCCGCGTGCAAAGGCCGATTGCTGCAATACTTCCGCGAGCATGACCGAGGCGTCGACAACGCTGACACGATCCAGCAGGGCCGGCACCACATCGCTGTGTGGATCGGCAATCGTTACGCTGGCATAGGCCTGACCATTGATCAAATCGCAAAACACCTTGGCGCTCAGCGCTTCGCCCGGATTGCAGACGCGATCCTGGCGTGCATAGGGTACGTAAGGCATATTCAAGTGCAGCGGCACATTCGGAACTACGCGGCGCACGGCATCCGTCAGCAACAACAGTTGCATGACTGTGTCGGCCGTCTTCAGCCACGCGTTGATGCGAACGCCGGCGACGGAGGCAGCATCGGCAATGAAGGAGTCCGGCAACACCACTTGGCTTTCGCCGCCCGCGAATGTGAAGATACGCGGCTCCAGCGTGATGGCGCGGCGAGTTCCCTCGTTGTGCAGCGATGTAATGGTAAGCATAACAATAGCCTTTATTTAAGGTCGAAATACAACTAAGTAAAACCTGATAAACCCCGTAGTCGCGCCAAGCTGGGATGACTTAGTGGCGAAACACAATTAAGTATACCGCAATCAATTCTGAAGGCAAGCGAATTCTTGAGCTCGCTTCTCTATCCGAAAGATTTTCCAAACAACATGAAGTCCTTGAGCTTGTACAAGCGGGCCGGACGCTGGGCGCCCGTCAAGAATTCTTCTGTGGGTTCCACGACGTCCCACGCTTCGATCTTGCGCCTGAAGTTGGACTTCTCCAACGTCGTCATCAAGATGGCTTCGTACGTCGATTTCAACTGTGACAGCGTGAACTTCTCCGGCAGCAAACAGCATGGCAAAGTCGAATAGCTGGATTTGTTACGCACCCGGCTCACTGCGGCGGCGATGATATCGGCATGGTCGAATGCTAATTTGGGCAGGTGATCGACGCCGTAGAAATGAAACGCATTGGGACTTACCGCCTCCAGCTCCTCCACCGGCACCAGCGCAAGATAGGCCAGCGAGATGGACCAACTGCGCGCATCCCGGTGCTTGCCGGAAAACCACTGCAACTGCTCGAGGTAACGCGGCTGAAAGCCCGTTTTGTCATGGAGAACGCGCGCAACGGTGGCTTCGGTGGATTCATCTTCGTCTACGTGCACGACGCCGCCAGGCAACGCCAACATGCCTTCGTCGGGCGCCTTGTCACGGCGTTGTAAGGCAACCTGAAGCTCACCTTGGCGGAGCGTCAGTAAAACGGCATCGACAGTGACAAGAGGTAAGGCAAATTTCATGGGTATCGCTCGCTATGTTGGTGGCATATTGCAACTAAGAACAGGGCATGTCAAGTGAACACTGATGCCTCCACCGCGAATTGCTGGCACGCGACACGGCCGGAACCTTGCTACAATCAACCGATGCGACAATTCATTGCCCTTGTCATCGCGCTGGTATTCGTGCTGTACAGCTCCTTGCTGGCGGCCGCGCCCGCTCGCATGTGCTGCAAGAGCGCCGATTGTCCAGTAACGCAATGCGTGGCGATGGATTGTCTGCCGGCCGCGATGCCTGCCATCGGCAGCGATATCGCACTGCCCGCGCCGACGCTGACGCGCCTGCCAGCTTACTGCTCCGCCCCGACCATGTCTCCGGCACCGGCGAAAGATGTCTGGTGTCCGCCTGATTAGCACGCCGAAGTGATGTTAAGACCAACTCAACTTCCAGCTAAAAAGGAAACACCATGAAATCAATCATCATCAAAGCAAGCGCCGTGACGGCAATCCTGCTGGCTTCGGCTGGCGCCTATGCGGCGACCGCCATGGACTGCTGCGTCAGTCTGGAGTGCTGCATGAAGATGCTCGCTTGCTGCTTCTAACAGGTAGCAATTAAAAAGGCCCGCCGGCGACATGTCACTGGCGGGCCTTTCGTCAACAGGTGAAGTGGTCTGGAAGTACTTGATTCAACCCAAGTCAGCAGATCGAGCCACCAATGCTTTTGCCGGAACGAAGATCGAAACCAAAGTCGCATTGGTAGCCGTCAGATGGGCGATAGCTACAGACGACATGCTCTTTTTCACGAACCCGGCCGCCCTTCTCAATCCCGCACTCGCTCTTTCTATCCGGCCCCATCGCTTCAAACATCTCCTTGGCTGCGCTGCCACGGACGTAGAACGCGACGCGCACATCATTTGAAGTTGGTGCATAGGCGTCACCAAGATCCCCTCCGTAAATCGCATACTTCACTTCGGCGGGACGCTGCGTCCACTCCCATACTTGCGCGCCATGGGCCAGCGCGAAAAAAGCACCAGCGATTGCAAAAGAAACGATGCGAAGTCTCACGTTAGCCTCCTATTCAAAGATGGTCACATGGAAGTGATTGTCATGTCTAAAGCGCCGCATGACACGATGAATTTTCGGATCATTGAAGTAGATCACCTTCACGGCACACGACTGAAAGAACAGTTTGATCAGTTTGGTCGTGGGCCTCGCGATTGTGGCGCTGGATCAGCAGAAGGCATTGGCAAAGATCAAGTCGCAGCGAACACAGCAGTACAAGCTTTTGAGTACGGCCTGCAATTCGAGCCAGGCTTCAATGCGGCAAGCTATCTCAGCGGTGATTGGAGCGCGACTATCAGGAATGGGGAACAATGTGTCGCGATTTATGTCCAACTGGTACATCTATCGCTTGCGGACTGAGGGGCCATTCTGAGGAGGTGCAGTGACATTGATTGATGACTACCTTGCCGGAGCCACAGCCCTAGATGAGATTGACGATTACGTCGCGCGATGGCACGAAGGCATCATCGGGCGTGACACGCAGTTGCGCGCGTTGCTCGACATGAGCAAGCATGAGTATGCGATTTGGATACAGGACGCTAGCGCCATTGAGGAAATCGTTACTGCGGCGATACTGGAAAGGAAGCAGAAATATGGCAACAGCAAACCGAAATAGCCACTCGCATGACGACGTGGTCGCCGATATGCTTCGCACAGATCCTGAATTTCGGGCCGCGATTCTAGAAGAAGTGATCAGCAATGGCGACTACACCGATATGCTTATCCTGCTGCGCCAACTCCTCATTGCCAAGCGCAAGGCGTTGGCCGCCTAGCCATCGCCACTCGGCAACTACGATGTTAGGGCCGTAGCGGAGGCGGCGCCCACCCGTGGCTCCATCTCCGCCAACGTCTCCGCCAGCTCCAGCGTAAGCGTCGCCAACTGCGGCCTCACCGCGTCGAGCTCGCCGGCGTCGGCCAGTTGCTCGATACGGGCACAACGCGCACGCAACGCATCCACGCCGAGAAACGCGGCGCCGCCCATCAGGCTGTGCGCGGCCAGCGCCACCGCTGCACCATCGCAGTCGTCCAGCCCCTGCCACGCCGCAGTCAACAGGCGCGGTCCTTCGATCATAAAAGCAGAGCGCATGGCGCGGTGCAACTTGGCGTCCGCATCCGCCGGCCGCGCGCCGGCAACAGGCAACTCCGCCACGCCAAACATATCGTCCAGCTCGCTCAACGCCGGCGCGCCCGCTGCCATGGCGCGCTGTTCGCCGATCAACGGCCTGCCGTTCGCCAGCAACGCTTCGAGCTGGCGCGCGATCTCGGTGTGCAAGGCGATCTCATCTATAGGCTTGGCGAGGAAGCCACTGGCGCCTGCCGCGAGGAAGCGTTGCCGCTCCTCGGCCGTCGCGTTGGCCGTCAGCGCGATCACCGGCACGGCGGCGTCGCGCACGCCGTCCAGTCCGGCGCGCAGGCGCTGCAAGGCGGCCCTGCCGTCCATGCGCGGCATGCGGCCGTCCATGATCACTAGGTCGTAGTCGCGCGCGGCCAGTTCCTCCAGTGCCGCCAAGCCATCCTCGACGATGGTGAGGGTGTGGCCCATATTGCTCACCAGCTCAGTCAAGATCACCTGATTGGTGCTGCCGTCCTCCGCGCACAGCACGGCCAGGCGGGCCGCGTGCGGACGGCGCGCTTCCTCCTCCAGAACGGCCACCGGTGCGCCGCGCTCCAGCGGCAGATGCACGCGGAACACGCTGCCGAAACCGGGCTCGCTGACTGCTTCGATGCGTCCGCCCATGGCGCTGACGATGTTCTTGCAGATGGCCAGGCCCAAGCCTGCCCCGCCGTATTTGCGGGACGTGGCGGCGTCGGCCTGCTCGAACTTCTGGAACAGCCGTCCGAGCGCCTCGGCCTCGATGCCGATGCCGGTGTCGCGCACGCTCAGGACGATGCCCTGGCCGCCGTCTTCAGCAACGCTCACGCGCACCTCACCATGCTCGGTGAACTTGACGCCGTTGCCGACCAGGTTCACGACCACCTGCCGCAGTCGCGTCGGGTCGCCGCGCCACCAGGCCGGCATCCCTGGGGCGAATTCGGCGATGAGCGAAACGCCCTTGGCTTCGGCGCGGTCGGCCAGCAAACCCACCACGTCGTTGAGCAGCCCGGCGAGGTCGAAATCCAGCACCTCCAGCGGCATCTTGCCCGCCTCCAGGCGCGAGAAGTCGAGGATATCGTTGATGATTTGCAGCAGCACCTCGGCGTTGCTCAGACTAAGGCGCAGTTTGTCGCGGGTGGTGGGCGCCACGCCGGCGTCCTTCATGGCCGAGCGCAGCATGCCGATGACGCCGCCCAACGGCGTGCGCACTTCGTGGCTGATCATCGCCAGGAAGTCGCTCTTAAGCTGGTTCGATACTTCCGCCGCCCGCTGCGCCGCCAGCGATTCGGCCTGGCTCACCTGCGAGGCGCGCAGGTCCGCCTCGCGCGCATGAAGGGTGGCGATCTGCGCCTCCAGGATTTGCCGATAGCGGGTTTCATTGTCGTGGCTGCGGGTATGGATGACGCGCTGGCGCGCCAGGGCGCCGTCGAGCCCGTGCAGCAGATAGGTGCACGACACCGTCAGCACGGTGGCGACCAGCAGGAAATTGACGGTCAGGATGAGCCAATGCGCCAGCGGGCTGACCACCACCACCGCCAAGCCCGGTTCTATGCCGCCGAAATGGCCGGCCACGAACAGCGTGGCGCCGCACCACAGCAGCGCCAGCATGGCGGCCCGGCTGCCGATCAGCACCGTGCACAGCACCGGCACCGCCATCAGATAAATCTGCAACAGCGGGCCGAGCGAAAACAGCATGACCACCGCGATCAGATAGACGATGGTCAATATCGCGAGCGCCCGCCATTGATAGGCGATGTCGCGCCGGTAATGCAGCCAACCGACGCCGGCCAGCGCGACGATGTCGGTCGCGACCAGCGGCAGGCGGCCTTGTTGGACGGCGGCCCACATGCTGGGCAGCAAGGCCAGCAGGCCGAGCCAGAAGGCGGCGGCGCACAAACCATTCAGCAGCCGGTTGCGCCAGCCCTGCAGGTCCTGGTCGCCGTGCTCCGGCCGTTCCATGCGCCGATACAAGGCGGCACGCAGGGCGCGTACCGGTAGGCTGTCGATCAAGGGGCTCTCGCAGTAAGTAGAAATTGGCGCGATTCTACTACTTTCCGTCACCTATTAGCTTTTAGATATGAAATCTGCGGCGGTGGAGGCCCCGATGACATCACTTGTCGAGAATGACGATAGGCTTGTTCTTCTCCACCAGGTAAGTGGCCAGTTCCGACGTGGTGCCGGTGTCGACGTTCTTCGCCGAGTGCACCGCGCCGGCCGGAATGTAGAGCGACTCGCCGGCCTTGAGGCGGATGACCTTGCCTTCCAGTTCATATTCGATGACGCCGGTCAGCACGTAGGCGATCTCGACACCAGGGTGGGAGTGTTTCGGGAACGCGGCGCCCTTGGCGAAATCGACGCGCACCTGGATCGCTTCCCGCGTGGCGTCGAACTGGCTGCGCACGGTTTCGGTGCGGGCGATGCCCTTGGCGTCGAACTTGGGGGTTCCCAGCGGGGCGGCCGAGACGTGGTCGTGGGCGGCGGCCGGCGCTTGGGCCTGGGCCTGCTGGCAGAACACCGCAAGCGAGGCGGCCACAATAGCGATTTTAGCGATTGATTTCATCATGTTTCCTTGGTGAGTGAATGGCGTGATGCCGAGAGTTACTTCTGGTTATATTGCGCAGAGCAACGACTGGTCGTCGATTGCCGCTGTTGTACAACTTGTATTACACTGCGCGCAGCCCACCCGCCAACCCCACGGAGTACACGTGTCGAGCAGTACCGAACCAAGCAGTAAGCCAGTCCGCATCCTCCTCGTTGACGACCATCCGATGATCCTGGCGGGACTGGCCGACACCATCGCCAACCAGCCCGACCTGCAAGTGGTGGGCGAACTCGACAACGGCGCCCGCGTGGTCGAGTCGTTCGAGGCCTTGCGGCCGGACCTGACGATCATGGACATTGCCATGCCCGGGATGGACGGTTTGCAGGCGCTCGAAGCGCTGCGGCAGCGCAACGGCCACGCCCGCGTGATCATGCTGACGACGCTGAGCGGCGACCATCAAATGCGCCGCGCGCTCGAACTGGGCGCGGCAGGCTTCCTGATGAAACACAGCCTGCGCAAGGACTTGATCGACGCGATCCGCGCGGTGCATGCCGGCCACCGCTGGATACCGGCCGACGTGGCGCGCACCTTGGTCGAGCGCCTGGGCCAGCCGAACCTGAGCGAGCGGGAGATGGCGGTGCTGTCGAGCGCCGCCGCCGGCAACGGCAACAAGCAAATCGGCGTGCACCTCGGCATCGCCGAGGACACCGTCAAGGCCCACATCCGCACCATCCTCGCCAAACTCGACGCGCACGACCGCACCCACGCGGTCGCCATCGCGGTCAAGCGCGGCATCATCTCCCTCTAGCCGCCCGGCCGGCGTCCCGAACCGTCGGCTTAGCCCTTGATGAAGGCCAGCAGATCGTTGTTGACGCGGTCCTTGTGGGTGTCGGTCAGGCCGTGCGGCGCGCCCGGATACACCAGCAGCTTGGCGTGCTTGACGATCGCGGCGGCGGCTTTGCCAGAGGCGTCGATCGGCACGATCTGGTCGTCGTCGCCGTGGATGATCAAGGTTGGCTTATCGAACTTTTTCAGGTCTTCACGGAAGTCGGTTTCCGAGAACGCCTTGATCGAGTCGTAGGTGTTCTTGTGGCCGGCCTGCATGCCCTGCGCCGTCCACGAGTTGATCAAGCCTTGCGAGACCTTGGCGCCCGGACGGTTGAAGCCGAAAAACGGACCCGACGCGATGTCGATATACAGCTGCGCGCGGTTGGCGGTGGAGCCGGCGCGGATGCCGTCGAACACTTCCATCGGCAAGCCGCCTGGATAATCCGCCTTCTTGAGCATCAGCGGCGGCACGGCCGACACCAGGGCCAGCCCGGCGACGCGTTTGGTGCCATGGCGGCCGACGTAGCGCGCCACCTCGCCGCCACCGGTGGAAAAGCCCACCAGCACCGCGTTCTTCAGGTCCAGCGCCTCGATCACCTGGGCCAGGTCGTCGGCGTAGTGGTCCATGTCGTTGCCGTCCCATGGCTGGCTGGAGCGGCCGTGGCCACGGCGGTCGTGGGCGATGCAGCGGTAGCCGCGATCGGCCAGGAAGATCATTTGCGATTCCCAGCTGTCCGAGTTCAGCGGCCAACCGTGGCTGAAGACGACCGGTTGACCGTTCTTCGGCCCCCAATCCTTGTAATACAGCTCGACGCCGTCGCGGGTGGTCAGCGTGCAAACCGTGCGGGTCTGCTGTTTCGATGGCGTGGCGGCGGACGCGTTGAGCGAAACACCGGCTGCGGCAGTGCCGGCGGCGGCGGCGGCCGTGGCGGCGCTCATCAGCACATTGCGGCGGCGCTGGTCGGGATTGGTGTGGTTGGTCATGCTTTCCTCTCTTGGGGTATCAATGGTGGGCACGATGAACATGCCGGCCATAGCGTACCGTGGAGCATCGCCGCCGCCATCGCCATGACGGGCGCAGACGCGCTAGCTCTTTCGAGCTAGCCGTTGCTAAGCGGCCGGGCGGCGGCGCAGCCGGGCGAACAGGGCCGCCGAGCGGCCGCCCGCGTAGGCATGTTCGGCCGGGACGTCCAGGTGCATGACAGTGCCCTGGCCGGGCGCCGAGACCAGCTTGTAGCGCGCGCCGACAATCCTGGCGCGCTCGGCCATGCCGACGATGCCGTAGTGTTGGGGCCGTCCCGTACCGCACGACAAGGCTTCCGACATGCCGCAACCGTCGTCGCGCACCAGCACGGACAAGCCGTCGGCACGGTAGTCGATGACCAGCTGCACCTTGTTGGCCTGGGCGTGGCGCGAGGCATTGAACAACGCTTCGCGCGTGATCGCCTGCACCTCGTCGCGCAACCTTGGGCAGAGCGCGCGCGGCGTGCCGTGGATGCTCGCGGTGAAACGCTGCTGCAGTAGAACGTGGCCATACTGCGTGAGCGTCTGGCCCAGTTCGCCGGGCTCGCCGCCGGTGCGCAGGTCCGCGATGCAGTCGCGCCCCTCGGCCATCAGCTCGTCGGCCAGGTCCAGGGTTTGTTCGAGCTTGCCGCGCTCGTCGGCGCTGATGGGCAGGCTGCGCGCCTGCTGGTGGAACAGCATGATCAGGCCCTGCACGCTTTGCAGCACCGTGTCGTGCAGGCCGCGCGCGATGCGCTCGCGCTCTGCCAGGCGCTGCTGCATGCGGTCGCGCATGCGCGCGGTCAGGTGCCGCACCCGCAGCCGATAGAGTCCGCCCAGCAGCAGGGCCGCCAGCACCACCATCAGCACCTTGAACCAATCGGTCTCGACGAAGCGCGGCGGCAAGGTCAGCGCCAAGGTGGCGCCGGTCTCGTTCCATACGCCGTCCTCGTTGGCGGCGATCACGCGGAAGCGGTAGTCGCCGGGGCCGAGGTTGGTATAGACCGCCTCGCGGCGCATGCCGGCGTCCTGCCAGTCCTTGTCGTAGCCTTCGAGCTTGTAGCGGAAGCGTACCCGCTCGGGCAGCGCCAGGGCCAATGCCGTGTAGGCGATGCGCAGGTCGCGCCGGCCGGTCGGCAGCCGCAACGCCTGTTGCGCCGGGTAGATGACGGGATAAGTCAGGTCGCCCGAGCGCAGCGACAGCACCTGCACCGGCGGCGCCAGCGGGTTGCGGGCGATGGCGGCCGGATCGAGGCTGGCCACTTCGCTGGCGGTGGCGAACCACAGCCTGCCGTCGCCGCTCTGCGCCATCGACGGCAAGGGGCGCAATTGCTCGGCGCCACCGACCAGGCCGTCCAGCGCGTCGAAGCGTTCGTAAGGCAGCGGCCATCCCGGCTCGCGCAGCAGCCGCTCGACATCCCCGGCGGCGACGCGGCTGATGCCCTCGGAGCCGTACAGCCACAACTCGCCCGCGCCGGCGCGCACCATGCCGGAGATGCCGCGCAATTGCCGCCCGCCGGCCGGGGTCACGCTGTGCCAGCGCTGGCCGTCGTGCCACGCCAGCCCGTTCTGGCCGCCGGCCCAGATGCGCGCGCCATCCACCAGCAGCGATTGCACATTGCCCAGCCGCAGACCGTCGGCCTCGCCGAACACCCGCGTGCGCAGGCCATCGATCACCGCGATCCGGTTGTGCAGATAGCTCGCCCACACGCGTCCGGCGCGGTCGGTCGCCAGCGACAGCGCGAGATCGCCGGGCAGGCCGGGCACGCCACCGTCCTTGCGCCAGGCGTCGCCCTCGACGGTGAACAAGCCTTGGCGCGACAGCGAGATCCACATGCGGCCCGTAGCGTCGATCGTCATCGCTTGGGCGTCGTGGCCGACCAGATGCGGCGGGTGCGGCATCCGCGTGAGCACGCCCGACGCGTCGCGGTGCCAGCGCTCGGCGTCGTTGGCCAGCCACAGGCCGCCGTCGGCGGCGCGATAGGCGCCGGTGAGCTGGAACCTCCCCATCTCCTCCTGCGGGCCGGCGGCGTTGTAGCGGCGCGGCGGGTGGCGCCAGTCGCCGATGATCACGCCGCCACGATCGTCGGCGATCACGCCGGGACGGTCGAAAGCGGTGGCGACCGGCACGGCACGCAAGCGCGTGCGCCGCAGGCGATCCAACCCGGCGGAGGTGCCGATCCACAAATTGCCTTCGCGGTCTTCGAACGCCGTTTGCGGCAGCGGACCGCTCATGCCGTTTTCCCTGGTCATCTGGCGCGCGTCGGCGGCCTTGCCCACGTAAGGGGCCTGGCGGCGTTCGAGCGCGTTCACCTTCAGAATCCACATAGTGCCGTCGCGGTCGAACAGCGCGCCGTTGCCGCCCAGTTCCGCGCGCGGAGCCGGATTGCCAGGCGGCGGCGCGGACAACACACGGTAGTGCTTGTCGACGCCGTCCGAGCCCCACAAGGTGCCGTCCGGCGCCTCGGCCATCGCCATCAGGTCGATATGCGGCCAGGCGCGCCGGTAGCGCGGCTGGCCGGGATCGCGGAAGTAGATGCCGCCCTCGACCGACACCCACTGGCGGCCGTCGCGGGTATACAAGACTTGCCGCGCGTGTTTTTCCGGCAGGCCATCGTGTTCGCCGATGCGGCGAAAGCGCGTTGCGCCGGGCGCCAGGTGTGCGAGACCGGTCCGGGTCGCGGCCCACACGCTGCCATCGGGTCCTTCCGTCATGGTGAAGATCGCCCCCGGCGGCAGACCGTCCGCCTCGGTGTACAGGCGCGCGCTGTGCGAGCCATTCGCACCGAACACACTGATGCCGCCGAAGCGCCCGCCCACCCACAAGCGGCCGTCGCGCGTGGTCAGCAGTCCGAGCGTGTTGTTGGTGTGCACGGGATGGCCTTGCACCTTGTCCATCCGCTCGAAATCGACGCCGTCAAAGCGGAACAGGCCGTTGGGCGAACTGATCCACAGCCAGCCGTCCAGGGTTTGCGTGAACTGCAAGACGTCGGCGGGCGCGCCGCGCTGTCCGTTCCACGCGGTATGGGCGTAATTGACCAGCGCGGGCATGGCGGCGACGGCCGCCTGGGACATGACGAGCGCACCCAGCACGACGGCGCGGCGCGGCCAAGTCGGGGCAAAGGTCGCGATACGACGCGCAAAATCGATCGCGCTCTTCAACGAGGGGCCGTTTTCATCAGGTTATTCAAGGGGATGGAGACACCGACGCATGCGTGACGCGCCGCAGTGTTGCTATTATTATAGTTGATCGGCCGTGGGATCAACATCGCCGTCCGCCGGCGGGCCTGCTCACTTCTGCGGCGGATAATTCTTGAGGAACTCGACCAGCTTGCGCGTCGAGTTCTCGCCCCACCAGTTCCACAACGCCTCCATTTGTTCGCTGTTCCGCTCGAAGTAGGCGTTGCTGGCCGACAGCCACAAGGTCGAGGTCCGCACCGGCGTCGCCAGCCGGGTCAGGCTGGCGCCGTAGCGCGCGGCAATGGCGGCGTCCATCGCCTCGATGTTGGCGATCGAAAAAGCGAAGCCATCGGCGCGCCGCAACGCCACCTTGTCCATGTTGCTGTAGGTGTCGAGCGAGCCGTCGTCGACTTTGAAGCCTTCGTCCCTGAGCTGCTCGCCCAGCGGCGAACCCTGGTTGGTCACCAGGGTGCGGCTCTTGAAATAGTTGCGGGGATCGACGTTGGGCGGCAGCCCGTCGGCGGTGCGCACATACACGACGGCCGTCATACGCATGCCGCGCCGCGCGTCCAGTTGGCCCGCCCGCATGGGCAGGGCCGAGTACGGCTGCTCGCCGTCGCGCAGATCGACCGGGGCCAGATCGGCGCTGCCATTGAGCAGCGCCAGCTTGATTCTCGCGTTCGGCAAACGGATCATTTCAGGCGTGCAGCCGACACTGCGGACAGCCAGCCGGAGCAGATCGACGCCGGCGCCGGCGGGCTCCGGCACCACGGAGCCATTGCCGAAGTAGTAAGGCGGGCGCTCGCGATCGGGATAGGCAACACGGATCACGCAGTCGCGCGCGTAAGTCTGACCACACAGCAGCAGCAAGGTAGCGGCACATGCCATGACATTCATGCAAAACTCCGGTTGGCAAGCTGGAGTATAACGTCACAACAGCGGACTTCGATCACTCGAAGCCCGCCGTGCTCAGATTTGCAACAAATCAGGATTTGGCGAACGCCAGGAAGTCGGCGTTGAACTTGTCCTTGTGCGTGTCGGTCAGGCCGTGCGGCGCGCCGGGGTAGACGATCAGCTTGGCGTGCTTGACGATCGCCGCCGAGGCTTTGCCGGACGCGTCGATCGGTACGATCTGGTCGTCGTCGCCGTGGATCACCAGGGTCGGCTTGTCGAACTTTTTCAGGTCGTCACGGAAGTCGGTCTCCGAGAACGCCTTGATCGAATCGTAGGTGTTCTTGTGGCCAGCCTGCATGCCCTGCGCGGTCCACGAGTTGATCAACCCTTGCGACACCTTGGCGCCCGGACGGTTGAAGCCGAAGAACGGACCCGATGCGATGTCGATGTACAGCTGGGCGCGGTTGGCGACCGAGCCGGCGCGGATGCTGTCGAACACTTCGATCGGCAGGCCGCCGGGGTTGGTGGCGGTCTTGAGCATCAGCGGCGGCACCGCCGAGATCAGGCCCAGCTTGGCGATGCGCTTGGTGCCGTGGCGGCCGACGTAGCGTGCCACCTCGCCGCCGCCGGTCGAGAAACCGGCCAGGATGATGTTTTTCAGGTCCAGCTTTTCGATCAGCTGCGCCAGGTCGTCGGCGTAGTGGTCCATGTCGTTGCCGTCCCATGGCTGGCTCGAGCGGCCGTGGCCACGGCGGTCGTGGGTGATGACGCGGAAGCCGTTGTTGGCCAGGTGGAAGGCGGCCGATTCCCAGCTATCGGCATTCAACGGCCAGCCGTGGCTGAGCACGACCGGTTGGCCGGTGCGCGGACCCCAATCCTTGTAGTAGATCTCGACGCCGTCACGGGTGGTGATGGTGCTCACCGAGTGGGCCACCGGGCCGCCTTTGACGACAGGGGCCGCTTCGGCGGCGGTGCTCATCGCCGCCAGGGGCACGGCGACAGCCGCGACGGCTGCGGCCGCAGCGCCTGCGCTGCTGAACAGGGCGTTACGACGGGAGAGGCTGACTGCTTGGTTTTGGATGTCTTTGCTCATGATTGGCTCCTGATTTTACATTAATTAGATAACTTACGATTTAGTAGCTCGCTATGCATATCCTGCTTGTTTCGCTGTTGAGCCGCCGATGTGAGAACTATATATTGCACGCTATTTGATAGCAAGCGATTTCTATAAATATTTTTATCTGCCGTTTGGTTGAGCCGCCACCAGGCGACCCAACCTGCCGCGATCAGGACTTGGCGAACGCCAGGAAATCGGCGTTGAACTTCTCTTTATGCGTGTCGGTCAGGCCGTGCGGCGCGCCGGGGTAGACGATCAGCTTGGCGTGCTTGACGATGGCGGCCGAGGCTTTGCCGGCGGCGTCGATCGGCACGATCTGGTCGTCGTCGCCATGGATGATCAGGGTCGGCTTGTCGAACTTTTTCAGGTCGTCACGGAAGTCGGTCTCCGAGAACGCCTTGATCGAGTCGTAGGTGTTCTTGTGGCCGCCCTGCATGCCCTGCGCGGTCCACGAGTTGATCAACCCTTGCGAAACCTTGGCGCCAGGACGGTTGAAGCCGAAGAACGGACCCGATGCGATGTCGATATACAGCTGGGCGCGGTTGGCGACCGAGCCGGCGCGGATGCCGTCGAACACTTCGATCGGCAGGCCGCCGGGGTTGGTGGCGGTCTTGAGCATCAGCGGCGGCACCGCCGAGATCAGTCCCAGCTTGGCGATGCGCTTGGTGCCGTGGCGGCCGACGTAACGCGCCACCTCGCCGCCGCCGGTCGAGAAGCCGGCCAGGATGATGTTTTTCAGGTCCAGCTTTTCGATCAGCTGCGCCAGGTCGTCGGCGTAGTGTCCATGTCGTTGCCGTCCCATGGCTGGCTCGAGCGGCCGTGACCACGGCGGTCGTGGGTGATGACGCGGAAGCCGTTGTTGGCCAGGTGGAAGGCAGCCGATTCCCAGCTGTCGGCGTTCAGCGGCCAGCCGTGGCTGAGCACGACAGGTTGGCCGGTGCGCGGACCCCAATCCTTGTAGTAGATCTCGACGCCGTCGCGGGTGGTGATGGTGCTGACCGAGTGGGCCACCGGGCCGCCTTTGGCGACAGGGGCCGCTTCGGCGGCGCCGCTCATTGCCGCCAGGGGCACGGCGACAGCCGCGACGGCGGCTGCGGCGGCGCCGGCGCTGCCGAACAAGGCGGTGCGGCGGGACAGGTTGACGGCGGTGGTTTCGGCGGCGTTGTTCATGATGGTCTTCCTTTTAGTCAATGTTTGGATATAAGGGTCTGTGCTACGATTCTTTGCAAGTTTGGCCTTGCGATGGGATGAATCTTAGGCCCGCCACCGCGTTTATGGAACAGACAGCCATGCAAGCCCACTTTGCAGAAATGCACAGCCTCCACTTCACCCCCTACACCGACGCAGATGGCAAGCAGTAACGACTTCGACTGGAACGACATCCCGCTGATCCTGGCGCTGGCCCGCAGCGGCAGCATGAGCGCCACCGGGCGCCAGCTGGGCGTGGACGCGTCGACCATCAGCCGCCGCATCGCCGCCGCCGAGAAGGCGCTGAAGTTGCGCCTGTTCATCCGCGACAACACCGGCTACCAGCTCACCGACGCCGGCCGCGTCTTCGTCGCCCACGGCGAGACCGTCTACGGCAATGTGGAGAGCATGCTGCAAGCGTCGTCGCAGGAGGCGGACGCCACCGCCGGCCCGGTCAACATCACCTCGATCGATTTCCTGTTCGATTACTGGCTGCTGGACCACGTGCCCGAATTGCACGCGCAGCATCCGCATCTGCAACTCACCTTGCAGGCGGAAAACCAGAACCTGTCGTTTACGCGGCGCGAGGCGGACTTCGCCCTGCGCATGGGCAAGCCGGGCGAGGACGCCGCGCTGGTGATGCGCAAGCTGGGCGATCTGGGCTTCGCCGTGTATGGCCACCCCCGCTACGCCGACACCCCGCGCGCCTGCTGGGGCACGCAACCGTGGATCGCCTACGACGACGCGCTGTCCGGCACCGGCGAAATGCAATGGCTGACGGCGATGGCGCCGCAGCCGCGCCGCGTGCTCAAGGTCAACAGCCTGAGCACGATGGTGCGGGCCTGCCGCGCCGGGGTGGGCATGGCGCTGCTGCCGTGCATCATGGGCGAACCGGAAGGCTTGCGCCGCATCGGCGCCGGCGTCGAGGTGCAGCGCGATATCTGGCTGCTGAGCCATCGCGACGCGGGATCGATCGCCCGCTTCAAGGCCGTCTCGGCCTGGCTGACGCAGCTCTACACCAGCCATCAGGACTTGCTGTGCGGCGCGGCCCTCAACCACCGCTAGACCTTCCGCCCGCTTATCCGACTGCGGCGAATAACCCGTCAAATCGCAGTCTGGCCCCTCCTTTTTGCAGTTCGTCACATCCGGGTGGATGTACAGGTAGCCCTTGTCTATAGTTCACTCAACGCAACGAACTACTCAACCCAAGGAGCTCAAAATGAACATCGCAAAAAACATGGAAGCCATCTTCATCGCCGCCATCGTCGTCGCCGGCGCCACCACCTTCGCCACCGCCGCCGTGCCGGCAACGCGTGCAGTAACGCCGGCCGCAGCGCCAGCCACCACGGTCGTCGCCAAGGCCGACACCAGCGCCATGCAGGTGGTGACGGTCACCGCCAAGCGCCTGACCGCCGCCGAAAAAGCAGCCCTGTAATCACACAACGGAGATGGAGCGCATCATGAAAAAATATCTGAAGGCCGCGATGCTGGCCACGGTGTTGTGCAGCGGCGCCAGCGCCGCGCTGGCCGCGGACGTCATCAGCGAGAGCCGCAGTGTCGATGCGCGCGCCGTCAACATCGATCTCGATGGCGTCATCAGCCTGAAGATCAAGCAGGGCGCCGTTGCGTCGCTGACCTTGTACGGCGAACCGGACGCGCTGAAAAAAGTGACGGTGCAGCAGACCGGCGACACGCTGCGCATCGCGACCATCAAGACCAACTCCATCAGCATCGGCGGCAAAAAGGATTTGCGCGCCGAGCTGACCTTGCCGAATCTGCGTGCGCTGACATCGGGCGGCGTGGGCGCCACCGAGGTGGCGGGATTCAGCGGCGAGAACCTGCGCCTGGCACTGGAAGGCGCCGGTTCGGTGAAGGTCAACGCGCAATACCGCAATGTCGACGTGAAGCTGGGCGGAGTGGGCGGCATGACCGTCAACACCGGCAACAGCGACAACGTCGAACTGCATCTTAACGGTGCTGGCCGCATAGAGATGATCGGCCAGACCAAGCAATTGAACGCCAGCCTAGGTGGTGTTGGCAGCCTCGATGCGCAGCAGCTGCGTGCCGAAACGGTCGACGTCAACATGTCGGGCCTGGGCAGCGCGTCGGTCTATGCACGCAACACCGCGAAACTTAATTTGAGCGGTCTCGGTTCGGCCACCGTGTACGGCAACCCGACCAATCGCAAGTCTTCCGCGAACGGCTTGGGCAGCGTGAGCTGGCAGTAAGGAATGCGCCGGAGCGCTCGTGCAGCGCCGGCGGCAAAAGGAAACACATGGGTGTGTTTTTTTCCGTCCGGGAGGATGATCTCCACCCGGACGGTTTTTTTTATTTGAAGCGGCCGCCCAGGGTGGCGTCGTGTCCAAGCACGATGCGCATGTCGGCGCGGGGGGACTTTTCGTTTTGCGCTTTCAGCGGCAGGCCAAGTCGCTCCGACAGCGACTCCGCCATCACTTGCTGCTCGCGCTGATATTCGATGCGGCTGATCGGCACGTCGAAGTTCTTCATGTTCGTCAGCCGCACGGTCTTCACTCCCTCCACGCTCAACGACCGCGCCAGCCGCGCGGCGGCGCCGTTGATGCCATTGCCATTGCTGATTTCGAGGCGCACCGGCGCGGGCATGACCGGCATCGCCGCCGTTGGATTGGCCGGCTTGCCAGGCATCGGCACCGGCATCGCCGTCGCCGTCTCCGTCGAGTCGATCTTCGCCGCCGGCGCGACACGCAGCACCTCCACCAGCGCCGCGCCGAGCTGCCGCACCTCGGTGCGCGGCATCGCCGAGGAAGGAGCCGGTGCGGGCGCGGGCAGATCGGCGGCTTTTTCCCGCAGCAGTGCATAGTCGCGCCGCACATCGTGTGCGCGCAAGGTGGCCGCCTGCTCGTACATTGTGCGCGCCCGCTCGCGCTGGCCGTCCGCGTCCAGCGCCGCCGCCAGCGCTTCCCATTTGGCCGCGTCCATCGGATCGGACAGGCAGGCCCGCTCCAACGCCGTGACGGCCTGGCCACCCGGCGCCACGGCGGGTGGCGGCTGGATCGACGGCGCCGGGGTCCGTATGCCGCCGCAGGCGATCAGCAGCACACCGGTGGCTGTCGCGAGTAGTGTTTTTTTCATCTCGAACCTCCTGTCAACGCGTCATGCCTGGCAACACCGAGCGATAAATCTGTATCCCCGCAGGGCCGATCAACACCAGCATCAGCGTCGGGAAGATGCAGAAGATCAGTGGGAACAACAACTTCAACGCGATCTTCGCCGCCGCCTCCTCGGCCTGCACGCTGCGCTTGCCGCGCAGATTATCCGAATGCACGCGCAGCGAATCGCCCATGCTGGTGCCGAACCGTTCCGACTGGATCAGCATCGCCACCAATGTGTCCACATCTTCGACGCCGCTGCGCAGGGCCAGGTTGCGCAACGCCCGCTCCTTGCTGAAGCCGGCCCGCATCTCCATCAGCACCAACTGCAGCTCCTGCGCCAGCGCCACGCTCTTGATGTGAATCTCGCCGGCCACCTTGGCCAGCGCGCGCTCCAGACTCAGGCCGGCCTCCACGCATACGGTCAGCAGGTCCAGCGCATCGGGAAATGTCTCGAAGATCTCTCGGCAGCGGCCGGCCGCCTTGCGCGATAACACAAAGTTGGGCAGGTAGTAGCCGATGCTGGCCGCCAGCAGCAGCATGAACATGAAGCCCTTCTGCGGCACGGCGCTCAGCATCGTCATCGCCAGCAGCGCGGTCACGCCGGGCAAGCCGAGCGCCAGCACCGTCTTGGCGGCGAAGTACAACGACGGCGCCGACGGGCTGCGCCAGCCGGCGTTCATGAAGCGGGTACGCAATGGCGAGCGCTCCCACCCCTCCTCCGGCAACGACAGCCGCGAAAACGGCTGCGCCACGTGCGCCACCTTCTCGACCCAGCCCCCGGTCACCTCCGGCATGGCGAGCTCCGGCTCGACCACTTCGGTCAGACGCTCGCGCACCTGCACCGGCGAAAAGATTTTCAACGCCAGCATCGCGATGCCGACAACGACGATGAACACTATCGCCAGGAAGAGTATGTGCTGTCCGTCCATGCCGTGCTCCTTTTATATCCGGATGCGTATCAGTTTGCGCATCCAGAAAATGCCGCCCACGGCGACCGCGCCCGAATACCACATCAGCCGAACGCCGATTGGATCGGTCCATAGAACCCGGATGTAGGCCGGATTCGATATCGACATCAACAACAGCACCGCCAGCGGCAGGATGCCCAGGATCCAGGCCGACATACGGCCTTCGGCGGACATCACGCGCACTTGTCCCAGCAGCTTCAGACGGGCGCGTATCAGGCGGCTGATGTTGCCCAGTACCTCGGCCAGGTTGCCGCCGGACTCGCGCTGTATCAGCACCGCGATGACCAGGTAGCGCAGGTCGGTCAGCGGCACGCGCACCGCCAGGTTGTGCAGCGCCTCGTTCATCGGCACGCCGTAGTTGATCTCCTCGTAGGCGAACTTGAACTCGCCGGCGATCGGCTCCGGCATTTCCTCGCCCACCATCTGCATGACGTTGGCGAAGGAATGGCCGGCGCGCAGCGCGCGGCCGAGAAAGTCCGCCGCCTCCGGCAATTGCTCCTCCAGCTTGGACAGGCGCTCGCGCCGCGTGCGCATCAACAATATCCATGGCACCGCCATCGCCAGCGCCACCATCCCGCACGCCGCCAGCAACGGCATGGCCAGCATGCCCGCACCCGCCAGGCCGACCACCAGCATCGCCAGCGAGCAGCCAAGGAACTGCGCCACCGACCACCGGACGCCGGCCTGCAGGAGCAGGTTGTCGAGCGCTCCCAGACGGGCGATGCGGCGCAGCTGCTTTTCCAGCGCCGGCGAGCGGCTGTAGGTGCGCCGTTTGAGGATATCGACCCGTTCGACGCCGCCTTCGCCCCGCTCGGCCATCAAGCGTAGCCGCTTGGCGATGCGCCGCGCGCCGCTGCCGTGGGCGCCCGACCACCACAGCCACGCGCCCTCGACCAGCAGGATCACGGCCGCGAACAGCAGCACCACGAAGGCTGAGAAGATGCCGTCCATGGCGCTTACTCGTAGATCCGGTCGGGATCGAAAACGGAATCGGGCACCGGCACGCCGAACATGCGCAGGCGTTCGGCAAAGCGCGGCCGCACGCCGGTGGCGGAAAAGGCGCCCTGCACCTTGCCGTTGGCGTCGACGCCCTTTTGCTCGTAGCGGAAGATCTCGTGCATGGCAATCACCTCCCCTTCCATGCCGGTCACCTCCTGCAGGCTGACCAGCTTGCGCGTGCCATCCGTCAGGCGCGACACCTGCATCACCACCGTCACGGCGGCGCAGATCTGCTGGCGCGTGGCGCGCGAGGTCAGGTTCACGCCGGCCATGCTGACCATGTTCTCCAGCCGCGCCAGGGCGTCGCGCGGCGTGTTCGAGTGGACGGTGGCCAGCGAGCCTTCGTGCCCGGTGTTCATCGCCTGCAGCATGTCGAGCGCCTCGGCGCCGCGCACCTCGCCGAGGATGATGCGGTCTGGCCGCATCCGCAGCGCGTTGCGCACCAGCGAGCGCTGATTGACCTCGCCCTTGCCCTCGATGTTGGGCGGGCGCGTCTCCAGCCGGACCACGTGCGGCTGGCGCATCTGCAGCTCGGCCGCGTCCTCGATGGTGACGATGCGCTCGGACGCCGGAATGAACCCGGACAGCACGTTGAGCATCGTGGTCTTGCCGCTGCCGGTGCCGCCGGAGATCAGGATATTGATCTTGGCGTGGCCCAGCGCCTTGAGCACCTGCACCATGGGCGGCGTCAGGCTGCGGTTGTCGAGCAGGTTTTCGATCGTCAGCGGGTTGACGGAAAAGCGCCGGATCGACAGGATTGGGCCATCGATCGCCAGCGGCGGAATGATGGCGTTCACGCGCGAGCCGTCCGGCAGGCGGGCGTCGACCATCGGGCTCGATTCGTCCACCCGCCGGCCCACGCGCGAGACGATCTTCTCGATGATCTTCATCAGGTGGGCGTTGTCGTTGAAGGTGACGCTGGTCAGCTCCAGCCGGCCGGATCGTTCGACATACACCTTGGCGTGGGTGTTGACCAGGATGTCCGACACGCCGGGATCGGCCAGCAGCGGCTCCAGCGGGCCGAAGCCGAGCATCTCGTGCTGGATATCGAGGACCAGGTTGTGCCGCTCGTGCTGATTCAGCACGATGCGCTCCTCCTCGATGATGCGCTGGACCAGCAGCGCCAGCTCGTGCTTGAACTGCTCCGGCGTGAGCCGCTGCAGGCGTTCCAGATCGATCCGGTCCATGATCGTCTGGTGCATGCTCTTCTTCAGTTCCTGGTAGGCCGCCGCAGCCAGGCCGGGAGGACCATTGCTGCCCTGCCGCCCGTCTTCGCCGCTGGCCAAACGCTCGCGTAAGCTCATTTTCTACTCCGGAAATCAATCGTTGTCGGTGCGCCCGAACAGGCGGTCGAACAGGCCCTTGCTTTCGGAAACGCGGCGCGCCGTCACCAGCTCCACCAGGTCGGCCAGGCTGCGGGCGACGGCGCTGCTGCGCGACAGCTGCAGCACCGGTATGCCCTGGTTGACCGAGTCCGTGGCCGACATATAGTCGTTGGGGACCGTGTGCATCACTTCCGCGCCCAGCGCCTGCTCCAGGTCCATCAGCCGCAGCTTGCCGCCCTTTTCGTAGCGGTTGACGATCAGGCGGGTGCGGTCGCTCGGATAGCCCAGCGAACGGAAGATGTCGAGCAGGCGGCGGCCGTCGCGGATGTCCGGCAGCGCCAGTTGCAGCACCGGGTAGATCGCGTCCGCCTGATCGAGCGCGCGCAGCGAGATGGCGTCGATCTGGCGGCCGACATCGAGCACGATGTAGTCGTAGTGCTGGCGCGCCACGCGCAGGATGGTGTCCATGTGCTCCGGTTTCATGTCGACCAGGTGGTTGGGATCGTCGGCCGCCGCCAGCACGCCGAAGTTCGAGGCCACGTGCACCAGACACGAATCGAGGAAGGAGCCGTCCATCCGGCTGATCTGGCCGCAGATGTCGGATAGCGTCATCGCCGGCTTCTGGTCCGACACGTACAAGGTGGCGTCGCCGAACTGGCCGTGCAGGTCGATCAGCAGCACCTTCTTGTCGGCCAGCGCGGCGAGCGCGTAGCCGAAATTGGTCGACAAGAACGTGGCGCCGCTGCCGCCCTTGCAGGAGATGAAGGCCAGCACCTTCCCGTCGCGCATCTGGCTCACGCCGGCCGCCACTTCGATGCGGTCCATCGACTCGTGGAAGGCCTTGTGCACCAGCGGCAGCTGCAGCACTTCGCGCATGCCGGCCCGCATCGCGCGGATCAGCAAATCCTGCTGGGGCTCGCGCGTCAGCAGCATGAACGAGGCCGACGGGTAGGTCTTGCCCAGGCGTTCGACCAAATCGGCCTCGCCGGGTTTGACGTCGCTGGCGTCGAAGATCACCAGCTCCGGCGACTCCGGCAACTGGCGTTCGACGGCGTCGCGCAGGCCGTTGCGCGACGCCACCAGCTGCACCGCCGGCATGCGCGCCGAACCCTGTGCGGCGATTTCCGCGTGTAGCAGGCTGTCCCTGCTGATCATCAGTGCTTTCATGGTGGGGCCTTATTTAGCGTCGCTGCTGATCATGAACGTCGGCGCCTGCGGGGCGGTGCCGCTGAAGGTGCGCTGATAGCGTTCGTGGGCGCCCTGCGCGGCCTTTCCGTCCATGCCGGCCACCGGGTCGGTGTTGCGGCGCGCCTGGGGATCGATGATCTGCTGCGCCATGGCGGTGCGGGTGCTGCTGCCGAACTGCTTGTCCCACTGCGGCGTGGTCTGGCCCAGCGGCGTGTTGACGCAGGCGGCCAAGGTGCATACCGCCAGCATGCTGAATAAAATTCGCATAGTGATCCCTAAGAGGTGATTAACGTTTTTCAGTCGTCGACAAAGGCGCCGTGGATGGCAAGGGCGTCGGCACTGGCGGCGGCAGGCCTTCCATTTTCCCGCCGAGGAAGAGCCGCGCGCGGCTCGGCGCCGTGGCGCCGTCGGTCGGCAGCTTGTAGTCGGCCGGCAGCGGCTTCACCAGGTGCGGGGTGACCACGAACAGCAATTCGGTGCGGTCCTGCTGGAAGTCGGTGCTGCGGAACAGCGCACCGAGCACCGGTATCTCGCCCAGTATCGGCAGGCCATGGATATTGGTGGTGCGGTTGTTCTTGATCAGGCCACCGATGGCAAAGCTCTGGCCGTCGAACAGTTCCACCGTGGTGGATGCGCGCCGCGTCGTGATCAGCGGCAGGACGGCGCCGCCGGAGAAGCCGACCGCCGTGATGCCGACGCCCTCGCGCGATATCTCCGACACTTCCGGCGCCACCCGCAGGTTGATGCGCCCCCCGGCCAGCACCGTCGGCGTGAAGCGCAGGCCGACGCCAAACTCCTTCTCTTCCAGGGTCACCTTGTTGTTGTCCTGCGCGACCGGGACGAAGATCTTGCCGCCGGCCAGAAAGCTGCCTTCCTGGCCGCTGATCGCCATCACCGTCGGTTCGGCCAGGATGCGTACCATGCCTTCCTGCCGGTCCGCTTCGATGCCCACACGGTTACCGTCCGGACGGCCCATGCCCAGCAAGCCTTTCAATGTGCCGCTGAAGAAGTTCGCCGCCAAAGTGGTTTGCCAGCCGCCGCCGCCTACGCTCACCAGCAGCCCCGCCTCCAGCTTGTCGAGCAGCGTCTTGGAGACTTCGGCGATCTTCACTTCCAGCATGACCTGCTGAGGCGCGCTGATGTTGAGGAAATTGACGATGCGCGTGCCGCCCGTCGCGCCACCGGCTTTGGCCTCGGTGGCCGGTGCCGGCGCGCCTTTTTCTGCCACGGCGACCGGCAAGGGCTGCGCCGGCCGGCGCACGAAGGCGGCCGCCAGGTCCAGTACGCGCGCGGCGGTCTGCGCGTCGTCGACCATGCCGCTGATGACCAGCGTGTCGCCGGCGGCGCTGATGTGGATGTATTTTTCCTCGGGCATCAGCGCGGCGATCGAGGCTTGCAGCGCCGATGGATCGATGCCGACCACCACTTCGACCACGTTGCACATGCCGCTGCGGCCCTGCACAATCATGTTGCTGGTGCCGATGTCGACGCCGACCACATACAAGGTATCCGGCGCCACCAGCATCGCCTGCAGCACGGCCGGATTGCCGACGCTGCGCGCCTGCACCGCCTCGGGCATGCGCATCAAGGTGGACTTCCCCAACTGCAGCGTCATATTGCCCGGCGCGGCGGCCTGGCCGCTGCAGCGCAAGCCCTTGCCTTCCGCGGAAGGCTCGGGGGCGGGTTTGGCGGCGGTCGCGGTGACGGGTTTGGCAACAGCAGCGGCCTTGGGCGCCGTCACAACCGCAGCCGCGGGCGCCGAAGCCGGCGCGGTCACCGGTCCCAGGGCGGCCGGCGTCACCGCCTGCAGCGGGAGGGTTGCCGCCGCCAGTATCAACAGCGTCGAAGTACGGAGTGGGGTTTTCATGGCGTCCTCACAGACATTCCTGCGTGCGCTGCGTGCCGACGATAACGCCGACACAAGCGCTCGCGCGTGGGGCGGCCGCCACCTGCGGGCGGGGCTTGGCCGCCACCGCCGGTTCGGGAGCGGAAGCGGGCACAGGCTCGACCGGCTTGGCGACCACGCCGAGCAGCGAGGACTTGGTGGCGCCGTCGGTGACACCCGGACGCGGATCGACCTGATTGCGCAGCACCAGCGACAAGGTACCGACACTGCGCGCCAGATCCAGGTTTTCCGCCTGCGAAGGCGTCACTTCCAGCGTGACGGCGTTGACCACGCGCGGCTTGGTCTCGTCGCGCCCCACATCCTGGGCGACGGCCAGCACCAGTATCCGTTCCAGCACGATCTTGGAGATGGCGTTCTCGTTGCCGTGGCCCGACGACTGCGTGTTGACGAGAATATCGACGAAATTGCCCGGCAACGCGAAGCCGGCAACGCCCACCACGTCGTTGACGCGCACCGTGATGGCCCGCTTGCCTTCGGTGATCAGCGCCGAAAGCCCACCGACCGTACCGGCCGGCGCCAGTTTCACTTCGCTCAATGGTTCATCGCGCAACACGCTGGTTTTCAGCACGCGGCCCACCAGCTTGGACGGGTCATGCAGCGCGCCGCGCGGCAGGTTGTCGGCCGGCCAGTCCAGCGATTTCATCATCTCCGGCGTCAGCCGCTGACCGAGGCTGACATCGGTGGCGGCCACCACGATGCGGTTGGCCGTCGTCGGCGTCTGCCGCAGCAGCCAGCGCGACGCCATCAGCACCGCTCCCAGTCCGAATATGACGGCCAGCGCCATCATCCACAGTGCGCGTCGGTTTTTCATAGGATGTGTTGGGCCAGTTGGTCAATGGAGTCGCCGCCGTTGATGGTTGCGTGGGCGGCATGGGCGGCGATGGCGGCCGGCTGTCCGCCGCCGGCGAACATGCTGCTCCAGGCCTGGTCGATGGTGGCCAGGGCCAGGCGTGGCGACTCGCCGTTGAAGCCGGCGAAATCGACGATGCGGCTGATGATCTCCTGCGGGCCGCTGGCCAGCAACGGCAAGCCGCTGCCCGCGTGCAGTTCGTCGATCAGATAGCGCAGCGACGGCTCGTCGTACGCCACGCCGGCGCTCAGGCAGCGCTGGCGGAACAGCGTGCGGTAGTTGGCCGCGCTCAGCGCGCCGACCGCGATCTTGTAGCCGACGCGGCGCAGCGCCGAGGCGTCGAGCAGCGCGTCGGGCGCCTGGCTGGTGGCGAACAGGAGCCGCATCCGGCACGGCGCGCTGAAATGGTAGCCGCCGGCCAGCGACAACTGGCTGCGCTGCAGTTCCTGCGCCTGCGAAAAACGGTTGAACAAATCGGTGGACGACATGCGCTGGCGCCCCAGGTCATCGACGATCAGCAAGCCGTTGTTGGCCATCAGTTGGGGCGGCGCGCGGTAGCAGCCATTGGGCGTGTCCGGCTGCGGGTCGAGCATGTCCTCGCTCAAGTCACCGTCGAGCGCCACCACGGGACGCTGGCACAGTACCCAACGCGGATCGGTGCTGCGCCGCTCGGGCGCCTGGCGCACCTGGCGCGGCAACGGCGCGCGGTGCAGCGCCGGATCGTAAACCTGGATGATATCCTGCCCCACCATCAGCGCGTGCGGCACGGCCACCAGTCCCTGTTGCATGGCGCCGAGACGGCGCGCCAGGGTCGACTTGCCGCCGCCCGACGGGCCGTAGAGCAGCATGGTGCGGCCCGAGTACATGGCCGCGCCGAGCATCTGCTGCACCGACGGCGGCAGAAAATCGTCGGAGAACTCCGCGGCCAGATCGTCCGCGCACAGCTGCGGCGCCTGGCCGGCCTGGCGTTCGACCATGGCGCGGTAGGCCTCCAGCGTGACGGGCGCCGGGCCGACGTAGCGGCAGCGTTCCATCCATCCGCTGGCGCGCTGCTTGCCGGCGGCCGTCAACTGGTACTGGACGTCGATGTCCGATTCGCCGCGCCACGCCACCTCGGCCACGTGCTCGGCGACCAGGAAGTCGAGCGCCTCGCGCAGCACGTTGATCGACAGGTGCAGCTTGGTGGTGAGCACCGGCAAATGGGTCCTGCCGCCGACGTAGATGGCCTTGGCGATCAACTCGACAATCAGCTGTTGCGGCAGGCCGGTGTCGCGCAAGGTTTTGGGCTGCGGCGGCAGCGCGTGGCCCGGCTCCGTCTCCGCAGTGGATGCATAGGGTGAGGGATCGAGGCTGAGCATGGAGGTCTCCGCAGACTGAATTGTTTCATTGAGGAATTAAGTTTATCGGGCGGTGCCCGACGGGCATTGATGCGCAGCAAAGTCGGACCAAGCGTGCCGATCAGCGATGCGCCCACGCCACAAAGCCGCCGGTGCCCAGCGCGATGGCCACGCCATAGGGAATTCCGCCGACGCTGGCGATGGAGGCCAGGGGCACGGAAGCCAGCGGCAGGCCGAGCAGGCGCCACATCAGCGGTTTGCAAATCAGCACGACATTGCGCCAGCTCTCGCGCCAGCGGCCGCTACATAGCAGCATCAGCACGGCCATCACGCCGCCGATCAGGTAGGCCAGCACGCCGATGTACAAGGCCGCCTGCGGCCCGACAAAGGCGCCGACCATGGCCATCAGCTTGACGTCGCCGGCGGCCATGCCACGCAACAAATACAGGGGGAGGAATAAAAAAAAGCCGGCCAACGTGCCGGCCAGCCAGTGCGATAAGGCTGCCCAATCCTGTCCGCCGAGCAGATGCAGTATCATCGCCAACAGCAGTCCACTCAATATGAGGACGTTGGGAATCTTGCGCATGGCCAGATCGGTCACCGCCGCCTGCGCGACCAGACAGATCAGAATGACTTCGATGGCGTTTAACATGGGAGACTTTCGGACGAAAAAATGGCTTTCCAGCCGGGGGGCGACTGGAAAGCCAGACTGTTACGTGGTTGCGTCGGTGATATTTTGACCAATGGTCTCGAACGCGTCCTGCAACACCGGCGTCAGGAAGGCGAACGCGGCGACCACAGCGGCGACCATGGTCGCCGCGATCAGGCCGTACTCGATGGCCGTGATCCCCTGTTCGTCCGACGCAAACGCCTTTGCTGCTGCGATAAGTGAGTTCATGATGTACTCCCTAGTTGAGTCGATTAAAGAAAAAAAACCTCTGATACGGACAGCCGGCCTGCAGACCGCCGTTTCCGCGCCATTGGGATCACTATACGACTAGCAGATTTGAAGGAATTGACGTGCCGCAAGTTTTTCCATGCGGAATTATTTTGAACGGTCAGGGCGCTGCCTGCGGTCGTTGTGACTGGGATATGTCAAACTGGTGGCGTGCTTAAGCTTGTACGCTGGAAACAGTCTGAGCCAGGCCTTGCTGTAGGAAAATGGTTGTAATAAGCTTCAAGGACATTTTTTTTCGCACACAAGAATTGCCTTGATTGCAAAAAGCTATTATCCTGCTTAGCTGTTCTTTGGAAAGGCCCCGTATCGCTTCTTACCGTGCGCCTGACTATCAGAGAAATCGTGCTTGATAGGCGTGAACAAAGCGTGGCTGACCGCAAGGTTGTGTGTTAATTTTCCAGAGAAGAAAATGGATTCCCTACTGAAACACATGGTGGACATGACTGGCCACCGAGATCACACGATGCTCGACATCTCCGTGATTTCGGCGGTGCAGGAGCTTGCCCGCGCCAGTCAGGCCCGCGTGCTGACCCTGGCCACCGTGCGGGGCAAGGTGTTCGTGCGGGCTCGCGCCATCATCGTCGCCGGCGAGCCGGCCTGCATGGTCGACAACACCGACCTGCACAACCCGGGCGAACCGATCGAGAATTTCCCGGCGCTGGCGCACTGCATCGCCCAGCACGAGTCCGGCGCCGACGTCGCCAACGAGGCCGGCGAGCACACGCTGTGGCTGCCGATCTGGCTGGGCGACAAGGCCGACACCTGCCTGGAGATCGTCAATCCAACGCCGTACACCAGCGACACCGTCCATATCATCGGCGGCATCGTCAGCGTCTACCGCAACTTCCAGAACCTGCTCGACTACAGCGAGCGCGATTCGCTCACGGGCCTGCTCAACCGCAAGACCTTCGACGACCAGCTCTCCAAGATGCTGGCCGCCAGCATCGAGCAGGACTCGGTCACGCTGCCGGGCGAGCCGGAGCGCCGCCACCACGGCGACGAGGAAAAGCAATGGCTGGCGGTGGTCGATGTCGACCATTTCAAGCACGTTAACGACCGTTTCGGCCATTTATACGGCGACGAGGTGCTGATCCTGATCGCCAACCTGCTCACCTCGTCGTTCCGCGCGCAAGACCGCGTGTTCCGCTTCGGCGGCGAGGAATTCGTCGTGCTGCTGCGCTCGACCACGCTCGACAACGCCAAAAAGATCATCGAGCGCTTCCGCATGAACGTGGCGTCGTATGATTTCCCGCAAGTGGGCAAGGTGACGGTGAGCGTGGGCTTTGTCAGCATCAGCCCGCTGGAGGCGCCGGTGATCATCCTGGGACACGCCGACCAGGCGCTGTACTACGCCAAGAGCCACGGGCGCAACCTGGTGTGCCATTACGACGAGCTGCTCAGCGGCGGCCTGCTGCAGACCACCGCCTCCAACGACACGGCGGAATTCTTCTAACCCAAGGTCAAAAACCGCATCGGGTCGACATTCCACTTGGCCGCCGACTCGTGGCCGACGATTTTGTCACCGCCGCCAAACCCCAGTCCGCGCGACAAGTCGACCGTTTCCGGCTTGATATACAGATTCTGCTTGGTGTTGAAGAAGACGTTGACCTTGGGCGCCAGCAGATTGGTTTCGTGTGGCTCGATTACCACACCTAGCCTGCCCGACTCCAGCATCACCATCGTCCCGACCGGGTAAATACCGACGCAGCGCATGAACTCCTGCGCGTACTGCGGGTTGAAGTGGAACTTGCTCCACTCATAGATCTTGCGCAGCGCCGCCGCAGCAGACATCCCCTTGTGATAACAACGATCGGCGGTGATGGCGTCATAGACATCGACGATGGCGGCCATTTGCGCCAGTTCGCTGATCTGCTCGCTGGCTTGCTTGCTGGGATAGCCGCTGCCGTCGCGCCGCTCATGGTGGTGCAAGGTGATGTCGAGCGGGATTGGGCCCACCTCCGGCGTTTTCCGCAAGATGTCATAACCGTCGCGCGGATGGCGCTTGATGATGGCGAACTCCTCGTCGGTCAGCGGTCCCGGTTTGTTCAGGATCGCATCCGGCACCAGCGCCTTGCCGGTGTCGTGCAACAAGCCGCCCAGGCCGGCCTGATGGGTCACGTCGGCGGCGATGTTGCGCGAGCGGCAAAACGCTACCAGCAGCGTACAGACGCTAACGGAGTGCAAAAAGGTGTAATCGTCCTTGGTTTTGATGCGCAGCAGCCCCACCAGCGCCCCCGGATTGCGCAGGATGGACTCGGTGATGGCCTGCACCACGGGCTCGACCTGATCGAGTTCGATCGCCTTGCCCAGGCGGGCGTCCTGCATCACCGTGCGCACCAGGGTCGAGGCCTGATGGCGGATCTGCACCGCGCGCCGCATCTCGTCGCCCAGCGCTACGCGGGTGATGACGGGCGTCTTGGCGGCGATTTCAACGATTTCGCGCTCGGTCGCCGCCTGCGCCTCGGCCAGCGACGGCGCATCCTCCACGTCCAGGCCCCTGCCGCTGTCGATGACAACGTCATGGATGCCGGCATTGAGGATCTTGCGGATTTCATCTTCGCTGGTCAGCAAAAACCGGTTGCGGACAAACGGGTGCGTCATCCAGTCGCAACTCAGGTCATGTATATACATGCCCACTTTTAGTTGGGAAGAGTCGACTTTCTTTAACATACATGCACCCGCGAAAAGTCTGGAGGGAGGACGGTTTGATTTGAGTATAACAAATAGTTTCCTGTCGGGATCATATTTGCAAGTGCTACCATATGTTTGTCCATGACTATTCCGGGTCAAATCGCCGCGCCGCCACTATGGAACTACGCCAACTTCGTTACTTTGTCGCCATCGTCGATCACGGATCGCTGTCGCGGGCGGCGCTGGTCTTGCACGTCGCACAACCGGCGCTGACGCAGCAACTGCGCCAACTCGAGGAGGAACTGGGCGTGCAACTGCTGCATCGCTCGGCGCAGGGCGTGCTCAGCACGGACGCCGGCAAGATCTTCTACGAACACGCGCAAGCCATCCTCAAGCAGGTGGCCGACGCCCGCTCGGCGGTCACGCAATCGGCGGAGCGGCCCAGCGGCGGCGTCACGCTCGGGCTGCCGCACAGCATCTCGGGCGCGCTGGCGCTGCCGCTGCTGACGGCCGCGCGCGCCACCTATCCGGAAATTACGCTGCAGCTGACCGAGGAGTTGACAGGCAACCTGAGCGAGCAACTCAAGTCGGGCCGGGTCAACCTGGCCGTGCTGTTTGACGACGGTCAACTGGCGCAATTCGCCACCACGCCGCTGGTGGAGGAGGAACTGCGCTTCATCTGCCGCGCCGACGCCGCCTTCGCGCTCGGCCAGGAGACGCTCACGCTGGAGCAAACCTTGGGCACGACGCTGATCCTGCCGGGACTGCAGCACGGCGTGCGTCCGCGCATCGAAAGCATGGTGCGCGCGGTCGGGCTCAAGCTATCGAACGTCATCGAAATCAACTCCATCGCCATCCTCAAATCGGCGCTCCTGGCCGATATGGGCGCGACCCTGCTGCCGGCGGCGCCGGTGCTGGACGAGCTGCAACGCGGCACGATGCGTTCCCATCCGATCCGGCAGCCGACGATCTCGCGCACGGTGGTGCTATGCGCCTCGAAAAACATACCCCTGACCAACGCCGCTAGCGCCATCAGCCGGCTGGTGCAGCAAGTCAGCGCACAGCTCTGCCTGTCCGGCACCTGGCCCGGCGCCACCCCGATCGGCTAACAACTGCTTTGCTTTGGGGGGTATCACTTTTTCTTATGCCCCGATTGGCAAACACTATTTCCGTGTACGTCAACTCGCGCCCATACTAGGCCCAATTCCGCTCACCATGCGGCCCTGGCCCGATCCTGGCGCGCCTACCCGGCGTGATCAAGTTCAGGTGCGATCTGATACCAAAAACGGAGACCTCCCATGCCCGATACCACGGCACCCGGCCCTGCAACGTCCGCAAGAGACGACAGCGCCCGACTGACGACCGTCAGCCTTGACGACAAATACACAGCGGTCCAAGGCGACATCTTCCTGTCCGGCATCCAGGCGCTGGTGCGCCTGCCGATGATGCAGCGCGTGCGCGACCAGGCGGCCGGCTTGAACACGGCCGGCTTCATTTCCGGCTATCGCGGCTCGCCGCTGGGCGGCCTCGACGAAAACCTGTGGAAGGCCAAGCCGCACCTGGAGGCGCACCACGTGCAGTTCGTGCCGGGCGTGAACGAGGATCTGGCGGCGACCGCCGTCTGGGGCTCGCAGCAGGTCGACTTGATCGGCGAGGCCAAATACGACGGCGTCTTCGCCATGTGGTACGGCAAAGGCCCTGGTGTGGACCGCTGCGGCGACGTCTTCAAACACATGAACCACGCCGGCACCTCGAAGCACGGCGGCGTGCTGCTGGTGGCGGGCGACGACCACGGCGCCTATTCGTCGACGTTGCCGCACCAGTCTGACCACCTGTTCTCGGCGTCGATGATCCCGGTGCTGTATCCCTGTAACGTGCAGGAGTACCTGGACCTCGGCATCCACGGCTGGGCGATGTCGCGTTTTTCCGGCTGCACGGTGGCGTTCAAGGCGCTGGCCGACACGGTCGAATCGTCGGCCTCCGTCGACGCCGATCCGTTCCGCGTCGATGTCAAAATCCCGCTCGATTTCGTCATGCCCGAGGGTGGCCTGAACGCCCGCCTGTCGAGCATTCCGCTGGGCCAGCAGGCGCGCAATCAGGAAGCGCTGATGCAGGACTATAAAATCTACGCGGCGCTGGCGTACGCGCGCGAGAACAAACTCAATCACACCACCATCACCAGCCCGAACGCGAAGCTGGGCATCATCGCCTCCGGCAAATCGTATCTGGACGTGCTCGAGGCGCTGGAGGAACTGGGGATCGACGAGAACATGGCGGCCGACGTCGGCCTGCGCCTGTTCAAGGTGGCGATGCCATGGCCGCTGGAGCCGGACAGTGTGCGCGAATTCGCGCAAGGCCTCGACGAGATACTGGTGGTCGAGGAAAAGCGCCAGATCGTCGAGTACCAGTTGAAGGAACAGCTGTACAACTGGCGCGACGACGTGCGCCCGCGCGTGATCGGCAAGTTCGACGAAAAAGGCGAGTGGGTGGCCCCGCGCGGCGAATGGCTGCTCACCTCCAAGGCCGACTTCTCGGTGTCGCAGGTGGCGCGCGTGATCGCCTCGCGCGTCAAGCGCCTGATCTCCGACCCGATCACCTGCGACCATATCAAGGCGCGCCTGACCTTCCTTGACGCCAAGGACGCGGTGCTGAAGAAGGCCATCAGCACGCCGTTCCGCCCCGCCTTCTACTGCTCCGGGTGCCCGCACAATACGTCCACAAAAGTCCCGGAGGGTAGCCTGGCGCTGGCCGGCATCGGCTGCCACGTGATGGCGACGTCGATCTACCCGGAGTTCAACAAGCTGACCACGCACATGGGCGGCGAAGGCGCGCCGTGGATCGGCCAGGCCGCGTTCTCGAAGATCCCGCACGTGTTCCAGAACCTCGGCGACGGCACCTATTTCCACTCCGGTTATCTGGCGATCCGCGCGGCGGTGGCGGCCAAGGTCAATATGACCTACAAGATCCTGTACAACGACGCGGTCGCGATGACAGGCGGCCAGCCGGTCGACGGCATCACGTCGGTGCCGATGATCGCGCAGCAGATGGCCGCAGAGGGGGTGAAACGCATCGCGCTGGTGACCGAGGACCTTGGCCGTTACACCGACCGTGGCGCGCTGCCGTCGCTGGTCAGCCTGCACGACCGCAAGGACATGGACGCCGTCCAGCGCGAGCTGCGCGAAGTCGAAGGCGTGTCGGTGCTGATCTACGACCAGACCTGCGCGGCCGAGAAACGGCGCCGCCGGAAGAAAGGCGAATATCCCGACCCGGCCAAACGCATGGTCATCAACGAAGCCGTGTGCGAAGGCTGCGGCGACTGCGGCGTGCAGTCGAACTGCACCTCCATCCTGCCGAAGGAAACGGAGTTCGGCCGCAAGCGCACGATCGATCAATCGTCGTGCAACAAGGACTATTCTTGCGTGAAGGGCTTCTGTCCGAGCTTTGTCACCGTCGAAGGCGGAACGCTGAAGAAGACCAAAACCGGGGTTAGCAAGGACAACGCCGACGACGGCTTCGGTGCCCTGCCGGAACCGGAACTGCCATCGTGCGAGCAGCCCTACAACATCCTGATCAACGGCATCGGCGGCACCGGCGTGATCACCGTCGGCGCCCTGATGGGCATGGCCGCGCACCTGGAAGGCAAAGGCGCGTCGGTGCTGGACATGACCGGCATGTCGCAGAAAAACGGTTCCGTCACCTCGCACGTCAAAGTGGCCAAGACGCCGGCGCACCTGCGCGCGCAGCGCATCGCCACCGGCGAGGCGGACGTCATCCTCGGCTGCGACATGCTGACCGCCGGCGCCGCCGACGCGGTGTCGAAGATGCGTCCCGGCCGCACGCTGGCCGTCATCAACCTGCACGAACAGCCACCCGGCACCTTCGCGCAGAACGCCGACTGGCAGTATCCAGTGGCAGAGGTGCGCGCACTGATCGAGGAATCGGTCGGCGGCCCCGGCGCCGCCGATTTCATCGACGCCACCAAGCTGGCCACGGCGCTGATGGGCGACTCCATCGCCGCCAATCTGTTCATGCTCGGTTACGCCTGGCAGCGTGGACGCATTCCGCTGACCGAGGCGTCGCTGCTGCGCGCCATCGAACTCAATGGCGTCGGCATCGCGTCGAACAAAAAGAGCTTCCTGTGGGGCCGCCGTGCCGCCGTGGACCTGAAGCGCGTCGAGCGCGTGGCCACGCCGACGCAGGCGATCGTGGTGCAGATGCCGCAAAGCCTGGAGAACATCGTCGCCAAGCGCGTGCAATTCCTGACCGATTATCAGAACGCCGCCTACGCCGCAGTCTACGAACAACTGGTGTCGCAGGTGCGTGCCAAGGAGACCGCGCTGGGACTGGGGAACAAGCTGTCGACCGCCGTGGCCAAGTACTACTTCAAGCTGATGGCGTACAAGGATGAATACGAAGTCGCGCGCCTGTACACGGACGGACGCTTCGTCGAGCAGCTCAAACAGCAGTTCGAGGGCGACTTCTCGGTCAAGTTCAATCTGGCGCCGCCGCTGTTCGCCAAGAAGGACGCCAAGGGCCATCTGGTCAAGGCGGAATTCGGCTCGTGGATGTGGAGCGCCTTCAAGCTGCTGGCCAAGTTCAAAGGCTTGCGTGGCGGCGCGTTCGATGTCTTCGGCCGCAGCGAAGAGCGCAAGATGGAGCGCGCGCTGATCGTCGAATATCGCGGGATGGTCACCGCATTGATCGGGGGGCTTACCGTGGAAAACCACGCGCTGGCCGTCGAACTGGCGGGTTTGCCGGAAAAAGTACGCGGTTACGGTCATGTGAAGGAAAAGGCGGTGGCGGTCTTCCATGCCGAGAAAGCACGATTGATGGCGCAATTCGGCCAGCAGCGCGCCGCTTGACCTTAAAAGCTTACGTTTACGTAAACGTCATATAATAAATACACGACATAGATCGACGCACAGAATAGAAGGGACACCATGAACGACCTCTCCGCTCCGACCATCGCAGCAGTGCCGGATCAGCCGCGCCTGAACAACAAAATCCGGTTCGTCACCGCCGCCTCGCTGTTCGACGGCCACGACGCCTCGATCAACATCATGCGCCGCATCCTGCAATCGAACGGCGTGGAGGTGGTCCACCTGGGCCACAACCGCTCGGTCGACGAGGTGGTCACCGCCGCCCTGGCGGAGGACGTGCAGGGCATCGCCATCTCCAGCTACCAGGGCGGCCATGTCGAATACTTCAAGTACATGATCGACCTGCTGCGCCAGCGCGGCGGCGCGCATATCAAGGTGTTCGGCGGCGGCGGCGGCGTCATCGTCCCCGACGAAATCGCCGACCTGCATGCGTACGGCGTCACCCGGATTTTCAGCCCGGAGGACGGCCAGCGCATGGGCCTTGTCGGCATGATCCAATGGATGGTGCAGCAATGCGACATCGATCTGTCGCAGTATTCCCCGACGTCGCTGGCGCCGCTGCGCGAAGGCGATGTAGCCTCGCGCCACCGCCCGCTGGCGCAGTTGATCACGGCGCTGGAAAACGACAAGGCCGCGCCGGCGCTGCGCACGGAGATACTGGCCGCCGCCGAAGACCTGCCCGTGCCGACCCTGGGCATCACCGGCACCGGCGGCGCCGGCAAATCGTCGCTGACCGATGAACTGATACGCCGCATCCGCCTCGACCAAGCCGACGCGCTCAACATCGCCATCATCTCGATCGACCCGTCGCGCCGCAAATCCGGCGGCGCGCTGCTCGGCGACCGTATCCGCATGAACGCGATCAATCCGTGGGCCGCCCATGGTCAACCTCAAACACGTGTCTTCATGCGATCGCTGGCCACGCGCGAGGCGGGCTCCGAAATCTCCGAGGCGCTGCCCGACGTCATCGCCGCCTGCAAGGTGGCCGGCTTCGATCTGGTCATCGTCGAAACCTCCGGCATCGGCCAGGGCGACGCCGCCATCGTGCCGCACGTGGACGTGTCGATGTACGTGATGACGCCGGAATTCGGCGCCGCCTCGCAACTGGAAAAAATCGACATGCTCGATTTCGCCGACTTCATCGCCATCAACAAGTTCGATCGCAAGGGGTCGCAGGACGCGCTGCGGGACGTCGCCAAGCAGTACCAGCGCAACCGCGAGCTGTGGAGCCAGCGCCCCGAGGAGATGCCGGTCTACGGGACGCAGGCGTCGCGCTTCAACGACGACGGCGTCACCGCGTTGTATCAGGGCCTGCTGCCGAAGCTGGCGCAATTCGGCCTGCCGACCAAGCCGGGCAAACTGCCGGCGGTGGCGCTGCGCCACTCCAGCGGTAAAAACGTCATCGTGCCGCCGGCGCGCGCCCGCTACCTGGCGGAGATCGCCGACACCGTTCGCGGCTACCATCGCTTCACGCGCAAGCAGGTCACCTTGGCGCGCGAACGCCAGCAACTGACCGAATCCAAACGCATGCTGGCCCTGGCGCATAAGAGCGCCGACTTTGACGATGTGATCGCCGACCGCGATGCGGCGATGGACGCCGGCGCCAAGAAACTGCTTGCCGGCTGGCCGGAGATGCAGGCCGCCTACGCGGGCGACGACTACGTCGTCAAAATCCGCGACAAGGAAATCCGTACCCGCCTGGTGCAGCACACGCTGTCCGGCACCAAGATCCGCAAGGTCGCCCTGCCCCGCTACGAGGACCACGGCGAGATCCTGCGCTTCCTGATGCTGGAAAACGTGCCCGGCTCGTTCCCGTTCACGGCCGGCGTGTTCCCGTTCAAGCGCGAGGGCGAAGACCCGACGCGCATGTTCGCCGGCGAAGGCGACGCCTTCCGCACCAACCGCCGTTTCAAGCTGGTCTCCACCGGCATGGACGCCAAGCGCCTGTCGACCGCGTTCGACTCGGTGACCTTGTACGGCGCCGATCCGGCGCCGCGTCCGGACATCTACGGCAAGGTCGGCAACTCCGGCGTTTCGATCGCCACCCTGGACGACATGAAGGTGCTGTACGACGGCTTCAACCTGTGCAGCCCGAGCACCTCGGTCTCGATGACCATCAACGGCCCGGCACCGACCATCCTGGCGATGTTCATGAACACCGCCGTCGACCAGCAGATCGACCGCTTCGTCGAAGAACACAAGCGCCAGCCGGACGCCGACGAAGCGGCCAAGCTGCGCGAGTGGGTGCTGCAAAACGTGCGCGGCACCGTGCAGGCCGACATCCTGAAGGAAGACCAGGGCCAGAACACCTGCATCTTCTCGACCGAATTCTCGCTGAAGGTGATGGGCGACATCCAGCAGTACTTCGTCGAGCACCAGGTGCGCAATTTCTACTCGGTGTCGATCTCCGGCTATCACATCGCCGAAGCGGGCGCGAACCCGATCTCGCAGCTGGCGTTCACTTTGTCGAACGGCTTCACGTTCGTCGAAGCCTATCTGGCGCGCGGCATGAACATCGACGACTTCGCGCCCAACCTGTCGTTCTTCTTCTCCAACGGCATGGACCCGGAATACACGGTGCTCGGCCGCGTCGCCCGCCGTCTGTGGGCGGTGGCGATGCGCGACAAGTACGGCGCCAACGACCGCTCGCAAAAACTCAAGTACCACGTGCAGACATCGGGCCGCTCGCTGCACGCGCAGGAGATCGACTTCAACGACATCCGCACCACCTTGCAGGCCTTGATCGCCATCTACGACAACTGCAACTCGCTGCACACCAACGCCTACGACGAGGCGATCACCACGCCGACCGACGAATCGGTGCGCAGGGCCCTGGCGATCCAACTGATCATCAACCGCGAATGGGGCCTGGCCAAGAACGAGAACCCGAACCAGGGTTCGTTCATCATGGAGGAGTTGACGGACCTGGTGGAAGAAGCGGTACTGCAGGAGTTCGAGCGCATCGCCGAGCGTGGCGGCGTGCTGGGCGCGATGGAGACAGGCTACCAGCGCGGCAAGATCCAGGAAGAGTCGATGCTGTACGAGCACCAGAAGCACGACGGCACCCTGCCCATCATCGGCGTCAACACCTTCCGCAATCCGAAGGCGACCGGCGAGCCGCAGAAGATCGAACTGGCCCGCTCGACCGACGACGAAAAGCAATCGCAGCTCAAGCGGCTGGAGGAGTTCCACAGCCGCCACGCGGCGCAGGCTCCGCAGGCGCTGGCAGCCTTACAGCAAGCCGCGATCGACAACGAAAACGTGTTCGAAAAGCTGATGGAGGCGGTGCGCGTGTGCTCGCTGGGGCAGATCACCACCGCGCTGTTCGAGGTCGGCGGACAGTACCGCCGCAACATGTGATCGAACCTTGAGCGGACCACAAGGTGCGGCGGCAACCGCCGTCAGCACTAGCCGGTTCGGTCCTGCTGATCGTTTGCCCGGACGTCGCGCTCGCGTGTGGTGGCCGGCCGCTCCCCTTCCGGCGAGTCCCCGGGCGGCAGCCCCAATCCCGCGCCGCCTACGCGTCAAGGGTGGGACCCGAGCCTAGCCCGCTACTCGACGGCTTCGGGTCATCGGGATCCCGCGCCGGCTGTTGCGATTCCACGACCTTGTCGGCCTCTCCGGCCGCCAGCGGATCGGCCGGATGGGTCGGAATCGGCGGCTGCATCCGCCCACGTTCCGGATCCTACGGGTCATGCTTGTCTTCAATTTTATCGCTGGAATTTCCTTGATTCATGATCGATCTCCTTTCTGCTGTGATACGAGATTTCGCGTGAACAATGCCAATCATGCCGACACGAAATGCGCGCCGGCACATGATCAATTTTGGCAGAATTTCTTCTTTTGAGACGGGAGTCAGTCATGGCGAACGAGCAACGTGACCGGCAGGCGCCGGTCGAGCAGCAAGCGGCGCAAGGCAATCAGCAAAAGGCCGCGACGAATAGCGATACGCCGTCGGCGGGCACGCAACCGGTGACCGCGCCGGGAAGGCCAAACACGGCAGACAGCGTTGGCGCTGCCGGCGGCACGGATGCCGCTGCCGGCGCGCGCCAGTCGGGCGGCGCCGGCGGACCGGGGGGCGAAGGGCCGCGCGGACAAAGCGACGCCACCGGCGCACCGGGAACGCCCGGTGCTTCGCTGGCCGGCGGCGGCAGCAACGCCGCCGGTGCGGCCGTCGCCGGACGGACCGGCCTCGGCGAAGCCGCCTCCGCGGATGACACGCGCACCGGCACCGGAACGTCGTCGGGCCACGCCACGCCGCTAACCGGCGGCGACCCCAGCAGTGGTTCAACGCCGCCGGTCGATAACAAGGGCGGCGCATCCAGCGCCTAGCATCGAGCGGACCGCCGCGCCGGCGCCGTTACGGCTTGAAATGCGGGCCGGCGCCCTCCTGCGCCAATGCATCCTGTGCATTGCGTAGCGGGCAGGCCTTCAACGACAGGCACCCGCAACCGATACAGCCATCCAGTTGATCGCGCAGCTGCGTCAACGTCCGGATACGCTCCTCCAACTCCACTTTCCACGCGGCCGACAGCCGGCGCCAATCCGCCACGGTCGGCGTGCGTCCCGACGGGAGCGCATTTAACGCCTCGGCGATGGCCGCCAGCGGCATGCCCACCCGCTGCGCCACCTTGATCACCGCCAGCCGCCGCAGCACCGAGCGCGCGTAGCGGCGCTGGTTGCCGCCGGAGCGCACCGAATGGATCAAGCCCTTGGCCTCATAGAAGTGCAATGCCGATACGGCCACGCCGGCCCGCTCGGCCAGTTCGCCGACGCCCAGTTCCTTAGGTGGAGACGCCATATAAAATCCTTGACCTCAAGTTAAGTTGAGATTTTATAGTGTTCGCACATTCATCACACGAAAGGCCGCCATGACCCAGCTTAAATTCATCAACCCACCCGGTTTGTACGACCCGCGTCCCAACGGATACAGCCATGTCGTCGTCGCCGAAGCGCCGGCGCGTCTGATCTACATCGCCGGCCAGGGCGGCGAAACCGCCGATGGCGTACTGGCAGAAGATTTCGAAACACAAGTGGAGCAGGCGCTGGACAACCTGCAAACCGCGCTGCGGGCGGCGGACGCCGGACTCGCCAACGTCGCCAAGCTCACCGTGCTGATCGTCGACCATAGCGAAGAACGGCTGCGCATCTTCGGCGAGGCGTTGAGCGCAGCGTGGGGAGACAATCCCGCCCCCGCCTGCACGCTGATTCCCGTCCCGCGCCTGGCGCTGGACGGCATGTTGTTCGAGATCGAAGCGACGGCGATAAGATAATCCGCGCTACGAGGCCAGGTACGGTCCGACCGTCGTCCCGGCCAAAAACACCGGCTGCCACAGCTCGTGCAATTCGCCGGCCGGCGTGCCGTCGATCAGCGCCAGCAGCATCTGGATCATGCGCGCGCCGGCCTTGGCCGGCTCCGGCTGGTCGATGGTGGTGACGTTGGCGCCGGCCAAGGTGTCGGCCATGCTGCCCCAAACGATGATGGACATTTCCTTGCCCATTTCCACACCGGCGTCGCGCAGGGCGCGCACCGCGCCGATGCCGGCGATATTGTTGTCGACGATGACGGCGCTCGGACGCGGCGAACACGCCAGCAACTGCTGCATCGCCTGGTAACCGCTGCGCCGGTCCAGCTTGCTCTCGATTAAGTAGCGCGGATCGACCGCCAGCCCGGCAGCCGCCATCGAGGCGACGAAACTGTCCCGGCGCTGGCGCGCGAAGTTCATCTCCAGCGGCGCGCTGATCAAGGCCACGCGCTTGTGCCCCCAGGCGAGCAAGCGCTCCATCGCCATGCTGGTGCCGGAGGCGTTGTCATAGTCGAACCACGCGTACGGAGCGTCGAGCTCGGTGCGGCCGTAGGCGACGAACGGGAATTTGGACTTGCTCAAAAACGCGACGCGCTCGTCGCGCACCAGGGTGCGGGCCACCACCAGGCCGTCCACGCGGCGTCCCAACACGGTCTGCTGATAGGAGCGTTGCTCGGCGTTGGGCGACACCGGCGCGATGATCAGGTTCTTGCCGACGTCCTCGAGCGCGGCCGACATGCCGGAGACCACGTCCAGGAACATCGGATCGCCCAGGTCGGACGGCAGCAGCGGATAAATGATGCCAAATACATTGGTGCGGCCCAGCGCCAGGCTGCGCGCAAGCGGATTGGGCTGGTAGCCGGCTTCCTGCGCGGCCTTCAGAACACGCTCGCGCGTGCGGACATTGACCTCAGGGTAACCGTTTAACGCCCGGCTCACAGTGGTCTTCGACATGCCGAGGAACTTTGCGAGGAGCTGGAGATTCATAGAGAAACGCTCAATGTTGATCATTGATTATAGCGGCGCGGATGAGCCTGCCGCCACAGTGATCGCTTTACCATTGAGAAATACAACACTCGGCCGGCCTTGCCTTTTTGTCCGCCACCGCCTAATCTTCAAGCATTGATGTCAATTCTGCATCACCGCGTCCAGCGTTTTGTCACCAGGGGAATATCGTGGCCACCGTAACGTCCGTCAACACATTGCAAGCCTCGGTCGCACAAGCTGAAAGGCAAGTGCAACAGGGACAGTCACGCGTGAACCAGGACGCCAGCCGGCTGGAACAGAGCCGCAGCCAACTGGCGCAAGACCGGCAAACCCTGGCCGACACCCAGCGCCAAAGCACCCAGGCGCAACAGCAGCAGGCCCCGGCGAGCTCGCCCGCCATCCAGCTGGGCGCCGCGCTGAGCGGCGCGATCGAGCGCCCCAACCGCGCCGAGCAGATACTAGCTGCCATTCCGACGGCCGCCAGGCCTCAGCTGAACGCCCAAGGGCAAACCATCGGCAAGCTGATCAACGTTACCGCTTAGGCACTTGGACTAAGCACCTGCCGCCGCGGCTTCGGCCGCCGCCGTTTCCCGCTCCACCAGCGGCACCCACCATTTGCCATCCAGCGCCGGCCGCGTGATATCGAGCGCGAGGCCGATCTCCGGCGTCGCCAGCGGCAGCCGGCGCTCGCCCGCCAATTCCGAAATCCGGTTGAACGGGTCGTGCCACGCGTGCATCGACAGATCGAAGGTGCCGTTATGGATCGGCATCATGACCTTGCCCTGCAAGTCGATATGCGCCTGCAACGATTCCTCCGGCTGCATATGGACGTCCGGCCATTGCGGATCGTAGGCGCCGGTCTCCACCATGGTGAGGTCGAATGGGCCGAATTGGCGCCCGATCTCCTTGAATCCATCGAAATAACCGCTATCGCCGCTGAAAAACACCTTCAGGCCACGGTCTTCGATGACAAACGAGGCCCACAGCGTCTTGTTGCGGTCGTTCAAGCCGCGCCCCGAAAAATGCTGGGCCGGGGTCGCCACCAGCTTCAGGCCGGCGACCTGTGTGCTCTGCCACCAGCTCAATTGCCGTACCTTGGCGCGCGGGATACCCCAGGCGATCAGACGGTCGCCCACGCCCAGCGGCGTGATGAAGTGCTCGGTCTTGGCGGCCAGTTTGAGCACCGCCGCCTTGTCCAGATGGTCGTAATGGTCGTGCGACAGGATGATGCCCTTGATCGGCGGCAGCTCGTCGATGCTGATCGGCGGCTTGTGGAAGCGCTTGGGACCGGCCCATTGCACGGGCGAGGCGCGCTCGGAGAACACCGGATCGGTCAGCCAGAAGTTACCGTTGAGCTTAAGCAGCACGGTCGAGTGGCCGAGGCGGAACAGGGTGCGATCCGGAGCATCCAATAACTGGCGCTGCGTGATCGCATGAACGGGAATGGCCTGGCGCGGCACGGTGTCGGCCGGCTTGTCGAACAGCACGCGCAACATCAGGCTCAGGCCTTGCATCAGGCCCATCGCATGCATCTTGACCGGATTGCGGAACTTGCCGGTGCGCGTGCGCGGGGCGGTCGGCACGGACAGGCCGTCAAGGCCGTCGAGACCTGAGGGGGATTTGGCGATAGCGGTTTGATAAGTCATCGGAACGCTCCAGGGCAGATAATGTACACTACACAGTGTAGTTCTATTTTTTGAAAAAGTAAACCAGACGGTGTAAAATAAATGCCATGAACCTTCCCCTCAAGCTCACCGACCGTAAGCGCCAGGCCGTCGTCGATGCCGCCATTGCGGAGTTCCGCGCCAGCGGTTTCGAGGCGACCAGCATGGACAAGATCGCCGCCACCGCCGGGGTCTCCAAACGCACCGTCTACAACCACTTCCCCAGTAAAGACGAACTATTCGCGCAAATATTGCATGAGTTGTGGACCAGCACGGCGGCGTTGATGGAAACGCCCTACGTGCCGGAGTTGCCGCTGAGGCAGCAGTTGATGGAGATTTTGGGCAAGAAGATGGCGATGCTGCAGGACGCCTACTTCCTGGATCTTGCGCGGGTGGCGATCGCCGAGACCATCCACTCGCCGGCGCGCGCGCACGAGATGGTCGCGCGGCTCAGCGCCAAGGAGGAAGCCGTCACGACATGGCTGCGCGCGGCGCAGGCCGACGGCAAGCTGCGCGAGGCCGACCCGGCGCTGGCCTCACAGATGCTGCAGGGGCAGCTCAAGACCTTCGCCTTCTGGCCCCAGGTCACCTTGAACCAGCCGCCGCTGGACGCGGCCACCCAGCAGAAGGTGCTCGACGCCACCGTCGACATGTTCCTGGCCTACTACGGCAGCGAGGCCGACTCGGCCGGCTAGGCGAAGCTGACCGCGTAAATCGGCGGCAAGGTGGTGGAGATGGTTTGCCACTGGCCGCCGCCGTCCTCCGACAGCCAGGCGCCGCCGGTCGTCGAGCCCATCAGCAATAATTGGCCGTCGTCGCTGACCGCCAGCCCGTGCCGGTAGACCAGGTCGTAGCAATGCTGCTGCGGCAGGCCGCCGCGCCACGCGGTAAAGCTCCCGCCGCCGTCGATGGTGCGGGTGACGGCCAGCGCCGCGCGCGGCGGCACGCGCTTGCTGTCGGCCTCGGCCGGCACGAACCACGCGGTCTCGCCGTCCTTCGGATGGACCGCCGTCGCGAAACCGAAATTCGACAACGGCGCAGCGCGCACCTCGGTCCAGTTGGCGCCGTTGTCGACGCTGCGCCAGATGCCGTTGTGATGCTGGCACCACAGCTTGTCCGGCTCGCCCGCGCAGCGCACGATGCGGTGCGGGTCCTGCACCGCCTCCACCTCGGCCAGCTCGGGCGGCATATAGCTCGCCACCATGCCCTTGGCGCGCGGCGCCCAGCTCTCGCCGCCGTCGTTGGTCAGCCAGGCGCCGCCGCACGACACGCCCACCAGCACCGACTGGCTGTCGCGCGGATCGACGCAAATGCTATGGATGCCCGGCACGTCGTAGCCGCCACCCATCCACTGGCTGCGCTCGGGGACGTTCCACAGCGGCTCCACCAGATGCCAGCTGTCGCCCCGGTCGTTCGAGCGGAACAGGCCGCCCGGCAGGGTCCCCGCCCACAGCACGCCCGGCTGGTCCGGCCCGCCGGGCGCCAGCGACCAGATTTGTTTGACGGCCCACTCGACCTTGTCTTCGCTGTCGGCCGGCTTGGGCGGAAACGCCGGCGCGGCGATCTCGGTCCACTCGGTCGCGCCCGGATCAAGCCGGTGCAGCTTGCTGCCGAAATGGCCCAGGCTCAGCGCCGCGTACAGGGTGCCGTCGCGCCGGTCCGGCAGCACCATCGACACCGGATCGCCAAGAAAATGCTGCCGGTCCACATGCCACGCCTCGTGCGTGCGGTAGACTTCGAACAGCCCTTTACGGGTCGCCAGATAGGCGCGGTCGGACATATCAGCCTCCTGATAAAGCTTGCAAGATGTAGACTTTGGAGTGGGGGACGAGCGCGTCGTCCAGGCGTTCGCGCTCGCGGGTGCGCTGGCCGTCGATGAAGATGACGACGTTCTCGCGCAGGCAACCCTGCTCGTCGAGCACGTAGCCGCGCAACCTCGGATGGGCGTCGAACGCCTGGTCCAAGGCACTTCGTAGATCGGCCGCGTCGGTCTCCACCTGCGGCACGGTCATGAATCGACCCAGTTGCTGGGTAAAAATCAGTTGCGCCATGTTTATTTTCTCATTGGTCGACTGGATTCAACACAGATTCTAACGCGGATTGGCGCCCGTTTCGCTAAAATGAAAACGCGTCAACTACCGGAGCACCGCATGTCGATTACGCCGCAAGAGCTGGAACTGCTGATGCAAGAGGTGGAGAAGGAGGATCCGATCGATTTCGCCGACCTGCCGTTCGACGAGCATGATCTGCGGGGCTTGATTTCGAACCACCTGTGCGAGATGGCCGACGCCATGGAGAATTTCAGCGACGAGGACAAGCATTTGACGTTGCTGGCCGTCGCGGCCAAGCTGGTGCTGGAGAACATGGTGCTCAACATCCAGCTGTTGCGGCGCCACGGCGTGCCGCTCAGCGAATCGGCCGACGCGCTGCTGAGCCGTCTGCGCAAACCCAAGTAAGCCACGGAGACACGTAGGGCGGATTAGGCGGAACGCCGTAATCGGCCATCTAAGCGCCGCTGGCGGATCAACCATGGCCGATTACGCTTCGCTAATCCGCCCTACGTGTCTCCGTGGTTTGTCCAAGTCCCTGACCCTAGTCGTCGAGGCGCTTGGCCGCCGGCGCCACGATCACCAGATCGCCCTCCGCCACGGCCACGCACGGCAAAATATACCCTTCGCGCTTCTCGTCCAGGCTCAGTCCCGGCCACTCGATCTTGTAGCGCACCGTGCCGCCCGTGCTCAGGCAGATGCAGGTGCGACAGGTGCCGTTGCGGCACGAACTGGGCAAGCGCACGCCGGCCCGCTCGGCCGCCTCCAGCACCGTCGCCGGCGCCGCCGCGTCGAAACTCCAGCCCTGCCCCTCCAGTGTCACCGTGCCGCCCATGCCGTCGATTCCAGATCGTCAAACCAGCATGATACCGCCCGAAGCGATCACCCGTGCGCAACCAGCTTGAGCTTGGCCTTGGCGGCCGGCTTCACCGGCGCCAACGGCGTGCGCGCCACGCGCTTGGCGTTCTGCAGCTTGAACACCGCCATCGCCTGCGACACGCAGCGCGTCTGCTGCGCCAGGTTGCCCGCCGCCGCAGCGGCCTGCTCCACCAGCGCCGCGTTCTGCTGCGTGATGTCGTCGATCTGAATCACCGCCTGGTTGACCTGGCCGATGCCGGTGCTCTGCTCGCGCGTGGAATTGGAGATCTCCCCCATCACCGCCGACACCTTGCTGACCGACTCGATCACCTCGCCCATGGTCACGCCGGCGCTGTTGGTCAACAGCGTGCCGGCTTGCACCTTGGAGATCGACATGTCGATCAGGGTCTTGATCTCCTTGGCGGCCGTGGCCGAGCGCTGCGCCAGCCCGCGCACCTCGCTGGCGACGACGGCGAAGCCGCGCCCCTGCTCGCCGGCGCGCGCCGCTTCAACGGCCGCGTTGAGCGCCAGGATATTGGTTTGGAAGGCGATGCCGTCGATCAGGCCAATGATGTCGAGGATCTTGTTCGACGAGGCGCTGATGTCCCCCATCGTCGACACCACTTGCGAGACGATGCTGCCGCCCTGCGCCGCCACCTGTTTTGCGTGGTCGGCCAGATCGTTGGCGCTGGCGACGTTGGTCGCGCTCTGCTGCACGGTCGACGTTAGCTGCTCCATGCTGGCGGCGGTCTGCTGCAGGCTCGACGCCTGCGACTCGGTGCGGCCCGACAGGTCCAGGTTGCCGTTGGCGATTTCGCCGGTTGCCTGCGAGATCTCGTCGAAATTGGCGCGCACGTCGCCGATGATGCTGTGCAGGTTGATATTGGTCTGGCGCAGCGCCGCCAGCAAACGACCCACCTCGTCGTCGCGACGCACCTCGATGTTGGCTGTCAGATCGCCACCGGCCATCATTCGCGCCGCCTTGGTCGCATGTCCCAGCGGCAGCGCCACATTCGCATACAGGCTGCGGCCGAATAGCCCCATGGCCACCGTCGACAACAACGCCAATCCGCCCAGCCAGCCGCTGGCGCCGGCCAAGGTGGCCCCGCCCATCCCAAGCAGGCACGCTGCCAGCAAGGCCAGCGTCCCGCCCACCAGCGCGCAGGCCAGGCCGATCTGCGTCGCCAGCGACATCGTCATCAAGCCCGACAGCCGCGCGGCGATCCCGGTCGACACGCCCTTGCCGTTGACGATGCGCATGCGGCGCGGATTGCCGGCCTTGAACTGCCGGTACAGCTCGTCCGCCGCGCGCACCTGCTCGCGCGTGGGCTTGGTGCGCACCGACAGATAGCCGACAGGCTTGCCGTGCTCGATCACCGGCGTGACGTTGGCCAGAACCCAATAGTAGTCGCCGTTCTTGCAGCGGTTCTTCACCAGGCCCGTCCACGGCATGCCGTCCTTGATGGTCGTCCACAAGTCGGCAAAAGCTTCGACCGGCATGTCCGGATGACGCACGATGTTCTGCGGGGCGCCCATCAGTTCTTCCTCGGTAAAGCCGCTAACGTCGATGAAGTAGGGATTGGCGTAGTTGATATTGCCTTGCAAATCGGTGCTGGAGACGATGGTCTTGCCATCTTCCATGATGTATTCGTTTTGAGTGACTGGAGTATTGGTGCGCATGGCCCATCCCTTTGTGTTTTATGGTTAAAACTTTTGGACATGGACGAGCCGGGGGCTGGGGCCGTCGTAGCAACGACCTCAGCCGTTACAGCGCTCACGATACACACCGCGACGCACCGCAAATATCACCAATTGTTACAACGCGCACTTACTCCAAAGAATCACCGCAATTCCTGGTTGATCCGTCAATCTTCCGTGGATTGTCCACAACAAATCAGTCCGCTTTGAAGTTCTGCCCCAGCGACATTGGTTTGTTGAGCAAGATTGTCTGCGGATTACGGCAGATAATCACTAGCACCACGATGGTGGCGAGATAAGGCAGCATCGACAGGAACTCAGACGGAATCGCCAGCCCCAGCCCCTGGCCGTGGAACTGCAGCACCGTCACGCCGCCGAACAGGTAGGCGCCCACCAGCACGCCGCGCGGCTTCCACGTCGCGAACACCACCTGCGCCAGCGCGATCCAGCCGCGTCCCGCCGTCATGCCCTCGACCCACATGGGCGTCAGCGCCAGCGACAGGTAGGCGCCGCCCAGGCCGGCCATGGCGCCGCCGAACAGCACCGTGCCGTAGCGCAGCGCGATGACCGGAAAGCCGATCGCGTGCGCGCTGTGCGGCGACTCGCCGACGGCGCGTATTACCAGTCCCAGACGGGTGCGCGCCAGCATCCAGCCGATCAGCACCACCAGGGCCACCGACGCGTACACCATGCCGTCGAAGCGGAACAGCAGCGGGCCAACGAACGGAATCTCCGACAGCAGCGGGAACGTCAGCTGCGGCATGCGCTCCACCGTCTGCCCGACGAAGCCGCGTCCCATGAACGCGGAGACGCCAATGCCGAACAAGGTCAACGCCAAACCGGTGGCCACCTGGTTGGTCTGCAAGGTCAGCACCAGGAAACCGAAGATCAGCGACATCAGCATCCCCGCCGCCATCGCCGCCAGGAGACCGAGCCACATCTGGCCGGTGGCCAGGGTGACACCGAAGCCCGTCACGGCGCCGACCAGCATCATGCCCTCCATGCCCAGATTGAGCACGCCGGAACGCTCGGTCACCAACTCGCCCATCGAGGCCACCACCAACGGCGTGGCGGCGCCCGCCGTGCTGGCGAGGAAGGCGATTAACAGCGCGGTATCGATCATGCGGTTTCTCCAACGACTGCAGGCAGATGGCGCTTGCGCGGTTTGAATCGGTAGTGGATAAACAGGTCGGCCGCCAGCAGGTAAAACAGCAGCAATCCCTGGAACATGCCGGTGATCGCCGACGGTACCTGCAACTCGATCTGCGCGGTCTCGCCGCCGATGTACAGCAGCGACATCAACAACGCCGACAACACCACGCCCAGCGGATGCAGGCGGCCCACATAGGCGACGATGATCGCCGCGAAGCCGTAGCCGGCCGACACCGACGGCTGCATCTGCCCCAGCGGACCTGCCACCTCGCCGACGCCGGCCACGCCGGCCAGCGCGCCGCTGACCATGAACGCCAGCCACACGTTGCGCGGTTCGCTGAAGCCCGCGTAGAGCGCGGCGGCCGGCGCCATGCCGCTGACCTGCATGCGGTAGCCGGCAAAGGTGTGCTTGCAGAAGAACCACGCCGCCGCCGCCGCGACCAGCGACAGGATGAAGGCGGCGTTGACCCGCAAGCCCTCCACCAGCAGCGGCAAGGTGGCCGATTCGCCGAACATCTTCGACTGCGGGAAATTGAACCCGTCCGGATCGCGCATCGGCCCGTGCACCAGATAACTCAGTAGATGGTAGGCCACGTACACCAGCATCAGGCTGACCAAAATTTCGCTGGTGTTGAAGCGGGTGCGCAACAGCGCCGGTATCGCCGCCCACAGCATGCCGCCCAGCGCGCCGGCGGCCAGCATCAGCGGCAGCACCCACCAAGCCTGGACCTGGTCGAAGTACAGCGCCACGGCGCCGGCGGCGATCGCGCCGACGGTCAGTTGGCCATCCGCCCCGATATTGGCGACGTTGGCGCGGAAACCGATCGCCAGCCCCACGCCGCACAGGATCAGCGGCGTCGCCTTCAGCAGCAACTCACCCACGCCGTACAGGGTGGTCCAAGGCTTGATGAAATACACATGGAAGGCGTGCAGCGGCTCCTGCCCGAGGAAGAAGAACATCACGGAGCCGGTCAGCAGCATGGCCACCGCCGCGATCAGCGGCGACGCCAGCATCATGCGGCGCGAAGGTTCTGGACGTTTTTCAAGCCTGGACATGGTCCGCTCCCTGGTGGTCGAAATCGCCGCTCATCCACACGCCGATCTGGTTGATGCTGGTGCCGGCGGCCGGCACGGCGCGCGACAGGCGGCCGTCGGCCAGCACCGCGATGCGGTCGCTCAGCATGAACAATTCGTCGAGCTCCTCGGACAGGACCAGTACCGCCACGCCCTGGTCGCGCATGTCGAGGATGGCCTGGCGTATCAGCATGGCGGCGCCGACGTCCACGCCCCATGTCGGCTGCGCGAACACCATCACCCTGGGCGCCAGCGCGATCTCGCGGCCGACGATGAACTTTTGCAGATTGCCGCCAGAAAGGCTGGAGGCGGCCGAACCCTCGCCGCCGCACTTGACGTTGAAGCGGGCAATCACCTTGCGGGCGAAGTCGCGCACCGCGCCACGCTGTATCAGGCCGTTTTTTACCATGCCGGTATTGGCGGCCGGCAGATAGCCGGTCAGCAGCGCGTTATCGGCCAGCGACAGCTCCGGGGCGGCGCCGCGTCCCAGCCGCTCCTCCGGCACGAAACCGAGGCCCAGTTGGCGGCGGCGCGCGGCGTCGAGCGCGCCCACGTCCAGCGTCCCAAGGCGGATGCGGCCGGCGCCGCGGGTGCCTCCCCTGAGCGGCCGCTCGCCGGATATGGCCTTCAACAACTCCTGCTGGCCGTTGCCGGAGATGCCGGCGATGCCGACGATCTCGCCGCCGCGCAGTTCGAGGTTGATGTCCTTGAGCTGCGTGCCGAAAGGGTCTTCGCTGTCCACGGTCAGGCCGTCGATGGAGAGCATCACCTCGCCCGGCGCGCGCGGCGTGTTGACGCACACCGGCAGTTCGCGCCCGATCATCAACTCGGCCAGCGAGCGCGCGCTTTCCTGTTTCGGATTGGCGGTGCCCGATACGCGCCCGGCGCGCAGCACCGTCGCCTTGTCGCACAGCGACTGGATTTCGTCGAGCTTGTGGCTGATATACAGGATGCTCACCCCTTCGGAGGCCAGGCGTCGCAGCGATTCGAACAATTTGAGCACCGCGTCGGGCGTCAGCACGGAGGTCGGCTCGTCCATGATCAGCAGCCGTGGCGATTGCAGCAGGCAGCGCACGATCTCCACCCGTTGCCGCTCGCCCACCGACATGCTGTGCACCAGCCGCTGCGGATCGAGCGGCAGGCCGTATTGTTCCGAGACTGCGCGGATGCGCGGCGCCAGTTCGGCCGGCGTCACCTTCTCGTCCAGCGCCAGCGCGATGTTCTCGGCCACCGTCAAGGTCTCGAACACCGCGAAGTGCTGGAACACCATGCCGATACCCAGCTTGCGCGCGTCGTGCGGCGAATTGATATGGACCTGGCGGCCCTCCCAGATCACCTGGCCGTCATCGGGCTTCGTCACGCCGTAAATGATCTTCATCAGCGTGCTTTTGCCGGCGCCGTTCTCGCCCAGCACCGCATGAATCTCGCCAGGCATCACGGTCAGGTCGACGTCGGCGTTGGCGACCACGGACGGGTAGATCTTCGAGATGCCGAGCATCTGCAGACGGGGTGCTTCCTTCATCCGCTGTCCTTATCGTATACAAAGTAGTTACGCCACCAGACGCAATTAGCATGCCACGCGGCAGCGCGGGTTTTTAACCCGCCGTGCGTTCGCCTGGACGCATGCGTCGCCGCTTAGGGGTCGGACCCGGAGGGGTCCGACCCCGCATGGGGGTGCGGGTTTGCACGGCGCGCACCAAATGCGACTACATCATCACCAAAACCATGCGTCGACTCCCCCAAGTTGTACACAAAACCTCCCCCACCGTGAGCACACTTCCTGCTTATACAGGCGTGTGTATCCAACGGAGATTCAACAGATGTCATCCACCAGTTCCGCACGCCCACAAGGCAAACGCACCAACGGAGGCAAGGCCGAACCGGCCGCTCAGCCTACGGGCAAAGACATGCCGCTCAAGCGCGGCACCACCGGCGTCGACATGCGCATCTACCGCGCCGTCGTCAACGCCGTCATGAGCCACCGCCTGCCACCCGGCACCCATCTTGGGGAAGCCGATTTCTGCGAGCTCTATCAGGTCAGCCGCACCACCGTGCGCAAGGCGCTGCAACGGCTGGCGCACGACCACATCATCGAGCTGCGCCCCAACCGCGGCGCCGTCATCGCCTCGCCCACGCCGGAGGAGGCGCGCGACATCTTCGCCGCGCGCCGCGCCATCGAGCGCGAGATCATGCCGCTGGTGATACGCAACGCCACGCCGGCGTCGCTGCGGCAGATACGCGCTGCGCTCGAAGCGGAGGACCAGGCGCGCCGCACCGGCGACCGCGCCGGCTGGATACGGCTGGGCGGCGAGTTCCACATCCTGCTGGCCGAACTGGCCGGCAACCACGTGCTGCTGCGCTTCATGGGCGAACTGGTGTCGCGCTGTTCGCTGATCATCGCCCTCTACGAAACGCCCGGCGCGCCGATGTGCGGCAACCACGAACACCAGGATCTGGCGACACTGATCGAGCAGGGAAAAGTCGCCGAGGCGACGCACCTGATCGAGCACCACCTGCTGGAAATCGAAGCGCGCCTGCGCCTCGACACCAGCCACAAAAAGGTCAACCTGGCAGAAGTCCTCTCAGGTTTTTAAGGCGCGTGCAAAAGATCTGGCCCGCGTCTGGCCCGCATCTGGCCCGCATCTGGCCCAGCATCTGGCCCAGATATTGCTAGAAAAGAGAACGAGATCGAATCCAATCCGCACACCGAATTGGATACAAAAATAGTTCGTTCATACCGCCTCTTCACCCACTGACTGGAGTTCGCATGATGTCTCAACTCGTAACCCGCACCGCCGCAGCACTAGTGGTTCTCGCCGGCTGCGCCGGCGCCGCCCAAGCCGCCGACTGGAGCGACACCTACCTCGGCTACCGCTACGGCACCAGGTTCGCCGAGCCGTTCAACGACACCGACATCACCAAGAACATCGTCAACTTCAGTCATGTCTCGGGCTATAAGTACGGCAAGAACTTCCTCAACGTCGACTTCCTGATGTCGTCCCACGACGACCCCTCGTCGGCGGGAGCGGCCAGCGGCGCGCATGAAGCGTACGCGGTCTACCGCCACACGCTGGACCTGGGCAAGGTCACGGGAAGCAATTGGGCCTTCGGTCCGGTGCGCGGCGTCGGCGCCACGCTGGGCTTCGACTACAACAGCAAGACCGACGCCGGCTACAACTCCAAGAAGCGCATGGTCGTCGCCGGCCCTACCCTGATGATGGACGTGCCGGGCTTCCTCGATATCAGCCTGTTCGCTCTGTGGGAGAGCAACGCGCCGTTCAACACCTACACCAACGTCGCCACGCCGCGCTACCGCTACGACACGCACGCCATGCTCACCGCCGCGTGGGGCATCCCTTTCAACATCGGCATTCCGCTGTCGTTCGAAGGCTACGCCAACTTCATCGACAAGAAGGGCAAGGACGAATTCGGCGGCGACACCGCGCGCGAAACCAACATCGACATGCAGATCATGTACGACGCCAGCGCCTTCGTCAGCGCGCCGAAGAACACCTTCAAGATCGGCGTCGAATACCAGTACTGGAAAAACAAATTCGGCAACTCGGACAAGAACAACCCGGGCGCCACGGCCAGAACGCCGATGGTCCGCGCGGAATACCATTTCTAGTCCACTCTTAATCCAATCTCGATACCGCTAAAGGAAACCGCATGATGAATCGTCGCACCCTGATCGCGCTCGCCGCGCTGGCCGCCACCCTCGGCGCATCCGCCGTCCCCGCGCTGGCGGCCGAACCGCTGAAGATCGGCTTTGTCTACGTCGGCCCGGTCGGCGACGCCGGCTGGACCTACGCCCACGACCAGGGCCGCCTGGCGATGGAAAAGGCGCTGGCCGGCAAAGTCAAATCCACCTACGTGGAAAACGTGCCGGAGGGCGCCGACGCCGAACGCGTGATCCGCAAGCTGGTCGCCGAAGGGAACAAGCTAATTTTCACCACCTCGTTCGGCTACATGAACCCGACCGAGAAAGTGGCCAAGTCCGCGCCAGGCGTGGTGTTCCTGCACGCCACCGGCTTCAAGAGCGGCAAGAATCTGGGCACCTACGAATCGCGCCTGTACGAGGGCGCGTACCTGAACGGCATCCTGGCCGGCAAAATGACCAAGTCCAAGACCTTGGGCTTCATCGCCTCCTTCCCGGTGCCTGAAGTCATCCGCAACATCAATGCCTTCACCCTGGGCGCGCAAAGCGTCAACCCTGGCATCAAAACCAAGGTGATCTGGGTGAACTCGTGGTACGACCCGGCCAAGGAACGCCAGGCGGCGGAAACCCTGGTGGCGCAAGGCGCCGACGTCATGGCGCAGAACACCGACTCGCCGGCCACCTTGCAGGTCGCGCAGGAAAAAGGTGTACACGCCTTCGGCTGGGACTCGGACATGTCGCGCTTCGCGCCGAAGGCCCACCTGACCGCCGCCACCAACGACTGGTCGGGCTACTACATCGACACCGCCAAGGCGGTCCTCGCCGGCACCTGGAAAACCGGCGACTATCGCGGCGGTTTGAAGGAAGGCATGGTCAAGATGTCGAAGCTGAACGCCGTGGTTCCGGCCGACGCGGGCAAGATCTTCGAAGAAAAGAAGGCCGCGCTGACGGCGGGCACCTTCAACCCGTTCACCGGTCCGATCAAGGACCAGTCGGGCGCGGTCAAGTACGCGGCCGGCGTCGCCGTGCCGCTGAAGGACCTGCTGTCGATGAACTTTTACGTGCAAGGCGTGGACGGCGCGATTCCAAAATAAAGCGCCAGCAAAAGCGGGGCGCACCACGGCCCCGCCAATCGGACACACATGACAATCGATCCCGTTTTATTCAACGACTGGCATCCGGTGGCGCTGTCCGCACGGATCGTCGCCGGCGTCATCACCGCCACCGACCTGCTGGACACGCGCATCGCCTTGTGGCGCGACAGCGCCGGCAACGTCCACGCATGGGAAGATCGCTGTCCGCATCGCGGCACGCGCCTGTCGATGGGCGCAATAGACAATGACACGCTGCGCTGCGCCTACCACGGCTGGCGCTTCGACGGCGAGGGCCGCTGCCGGCACATCCCCGCGCTGCCGGCGCTGGAACCCGACAAGCTCAAAGCGCGGGTCGGCGCCTTCCATGCGCAGGAAAAATACGGGATGGTATGGGTTTGCACCGGGTCGCCTTCCGAGTCGCCTGCCAACCCCGGGCCGCCGCGCTTTCCCGAATTCGCCGACGAGCGCCTGCGCAAGGTTTGGTGTGGCCCTTACGACGTGCAAAGCAGCGGGCCGCGCATCGTCGAGAACTTCCTCGACATGGCGCACTTCGCCTTTGTGCACGACGGCATACTGGGCGTGCCGGAACAGGCGGCGATTCCCGACTACACGGTCGAACCATTTGACGATGCCGGCTACGGCAGCGGCGTCTGGGCCAGGCAATGCCGCGCGTGGCAGCCGCAAGCCAGCAAGGCCGCCACCGGCGGCAGCGACATCGAATACACCTATCGGGTGGTGCGGCCGCTGACGGCGATACTGACCAAGCATCCGCCGGGCGGCATCGCCGAGGCGATCGCGCTGCTGCCGCAACCGCTCACCGAGACCACCACCCGCGTGTGGATCATCATGGCGCTGAACGATTTCACCTCGGACGACGACGCCCTGCGCGGCTTCCAGGACACCATCTTCCTGCAGGACCTGCCGATTCTGGAAAGCCAGAGCCCCGCGCGGCTGCCGCTGATCCCCGGCGCGGAAGTGTCGGTGGCGTGCGACCGCATGTCGCTGGCCTACCGCAATTACTTGAAGCGGCAGAACGTGCGCTACGGCGTGCTGCGCGAGGACTAAACAAAGGAGCGATATGACGACACCGACCGCGCAAGATCACGAATTCCTCACCCGCGTACTGGCGCTGGCGCAGCGCTCGCGCGACGAAGGCCATCACCCGTTCGCCGCCATGGTCGTCGCCGCCGACGGCAGCGTCATCGCCGAGGCGATGAACGCCTCCAGCAGCGACCGCACCGCGCACGCCGAGATGAACGCGCTGCGCATGGCGTCGCAACGCCACGGCCCCGCGCAACTGGCCGGCGCCACCTTGTACGCCAACGCCGAACCGTGCGCGATGTGCGCCGGCGGCACCTACTGGAGCGGCGTTGGCCGCGTCGTCTACGCGATGTCGGAAGCCAGCCTGCTGCAACTGACCGGTAGCGATCCCGAAAATCCGACCTTGTCGCTGCCGTGCCGCGATGTCTTCGCGCGCGGCCAGCGTCCGACCGAAGTCATCGGTCCGCTGCGCGAAGACGAGGCGCGCGCCGCCCACGCCGGCTTCTGGAAAAAGTAGCGGCTTCCATGATTGACGCATCTTAAAGCCGGGTCCGCGCGGGAGACTAGTCTTGAAGTCGCACAGTCCGATTCGGTCTGTCTTTTTCAAGGAGTCATCATGTTCTCATTTCAACTTCCCAAAGTGCTCGCTTCGCGCTACGTGCGCCCCTTTGCCCTGCTTGCCGTTGCCGCGCTGGCCGCGCCGGGCGCCGCGATGGCCGACAGCCAGTGGGCCTCTGTCGGTTCCACGGGCGTCGTCGACGAAGCCTGTCAGTTCAGCGTCATGCTGAACGACTACGAGGCAAGGCTAATGCCCGGCCTGTTATCGATCTGCACGATCCGCTATCAAGTGGTCGATACCTATAACACCCCGACGCCCATCAACCTGGCCCTCGGCGCGCGCATCCTCGACAACGTCGCCGGCGCGCGCGTCGATGTGCGCCTGCGCTCGTATAATAAATTGACCGGCGCGACGGCCACGGTGACCAGCTTCAATAGCGACGCGCCGCCCGTCCCGCCCGGTCCCGTCGACGCCGCCGGCTTCCGGCCGTACCGCAGCGCCGGTTGCATCGCGCTCAACTTCGGGACGAGCAGCTACTGGGTCGAGGTCGATCTGGTGCGTTTCTCGCTGGTCATCCCTCCGGCGGTCGCGATGGTGAACCTGTTCACGCCTTGCTGATCCAACGCGTGCCGGGAAGGCAGTGCGCCGATGCCCTCCCGGCCAGATGAATAATGCCCTTGGGCATACAGTGCACACTTACTGTTTAAACAAAATTACCATTCAAAACAAAGACTTACATCGTCAAAGTGATGTTTCCGGGCGACAGAATCGCGCCGCACCATAGAAGGTGTTTGATTAATCCGCGCATTGGGATCAAAGTGTCAACCTGAGCCGCGCATCGATCGATGGCGGGGAGACCATCATGAACCTTTTGCATCCGACCCTACTGACAGCGCTGCTGGCCACCGCCGGCGCCGGCGCCCAAACCCCGCAAGCGGAAACGCCGGCGTCCGCCGCAGGCATGTCCACGCCCTATTCGGATTCGTACGTGCCGCGCTCGATGCGCCAGCCGCAGCGCGACATCGCGCCCGGACCGGTGCTGCTGCGCTTCACCATTGTGCAAAAGCTGAAGAAACGTTTTGAAGACGCCGACACCGACCACAGCGGCACGTTGAACCGCGAGGAGGCGCGCCAGGCGGGCCTGGGCGTGGTCGACAAGAACTTCGACAGCATCGACACCGCGCAGCGCGGCAACGTCAGCTTCGACGACCTGAACGCCTATCTGATCCAGCGCCGCGAGGAATCGGGCTCGCGCTGAACAAGCCAACCATTTTTTAGGCCGGAGGCGCATCCCTGCGCGGCAAGATCAGGCTGAACACCGCGCCCTCGCCCGGCGTGCTGGCGACCGTCAGGGTGCCCTCGTGCACCTCGGCCAGCTCGCGCGAAATATACAAGCCCAGCCCCAGGCCGGACGGCACCTCGTTGCCGACGCCGCGCTCATAGGGTTCGAAGATCTTTTGCTGCTGCTCGGGCGCGATGCCCGGCCCCTGGTCGCGCACGTCGACCCGCACCTCGTCCTGCCCGACCACCAGCGACACCGCCACCGGCTGCTGCGCGCCGTAGCGCAGCGCGTTGGTCAGCAGGTTGACGACGATCTGCTCGATGCGGAATTCGTCCCACCAGCCGCTGACCGGCGTCTCGGCGTCGAGGCTGATGGTGCAGCCGGCTGTGGTGGCCTGCGGCGTCAGGTCGTGCACCACCCGCCGCAGCAAGCCCGACAGCTCCACCCAGCCCGGCCGCAGCGACAGCTTGCCGCTGCGGATGCGCGAGACGTCGAGCATGTCGTCGATCAGGCGGATGATGCTCTGGATCTGGCGGTCGTCGCGCGCCACCATGCGCTGCAACTGCTCGGCGCCGAAGGCGGCCATGTTGCCGCGCTCGAGCTGCATCTTGCGCAATTGCGTTTCCAGGTACAAGGTGTTGAGCGGCGTGCGCATCTCGTGCGACACCATCGACATGAACTCGTCGCGCATCGACAGCGCCCGCTGCAACTGCGTCTGCGCCGCGTTCAGTTCGGCCAGGGTGGCCTCCTGCTTCTGCCGCGCCAGCTCCAGCGCCTGCACCTGGCGCCGCGTGGCCTCGCGCTGCTCGTACAACTGGACGAAGACCTCGACCTTGCTGCGCACGGCGCGCGAGTCGAGCGGCTTGTACAGCACATCGACGGCGCCGGCCTCGTAGCCCTTGAAGGAGTAGTTCAGTTCCTTGCCGGCGGCGGTGACGAAGACGATCGGAATTTGCCGGGTGCGCTCGGTGCCGCGCATCAGCTCGGCCAGTTCGAAGCCGTCCATGCCCGGCATCTGCACGTCGAGGAAGGCCATCGCGAAGTCGTGCTGCAGCAGCAAGGCCAGCGCCTCCTCGCCGGAGCCGGCCTGGAAGATCTCGCGCCCGGCGCCGCGGATGACGGCGTTAAGCGCCTGCAGGTTTTCCGGCAGATCGTCGACGATCAGCAGTTTGGTCGGGTGCTCGGCTTGCATCAATTATTCTCCAGCATCAACAGCATTGTGTGTATCGCGTCCAAGGGCAGGACCAGGTCCGGCGTCCGCAGACGGATTGCTTCTTTCGGCATCGTGGCCACTTCGGCCTCGTCCGGGTCCTGCACCACGGTCAGGCCGCCGGCGCGGCCGATGGCGGCCAGGCCGGCGGCGCCGTCCTGATTGGCGCCGGTCAATAAAATGCCCAGCAAAGCCGGGCCGTAGGCGTCCGCCGCCGACTCCATCAGGAAATCAATCGCGGGGCGGGCGAAGTGCAGCGGCGCCTCGCAGCTGAGCGAAAAGCTGCGGTCCGACTCAACCGACAAATGGTAGCCGGAACCGCCGAAATACAGCGTCCCGGATGACAGCGGTTCCTTGTCGCCGGCCTCGCACACCCGCAGCGCCATGCGCTGGCGGAACACCTCGGCCAGCTGGCTTTGGCGGTTCTCCGGCAGGTGCAGCAGCGCCACCAGCGGCCGGCCGTAGCCGGCGGGCAGGCCCGGCAGCAGCTTGAGCAGCGCGCCCACGCCGCCGGCCGAAGCGCCGATCACCACCGCCTCGATCTTGCGGCCGGCCAGCGCGGCCGAAATCGCCGTCGCCGCCGTCGTCGCCGGCAAACCTGGTGGCGCACCCGTCGAACTCATTGCTAACGCTTCCTGAACAAGCGCTCGCGCTTTTGCACCGGCTCGAAACTGGGCGCGTAGGCGGAAAAGTCGATGCTCTCCTTGCTGCCGAGGCCGAGAAACCCACGATGGCACAGCGATTCGTGGAACAGCCCGAACGCGCGCTCCTGCAGCCTCTTCTTAAAATAAATCATGACGTTGCGGCAGCTGATCAAATGGGTCTCGGCGAACACGGCGTCGGTCGCCAGGCTGTGGTCGGCGTAGGTGACGTTCTCGCACAGCGAACTGTCGAACAGGGCAGCATTATAGGCCGCCGTGTAGTAGTCGGAAAAACTGCGCGTGCCGCCGGCGGCCTGGTAGTTGGCCGTGTATTCGCGCATGGCGTCGAGCGGAAACACGCCCTTGCGCGCCTTCTCCAGCGACTGCGGATTGATGTCGGTGGCGTAGATCATGCTGCGCTCGAGCAAACCCTCCTCCTTGAGCAGGATGGCCATCGACACCACCTCTTCGCCGGTGCTGCAGCCGGCGATCCAGATCTTCAGCGACGGATAGGTGCGCAGCACGGGCACGGCCTGCTCGCGCAGCGCCTTGAAATAGCTGGGGTCGCGGAACATCGACGTCACCGGGATCGTCAGGTATTGCAGCAGCTGGCTGAACGCGGCAGGCTCGTGCATGATGCGCGCCTGCAGCGCCGAGATGCTGGCGCAATTCATTTCCTTGAGCGCATGCAGCACGCGGCGCTTTTGCGAGGCGCCGGTGTAGTCGCGGAAATCGTAGCTGTACTTCATGTAGATGGCTTCCATCAACACTTTGAGCTCGATGTCGGTGTCGCTATGTTGCATGCGTGGTCCTCCGCTTCATCAGGCGCGCTCGCCGTTGGGCATCCATACCCGCAGCAGGGAATACAGGCGCGACAGGTCGATCGGCTTGGCCAGGTAATCGCTGGCGCCGGCGGCCAGGCATTGCTCCTGGTCGTCCTTCATCGCCTTGGCGGTGATGGCGATGATCGGCAGGCGGGCGAAGCGGGCGTCGGCGCGGATGTGGCGCGTCGCCTCCAGCCCGTCCATGCCCGGCATCATGACATCCATCAGCACCAGGTCGATGTCCGGGTTCTGGTCGAGTTTTTCGATCGCCTCGAAGCCGTTGCGGCCCACCTCGACCAGCACGCCCTTTTGCTCCAGCGCGCTGGTGAGCGCGAAGATGTTGCGCACGTCGTCGTCGACCAGCAGGATGCGCCGGCCTTCGAACACGCGGTCGCGCGAGCGCACCGTGCGCAGCATGGTCTGGCGCTCGGACGACAGGTCGGCCTCGACCTTGTGCAGGAACAGGGTCACCTCGTCCAGCAGGCGCTCCGGCGAGCGGGCGCCCTTGATGATGATCGAGCGCGAATACTTGTGCAGGTCGGCCTCCTCGGCGCGCGACAGGTTGCGGCCGGTGTAGACGATCACCGGCGGGAACGCCGCCAGCTGCTCGCCGGACATGCGCTGCAACAACTCGTTGCCCTGCATGTCGGGCAGCTTCAGGTCGATGATCATGCAATCGAACACGGTGGTGCGCAGCAGCGCCAGCGCCTCCTCGCCGCTGCCGACGTCGACGATGTCGACATCGTCGTCGGAAATCAGTTGCACCACGCTGTCGCGCTGGCGGTCGTCGTCCTCAACCAGCAGAACGCGTTTGATCTTCTGCGTCAGCTTGGTCTCGATGCGGCGGAACACCTCCATCAACTGTTCGCGCGTGGTCGGCTTGAGCGCGAAACCGATCGCGCCCAGGTGCAGCGCGGCCTCGCCGGCGTCCGAGCCGGACACCACGTGCACCGGGATGTGGCGGGTCTGGGCGTCGTCCTTGAGCAGTTGCAGCACCGACAGGCCGGAGCGGTCCGGCAGGCGGATATCGAGCAGGATCGCGTTCGGGCGGTGCAGGCGCGCCAGCTCCAGGCCCTCGTCGGCGTCGAAGGCGACCAGGCAGCGGTATTGTTTTTCGTGCGCCAGGTCGTACAGGATGCGGGCGAAGGCGGGGTCGTCCTCGATCACCAGCACCGAACGGGCGTTGTCGGCGCCGGCGACCAGCTGGTCGCGGTCGTCGTCGAAGGCGCGCACGCGCGGCGCCGCCTCGTCGTCGTTGCCCTGAGCGGCACGGTGGCCGTGGGAGGCCGGCGGCGAGGTCGCGGCGATGGCCAGGCCCAGCGACGTGGCCGCGTAGGCGCCGACACCGACGTTGTCATCCATGGTGGCCGGCGCGCTGGCGCTGCCGATGCGCGGTCCCGGCTCCGGCGCGGTCCAGCGCAGCGGCATCGTCAAAGTGAAGCAGCTGCCCTTGCCCGGTTCGCTGACCAGGCTGATGGCGCCGCCCAGCAGGTGCGCGAGGTCGCGCGAGATCGACAGGCCCAGGCCGGTGCCGCCGTACTTGCGGCTGGTGGTGCCGTCGGCCTGCTGGAAGGCGTTGAAAATGCCTTGCTGGTCTTCCTGGCGGATGCCGATGCCGGTGTCCTGCACCGAAAAGCCGACCGCGCCGTCGCCGGCCGCATGCACGGCGAGGGTGATCTGGCCGCTGCTGGTGAACTTGAGCGCGTTCGACAGCAGATTCTTGAGGATCTGTTCCAGGCGCTGGCGGTCGGTGACCATGTGCGTGGCCAGGTCGTCGGCCACTTGCACGTGGAAGGCCAGTTTCTTTTGCTGGGCCAGCGGTTCGAACACCATCGCCATGCCTTCGACCACGTGGCGCAGCGACAACTGCTCCGGCACCAGCTCCAGCTTGCCCGCCTCGACCTTGGAGATGTCGAGAATGTCGTTGATCAGGTTCAGCAGATCGTTGCCGGCCGAGTAAATCGTGTTGGCGAAGCGCACCTGCTCGTCGTTCAGATTGCCTGCGGAATTCTCCGACAGCAGCTTGGCCAGGATCAGCGAGCTGTTCAACGGCGTGCGCAGCTCGTGCGACATGTTCGCCAGGAACTGCGACTTGTACTGGCTGGCGCGCTCCAGCTCGCGGGCGCGCTCCTCCAGGTCCAGCTGCGCCTTGAGCAGCGCGGCGTTCTTCTGGTCCAGCGCGGTGCCCTGCTCGGCCAGTTGCTCGTTGGTCTGTTCCAGTTCGGCCTTCTGGTTCTCCAGGCTGGCCTGCGATTCCTCCAGCACGCGCGACTGTTCTTCCAGCTCCTCGTTGGCGGTGCGCAGTTCCTCCTGCTGCACCTGCAATTCCTCGTTGAGCTGCTGGGTTTCCTCCAGCACTTCCTGCAAGCGCTGGCGCGACTGGCTGGCCTCGATGGCGTTGCCGATGTTGCCCTTGACCAGGGTGAGGAAGTCCATGTCGCGCACCGTGATCGGCCGCAGCAGGCCGATTTCGACCACGCCGTTGATCTGGCCGTCGTTGTCCAACGGCGCCAGCAGCACGCTGGCCGGCGTCCCGGAACCCAAGCCGGAGGCCACCTGGATGTAATCGGCCGGCACCCGGTCGAGGCGGATCAGGCGGCGTTCCTGCGCGGCTTGCGCCACCAGGCTCTCGCCCGATTTCAGCTGCTGGTCGCGCTGCTCCCACTCGGCGCTGAAGCCGTAGGACGCCACGCGGCGCATGCTGCCGTCCGGGTTGCGCAAATACAGCGCGCCGACCACCGCGTTCATGTAGCGCGCCAGGAATTGGAGCAGCACCGCCGACAATTGCGGCAGCGCCAGCTGACCGATGCCCTGCTGCGCCAGCTCGCTCTGGCCGGTGCGCAGCCAGGCTTGCTGCTGCAACAGATCGGAGTGCTCCGTATGCTGCAGCAGCACGGCGTTATAGGTTTTGGACAGGCCGAGCAGCTCGCGCCGCCCGAACCAGGCCAGCGCGCCGCCCACGCCCAGGGTCAGCACCAGATATACCGCCGCCACCATGCCGGTCACATTGCGGGCCGAGGCGTTGCGGTCCTGGCGCATGCGCATCTCAACGTCGATGAAGGCGTCGAGCTGGCGGCGGATCTCGTCGAACTGGTTCTTGCCGCGCCCGGTCTTGACCGGTCCGGTCACATCGCCATTGGCGGCGCGCAGCCGTATCATTTCCTGCGCGTACTGGTCCCATTGCAGATGCTGGGCCTCGATCAGGCGCAGTCGGTCGACCTGGGCGTGGTTGTCTTCCACCAGTTTCAGCAGGCTCGCCAGGCTGGACGCAACCTTCGGCTTGGCCAGCACGTAAGGCTGCAGGAACGATTCATCACCGGCCAGCATGTAGCCGCGCAGGCCGGTCTCCATATCGACCATTTCCTTGCTGATTTCGCTGGCGTTGCCGATCACGCGCTCGCTGTGCTCGACCCAGTTCATGGTCGTGACCAGGTACACCAACAGCACGACGAACACGCCGGCGCTGACGACGCCGGCCGCCAGCGGCAAGGTGATGTTGCGGGCAAGGATACGACGGAAGCCAACGTCGTCGAGCGTTTTATTGGGCATGGCGCGGACCAAGATAACTTGAGAAGCAAGAGTTTATCTCAAATACAAGCTTGACCAGACCGCCATTCCAACCGTGCGCGGGGGAAATAACATAGTCCCGAGGCACATGTTGCTGCCTGGACCCAGCAGCCACCGGCGACTAAAATTCCCAGACCACACCGCCAACGCACGGGCGGTTCACTTTTTCCTATTGGCGAACCATTCGTGCCCCGCTTTTCCGGTCTTTATCGAGGTCGTTACGATAGCGCTAAGGAGCGCCAGCAGGACTAAGGCAGGATTAGTCGTCGTCAATATCAGCCTTGGATCGTGCTTAGTTAGCCCGTTCAGTGCGTGCGCGAGCTTTTGCAAATCCGACTTCAATTCGTCTAGCTTGAGCATCAGGGGAACCGGAACAGTCAGTACAGACATTTGTTCGAGTTGATGTATCTTCTGGTTAACAATACTGACATCGTCGTATTCCCTTCCCTGCAACTTTGTAGCCTGACAAAGAGGGGCTTGGTTTTCTTTAAACGCTAGCGCTATACCATCCGCAGCGAGCTTTGAGCAATATTTCTTTTGGATCTGATTCGAAAGCGTGGCGGCCTGCGTAACGAGGGCTTCACGATTTGCATTCAGGGTGTTCTTGTTATGTGTGATCAGGGAGTGTCCAAAGAAGGTGGCAACGCCGAGCAACGCAAATGTGCCAAAACACTCCGCTACAAAGGTCAATTTGCGATAGCGCCGGCGAAGCTCAATATCGTTACTCCCAAGGCGACAGCAATAGTAAAACACGACGCAGGCCCCGCCGCCAGCCGAAATCAGCATGTGAAGCATCGCATACTCTACGTCCAAATACATCCTGCCAAAAAGGTACTCATTAAACATATCACTCCTGTCTGGATAGTTACTGCAAAGGTCGAAAATGGGGGGGCTTTGGCCACTGAGGGTTACCCGCTTTCCCGTGGGGCTAAATTTTCGATGTGCCTGGTCCGCGATCGCAGATGGCATAGAAAGATAGAGCCAACGCATGAGCCGTCGAGACTCACGCATTGGCCGATTACGCTTCGCTAATCCGCCCTACGTGTCTTTACGTGTTTCGAATTAACGTTTGCCGACTTTGGGCGGCGTGACGATGGGCTTGATCGTGCAGATTGGGTTCTTCGGATCGGCGCAGCATGTCAGCAACTGGTTCAGCGATTCGAGATTGGCCTGCTCCCAGAACTCCTTGCTTTGATCGTTGTTGACCGGCATCCAGTGGCTCAGCGGATAGCTGTTGGCCAGCGCGTTGCCGTCCTTGGCCGGTATCCTGCCGGCCGCCATCGGCACGAATTGCGAGCAGCTGGCCTGGTCGCCGATGCGGTGGCAGCCGACGCAGGTGTTGTCGCGCGTGCTGATGCTGTTCGAATGCCACTGCGCGAATTCCTTGCCGATGTTGCTGTAGCGGCCCAGCGGATCGGCCGGCAGCAAATACTTGAGCTGGCCGATCCACGGGCTGTACATGAAGGGGTCTGCGTCGTGGCAGCTCAAACAGTTTTTCGACGCGGTGGCCGCCGGCGCCCACCAGAACTGGCCGGCGGAGATGCGCTGCGGTGGCGGCGCCTTTTCGTTGGGCGGCGGCACGCGCGACGCGTCGAAACCGGTCTTCTGGCCCGGCTTGCCCTCGGCATGGAACCAGCAGGTGTCGCCGGTGTCGACGTTGTGGGCGACGATGTCGACCTCGTCGAAGAACTTGCTGTTCGGCTCGCGCAACTGTTCGCGCCGGCACATGGCCGAGATCTGCGTCTTGCCGTAGGACAGATTCAGTAAGCGGGAATACGGCGTGCACTGGCCGAACGAGCCGTCCGGATACGGCAGCAGCGCCGGCCGGTCGCAAGTCATGCCGGGCTTGTATTCCGCCGGAGTCTTGCCATCGACGGTGATCGGCACGATGGTGCCGTCCAGACAGTTGAAGGCGGGGATCTGCCCGATCATGTCGGCGCACACCTGGCCGTACTCGACGGCGCTTTGCTTGCTGTATTTGCTGACGGCGGCCTTGGGCGCGGCCTGCGCCATGCCCACCGTGGCCGCCAGCAGCAGGGCGGGAATCAATGACAGCAGTGAAGGCAGGCTCATAACGCCACCCCGCCACCCAGCGTGTAGGGCAAGGCCACCTTGCGGATCGCCTCCATGTAGCGCACGTAGCCGGTGCAGCGGCACAGATTGCCGCCGACCCAGGTTTCCATGACGGCGTCGAGCTGCGAGGCCGGTACCGGCGCGCGCTTCAGGTGCGACAGCATGGCCGTCGCCGCCATCAAAAATCCGGGCGCACAGTAGCCGCACTGGAACGAGAAATTCTCCAGGAAGGCTTGCTGCAACGGCGCCAGCGCCTGTTCCGAGCCCAGGCTTTCGACCGTGTAGATAGACATGTTCTCGACCGCGCTGACGGGCGTGGAGCAGGACAGCGTTTTTTCCAACACGCCGTCCCCCTTCTCGCGGGTGGCGACGGTGCAGGCGCGGCACACGCCGATGCCGCAACAGAATTTGGTGCCGGTCAGGTCCTGGCGCTCGTGCAGAAAATCGATCAGCGCCATGTCGGCGTCGCCCGCCTCGGCCTGCACGGGTTTGTCGTTGATGTGAAAACGGATGGGCTGTGTCATTTCAGGGACTCCAGGACGGCGCGCGCGGTGACCGGCGTCGTCGTATAGCGTTTACCGCCGGTGGCCATCGCCAGCGCGTTCAGGATGGAAGGACCGATCGGGCACATCACCGCCTCGGCGATGCCGCGCGCGGTGGTCTCGCCCGGCGCCGGCGGCAGCACGATCAATTCCTGCTGCGGAATATCGGTCGAGCGCGCGATGGCGTAGCGGTTCAGGTTCCAGGTGCCGTTGCCCGGCCCGGTGCGGTCGTTCGGACAATGCTCGAGCAACACGTTCCCCAGCGCCATCGCGATCGCCCCCTGCGACTGGCCGGACACCATTTGCGGGCAATGCTGGACGCCGGCGCTGAGCACCGACACCACCGACTCGACCGCGATCACGCCGGTGCGCGGCTCGATCGTGGCCGCCACCAGCGAACCGCAAGGCGCGTAGGTGGTGCGGCCGAACCTGAAATTGATCGATGGCGGATTGGCCACCTGGCCGCGCGGTATCGGCTGCAAGGTATCGACCGTGAGACCCATGGCGACATAATCGAGCGGCAAGGTCGTGGCACCGCTGCGGAAGGTGAACGGCGCCGTGGCGAAGCCGCCCACATAGCTGGCGTGCACCACCGCCACCATCGGCAGCCGCATGCGCGTGGCCTGCTTGACCAGCGCCGACCACGGCAGGGACGACATGCCCTCCGCATGCAGCCGGTTGTCCTTCCAGCTCAGCGCGGCGGCCGGCACCTCCCTACGCCAAATGGCGTTGGCCGCCGGCAGCAAGGTCTGCAAAACCAGCGCCAGCCCCGCCTGCTCCACCACGTGGTACTGGTAGAAGGCGCCCAAGCAGGCGCTGGCCGAGCCGGACGCCTTGAGCACGTAGTTCTGCGGCACCGGCGCGGGCGGGTCGGGCAAGGTGGTGGTCAGGTTCAACGAATCGAACAGCTGGGTCTCGCCCATGTTGATGCTGTTGGCGTTGCGTCCAAGGTAGGATGCCGGCGCCAGGCCCAGCGCGGTGGCGGCGCCGTTGCCCATGTCTATGTAGGGGGTGTAGATGGTGATGGTGCCGGTCGGCTCGATCTGCACGGCGCCGAACATGCCGTCGCCGGAGGTGCCGTAGGCCTCGTTCGACAGCGCGAAACCTACGCCGTACAGCAATCCCTGGCGCTGCCTGGCCTGCTGCGTCAGCTTGCGGTTTTGCCACAGGGGATGGCGCTCCAGGCGCTGCAACATCTCCTCCAGTTGCAGGTCCTGCAGGATCGGCGCGCCCGACACGGTGGCGCCACGGCCCTTGCCCAGCAGGTTGCGCCGGCGCAGTTCGAAGGGGTCGATG